>NZ_JAFLNA010000016.1:0-159541 GCF_017313405.1 Agrobacterium burrii
GGGTCCCGGTCTTCCATCCGCCACCGCAGCTGGAACAATAGCACAGCGCGGCGAAGGCAAGTTACAAGGGGGCAAGCTCTCCGAAATCCGGCAACGTCACCCCCTCATCCGACCCTTCGGGCCACCTTCTCCCCGGCGGGGAGAAGAAACGAGCGGCATCGTGGAGTTTGGAAGCCTCTGTGCTTTTGAATACGGATTATATATCGTCCATCAAACCGGTCCGGCAAAAACGGATCGCGCAAACTCTCCATCCGAAGGCACCCGCATGCGTCACCTCGTTTTCGCCCTGTCCGTCTTTCTCTCCGCCGCAACTATTGCAGAGGCAGCAGCGATCACGCCATTGCCGGTTTCGAGCAGCAACATCATTCTGGCGCAGTCCAACGACGACGATAGCCCGAACTTCAATTCCGGCAACAGCCGCAGTCACCAGCGCCGCGCGCGTTTCGTCTGCGTCATCACCCCGCCGGAAAGCGCCAATCGCCGCCGCCCTTATATCTGCCCGATCGAGCAGGGCCGCGTCGGCGGTTCCTGCCGTTGCTCCGGCGTGGTCGGCAACGGTACGGTTGATACCGCCTGGTGATTATTTCTCCAGCACCGCCACCGCTTCCACATGCGGCGACCACAGGAACTGGTCGACCGGTGTGACGCGGGTGACGCGATAGCCGCCCTCAACCAGAAGCGCGAGATCGCGGGCCAGCGTCAGCGGATTGCAGCTGACAGCGACGATTTTCTTTACCGTGCTGCGCGCCAGCTCCTTGCACTGGACTTCCGCCCCGGCACGCGGCGGATCGAACACGACAGCGTCGTAATTCTTCAATTCGCTGGTCATCAACGGCCGGCGGAATAGATCGCGTTTTTCGACGCTGACCGGTTTCAGGCCCTGCGTATTGCGGGCAGCAAAATCCAATGCCTTCAGTGCCTTGTCTTCGGCTTCCACCGCATGCACCTTGCCGATGCGGGCGAGTCTCAGCGCAAATGTACCGGAACCGCAGAAGAGATCGGCAATGCGTTTGGATTTGCCGATATGGGCAAGCACCAGTTCCGCCATGGCGTCTTCGGCCTGTTTCGTCGCCTGCGTGAAACCGCCGGCGGGCGGTGAGACCGGAACGCCGCCGAATTCGATGATCGGTTTTTGCGGCTCGATCAGGATTTCACCCGACAGCGAGACGCGGGCGATGCCGCGCATGGCCAGCACCGTTTCCGTCAGCGTCCGCCGCTGCTTGTCGTTGACCGACTTGATGCCCTCGACGGAAATATCGAGACCCGAGAGCGTTTCGAGAACGGTCATGCGGAACGGCTCGGCATTCGCCGCCATCGAAAGCCCGATGGCGCGGATGGCATCGAGGCGCGAGACGATGCCCGGCGATGTGACGGGACATTCCTCGATGGCGACGATGTGATGGCTGCTCGCCTGGCTGAAGCCCAGCAGCAGGCCCTTTTCCGTCCTGCGGGCGGCAAACACCGCGCGGCGGCGCTCGCCGGGGCGACAGATGACGAGATCATCCACGGGCGGTGTCAGACCCTTGGATTTCAGCGCTGAAACCACCAGTTCCCGCTTGAAAACATGGTAGGGCTGGTCGGCCAGATGCTGGAGCGAACAGCCACCGCAGGTGCCGTTGACGCCTTCAAGGCCGAAGTGCCGGCAGACGGGTTCGCGGCGGTCCGCAGAGGCTTCCGCAATCGACATGACCGTGCCGTGGTCCTTCACTTTGGCGATGGCCACCGTCTCGCCGGGCAGGGCGAAGGGCACATAGACCGGGCCGTCGGGACAGTGCGCGATGCCATCGCCCTGCGCACCGAGGCTCTTGATGCTGACGGTCTGGGTGCTCATGGCTTTTCGCCTCCGAGAAGAAATTCAACATTGCCATCGCCGCCGGCAATCGGCGAGGGAATGAGCCCGAGGCTCTTCCAGCCCATGTCTTCGACGAGCCAGCGTTCCAGTTCGGCGGCAACCGCAGGCGCCGTTTCCGGCTCCTTCAACAGCCCGGCCTTGCTGATCGCATCGCGGCCCGCTTCGAATTGCGGCTTCACCAGCAGGATCGCCAGAGCACCCGGTTCCGCAAGCTCAAGTGCCGGGGCAAGCGCCAGCTTGATGGAAATGAACGACACGTCGGAAACGATGAAGCCGATTGCCCGGTCATCGATATCTTCAGTGGTGAGGAACCGCGCATTCAGCCCTTCGAGACTGGTGACGCGCGGATCGTTCTCGATCCTTGGATGGATCTGCCCGTGGCCGACATCGATGGCGACGACATGTTTCGCGCCACGGTGCAGCAGCACCTCGGTGAAACCGCCGGTGGATGCGCCGACATCGAGACACTCAAGGCCCTTGGGATCGAGATTGAAATGATCGAGCGCGGCCGTGAGTTTGAGGGCGGCGCGAGAGACGTAAGCCTGCGCCGGATCGGTAATAGCGATCTTGACGTTTGCAGCGACGGTCTGGCTCGGTTTGGTGACGATTTTGCCGTTCACGCTCACGGTGCCGCGCGAAACCGCGTCGCGCGCACGCGAGCGGCTGGCGAAGTGGCCGAGCGACACGAGAAGCTGGTCAAGCCGTTCATTTTCAGGTGTTTTGGACATGGTTCCGTTCAATGACCGCCAAACCCCGCCGATGCAAGCGATTTATCGCTGAAATGGCCCGGAATGCCGCTGTCGTCGGTCAAGGTTGTGTTGCACCGCAAAGTCAGAATGTTCGATTAATCCAATATAAAGGCTTGTATTGCACTTTGTGCCCAAGGCCCGTGCGGCCACCGGAACCTGCCATGACGGCATCTCCTCCCATTCACAGAATTGCGACCGTTGCAGCGCAGACGCTTGCTCCGAGGCATCGGGTCGCCGAGAGAGTTTGCGATGTCGCTGAAAAATCTCCCCATTAACATAAAGCTCATTGTCACCTTCTGTGCCTTGATGAGCGTGTGCCTGCTCGCCTCTGCGGTCGTATTCTGGCAGACGCTGGGGAGCGAGCGTGTCACGATCGAAAACAACCGGACCAAGGACATCATCCAGGCAGTGGATGGTGCGACGGCCGCCATGCTGGAACAGGCCGTTAACCAGCGCGGCTTCCTGTTGTTTCGCAGCGACAGCACATACAACGATGTTTTCGCCCAGCGCGACATCATGTTGAAGAAGCTTGACGAAGCCCGCGCGCTCGCCGCCGGCCAGCCGGATATCCTGCAATCCATCGATGACATGCAGAAATCCGCCACCGTGTTCTTCAAGGAACTGGCGGAACCGCAGATCGCTGCCCGCAAGACCACGGAAGCGCCGATTTCCGACATCATCGAGATTGGCCGCAATCAGGCCAAGGGCCAGCTCGACGGTTTCCGCGCCGCCGCCGCCAAGATCAAGGAACAGCTGAACGGCCTGTCGACCGCCTATGCGGCTGAACAGCAGGCGGCAGCGCTGAACCTCAAATATGCGCTTCTGGGTGGCGGTGCCGTCGCCGGTCTTCTGGCCGTTGCCCTCATCTGGGCGCTGTCGCGCTCGATCGTCACGCCGATCGTCGGCATGACGGCGGCAATGAGCAGGCTTGCAGATGGTGACATGACTACCGAAGTTCCAGCCGTTGATCGCGGTGACGAAGTCGGCAAGATGGCGAAGGCCGTTCTCGTCTTCAAGCAGGCCGGACTGGAAAAGTCCCGCCTTGCCGGTGAAACCGAGCGCATGCGCTCCGCAACCGAGACCGAGCGCCGCCGGAACGAAGAAGAGAAGGCGCAGGACGAAGCCGCCAACACGCTTGCGCGCGACGAGCTGGGCAAGGGTCTTGCGGCTCTGGCCGAAGGCGATCTCGCCTACCGCATCGAAACACCTTTCGCTTCCTACATCGATCCCATCCGTATCGATTTCAACAGCGCAGTTGAAAAGCTGCAGCAGGCCCTGCGCACCGTTGGTGAGAACGCCGCCGCGATCAATGCAGGCGCTTCGGAAATGCTGTCGGCCGCCGACGATCTGTCGCGCCGCACCGAACAGCAGGCTGCCTCCATCGAAGAAACCGCCGCAGCATTGGAAGAAGTCACCACCACCGTGCGTGACAGTGCGCGCGGTGCGGAAGATGCCGGCAATCTGGTTCAGCGCGCCCGCGCCGGTGCGGAAAAATCAGGTGTTGTCGTGCGCAATGCGGTTTCCGCCATGCGCGAAATCGAGAAGTCCTCGGGCGAAATCGGCAACATTATCGGCGTCATCGACGATATTGCCTTCCAGACCAACCTGCTGGCGCTGAATGCCGGCGTGGAAGCTGCCCGCGCCGGTGATGCCGGCAAGGGTTTTGCGGTCGTCGCGCAGGAAGTCCGCGAACTCGCCCAGCGTTCCGCCAATGCCGCCAAGGAAATCAAGACGCTGATCAGCGCTTCCAGCCGTCAGGTGGAGAACGGTGTCAATCTCGTTGATGAGACGGGCAAGGCGCTGGAACTCATCGTTTCGGAAGTCGAAGAGATCAACGCCCATGTCAGCGCCATCGTCGTCGCGTCACGCGAACAGGCGACCGGCCTTCAGGAAATCAACACGGCCGTAAACACCATGGATCAGGGCACGCAGCAGAATGCCGCCATGGTGGAGCAGCAGACCGCCGCCAGCCATTCGCTCGCCCGTGAAGCGGAAGCCTTGAACAGCCTGCTTGGGCAGTTCCGGGTAGGCGGCGCTCACGGTGCGGTCGCCAGCGCCGGCGGTTATGCCGCCCCGCGCCAGTCTTCCTCCAGGCCCGCTTTCCAGCCTGCACCGCAGGCAGCGATGAAAAGAGCAGCGCCCGTGAAATCGGCGTCCGCCACCGCACGGCCAGTCAAATCACCGGCACGCGCCCTCGGCCAGAGCCTCGCCCGCGCCTTTGGCGGCGCTGCGGAAGCCCCGGCCGCGAAGGATCAGGACTGGACGGAATTCTGAGTCGGTTCTTTTGGATTGAACCCAAGGAAGGGGCCGTGAGGCCCCTTTTTGCATCAGCTTTTCAGATGAGATCGACGGCGTGCGCCGATCCGCCTACGTACTCTGTGGCCTGAATATCCGCTGGAAAAACACCTCATCGGACAGGCGGTGCAGCAAGGCGGCAATAGCTGCGGTTGCCGCGATGGCAAAAACCAGCCGTCCGACCAGGACGCCGTAAATATCGGCCCCCAGCGCCATCACCACAAGGGTGTCTTCGATCACGCTATGGGCAAAACCCATGAACACGCAGGACAGGAAGACCTGACGCGGCGAGATTGCCCCTGATTGCGCTTCGCGGATGAGAAAACCCGCGCCATAAGAAATACCGAGGAATAATCCGATGGCGGTGAGATGTTCGGCCTCGCCGCGAATGCCGGCAAGCCGCAGCAGGGGTGACAGCGCTTTCATCATCAGTGCCAGAAGGCCAGTCAGTCTGAGAATTTCCAGTCCGAGGGACAGCACGAGGAGGATGACAAGCATCCAGATCATGGTTTCACCGAGGCCCAGAAAATAGTCTCCCCATTCAGGCGTGGCGCCCATGGCAATCCAGGCGGGATTCACCGGGGTCGATAGCCACCCGGTCACGTCCAGAAGCTGGTGCAGGAGAAAGGCATAGAGCAATCCACCGCCGATGCGCAGCGCCGTGGTGACGAGCATGCCCGGTCCTGCCTTTTCGATGATTTTCTGCTCGATTGGCAGGCCATGCGCGAAGAGGATGAGCGCCGAAAAGACCGTGATATCGGCGACATCAAGCGAAGACGCGGGAACAAGCGTGAAGATAAGCGGCACCGCACCCCATATGCCGACCAGCATTGCCGTCAGCCATGCCAGACCGAGTTCCGGCGGCAGCCCGACGAGGTTCATCACCGGCGCAAAGGCCGGCGCCACCGCCTCGATCGCACCCATCCTCGACAATAGCTCGGTCAGGATGGCGATCGGAACGGTGATCCGCACCAGCACCCAGTAGATATCAAGCGTTTCCCGGGTTTTCTGCCAGATGGTGACGAAAATGGGCATGTGAGGCTCCTCGAAGGTTGTCCTCCTCCACTAGGCCGAACCCGTTCGCATTTGCGGTCAAAGGTTGCATGTTTGTGCAATTTTATTGCAAATTTATCCGCGAGAGATATGCTTCCAGCATGGATCGGATCGACCGGAAACTTCTGAACCTTTTGCAGGGCGATGCGTCGCGCACCAATGTGGATATGGCCGACGAGGTGGGGCTATCCCCTTCCAGCTGCCTGCGCCGCCTGCAGCGGCTGCGCAAATCGGGGGTGATCGACCGTATCGTCGCGATCCTCAATCCCGCAAAGGCCGGGCGCGTGATCAAGGCTTTGGTGACGGTGGAGCTGAAACTGCATGGCGAGCAGCATATGCGCCGCTTTCTGGATATTGCCAGTGCCGAAGAGGCCGTGTCACATGCCTATGCCGTGACAGGCGCAAGCGATGTCGTGCTGATGCTGCGCCTGCGTGACATGGAGGAATTCGACGCCCTCTGCGACAGGTTGTTCGATGACCAGCACAATGTCGCGCGCTTCTTCACGATGGTCGTCATCAAGACGGCAAAAGAGGAAACGGCCATTCGGCTTTGATCCAATGCTGCTATATTTTCCGCTGTCCCGCCTATGTGGCGTGATCCGCCCGCATGGGGTGCCAGACGGAGATATCCCGTGGGGCCTCCAGAAGGTCGGGCAGGGCATCGTGCCATGCCTGACGATACGGGCGACGTATCTGGACATCGAGCACGTCCTGATGGTCGCTCCAGGTCTCGTGCAGCAGGAAGCGGTTGTCGTTTTCACCGTCCCGATGCAGGGTGGCGTTCACGAACGTCCTTTCATGCCGCATGGCGTCGAGAAGTGCATTCAGCAATTCCAAAAAGCGCTCGCGCTGGCCGTCACGGACCTGGAAGCCGATGAGATAGGTGGTGTGCACGGGGCTTACTCCTTTGTGCCTGTCATCAGGGCGGCGCGGGTTGCCGCATCGGCGGGGTAGAAACATTCCAGCACCAGTTCGGACAGCGTGACATCGGTTGCGGTTCCGAAAACCGTGGTGGTGGAAATGAAACTCAGAACGGCGCCCGATGCCGGATCGCGCAGTTGCAATGGTATGGCCAGCGGATCGGCCTCGGCAGCATGGGGCGAGGCCTTCGGCGCGGGATAGGCGGAAAGCTCCGCATGCAACCGGCAAAGCACCTCGTCTCCCGTTTCCTCGACCTGACGGCGCAGACGCTCCAGCAGATGATGCCGCCATTCGGCGAGGTTGGCGATGCGGGAGCTTAATCCATCAGGATGCAGGCTCAGCCGCAGTGCATTGAGCGGCGCATGCAGCAGTTCCCCGGACACACCGACCAGAAGCGATGTGATCGCCTCATTGGCGAGAACGACGTTCCAGTGCCGGTCGACGGCAAGGGCGGGAAAGGGCATGTGGCCCTGCACCACTGTTTCGACGGCCTGTCGGGCCGCCGCCATGTCGGGCGCATCCAGCGAGCGTTCAGAATGGACGGGCGCATAACCCGCCGCCAGCATCAGCCGGTTGGCGGCGCGGGCGGGCATGGAAAGCTGCTCCGCCAGTTTCGCAAGCATCTCGCGGCTGGGGGATGATCGCCCGCTTTCAACGAAGCTCAGATGGCGTGCGGATATTTCCGCCTCCATCGCCAGATCGAGCTGGCTCAGCCTGCGGCGGGCACGCCATTCCTTCAGCACCTGGCCGACGTGTTCTCGATGATGTGTCATGCCCCGCAGCCTAGCAGAACATATCGGCAATGCGATTACCTCGCAGGTAATTGTTTCGCCTATCGACCCCCGGCATGTTTGGGCCGTCAACCAGAAGGAGCGCAATCATGACGCAACATCTCGCAATCGCCCGGACCTATCTCGCAGCCTGGAACGAAGAAGACAATGAACGCCGCAGGCATCTCGTCGGTCAGGCGTGGGCAGAAAACACACGCTACGTCGACCCGCTGATGCAAGGCGAAGGACAGCAGGGGATTGCCGCGATGATCGAGGCGGCGCGGCAGAAATTTCCGGGATATCGCTTCGCTCTTGCCGGCACCCCTGACGGACACGGCAACTTCACCCGGTTCTCATGGCGTCTCATTTCACCTGACGGAGACGATGTCGCTGGTGGCACAGACGTCGTCAGCCGTGATGCCGAGGGGCGGATCGACAATGTCGTCGGTTTTCTCGATGGCGCTGCATCCTGAGACAGAGGCGGGATAGTCCCGCCTCCTGTCCCGGCAATCTTGTCAGCCGGCGAAACCGACGCCGGCCTGACGCTGGCCGAGCGCATTGAACACGGTGGAAACGATGCCGGCACGGTCGAGGCCGGCATTGGCATACATGGTCTCGGGCTTGGCCTGCTCCACCCACTGGTCGGGCAGCGTCAGCGTCCGGACCTTCGGGCCATGGTCGAGCAGGCCGGCGCTTGCCATGAAATGCAGCACATGCGCGCCAAAACCGCCAACAGAGCCTTCCTCGATCGTCACCAGAACCTCGTGATGGCTGGCCAGCTGGCGGATGAGATCGAGATCGAGCGGCTTGGCGAAGCGTGCGTCGGCAACCGTGGTGGAAAGTCCGGCCGCTTCAAGGTCTTCGGCCGCCGCCAGGCATTCCGCAAGACGCGTACCGAAGGAGAGGAGCGCAACTTTGGTGCCTTCCTTGATGATGCGGCCTTTGCCGATTGCAAGAATCTCACCACGCGCGGGCATCTCGACGCCCACGCCTTCACCGCGCGGGTAGCGGAAGGAAATCGGGCCTTCATCATAGGCCGCCGCCGTGCGCACCATATGTTTCAGCTCCGCCTCGTCAGCTGCCGCCATCACCACCATGCCGGGCAGGGTAGCAAGGAAGGTGGTGTCGAAGGAGCCGGCATGGGTCGGCCCGTCCGCGCCGACAAAACCGGCGCGGTCGATCGGGAAACGCACGGGCAGGCTCTGGATCGCCACATCATGCACCAGCTGGTCGTAACCGCGTTGCAGGAAGGTGGAATAAAGCGCGCAGAACGGCTTGTACCCGTCAGCCGCAAGCCCCGCCGCAAAGGTGACGGCATGCTGCTCGGCAATGCCGACATCGAAGGTGCGGGACGGGAAAAGCTCGGCCATCTTGTCGAGGCCTGTACCGTTCGGCATGGCGGCGGTGACGCCAATGATCTTGTCGTCGAGCGTCGCTTCCTGGATCAGGGCTTCGGCGAAGACGCTGGTATAGCTCGGCGCATTCGGCTTGGCTTTCGCCTGCGCGCCGGTGATGACGTCGAACTTGTTGACGCCGTGATATTTGTCCGCAGCGGCCTCCGCCGGCGCATAACCCTTGCCCTTCTGCGTCACCACATGAATGAGAACAGGGCCTTTCTGGTTGTCGCGCACATTGCGCAGCACCGGCAAAAGGTGATCGAAGGAATGACCGTCGATCGGGCCGATGTGGTAGAAGCCAAGCTCCTCGAACAGCGTGCCGCCGGTCACATAGCCGCGCGCATGGGTGACTGCGCGGGTAATGGCGCGGTCGATGGTCTTGCCGAGATAGGCCGTGAGTTTCTTGCCGAAATCGCGAAAGCCCATATAGGTGCGGCCGGAGGCCAGCCGTGCCAGATAGGCGCTCATAGCGCCCGTCGGCGGCGCAATCGACATGTCGTTGTCGTTGAGGATGACGATCAGCCGCGCGTCGAGCGCACCGGCATTGTTCAGCGCCTCAAACGCCATACCCGCCGACATGGAACCGTCGCCGATGACGGAAATGACCTTGCGGTCGCTGCCGTCAAGACCCGCCGCAACCGCCATGCCGAGGCCGGCGGAAATGGAGGTGGAGGAATGGCCGGCGCCAAAATCGTCATATTCGCTTTCGGCCCGTCTTGTGAAGCCGGAAAGCCCGTCTTCCTGGCGCAGCGTGCGGATACGGTCGCGCCGACCAGTCAGGATCTTGTGCGGATAACATTGGTGGCCGACATCGAAGATCAGCCGGTCTTCCGGCGTGTTGAACACCTTGTGAATGGCAATCGTCAGTTCCACCACACCGAGGCCGGCACCCAGATGGCCACCGGTTTTCGACACCGCGTCGATCATCTCGTCGCGCAGTTCCCGTGCCAGTTCCGGCAGGTCGCGATCATCGATCTCCTTGAGATCGGAGGGAAAATTCACCCGGTCGAGCAATGGTGTCTGTGGCATTCCGGTCAATCGTTCGGCCTTTTCTTGTCGTCAGCAGGGCGTGCCAGAGCGTCTTTCATGTCGAAAGCCGACGGTGCAGCCATGCATGTCGTACACTTCTATAGAATTTCAACCTTCCGGCAAAGGGACAAACTCTTCTTCGTCGCCGGGAACGATGTCGAAGCGTCCGGTTCTCCACTCCTGTTTGGCCTGTTCTATGCGTTCTTTTGATGACGAAACGAAGTTCCACCAGATGTAGCGGCGTTGATTAAGTGCCGCCCCGCCGAAGATCATGATGTGACAGCCATTGCTGCCGGCCTGCAGCGTGATGTCATCGCCGGGCCGGAAGACGAGCAGCTGGTCGGCGGCAAAGATATCGCCCGCCACATCCAGCGAACCGGACAGAATATAGATCGCCCGCTCCTCATGATCAGCGGAGAAGGGGAATTTTACCCCCGGCTCCAGCGAAAGATCGACATAAAGCGTATCGGTAAAGGCCGAAACGGGGGAGGTGAGGCCTTCGAATTCGCCGATCACCACCCGGCCGGTCGCGCCCTTGAGGTCGATCAGCGGCATGTCTTCTTTCGCCGTGTGGGCAAAGGCGGGGGCGATTTCTTCCATGTTGTCGGGCAGCGCCAGCCAGGTCTGCAGGCCGGACATGGAAAGCGGATGGCCACGCAGATTTTCCGGCGTGCGTTCCGAATGCACGATACCACGCCCGGCCGTCATCAGGTTGATATCGCCGGGGCGAATGACGAGTTCGGTGCCGAGACTGTCTCGGTGCTTGATTTCGCCGTCGAACAGATAGGTAACGGTGGAAAGCCCGATATGCGGATGCGGTTTGACGTCGAGCGCCTCACCCGCCTTCAGGATCGCCGGTCCCATACGGTCGAAAAAGATGAACGGCCCCACAAGCCGCCGCTGCCGCGTCGGCAGCGCCCGCCGCACGGCAAAACCGCCGATGTCGCTGGTACGCGGGATGATGAGGTTTTCGATGGCGTCGCAGGCAAAGGCATCACCCGCATCGGGATCGTTGCCGGGAAAGAAGGACATTGCAAGCTCCTCGTATCGTCTGCGTGGAGTTTAGCATAACCGAGGGTGAGGGGGAGCACGGCGATATCGAACGCAGTGTTATCGAACCGTTGAAACACGGAATTGTGAGAAGGCCAACTCCATGCGGTCACTGCTGACAGAGGGTTTCAAACCTCTCCTCCGTCATCCTCGGGCTTGTCCCGAGGATCTAAACACGTTCGAAAAATCAATGCGTTGTGGATCCTCGGGACAAGCCCGAGGATGACGTCGAGTGTTTGAAGCGGGAGGTGACTACTCTATCGAATCACGTCCAAACGCTCCCGCTAAACGCAATCATTCCCCGTCGAGCGGCTCCACGCCCTGCGGTTTTCCGGCCCGGTCGAGACGGATTTTTTCGATTCGCTTTTCGGCGGCGTTCAACAGCGTCTCGCAGTGCTTCTTCAGGGCTTCGCCGCGCTCATAGATGGCAATTGATTCGTCCAGCGCAACGTCTCCGCGTTCCAGGCGTGCGACAATGCTTTCCAGCTCGGCGACGGCCTTTTCGAAGGAATAACCGCTGACATCGGCTGTGTTGGCATTTTCCGTCATGTTCAACCCTTCATCATTCTCAAAATATGCATGGCTGCCGATTCCGCCAGCCCTTCCAGATCATAACCACCTTCAAGCAGGCTGACGACCCGGTTCGATGCGTATTTGTCGGCCATTTCCAGAAGCCGGCCCGTCGCCCAGTCGAAATCTTCGCCGACCAGATTGATCTGTGCCAGCGGATCGCGGTGATGCGCGTCGAACCCGGCGGAGATGAGGATGAGATCAGGCGAAAAATCGGCAATTGCCGGCAGCACGCGGGATTTGAAGGCCTCACGAAAATGGTCGCTGCCGGTATTGGGCGAAAGCGGGGCGTTGACGACGTTGTTCTTGACGCCGGTTTCGTTCTTGTCGCCGCTCCACGGGTAAAGCGGCATCTGGTGGGTGGAACAGAACAGCACGGAAGTATCGTTCCAGAAGATGTCCTGCGTGCCGTTGCCGTGATGCACGTCCCAGTCGATGATGGCGATGCGCTCCGCTCCATGTTTTCTCTGAGCATGGCGGGCGGCGATTGCCACATTGTTGAAAAGACAGAAACCCATGGCCTTGGCGGTTTCCGCATGGTGGCCCGGCGGGCGGGCAGCGACGAAGACATTATCGGCAGCACCGGTAAACACGTCGTCCACCGCAGCCATTGCCGCACCGATGCCGGTCAGCGCCGCCTGCAGGCTTTTCGGCGAGACGTAAGTGTCGGCCTCGATACGGTTGATCTCGCCATCCTCTTGCGGGATCTGGCGCATGACGGCAAGCAGATGCTCTTCCGGATGCGCCAGCAGCACCGCATCCTCATTGGCCTGCGGCGCTTCTTTCCGTTCCAGCCGCTCGAAATTCGGATGTTCGAGCGCGATGTTCAGCGACCGCAGGCGGTCCGGCCGCTCCGGGTGACCTTCGGGCGTGATATGCTCGAGGAAGATCGGGTGTTCGTATAAACGCGTCGCCATGCTTTTCCTCCTGAAGAAAGTCTGTTCAGGCGCGCTGCGGCAGAAGCGGATAACCCGCCATCACGGCACGGCCGGCCAGTGCGGCAAGCACGGCCTTCAGCGCATCGCCGGGAATGAAGGCGAGCGAACCCATAAAGGCCTTTTCGAAACCGAGCCCGACAACCAGCGCCAGATAGGTGATGCCGAAAGCATAAAGCACGACCACGCCGCCGATGAGGCTGGCGACGAAGAAACCAACGCCCTGCGCCAGAGCGGATTGGCTGCGATTGACGAGTTTTTCCGAGAGCGTGCCGGTGACGAAGACAGCTGCGATCCAGCCGATCAGGAAGCCCGTCGTCGGCGTGGTGAAAATCGAAAGACCACCGCGTCCGCCCGAGAGGACCGGCAGGCCGATGGCGGCAATCAGGATCGTCAGCAGCACCGCGAGCATGCCGCGCTTCGCACCCAGCACGACGCCGGCCAGCATGACGCCGAGCGACTGCGCGGTGATCGGCACGGGGATGAAACCGAGCGTGATCGGCGGCAAAAGCCCGAGTGCGATGATGATAGCGGAAAACAGCGAAATCAGCACAAGGTCGCGGGTCGTCATGGCACTCAAAACTCCGGATGGTTATCTGGTGCCAAGCTTTGGCCTCTGAAACCGCGCGCGTCAATGGCGTCGGCAATGGCGTCGGCATCCTTCAACGTCATAATGACGAGTGGCACGATGATGGTGGCCATGCGCACGGGCAGGCCGCGCGCGCGGTGGGCATCGCGCACCGCATGATACCGGTTGACGATCTCAGGCACGAACCGCACGACGAGCCCGACCGCAAGCCCGATATCGGCAGCCTTGACCAGCCCGAGCCGTTCCAGAGGTGCGGCGGCAAGCGTGATCTCGTCCATGAACTGCGAAATGCTGACGGTGATGGTGACGGCGGTGGCGAGCAGCGCCAGCGCTGTCAGCCGCAAAAGGTTGACACTCGCATCATGGGCCGGAAGCAGCAGGTAGCTGAAGGCTGCGACGAGGAAAATGGTCAGCATCACCGGCCGCAGCCGCAGGCCGATCTCTCGCAAGGGCAACCGCGTCTCGCGCAAGATGACGGCCGCCAAAGTCACGGCGCATCCCAGCAACAACAGATCGCGGGTAAGGAACAGCGCGATGCTGAAGACCATGAGCGTCAGGAGCTTGAGGCGCGGCGAGACGCGGTAGAGCCAGCCCGTGCCTTCAACGTGCAGCGATTTCATCGCGCCACCGCCGCGAGATATTGCGACACTGCCTCTTCTGGCGCTGCGTCCGCAATCAGCGCGCCGCCGTGGAAAACCAGCACACGGTCGAAGCCTTCAAGCAGCGGCAGATCATGGGTGATGACGATGAGTGACTGCGACAGCGTCGCCATGGTCTTTTCCACGACAGCCCGGTTTTTGAGATCAAGCTGGTTGGTCGGCTCGTCGAGAATAAGGATGTCCGGTTCGGTAACCAGAAGCGCGGCCAGCGCCGCAAGCTGCAGCTCCCCGCCGGAAAGCTCATGCGCGCGTCTCTCTTCAAGATGGGAAATGCCTAGCCGGGCAAGAATGGCTTTGACCTTGGCGTCGGTTTCCGCCTTGCCGAGACCGAGCCGTTTCAGCCCGAAGGCGACATCGTCGCGCACGATCGGCAGGATGATCTGGTTCTGCGGATTCTGGAAGATGAAACCAACTGTCTGCAAGACCGCCTTGGCATCCGTCACGGTGTCGAGACCGTTGACATTGACCTTGCCCTCGCTCGGCTTGTTCAGCCCGTTGATCAGCCGCGCAAAGGTGGTCTTTCCCGAGCCGTTGAGGCCGATCACGCCGATGCGCCGTTCCGTCAATGTCAGAGACAGGGGCTGCAGAGCCTGCCGGCCCTCGAAAGCGACCCCGGCGGCGTCGAAACGGATTTCCAAGCTTACATCCTCGCGCTCGTTTTCCGGTTCTATACCCTGTCATCAACAGAAGTGAAACAAGGAACAAAAAAAGAACATTGCAATCCTGAAAAAGCCGTCATACCTTCTGCGCCATGGTGATCAAGGTTTCAAACGAAGCGGCAAGACGAATTTTTCTGGCGCGGCAGGGGCTTTCCTCGCCGCCCGGCAAGGCGCTTTCCAAGAGCGACCTGCTGCAACTCATAACCGAACTCGGTTTTGTGCAGGTGGACAGCATCGGCACGGTAGAGCGCGCCCATCACCAGATTATCTTCTCCCGCAACCAGACCTACCGGCGCGACCATCTGACCACGCTGCTGGAAAAGGACCGCGCGCTTTTCGAGCACTGGACGCATGACGCTTCCATCGTGCCGACGGAATTTTATCCCTATTGGAAGCACCGCTTCCGCCGTCGTGAACCGATCATTCAGGAGCGCTGGCGCAAATGGCATGGCGAGGGCTTCGATGCCGCTTTCGGTGAAACGCTGGAGCGCATTGCCGCGACAGGTCCGGTTCTGGCGCGGGAGCTGAAGGAAGAGGGGCACCAGTCCGGGGGCTGGTGGAACTGGCATCCGTCCAAGACCGCGCTCGAATATCTCTGGCACACCGGCAAGCTCGCGATTGCCGGCCGCGTGAATTTCCAGAAGGTCTATGATCTGGCCGAACGGGTCATTCCCGGCGAGCATCACGAAAGCGAAGTGGAGCATGCGGAATTCGTCGACTGGGCCTGCCGGCAGGCGCTGAAGCGGCTGGGTTTCGCCACCCACGGCGAAATCGCCGCTTTTTTTGATCTCGTCAACCCACAGGAGGCGAGGGATTGGGTCAAAAGCCACCGCGACGAACTCTGCGAGGTCTCGCTTCTTGCAAGCGGCGGCGACACTGCCCGCCCGTCCTACGCCTTTGCCGATTTCACCGCCGACCTGACCGACGTGCCGGAACCCTCATCCCGCGTCCGCGTCCTCAGCCCCTTCGATCCGCTGTTGCGTGACCGCAACCGCACGGAGCGGCTGTTCGGCTTCTATTACCGCATCGAGGTCTTCGTGCCGGAGCCGAAGCGGCAATATGGCTATTATGTCTTCCCGCTTCTGGAGGGCGACCGCGTGATCGGTCGCATCGACATGAAGGCGGATCGCAAGCGTGGTACGCTGGATGTTCGTCGTCTCTGGCTGGAACCGCGCGTGCGCGCCTCGGCCGGTCGGCTGGAGAAGCTCGACGCGGAACTGGCGCGGCTTGCCCGGTTTACGGGGGTCGAGAGTGTGAATTATCTGGACGGCTGGCGGGAGGAAAACTGAGGTTTTTCGCTCGCGACACTGTGAGGCTGACATCCCCGCGCGACGCCGTTTTCGCCTCTGAGGTAGCACGGCGTTGCCGCCTATTTCTTCTCGCCGCCGGGGAGAAGGTGGCCCGAAGGGTCGGATGAGGGGGCAAGCTCTCCGTATATCGACAACGTGGCCCCCTCAACCCGCTGCCGCGACCTTCTCCCCGGCGGGGAGAAGGCGAGGATGCACCCACTCGCGTCACAATTGCCCTGGAAAACCAAGGCAAACCCCAAAAATCAGCAGATATCCGTCGCCGAAATCTGGATGCCGAAGCCTTCAAGCCCGACATAATGGCGTTCACGGGTGGTCAGCAGCTTGATGGAGCTGATGCCGAGGTCTTTCAGAATCTGCGCGCCGAGGCCAATTTCCAGCCATTCATTCTCGCGCGACCGGGCCTGGGCATGTGCTTCGTCCGGGTCACGCGCCTTGCGCCGCCCGGCCACCTGGCCGACACCGACGGAGCCTTCGCGCAGATAGACGATGACGCCGCGGCCTTCCTCGGCGATCTTCTGCATATAATGCCGCACTGGCTGGCGGTCGCCGAACACGTCGTCTGCGACGTTTTCCGGGTGAAGACGGACGGGAATGTCGACGCCGTCCCTGATGTCGCCGAAAATCACCGCCATATGCTGCATCGGATCCCAGGGCAGGGAATAGGTCTGCGCCTTGGCCGGCCCGAAGGGTGTTTCGATGGTGAAGGAGGATTCCATCTCCACCAGCGTTTCCTTGCGCTGGCGATAGGCGATGAGATCGGCGACCGACACATGTTTCATGCCGTGCCTGTCGGCGAAATCCAGAACCTGCGGGCCGCGCATTACGCTGCCATCATCATTCACCAGCTCGCTGATGACGCCGATGGGCGGCAGGCCGGCGAGCCGGCAGAGATCGACCGCCGCTTCGGTATGGCCGGAGCGCATCAAGACGCCGCCCTCGCGGGAAATCAGCGGGAAGATATGGCCCGGCCGTGTGAAATCGGAAGCGCCAACATTGGGGTTTGCAAGGTTGCGCACCGTCAAAGTGCGGTCGTCGGCGGAAATGCCCGTCGTGGTGCCGTGCTTGAAATCGACGCTGACGGTGAAGGCCGTCGTATGCGCGCTGTCGTTTTCCGCCACCATGGCGTTGAGGTTCAGCCGCTTGGCTTCCTCGCGCGGCATGGGGGCGCAGACGATGCCGGAGGTATGGCGCACGATCAGCGCCATTTTTTCCGGCGTGCAGTGAACCGCCGAAATGATCAGATCGCCTTCGTTCTCGCGGTCGTCATCATCGGTCACGACAACGATTTCACCGGCTTCGAAAGCGCGAATGGCATCGACAACACGTTTCTGATCATAGGCCATGGCGATATCCCCTCACTTCAACCGGCCGGTCTGGCCGCGGTCCCTCAGATAATGGTCGGCAACGGTGCAGGCCACCATCGCCTCGCCGATAGGCACAGCGCGGATGCCGACGCAGGGGTCGTGACGACCCTTGGTGCGCACATCCACATTATTGCCGTCGGTATCGATGGACAGACGCTCCGTCAGAATGGAGGAGGTGGGCTTGATGGCGAAGCGGGCGATCACGGGCTCGCCGGTCGCGATGCCGCCAAGAATGCCGCCGGCATGGTTGGACAGGAAAATCGGCTTGCCGTCATTGCCCATGCGCATCTGGTCGGCATTCTCTTCGCCGGAAAGCTCGGCAGAGGCGAAACCTTCGCCGATCTCCACGCCCTTGACGGCGTTGATCGACATCAGGCTGGAGGTGATATCCTGATCGAGCTTGGCATAGATCGGTGCGCCGATACCGGCGGGAACGCCTTCCGCCACCACTTCGACGACAGCACCGATGGAAGAGCCCGCCTTGCGGATGCCGTCCAGATACTCTTCCCAGACAGGCACCATGGCCGCATCGGGGCAGAAGAACGGGTTCTGGTCCACCTGGTCCCAATCCCAATTGTCGCGGTTGATCTTGTGTTTGCCGATCTGCACCAGCGCGCCGCGCACATTGAGATCAGGCACCACCTTGCGCGCAATCGCGCCCGCCGCTACCCGCGCTGCGGTTTCGCGCGCCGAGGAGCGTCCGCCGCCGCGATAGTCGCGAATGCCGTATTTCAGGTCATAGGTAAAATCCGCATGGCCGGGGCGGAAACGTTTGGCGATCTCGCCATAATCCTTGGAACGCTGGTCGGTATTTTCGATCAGCATGGAAATCGGCGTGCCTGTTGTGATCATCGTTTCACCGTCCTCGTCCAGCATCACGCCGGAGAGAACTTTCACGATATCGTCTTCGCGACGCTGGGTGACGAAACGGCTCTGGCCGGGTTTGCGCTTGTCCATCCAGTGCTGCACTTCGGCAAGGGTAAAACGCAGGCCGGGCGGGCAGCCATCCACCACGCAGCCAAGTGCCGGCCCATGGCTTTCTCCCCAGGTGGTAACGCGAAAAAGATGACCGAAGCTGTTATGCGACATAGTTCTCAAAACCGGAAAACAGGGCGCCTGCGGGTAGCGCCGTTTAAAACAAGCGGATTTGTCTTAGTGTAAATCCGGACAAGGCAAAAGCCTTTCTTTCGCTGCGGCGGGATAAGTGCCGAACACGACATCAACAGGCGTCTTCCCCATCCCGCAGGCAAGCGCCGGGATGAGAGTGGGCGGCGATTCGTGCCGGCCGACGAGATTTTTCGAGATGACGGAAATGTAAAAGCGCCGTCGTTTTCCACGTTTATACGGAGTTTTCCAATATTGCCGCGAAATGCGGTGTAAAAATCACTAACGGCTTGAACACGATCCCAAATCCGTTCATCAATTGGGCCGAAAATGTCATGGTTGCGGGCGATTTCCGCCACATTCGAAAGGCAATTCTTCATGCATGTAAGGTTTTCACGCAAATCCACGAAAGCTAGATCGATGCGTATGATGATTGCCGCCCTTCTGGCCACCGCCAACCTCCTGATGCCGATCAACAGCTTCGCCCAGAGCGTCGATGTGGAAGGCACGATCAGCAAGATCGATGCGAACGGGCTGAGCATTACGCTCAACGACGGCAAGACCTATCGTGTGCCGGAAGAGTTCAACTTCGAAGGTTTGAAGGCGGGCGTGAAGGTCGTGGTTTTCTATACGGAAGTGGATGGGAAACGCGTGGTCGACGATCTTCAGGTCGTTGAGTAAGGCGGCTCGGGTTTACGTATCATCATCCTAAAACCGCCGTTGTGAAATGAGCGTTTGCACCTTGTTTCTTCTCCCCGCCGGGGAGAAGTCCGCGGCAGCGGGATGAGGGGGCAAGCTCTCCGAAATCCGGCAACGTCACCCCCTCATCTGACCCTTCGGGCCATCTTCTCCCCGGCGGGGAGAAGAAATATGCGGCACCGTCCTGCGAATATACAAGCGTCTCAAAGACGCCGCCGAGGGCTATTCCCGGTGATCCCTCACGACACCCACTCCGCACTGTTCCTGTCCATCTCCACCTTCAAAATCCGGTCCTGCGGGATTTGCGTTCGTGAAGCCTCGTCCTTGTCCATGCCGGAGACCAGCCGGAAGATCGAGCGGATGACGCCGCCGTGGCAGACGCAGACGGTTGGCACCTCGACGGAGGAGAGCCATGCGCCGATGCGCCAGGAGAGGATTTCATAGCTTTCGGCATCCTGGCCGGGGGGAATGAAATCCCACTTGTTGGCCTTGCGCGCCTTCACCCGGTCAGGAAATTCCTTTTTCAGATCGGGCAGGGTGTGGCCTTCCCAGTCGCCGAAGGAAACTTCGATCAGGCGGTCATCGGTGCGGTAGGCAAAGGGGTCGAGACCCATCGCGCCGCGCATCAGTTCCATGGTTTCGCGCGTGCGCCCCAGCGGGCTTGCCACATAGTCAAAATCCGTGGCCTGCTCGCCGAGTAAATGGGCTAGCAGCCTGCCATTGCCGACCGCCTGCTGGCGGCCGAAATCATTGAGCGGAATGTCTTTCTGGCCCTGAAGCCGGCGTATCGCATTCCAGTCCGTTTGTCCGTGCCGGATCACATAGACGAGCAAGGCGATACCCCTGTTTCAAGCATTCCTGATGGTTAGTCCTTGACCACCGAAATGTCAGGCGCATCCACCGCCTTCATGCCGATGGTGTGGTAACCGGAATCGACATGGTGGATTTCGCCGGTCACGGCGGTCGAAAGGTCGGACAGCAGGTAAAGCGCCGACTTGCCGACTTCCTCGATCGACACCGTGCGCTTCAGCGGCGCATTATATTCATTCCACTTCAGAATATAACGGAAGTCGCCGATGCCGGAGGCGGCAAGCGTCTTGATCGGACCGGCGGAAACGGCGTTGACGCGGATGCCGCGATTGCCGAGGTCGACGGCGAGATAACGCACGCTGGCCTCAAGTGCGGCCTTGGCCACACCCATGACGTTGTAGTTCGGCATGACCTTCTCTGCGCCGTAATAGGTCAGCGTGACGATCGAGCCGCCATCATTCATGATCGGCTCTGCGCGCTTGGCGACAGCGGCCAGCGAAAAGACGGAAATGTCCATGGTGCGGTTGAAATTGTCACGGCTGGTATCGAGGTAACGGCCGGTCAGCTCGTCCTTGTCGGAAAAGGCGATGGCGTGCACGACGAAGTCGATCTTGCCCCAGTGCTTTTCCAGCGCGGCAAAAACCGCGTCGATCGTCCCGAGGTCCGTCACGTCGCAATGGCCGGCCATGAAGGCGCCAAGTTCCTGCGCCAGCGGCTCGACACGCTTCTTCAGCGCGTCACCCTGCCAGGTGAGTGCGAGTTCCGCGCCTGCGTCGGCGCAGGCCTTTGCAATGCCCCAAGCGATTGAACGATTATTTGCGACGCCCATGATAAGGCCGCGTTTGCCAGCCATGAGGCCGGATGCCTGAGCCATTTTATGCTCCCTGATACTTTCGATTGATCCTGCCTATGGCATAGGCTGCAATCCTGTTCAAGATTACCAAAGATCATCAACTGTTAGGGAGCGTAACAAAGGGTGCGTTGTCCCGGCTATTCGCAAAACTTTCACAAATAAAGGCCTTCGCGCATGTGGCGCATCAGGTCGGTCACCTTTTCATCCGGCTTTTCGAGCAGGACGATGCGCAATTCGATGACGAGATCGCCATATCCACCCTTGCCATCGGCAAGGCCCTTACCGGCGAGCCGCAGCTCGCGATCGGAACCCGACCAGGCGGGAATGCTGAGATTTTCCTCGCCAAGCGGGGTGCGGACTTTCGTTTCGCAGCCCAGAACCGCATCCCCGAGCGAGATCGGCAACGTCGTGTGAATATCGAAGCCGCGAACGGAAAAGGCGTCGTCGCGTGCGGCAAGCAACGTCACGGCAAGATCGCCGCGCGCCATGCCGGGAAGTTTCAGCCCCTGTCCTTTGAGCCTCACCACATGGCCGTCAGTCATGCCCGGCTCAAGCTGGAAGCGGGCTTCCCGCTCCTCGGCAAGCCCAACGGTGATCCATTTGCGCTCCAAAAGGTCGGTGACCGTGACGGTGGCTTCGGCCGTAATGTCGGGCGCTTTTTCCGGAACCGGCTGCGGTGTGCGGAACCGGCGCACGAGAGCGCTGAAAAGATTGGCGGCAAGCGAGGCAGGCGCGGATTTATCGTCGCCTGCGCCGGGCTGCGTGGTCTCGCCGGCGCCCGGCATATCGCCTCTCGCGCCGCTGGCCGCAGCCTTCGCCGCTTCGGCCGCCTGTTGCACCTTGGGATCGTTCTGCGCATCGGCGCCGAAAATCCGCTCGACGATATCCTCGGCCGTTTCGGCCTTACCGTCGGTTTTCTGGCCGGTCTGCGCCCGGTTTCGGGCATCGGCGCGGGCCAGTTCCTCCATCAGCTTCTCAGCGGCCTTGGCGCGTTCCTCTGCCTCGCGGGCCGACGCCCGCTGCTGCATGATTGTTTCGCCGCGCTGCTTCTTCTCGGCCGCCTTGCGGGCCTGATCGTAAAGATCGCGTTTTTTGGGGTCTTTCAAAAGGTCATAGGCCTGGCCGATCTCGGCGAATCGCGCCGAAGCGTCGGGGTCGTCGCGATTGGCGTCGGGATGCACGGTTTTCGCCTTCGTGCGCCAGGCGGTCTTGATTTCCTCGTGGCGGGCATCACGCTTAACGCCGAGGATCGAATATGGATCGCGCATCCGAAACACCAGTTACGTTGGCTCAGGCGCCTGCTGCCCATCATGGCGCAATCCTGAAACTAACCCCTCCGAAAAGGGATGCCCGCGATCATTCGCGGTCACGCCCTCGGTTTAATCAACGTCGACTGTTGCAATAAGTTGCTAATCACTCCTTTACGCGCGAAGCGCGGCGCGGGGTGGCCGGCTTTATTCCATGCGCCAAGGTAAACAGATTATTTCTGCTCGAAGCGGGTCATCAACCATTCGCCGGTTTCCGAAAGGCAGGCCTGTCCGGAGTAAGCGGCTACGCCTTCGAAGGAGTGGCGTGTCGTCCTGAAATCGCGGCAGACGAAACCGCTGGATTTGTCTTCATGAATGGCGGTGACGACACCCGCGCTGCCGGTTGCGGCATTGGCCCAGGGCAACGGCTGGTCGGCCAGTTTGGCAAGATCGGCGGATGTTACCGCATTGCGAATGGTCGCATCATCCGTCTGCTGGCCGTTATTCGGCTGGTTGCGAACGGAGGCTGTGGAAAGCGTGCGGTCGACTTTGTCGCCGCCGAACAGATCGAGGCTGACGCAGCCGCTCAGCACCACGAGCATTGACACGACGGCGGAAACTTCCGCGATCGACGAAAGGAGGCCCTTTGTTCGACTGTTCGACTTTGCTATGACGGTCACCATCTTTCGCCAGAAATCATCTCTGGGGTCCAAATCAGCTCGGGAGCATTTTAGTCAATATGTCGGAAACGGGGTTAACATCCAGTGACTTCACGGAAGAAAATGAACCTTTCGCGCTTTTTGCCGAGTGGCTGAAGGATGCGACGGCTTCCGAGATCAACGATCCAAACGCGGTAGCGCTCGCAACCGTCGATGAAAACGGCCTGCCGAATGTGCGCATGGTGCTGTTGAAAGACGTCGATGATCGCGGCTTCGTTTTTTATACGAATTTCGAAAGCCAGAAGGGCCGCGAGATTTTGGGCCAGAAAAAAGCGGCCATGTGTTTCCACTGGAAAAGCCTGCGCCGGCAGGTGCGTCTGCGCGGCGAGGTGGAGATCGTCAGCGATGCCGAGGCGGACGCCTATTACGCGTCGCGTCCGCGTGGAAGCCGCATTGGCGCATGGGCGTCCAAGCAGTCGCGGCCGCTGGAAGGCCGTTTCGCGCTGGAGAAGGCGGTGGCTGAATATACCGCCAAATATGCCATCGGCGATATTCCGCGCCCGGCCCACTGGTCCGGTTTTCGCATTCGCCCGGTCAGCATCGAATTCTGGCACGACCGCAAGTTCCGCCTGCATGACCGGGTCGAATTCCGCCGCGAGACGCCGGATGCGCCGTGGTCGAAGGTTCGTATGTATCCTTGAAGGCGGCAAGGGCAGGCCGGTGCGGCCTGCCTATTTCAACAGCGAATCGAACAGTGGCAGGCCGATGACGGCGGAAATGGCGATCAGGCCGTAACAGATGCGTCTGAATGCGGCCTCATTGGCAAATCCGTGCAGGCGCGCGCCGGCGTAAAGACCCGCCCCGTAAAACGGCAGGGCCAGCAGGAAAAAGACGAAGACATCGGCGGTGAAAAGACCACTGAGGAAATAGCTTGCCGTGGAAATCACGGTCGAAATGGCGAAATAAACAATGACATTGGCGCGCACGAAGGCGCCTTTGAGCGCCCCGCCAAGCCAATAGGCGACCACGGGCGGGCCGCCCAATTGCGCCGCACCCGAAAACAGCCCGGCCAGAAACCCGGTAAACAGGGTCAGAGGCGTCTTCGGCCGCCCGCTATAACGCCAGCCGGACAACAGAAACAATAAAAGCACGACGACCACGGTGGAAATGATCCAGCGCAGGGTCAGCGGATCGCCATGGGAAAGCAGGATGGTCCCGAGCGGCACGCCGACAAGGGCGCCTGCCGCCATGGTGAAGACCTCGCGCCGGTCCGCCATGCGAAAGGCGGGCGGTATCATGCCAAGCGTCAACACGCCGTCCACCACCAGCAGAACCGCTGATGCGATGCGCGGCCCGACGATGGCGCTGGCCAGCGGAATGAAGATCAGTGCTGCGCCGAAACCGGAAAAGCCGCGGGCAAGACCGGCGAGAAACGCCGCACCCGCAAACATGGCCAGCAGCGTCGAACTATGCGCGGTGATAAGCGATGAGAAAAAATCGAGATGGGACATGGGCGATGGCACGGTTGTTCGAATACCTTTTCTCTATCTCGCTTGCAGGCGCATGTCGCGGAGATTTCAGTTCATGGCTGCATGACGCACTGACGGGTCGACGGCGTCAGAGAATCATGATTAGAGTTGTAGTGCATGAACAAAGGATGAACAAATGCTTGCTGACATGATGCGTCGGTTTGAAGAGGCCTCGCAAAAATATGCCGCTGAAAACGGAATATTCCGCGACCCGGACTGGTACATGCTGAAGCTTCAGGAAGAGGTTGGCGAGGTCACGCAGGCCTGGAACCGGCTGACGGGGCGGGGCCGCATAAAGGGCAGGAACAAAGAGGAGATGAAACGGGATCTGGCCGACGAAACCGCCGATCTCCTCGGCCATGTGCTGTTGCTGGCCCACTATAATGGTCTCGATATGGAAGGGGCGATCGAGCGCAAGTGGCGTTTTACGCCGTCGAGATGATGGGTTGCGGCGGGCGGCGGCTATGCCCTGTCCATCGCTGCGGTTACAAGCGCGAGACGACAAAGAACAGAGTTGCCAGAAATCCGGATAACGGCGTCATGACCAGGCGTTCTGGGCGGCTTCGCGATATAGAGTTCAACCCGGCGATCACCGAGAGAGTACAGGCCATGGTCCAGATGACGGGTTCGATCCAGCCCGCCGGCCAGAGGCCGACGAAGCCAGCCTTTTGCAGCAGGAAAGACGCGGCGAGAGAATAGATCGGGACAGAGGCCACGCTGGCAATGCGTTGCGTGGCTGGAAGGACGCTGTATTCGCCGCCCCAGGCGAAACGGCCGAACGGCGCACCCGCCGCAAGGGCAATTTGAAATATCGAAAGAAAAAGCAAAATCAGCGTCGCGAGTGACACGGCAATAAGCTGCATGACCGCCTCGATTTATGGATGCGCCGACAGAGGAACCCTGACAAAATCGGCGCGTCAATCAATATGACATTCACTATAGAGGCAAATGGCAAAGACCATGTGACATGGTCTCGCGCTTGTAGCCTGCTTTCACGCCCCTGATGGCTGTGTTTCCTGCAAAAGCCTTGCCACCGCATGCAGATCACTCGAAACGGCGATGCATTTTTCCCGCATTTCCTCGGTCGGCGGCGCCACATCCGGCACCATGATCGTCATCATGCCCGCCGATGAGGCAGAGCGGACGCCGGAATAGGAATCCTCGAGCGCAAGGCAGCGGCCCGGATCGATATCGAGACGCTGTGCGGCGGTGAGATAAGGCATGGGCGCGGGCTTCGGCTCGGTATAATCGCCGCGTGCGACGATGGTGTCGAAACGCCTGAGCAGATCGTAAGGACCGAGATGGCGTGTGACCGAATCGTGTCGCGAGGATGTCGCGATGGCGCGGCGGATATCGAGCCGGTCGAGGAGATCGAGGATTTCGACGACACCCGGCTTCAACGCCACGCCCTCCGCCATCATCACGGCAAGGTGCCGGAGCCATGCGTCGCGAAAAGCGTCTATGGGGAAATCCGCGCCGTAATCGGCAAAGATGGTGCCGGTGATGACATCCCACGGACTGCCGCAGACCTTCTGATAGGTCTCGACCTGCATTCCATGGCCGCCTTCCTGCGAAGCCGCCAGGAATGAATCGCGATAAAGCACCTCGCTTTCGATCAGCAATCCGTCCATGTCGAAAACTACCGCATGCGGGAAAAAGGGCAGCATGGCGTTTACCCGAACCGGAAGGGGCGTTCGCCCAGGCTCTCGAACGGGCGGATCAGATAACCGTCCGGATCGGCGACGATGAATTGCCGGTTGCCGACCTCGACGGTGCCGCGCCTGTACCATTTTTCTTCCGCGGGCAGGACGAGGTCGATCGAAGAGCGCTCCAGCCGGGTGAGAATGGGCTGCAGGGAGGGGACGGCGAGCTGCAGGTTCATGCCCCGGCCCATCGGAAACTCAAGGGCTGCATTCTCGGCCACGAAGGTTCGGGTTGCGCCGATCTGGTCGATCATCAGCTGCGCCTCATCGAGCGCAAGATAGGCGAAACCTTCTTCGGCGCGTTCATAGACCACATGAAAACCGATCAGGTCGCAATAAAAGGCGCGGCTTTTCAGCCAGTCGGTGACGGCAAGTTCGGGGACGAGGGCATTGCGTATGATGGTCGGGGTCTCCTTATGCCACGCAGGCCGGGCGGTGGGAGGAGGGCCTGCCATGAGGGGTGATCTTATCGTCTTCTCGGTGAGGTGCCAGAGGAAACCTCATCATGGCAGCCATGTGCGAGGTTATTGGCTGCCCGGCTGCAAGACTGCTGGTTGAGCTTGTCGCGGCAGGCTCAACGTTTCGCGTGATTGCAACTCTCTCTGCGTCATGCCGGACCAGATCCGGCATCCAGCCAGTCCAAGTCCTTGGGCGGACAAGACCCCTCTCGCCGCGCAGACGCGTCGGCTGGATACCGGCTCAGGGCCGGTATGGCGGAAGTTGGGACAGACCGCAGTCCCCCACACTCGGAATGCCCTATGCCTTCGTACCGCCAACGGTGATCTGGTCCATGCGCAGATGTGGCTGGCCGACGCCGACCGGCACCCATTGCCCGGCCTTGCCGCAATTGCCAATGCCCGTATCGAGTTTGGAATCATTGCCGATCATCGAGACGCGCTTCATCGCATCCGGTCCGTTACCAATCAGCATTGCGCCCTTCACCGGCGCGCCGATCTTGCCGTTTTCGATGAGGTAGGCCTCGGTACAGCCGAACACGAACTTGCCCGAGGTGATATCCACCTGTCCGCCACCGAAGGAAACGGCATAGATGCCCTTTTTGACGGAGGAAATGATTTCTTCCGGCGTTTTGTCGCCGGACAGCATGTAGGTATTGGTCATGCGCGGCATCGGCACATGCGAATAGCCCTGCCGGCGACCGTTGCCGGTGGCCTTTGCGCCCATCAGCCGGGCATTCTGGCGGTCCTGCATATAGCCCACCAGCCTGCCATTCTCGATCAGCACATTATAAGCGGATGGCGTTCCCTCATCGTCGATGGTGAGTGAGCCGCGACGGCTGTCGATGGTGCCGTCATCCACCACAGTCACGCCGGGGGCGGCAACCATCTCGCCCATCAGCCCGGCAAAGGCCGAAGTCTTCTTGCGGTTGAAATCGCCTTCCAGGCCGTGGCCGACGGCCTCGTGCAGCATCACGCCGGGCCAGCCGGAGCCGAGCACCACATCCATGGTGCCGGCCGGTGCATCGATGGCGGTCAGGTTGACCAGCGCCTGACGCAGCGCTTCATCCGCGCCGCGCTGCCAGTTTTCGGTGGTGATGAAGTCGCCAAAACCGACGCGGCCGCCAATGCCGTAGGAGCCGCTTTCCTGCCGGTCGCCTTCGCCGGCCACAACGGAAATACTGATGCGGGTCATGGGGCGGATATCGCTGACGCGATGGCCATCGGCGCGCAGAATATCCACCACCTGCCAGCTTGCGGAAATCGTCGCCGTCACCTGCCGGACGTTAGAGTCCTTGTCGCGCAGATAGGCATCGATGTCGGTGAGGAGCTTCACCTTCTCTTCGAAGCTCGGGCTGCCGATCGGGTTCTCGTCGCCGTAAAGTTTCTTGTTGGTGCGCTGGGGTGCGGCGGCATAGGAGCCGGAATAACCGCGGGTGACAGCACCCACCGCATCCGAAGCGCGCTTCAGCGCACCTTCAGAAAGCTCGCCGGCATGGGCGTAACCCACTGTCTCGCCGGCAACGGCGCGCAGGCCAAAACCCTGATCGGTGTTGAAGGAGCCGCCCTTGAGCCGGCCATTGTCGAAGGTCAGCGATTCGGCCTGCGCATGTTCGATGAACAGCTCACCGTCGTCAGCACCGGCCAGCGCCTCTCCGACAAGCTTGCGCAATTGCGTTTCATCGCAATCGAAGAGTTTTACAAGATCGTCGGTCATGGGAGGCTCCAGTCAATATCGTTCAATGACCGATTTAGGCACTGGAGCGGGCAGACGCAAGGCTGCCCGTTGACGACGAGGCGTTACGGCAGTGCGTCGTAGCCCTCGGCAAAGCCGGTCAGCTCGATCGGAATGCCGACACGATCCTGATCGACCGATTCACGCAGCGCAAAAACGGCGGCCTTGCCGGCGCGCAGAACCTTCAGCAGCTCGTCGTCGATATCCACCTCGACATAGCAGCCTTCGGAGAAGCAGCGGGTGAAATAGGCGCGGCCGATATTGTTGTTGTCGATATAAAGCTCCATGCCGTCCTTCAGCAGAACGCCAAGCGGCGCGAGGATACGCAGGATGCGCGACTTGCGGTCAGCGGTCTTCAGCACCACCACTGAAAGCCCCACTTCCGGGCGGTCGTCGGCAATCACGTTCTGCATCAGGGCGCATTGCTCTTCCGACGCGCCGGCCGGCTTGTCGCAGATGACAGACCATGCGCCATGCGTCGATTTCGGCGTGCCGGGCGGCTGCTGTTGCGCCAGCGCCGCAGCAGCGGGGGCGATGATGGCAAGACCGGCGGCGGCAAGAAAAGTGCGCGCGAGCGGGGAAAGACGCATGGATACCTCTGGGATTCGAATCAGTGCGGCTATTTTGACGCCATAATCCGGAAAAAAAAGCCTACAGCCTTCAATTCCAGCGGAGTTGGGCGGAAATAGGACCTTTCCGCTTTGTTCATGTATGTAATTTCTGCGCCCGCCACCCCGTGTCCGGCCTGCGCTGGCAGGCAGCAAAACCCTCTGAAAGAAGGGCCTGTGCCGCATTTTGACTGTTTGAAAGCGGTTGCGGCCTACCCATGCTGGTGCGGAGTGCGGGAAAGTCGACCGTCAATTGACCAATGGCAAAATTGGCGGGCATCCGTGTCCCGACGCATATTGCGGCAGAGGGCAAACTGTGGTTTTAAGTTAGTACCATTAGCATGGATTCTGCGTCTGTGATTGATCAAGATCAGACGCGTGAGGGAGAGGGTACCGTGAGGAATAGGATTTACGCAGCATTGGCGGGGATGACCTGTCTGCTCACGGCTGTCGGCGCCCACGCCGATCAGCCGGTGCATTGGCAAATGGGCATGCAGGAGGCCGCCACGCCGATCATGCACGAAATACGCTGGTTCGAACAATATACGCTCTGGTTCATTGTTCCGGTTACGCTTTTCGTACTTGTGCTGCTCATCATCGTCGCCCTGAAATTCCGCGCCGCGAAAAATCCGGTGGCTTCCAAGACCAGCCACAACACGGCGATCGAGGTGGTATGGACGCTGGCGCCTGTGCTCATACTCATGTTCCTTGCCATTCCCTCGTTCAATCTTCTGAACGCGCAGCTGACCCAGCCGGAAAACCCGGACCTGACGCTGAAGGCGACCGCCACGCAGTGGCTGTGGAATTATGAATACAAGGCCGCTGAGGGCGCCGAGCCGCTCGCCTTCGACAGCTATCTGCTGAAGGAGCAGGATCGCGCTGCTGCGGGCAAGGAGGACAAGGCCCGCTATCCGCGTCTTCTTGCTGTCGACAATGAAATGGTCGTTCCGGTCGGCAAGACCGTTCGCCTTCTGGTGACGGCGGCTCCGACCGATGTCATTCACGCCTTCGCCATGCCCGCTTTCGGCGTCAAGATCGACGCTGTTCCGGGCCGCCTCAACGAAACATGGTTCAAGCCGGAGAAGGAAGGCCTTTATTACGGCCAATGTTCCGAGCTTTGCGGCAAGGACCACGCCTTCATGCCGATCGCCATTCGGGTGGTTTCCGAACAGCAGTACAATGCCTGGCACGCCGCCGCCGCTTCTGATCTGAACGGCGCGAACCGGGCGCTGATGGCCTCCGTCGACGGCGCTCCGCGCGCGGTCGATGTTGCCGCCAACGAAACCAACTGAGACCTGGAGTGACGACAATGGCTGGACCTTCCGCACACGACGATCATCACTCGCATGGTCAATCCGCAAATGAAGCGCACGCGCATGACGATCATTCGCATGATGCGCATCATTCCCATAAGCCGGGCTTTTTCGCCCGCTGGTTCCTGTCCACCAACCATAAGGACATTGGCACGCTCTACCTGATCTTCGCCATCATCGCGGGCATCATCGGCGGCGGGCTGTCGGTTGTCATGCGCATGGAACTGCAGGAGCCGGGCATCCAGATCTTCCACGGTCTGGCCGCCATGGTTTACGGCTTCGAGGGCGACGCCGCCATCGACGGCGGCAAGCACATGTTCAACGTGTTCACGACAGCGCATGCGCTTATCATGATCTTCTTCATGGTCATGCCGGCGATGATCGGCGGTTTTGCCAACTGGATGATCCCGATCATGATCGGCGCTCCTGACATGGCTTTCCCGCGCCTCAACAACATTTCCTTCTGGTTGATCGTTCCAGCCTTCATCATGCTGCTCCTGTCGCTCTTCGTCGAAGGTCCGGCGGGCGGTTACGGCGTGGGCGGCGGCTGGACCATGTATCCGCCGCTATCGACCAGCGGCATGCCCGGACCGGCGGTGGATCTGGCGATCTTCTCGCTGCATATCGCCGGCGCATCCTCGATCCTCGGCGCGATCAACTTCATCACCACCATTCTCAACATGCGCGCCCCGGGCATGACGCTGCACAAGATGCCGCTGTTTGCCTGGTCGGTTCTGGTCACCGCATTCCTGCTTCTGCTGTCGCTGCCGGTTCTGGCGGGTGGTATCACCATGCTTCTGACCGACCGTAACTTCGGCACGGCATTCTTCTCGCCGGAAGGCGGCGGTGATCCGATCCTTTACCAGCACCTGTTCTGGTTCTTCGGTCATCCGGAAGTGTACATCCTGATCCTGCCCGGCTTCGGCATCATCAGCCACATCATTTCCACCTTCTCCAAGAAGCCGGTCTTCGGTTATCTCGGCATGGCCTATGCCATGGTCGCCATCGGCGCAGTCGGCTTCATCGTCTGGGCGCACCACATGTATACGGTCGGCCTGTCACTTGAAGCGCAGCGTTATTTCGTTTTCGCCACCATGGTCATCGCGGTGCCGACGGGCATCAAGATTTTCTCGTGGATCGCCACCATGTGGGGCGGTTCGCTGACCTTCTCGACCCCGATGATCTGGGCGATCGGCTTCATCTTCCTGTTCACGGTCGGTGGCGTCACCGGCGTGCAGCTCGCCAATGCCGGTCTCGACCGCTCGCTGCATGACACCTATTACGTCGTAGCCCACTTCCACTACGTGCTGTCGCTCGGCGCGGTCTTTGCGATCTTCGCCGGCTGGTATTACTGGTTCCCGAAGATCACCGGCTACATGTATAACGAGTTCATCGGCAAGCTGCATTTCTGGGTCATGTTCGTCGGCGTGAACCTGATCTTCTTCCCGCAGCACTTCCTGGGTCTCGCCGGCATGCCGCGCCGCTACATCGATTATCCCGATGCCTATGCCGGCTGGAACCTGGTGTCTTCTTACGGTTCCTACATCTCGGCCGTTGCCGTGGGCATCTTCCTCTTCGGCGTCTGGGAAGCCTTCGCCAAAAAGCGGATCGCCGGCAACAATCCCTGGGGTGAGGGTGCGACGACGCTCGAATGGCAGCTGTCTTCGCCGCCGCCTTACCACCAGTGGGAACAGCTTCCGCGCATTCGCTGAATGCCGGACCGGAAGGCGCGGGCGTGGCTCGCGCATTCCGGTTGCTGAAAAGAGGGGACGGCGTGGTTGCGTCCGTGCCGTTTCCGAAGGTGGATGGGTCCGCCGCCCGCGTGACATTTTGTCCAAGCGAAGCTTATCGTCCGACGTGATACATGCCTGAATGTGATAAATGCCAAGTTTGGCCTTTATGAATAAGCGGGCGCAGACGAATGGCGGGGCGGGCGCGGCGACAGGCCAGGCGAATGGCATCGGTTTTTCCCGATGCGGCCCATGCCGAAACGTTCGGACCCAATGAATTGACGCATCGCGCATGCCGGAAATCACATTCGTTTTTCGGGCCGGTGCAGGGGATGCCGCGACAAGTGGCATCTGAAGGAAAACAGGACAGGAAATGACCGTTATCGACAATCGCGATATGCTGGGTGTTGAAAGCTCCGAACTCTCGGAAGCCGGCGCGCGCGATTATTTCGAATTGCTGAAGCCGCGCGTCATGTCGCTGGTCGTCTTCACGGCCTTTGCCGGCCTCGTGCTGGCGCCGGGCGAAATCAATCCGGTGCTTGGGCTGATCGCCATTCTCTGTATCGCCGTCGGCGCTGGCGCATCCGGCGCGCTTAACATGTGGTACGATGCCGATATCGACGCCGTGATGAGCCGCACCGCCAAGCGGCCGATCCCGTCCGGCCGCATCGCGCCGCGTGAGGCATTGGCCTTCGGGCTGACGCTGTCGGCCTTTTCGGTGGTCATCCTCGGCCTTGCGGTCAACTGGTTCTCCGCCGGCCTGCTTGCCTTCACCATCTTCTTTTACGCTGTCGTTTATACGATGTGGCTGAAGCGCTCGACGCCGCAGAACATCGTCATCGGCGGTGCTGCCGGCGCTTTTCCGCCCATGCTTGGCTGGGCCTGCGTTACCGGCGGCGTGTCGCTGGACAGCATCATCCTGTTCCTCATCATCTTTTTGTGGACGCCGGCGCATTTCTGGGCGCTGGCGCTGTTCAAGATGCGCGATTACGGCTCCGTCGGCATTCCGATGATGCCGAATGTGGCGGGCGAGCGCTCCACCAAGAACCAGATGATCGTTTATGCCGTGCTGACGGCGGCGGCTGCCGTCGCACCTTATTTCACGGGTCTGGCGAGCGCCGGTTACGGCATTTTCGCCGCCGTGCTGAGCGCTATCTTCGTTTACTGTTCGCTCGTTGTCCGGCGCATGCCTGAGGGTGACGAGAAGATGCTGCCGGCCAAGAAGATGTTCGCCTATTCGGTGCTGTACCTCTTCGCTATTTTCTCCGGCCTTCTGGCCGATCATTTTGCGCCGGCCCTGAAGGCCGTGATGACGGGAGTTCTGTGATGGAAACTGTGGAACTGAGCGCGGCGCAGAAAAAATCGCGACGCGGGCGCAACATCGCGCTCGGCGTATTGCTGGCGGGTCTGGTGGTGCTGTTTTACGTCATCACCATCATCAAGATCGGCGCGAATTGACGGTCTGATCTGAGGGAGCGGAAGAGGACATGGCGAATACCGGGGGGGCGAATATGGGAACAGACACGACAACGGCCGGCACGCAGCGGGTGAGCAACCGCTCGATCCTGGTGCTCTGTCTGGTATTTTTCTGCGCCATGATCGGCATGGCTTACGCCGCCGTTCCGCTCTACAGCCTGTTCTGCCGCGTCACCGGCTATAACGGCACGACCCAGCGCGTTGAGCAATATTCCGACGTCATTCTCGACAAGACCATCAATGTCACTTTTGACGCCAATACGTCGAACGGCCTCAACTGGGATTTCCGCCCGGTCGACAAGATGGTCAAGCCGAAGATTGGCGAGACGATACAGGTCACCTTCAAGGCGACCAACCGTTCGCCCGTGGCGACCACGGGCACGGCGGTATTCAATGTCACGCCGATGGAAGCCGGTGCCTATTTTAACAAGGTGGAGTGTTTCTGCTTCACCGAAACGACGCTGCAGCCGGGCGAAACACTGGAAATGCCGGTGGTTTTCTTCGTCGATCCTGATATCGCCACGGCGCGCGAAACCAAGAGCATTCATACTTTGACGCTGTCCTATACGTTTTATCCGGCCAAAACCGAAAAACCGGTTGCGTCCTTGCCGGTAAAGACTTCATCTGGCGAAAGCAAATTGTGAGAGGAGACCTGGCCTCTTTGAGGCCGGGTCAGGGAAGAGACATTCGGGGATTGTCGCAATGGCAGATACGCATCAGAAGAACCACGATTACCACATCATAGACCCAAGCCCATGGCCTATCCTGGCCTCGATCGGCGCCTTCATTCTGACCTTCGGCGGCGTCTGTTACATGCGTTACCTGTCGGCCGGCTCCTTCAAGCTGTTCGGCATGGAACTGGCCAATCCCTGGCTGTTTTATATCGGCCTCGTCATCGTGCTCTACACGATGTACGCCTGGTGGGCGGACACGATCAAGGAGGCCAATGAGGGCAGCCATACCCGCGTCGTTTCGCTTCACCTGCGTTATGGCATGATCATGTTCATCGCCTCGGAGGTGATGTTCTTCGTCGCGTGGTTCTGGGCCTATTTCGATGCCAGCCTTTATCCGCACGAAGCAATTCAGGCGTCCCGCCTCGAATATACCGGCGGACAATGGCCCCCCAAGGGTATCGAGGTCATCGACCCCTGGCACCTGCCGCTCTACAACACCGTCATCCTGCTTCTGTCGGGCACCTGCGTCACCTGGGCGCATCATGCCCTGCTGCACAATGATCGCAAGGGCCTGATCAGCGGCCTCGCGCTCACCGTGGCACTTGGCGTGTTGTTCTCCACCGTGCAGGTTTACGAATACATACACGCCCCGTTCGACTTCAAGAACTCGATCTATGGCGCGACCTTCTTCATGGCCACCGGTTTCCACGGTTTCCACGTCTTCGTCGGCACGGTCTTCCTGCTGGTCTGCCTGTTCCGCGCCATTGCCGGTGGTTTCACGCCCAAGCAGCATTTTGGTTTCGAAGCGGCCGCCTGGTACTGGCATTTCGTTGACGTCGTCTGGCTGTTCCTGTTCTTCGCCATCTATATCTGGGGTGGCTGGGGTGCGCCGGTTCACGGTTAATCGGGCCGGGTAGCAGCCACATTGCTTCTTGATCGAGCGGGTGCCGCGTATTTCTTCTCCCCGAGGGGGAGAAGGTCGCGGCAGCGGGATGAGGGGGCAAGGTCGGCGGTATGCGGCAACGTTGCCCCCTCATCCGACCCTTCGGGCCACCTTCTCCCCGGCGGGGAGAAGAAACCAAAGGGCAACGCCGAGCGATAAGTGATTGCTCTGGTTTCGAGGCGGCTTCCTGCAGACACGACGTCATCCTCGGGCTTGACCCGAGGATCCATAGGCCCGCTGAAAGCGTGGATCCCTGGGCCAAGCTCAGGGATGACGGATGCGGGTGTTGGGAAACTTCGCGGGAGTTCTCTCCATGTCTGAACCATCAAAGTCTGAACAATCGAAATCCGAACCATCAAACGGCGATTTCGCACCCGTTGATCCCATCAAGGTGGGCTGGAGAGGCTGCTGCCCGCGTTGCGGTAACGGCCGACTGTTCGACGGTTTCCTGACCCCGAAACCGGCCTGCACCGCCTGCGGACTGGACTATGGTTTCGCCGATGCGGGTGACGGTCCGGCGGTCTTCGTCATGCTGATTGTCGGTTTTCTAGTGGTCGGGCTGGCGCTCTGGTTCGATCAGCGTTTTGCGCCGCCCGTCTGGGTGCATGTCATGCTCTGGTTGCCGTTTACGGTGATCATCTCGCTCGTGCTTTTGCGCAAGCTGAAGGGGATTATGATTGCGCTGCAATACCGCAACAATGCAAGCGAAGGCAGGCTTGATCGTGAATGAGGTTTCCCACATGAAGGCGGCGGACAGACGGGTCTGGTTCGCCGCACCGCTCGTCCTGCTGGCGCTTGCCATTCTTCTCGGGCTCGGTACATGGCAGGTGAAGCGGCTTTACTGGAAAGAGGCGCTGATGGCCGATATCGAGCAGCGGCTGAGCGCAAGCCCGGTTCCGCTTGCCGATATCGAAGCACTGGCAAAAAGCGGCGGCGAGATAGAATATCGCAGGGTCAGGCTGTCAGGCACTTTCGACCACGCCCGCGAGCGGCATTTCTTCGCTACCCATCAGGGCCGAACCGGTTATTACATCTATACGCCGCTGACGCTTGACGATGGCCGCATTCTCTTCGTTAATCGCGGTTTCGTGCCCTTCGAGATGAAGGAACAAGCCAAACGGACGGAAGGACAGGTAACCGGCGAGGTCGCGATAACAGGGCTGGCGCGCGCGCCACTGGTTGCCAAACCCTCCTCGCTGCTGCCGGATAACGATATCGCCAAGAACATCTTCTACTGGAAGGATCTGGCGGTCATGGCCTCGAGCGTCGATATCCCCTCCAGTCGGCTGGTCAATCTCTTCGTTGATGCCGACACGGCGCGCAACCCCGGCGGCTGGCCTCAGGGCGGGGTGACGCTGATAGATTTGCCCAACAATCACCTGCAATATGCGATAACGTGGTATGGCTTGGCGCTGGCCCTTGTCATCGTCGTTGGTTTTGCCTATTTCCGAAACCATAAGGCGCGCGACGAATAACGTGCGCCCCGCCCGGCAAGGGCAGGCTATCGGGCAAGGCATGGAGCAAGCCAAGAAGCAGGCCAAGGAGCACGAATGAACATCGCCGTTTCCAAACCCCCTTTGACGATAAGGCTGTGCGGACCGCGCGGCTTTTGCGCGGGCGTGGACCGGGCGATCCAGATCGTCGTGCTGGCGCTGAAGGCCTATGGCGCACCGGTCTATGTCCGCCACGAAATCGTGCATAACCGTTATGTGGTGGAAGGGCTGGAAGCCAAGGGCGCGATTTTCGTCGAGGAACTGCATGAAATCCCCGCCGAGCATCGCGAGCAGCCGGTGGTGTTTTCCGCCCATGGCGTGCCGAAATCCGTGCCTGAAGATGCGCAGGCGCGCAACCTGTTTTATCTCGACGCCACATGCCCGCTGGTCTCCAAGGTTCACAAGCAGGCCATGCGCCACCAGCGCCTTGGTCGCCACGTGGTGCTGATCGGCCATGCCGGTCACCCTGAAGTCATCGGCACCATGGGCCAGCTGCCTGAAGGCACCGTGTCGCTGATCGAGACGGTGGAAGATGCGGGTGTCTACGAACCCGTAGACCGTGAAAACCTCGGTTTCGTCACCCAGACGACGCTTTCGGTCGATGATACCGCCGGCGTCATCGCCAGACTTCAGGAACGCTTCCCCGCCATTCAGTCGCCCGCCGCCGATAGTATCTGTTACGCAACCACCAACCGTCAGGATGCGGTGAAGCAGGCAGCGCCCGGCTGCGACCTGTTCATTGTGGTCGGCGCGCCCAATTCCTCCAATTCTAAGCGGTTGGTGGAGGTGGCGTTGCGCGCTGGCGCCAAACACTCGGTGCTGGTGCAGCGGGCCTCGGAAATCGATTGGGACACGATCGGCGATATCCGCACTGTCGGACTTTCGGCCGGCGCATCCGCCCCTGAAGTTATCGTCGATGAGATCATCGAAGCCTTCAAGGCGCGTTTCGACACCACGCTCGATCTTGCCGTGACGGTTGAGGAAACGGAACATTTCCTCGTCAATCGTGAACTGCGCAGCATCGAGCTGACGACGGACGACATGGCTTTCGTCAACGGCAATGCCAGCAATGCGCTGCCGCCGAAAGCCACCGCCGGTGCCTAGAACGGGATGATGACGAGGTGAGGGGTTCTCCCCTTGCATCCGTCATCTCCACCACCGAGATTTTCATTCCATCCTTCATCAAGAGATTTGAAATTGGCAGTTTACACGGACATCACCGAAGATGATCTGAGGAATTTCCTCACGCAATATGACACCGGCAGCCTTACCTCCTATAAGGGCATTGCCGAAGGCGTCGAAAACACCAATTTCCTGCTGCACACCACCAAGGACCCGCTGATCCTGACGCTTTATGAAAAGCGGGTGGAAAAAAACGATTTGCCGTTCTTCCTCGGCCTCATGCAGCATCTGGCTGCCAAGGGCCTGTCATGCCCCTTGCCCCTGCCGCGCAGGGACGGGGAATTGCTGGGCGAATTGTCGGGCCGCCCGGCGGCGCTGATCTCCTTCCTCGAAGGCATGTGGCTGCGAAAGCCGGAAGCCAAACATTGCCGCGAAGTCGGCAAGGCGCTGGCCGCCATGCATCTGGCCGGCGAGGGGTTCGAGATAAAGCGGCCGAATGCGCTCTCCATCGAAGGCTGGAAGGTGCTGTGGGACAAGTCGGAAGACCGCGCCGATGAGGTGGAGAAGGGTTTGAGGGACGAGATTCGCCCTGAGCTCGATTATCTCGCCGCCCATTGGCCGAAGGATCTGCCGGCCGGCGTCATCCATGCGGATCTGTTTCAGGACAACGTGTTTTTCCTCGGCGATGAGCTGTCCGGCCTTATCGACTTTTATTTCGCCTGCAACGATCTGCTCGCTTATGACGTGTCGATCTGCCTCAATGCCTGGTGCTTCGAAAAGGATGGCGCATATAACGTCACCAAGGGCAAGGCGCTCTTGGAAGGTTATCAGTCGGTGCGCCCGATGAGCGAGGCGGAACTGGATGCCCTGCCGCTTCTGGCGCGCGGCTCGGCGCTGCGTTTCTTCCTGACGCGGCTCTACGACTGGCTGACGACGCCGGAGGGCGCGCTGGTGGTCAAGAAAGACCCGCTGGAATATCTGCGCAAGCTGCGGTTCCACCGCGCGATCGCCAATGTCGCCGAATATGGGCTGGTAGGCGAATGAAACATGTCGATATTTTTACCGATGGCGCCTGCTCGGGTAATCCCGGTCCCGGCGGTTGGGGCGCTGTGCTGCGATATGGCGAGACCGAAAAGGAACTCTCCGGCGGCGAGGCGGACACCACCAATAACCGCATGGAACTGCTGGCAGCGATTTCCGCGCTCAATGCGCTGAAAAGCCCCTGCGAGGTCGATCTTTATACCGACAGCGCTTACGTCAAGGACGGCATTACCAAGTGGATTTTCGGCTGGAAAAAGAAGGGCTGGAAAACCGCCGATAATAAGCCGGTCAAAAATGTCGAGCTATGGCAGGCGCTTGAAGCGGCGCAGGAGCGCCACAAGGTTACCCTGCACTGGGTCAAGGGCCATGCCGGCCACCCGGAAAATGAGCGCGCCGATGAATTGGCACGCAAAGGTATGGAACCCTTCAAACGCCGGTAACGCAAGCCTGCTTTATGTCCGCTCGGTTCAGTCCGAGCCGATTTAACCCGGCCCGCCTTTATCGGGGTTGTGAAAACCGAAACCCGACCTATCTTGTCGTCAAGGGCGGCCTGCATGGTGCCCAACGGAGGAGAGGAATCCGGATGATCCTGCATTGTGTATTTCTACGCTTCAAGGCTGCGACGGCATCCTCTGAAAAACACGCCGCGTTCGAGGCGATCGCCGCCCTGAAGGACGTGATACCCGGCATCATCGATGTGAAATACGGCCAGAATGTATCGCCCGAAGGCCTGAACGGCGGCTTCGTCGACGGCTTCATCGTGACGCTGGAAAGTCCCGAGGCCCGCGACGACTATCTCGCCCATCCGCAGCATGTGGAGGCGGGGGAACGTCTGGTGTCGCTCACCGATGGCGGTCTCGCCGGTCTGCTTGTGTTTGATATGAATGTTTGAGAGGGCGGCTTCTCGCCGCTCTCTTCCGTCATGCTCGGGCTTGTCCCGAGCATCTGCAACGTCTCGATTGAATTGGACGTGATTAGATCCTCGGCACAGGGCCGAGGATGACGTCAGATCCAGGGCCAAGAGGCCATCTTCTTAATGTCAAAGCTGCTCGATCATCGCCGCAGCAGCGGAAACAGTCGCCTGACCGGGGTTCTCTTCCACGTTGAGTGACTTCACAACGCCGTCTTCCACCAGCATCGAATAACGCTTGGAGCGCACGCCAAGCCCGCCGCCGGAAAGGTCGGCATCGAGGCCAAGCGCCTTGGTGAAGGCGGCGTCCCAGTCGGCGAGGAAGTGGATCTTGCCCTGGCCGCCGGAGGATTGTGCCCATGCGCCCATGACGTGCCAATCATTGACGGCGATCACGGCAATGTCATCCACGCCCTTGGCGAGAATGGCGTCGCGGTTTTCGAGGTAGCCTGGCAGGTGGTTCAGCGAGCAGGTGGGGGTGAAAGCGCCGGGTACGGCGAAAAGAACGACCTTCTTGCCGCCGAAAAGCGCATCCGTGGTGGTTTCCACCGGGCCGTCGGCCGTCTTTTCCTTGAAGGTTGCGGAAGGCAGTTTTTCGCCGATCTTGATGGTCATGTCAGTGCTCCTGTGGTCGTTCGGTTGGCGCGACTATAGAGCACGAAAATGAAATCTGTCATGCGGTTTTCGAGTTAAATTTCTTCACTGAAAAGGCCGCTCCGCTCCCCGCGAAAATCGCTCAGGGCTTCGGAAAATTCAGCATCGTCTCCATGGCCCGGTCGCCGGATTTGACCAGAATGGGCCAGCTGTTGCCGGGCACCTGATAGGTTTTCGGCAGGCCCTTGATGTTCATGTAGAAGGATAGCTTGCGCTTGTCTCGCACCATGTTCTGCGGTTCGTAATAGGCAAAGCCGGAGGGGCCGGCGATGAATATCTCGGTTTCCTTCGGCGCGTTTTCCGGCAATTGCAACTGCACGCCGAGCATGGTCTTGTCCGGCGTGATGTGGAAATCGATGACCTTGAAATCGTCGGAGGCGGCTTCGGGCAGTGTTTCGCGGGCTTCCTCCAGCAGACGCCGTTCCTCGCCATCGTCATCACCCGCATTGCCGCGGTCGATCGAGAATGTTGCTTCGAAGGGAATACAGATATTCTGGCACACGCCGATAAAGGCGGTGAGATCGATCTTTCCGCTGGCCGCCGGGTCGGTGGCTTTCAGCTGAAAAGGCAGGCTGACGGCATGGTCGTAGCCGATATCGGTGATGTCGCCATTTTCGATGAGCTTGGGAACGGGATAGGCCATGGTGGTGAGGCTCATGCCGCTTTCCGGATCAAGCGTGATCTTTGGCGGAATGCCGGCCTCGCCCGGCTCGCGCCAATAGGTGATCCAGCCGTCTTTCGGCTCGATCTGTAACACACCGCGCACCACGCCGTCCGCATCCATGGCAAGGCTTGCCACGCGCATCTGGCCGCCTTCGCTCCTGGCCCAATCGGTAATTTCGGCCCGGGCGGCTTGCGCGCCGCCGAGGAGAGCGGCAAACAGGGCCGCGAAACGAAGATGTGAAAATCGGAAGAATGTCCTGGCGCTCATTCTTCCCGTCTAACCCAACATTGCCCGGTCGACCAGTTACGAATTCGTGGGGTTTATCATTTTCGGTTGATTGATCGGGCGCGATGCCGCATCCTGTCCCTTGTCGAAGTGCGAACGCCGTTTCCCGTTCAATCACGGAATTCGGTCTGCTGGAGGCGCCGGTGAGCTTTTCAACCCTGATGGACAAACGCGAACGTGGCTTTCTCGATGGTCAGTTCATCATGGCGATGCCGGGGCTGGACGACGGTAATTTTGCCCGTGCGGTGATCTATATCTGCGCCCATTCGGATGCCGGCGCCATGGGCTTCATCATCAACCGGCCGCAGCAGATCACGTTTACGGACATTCTGCTGCACCTGAAACTGGTGGACAGCAATGACGCCATCATGCTGCCCAACCGCACCCGCGAATTTCCGATCCAGTGTGGTGGCCCGGTCGAATCAGGCCGTGGCTTCGTGCTGCATTCGGATGATTATTTGAGCGAATCCAGCATTCCGGTCAGCGACGATATTTCGCTGACGGCGACGTTGGATATTGTCCGCGCCATTTCCAACGGCCGTGGCCCGCAAAGGGCCACCATGCTGCTCGGTTATGCCGGCTGGGGACCCGGCCAGCTGGAAAACGAGATCGCCAATAATGGCTGGCTGAACTGCCCGGCGGCGGAAGATTTGATCTTCGATCGCGGGCTGGACAATAAATATGAGCGGGCGCTGGCCCTGATGGGCGTTGATGCGCGCATGCTCTCCACCGATGCCGGCCATGCCTGAATTGATACGCGTAAATTTTCCGTCGCCCGCCTATAATTATAGGTGGGAACCAAATCCTGCCCCCTCACGTTAGTCACCCGGAAAGCCGCACAGACAGTACGGCTCAACCAGGGAGCAGTAAGATGGGTAGCACATCAGACAAGATTTCCGGTACGGCAAACGAAGTTGCCGGTAAGGTCAAGAAGAGCGTCGGTGAAGCCACCGGCAATAACGAGCTGCGCGCCAAGGGTGCCGCCCAGGAAACCAAGGGCAAGGTGCAGAAGAGCGTCGGCAAGGCCAAGGATGCCGTCAAGGGCGCTGTCGACCGGATGTAATGCCGGCTGACGGTCTTCCGCCTCTGAAACGATGCGGCGCTTGGAGCGCATGTGTTATCGCACATGCGCTCTTGTCGTATGGGGGCCGGAACGATGGGTTTGTTACCTCGTTCACAGTGACACCGTATGTTTGTTCTCACCCATCTGATCCATCGCAAGGGTTTCATCAATGAGACTTTTCTCCTGCGCATCCTGCGGCCAGCCGGTTCATTTCGACAATCGTTTCTGCGTCGCCTGCGGCCATCGCCTTGCCTTCGTGCCGGAGCGCCTTTCCATGGAAGCGCTGGCGCCGGCTGGCGAACCGAACTGGCAGATTGTCGCGGAGCCGCAAAAACAGGTGCGTTTCTGCGCTAATGAAGTGAACGACATCTGCAATTGGGCGGTGCCGGCGCAAAGCGACAGCGCCTTCTGCCCGGCCTGCAGCCATAATCGTCTGGTGCCGGACATTGCGACAGAGCAGGGGATCGAACAGTGGCGTCGCATCAGCCAGGCGCAGCGGCATCTGTTTTATTCGATCCTGCGGCTCGGCCTGCCACATCCCAACCGTGATGTTGATCCAGCCGGTGGACTTGTCTTCGACTTTCTGGTCGATGAGGTGGCGCCTGATGGCTCCGTCATTCCGGCGATGACCGGGCATGATGAGGGCCTGATCGCCATCCGCGCCGCGGAAGCCGACGATGTGACGCGCGAGCAGGTGCGTGCCAACATGAATGAGCCGTATCGGACCCTGCTTGGCCACTTCCGCCATGAGGTGGGGCATTTCATCTGGAACAAGCTGGTGCGTGATGCGAACCGGCTGGAGGCCTGCCGAGCGGTGTTTGGTGATGACCGCGAGGACTACGGCGCGGCGTTGCACCGCAATTACGAACAGGGGCCGCGCCCCGACTGGCAGGAGACGTTCATAAGCTCCTATGCCTCCGTCCACCCTTGGGAAGATTTTGCCGAATGTTTCGCCCACTACCTTCATATCGTTGATACGCTCGAGACCGCCCGCGCCTTCGGCGTCGCGATCGATCCTGACGGGCATGAGGAAATGGCAGCCGAGGTGACGTTCGACCCCTATAAGGCCCGCAGCGCCGCGCAACTGGTCAAGGCATGGATCCCGCTCAGCGTCGCCATCAATTCCATCCAGCGCAGCATGGGGGAGGCGGACCTCTACCCGTTCGTGCTGACGCCGCCGGTGGTGGCAAAGATGGAATTCATTCATGACCTCCTGCATGGGAAGGTGGCCGCGGATGCGCAGTATGGGGCGATGGTTCAGTGAAGATTTGGCGCGTGGCTATAAAAATCCAAGACTTTTGAGGAGAAGGAATAATCTTTCCTCCGTCATCCTCGGGCTTGTCCCGAGGATCTGCCAACGGTCATTTTAGGATGCGTGATTAGATCCTCGGGACAAGCCCGAGGATGACGTCGCGTTCGTCTAAAGCAGGTCGCATTGCCCCTGCTATCCCCTCACGAAGCCCGTTTCGTCGGCTGGAAACGCTCGCGAAGCTGCTTCAGCGCCGCATCGCCGGAAACGGGCGTGCCGAACATGAAGCTTTGCCCAAAATGGCAATTCATGCGTGCCAGTTCCGCCGCATCCTCAGGCGTTTCAATGCCTTCCGCCACGACCTGCATGTCGAGCGCCCGCGCCATGGCGATGACCGAGCGCAGCAGCACGTTGCGCTTGTCGCTGGTATTGGCCACCAGCGCCTTGTCGAGCTTGATGGTGTCAAAGGGGAAACGGGTGAGATAGGCAAGCGACGAATAGCCGGTGCCGAAATCGTCCATGGCAAGGCTGAGGCCGGTTTCCTTCAGCTTGGAAAGCACCAGCCGCGCCTGTTCCGGGTTCTCCATCACAACGGATTCCGTCAGTTCCAGCTTCAGCTGCTGCGGATTGCAGCGGGTGCGCGTCAGCATGCTGCGCACGTCGTTGTACAATTCGTTGTTCAGCAATTGCGCGCTGGAAATATTGACGGAAATGAAGATCGGCATCTTCTCGATGGCGTGTTGCCAGTCCATCAGATCGGTCGCTGCCCGTTCCAGAGCGAACATGCCGAGCGGTTCGATCAGGCCGGAGGCTTCCGCGATGGGAATGAATTCGCTCGGCGGAATATTGCCGCGCTTGGGGTGCTCCCAGCGCATCAACGCTTCGAAACCGGCCAACTCGCCATCATCAAGCTTGACGATCGGCTGGTAGGCCAGCGACAACTCCTTGCGCTCGATGGCGCGGCGCAGGTCGCTTTCCATCTGCAGGCGGTCGGTGCCTGATGTGCGGAAAGCGGGGCGGAACGGCTCGACGCGGTTGCCGCCGGCGCGCTTGGCGCGGTACATGGCCAGTTCGGCGTCGCTGAGCAGACCGGCCGCACTTTCCTGCTGGTCGATCCACGAGACGAGGCCGATGGAGGCGGTGAGGATGATTTCGCGATTGGCGAAATTGATCGGCACCATGATTGCCTTGTTCACCGCATCGGCAAAATCGGCCACACGCTGCGGATCACGTTCGGAGGTCAGGATCAGACCGAATTCATCGCCGCCGAGACGCGCCAGCGTATCCTGCGGTTTCAGCAGCCGACGCAGACGCCGTGTCAGCGCAATAAGAATATTGTCGCCGGCAGCAATACCCAGCGTATCATTGACCAGCTTGTAACGGTCGATATCGATGGCCATCACGGTCGGGCGCACGGCCTCGCTATCGGGCGAGAGGTTGAGGATCGATTGCAGGCGGTCGAGGAACACCTGCCGGTTCGGAAGCCCGGTCAGATTGTCGTTCATCGCATCCTGCAACAGCCGCTCGACCGAATTCTTCTGCTCGGTAATATCAGTGATAGTGCCGACGCAGCGGATGATTTCGCCGTTGGAGCCGAGAACCGGGCGGGCGCGGATTTGCAACCAGTGGAAATGCCCGTCTTCGGCGCGAATGCGGAATTCGTGGTTGAGCCGACCCTTGCGATGGTCGAGCAGCACGTCGAGCGTCGCCTTGAACCGGTCGCGATCGTCAGGATGCAGGCGCGGCAGCCAGTTGCGCGCGGCGCCATGCATGGTGCCGGGCTCCAGCCCCAGCCGGTTGGAAATGTCAGGCGTGGTGACGATGCGGTCGCGCGTCACATCCCAGTCCCACACCGTATCGCCGCTGCCCGTCAGCGCCAGCGATTGCCGCTCAAGGTCTGAAAACAGGCCCTGCTGATAGGCGCTGCCGGCAAAGGCGTGCTGGATAACGGTAAAGCCGATCAGAAGCACGATCAGCACCAGCCCGCCGCCAAGCGCCGGCTGCACGATGTCATTGTCCAGCTGCCCCGTCACCGTCAGCCAACCGCCGAACAGCCAGACGAGGATCAACGCCCATGATGGAACCAGGAGAATGGCCCGGTCATATTTGTTGAAACCGAGATAGATGATGAGTGCGATGCCGGCCGTTGCGGTCAGTGCAAAGGACACGCGGGCGATGCCGGAGGCAACCGAAGGATCGTAGATGGCGACGCCGAACAGGAGCGCCAGACCCACTACCCAGGCAAATGTCGCATAACCCAGATGTGCATGCCAGCGGTTAAGGTTGAGATAGGTGAAGAGGAAGACCACGAAGCTGGAGGCGAGCGCGACTTCCGCGCCCGCCCTCCATATTCGCTGATCGCTCGAGGTGACGGTGATGAGCTTTTCGAGAAAGCCGAAATCGACGCAGATATAGGCGAGAACCGCCCAGGCGAGTGCGGCCGACGCCGGCAGAACCGAGGTTCCCTTGACGACGAACAGGATGGTCAAAAGCACGGCCAACAGGCCGGCGATGCCAAGCACGATACCGCGATAAAGCGTAAAGGCGTTGATCGTGTCCTTGTAGGCTTCCGGCTCCCACAGATAGATCTGCGGCAGCTGCGGCGTCGAAAGCTCGGCGACGAAGGTGATGACGGAGCCGGGGTTGAGCGTGATGCGGAACACGTCGGCATCCGGGCTTGGCTGCCGGTCGAGCGCGAAGCCCTCGCTCGGCGTAATCGCGATGATGCGCTGCGAGCCGAGATCGGGCCAGAACAGCTTGGAGTTCACCAGACGGAAATGCGGTGCGACGATGACGCGCTCCAGCTGCTCCTCGGAGACGTTGGCAAGCGCAAACACCGCCCAGTCGCCCTGGTGGTCGGTGGAGCTGGCGCGCACCTCGATGCGGCGGCGGATGCCGTCGGGGCCGGGCGCGGTCGAGACCTGAAAGGCCTCACCCTGATTGGCGTAGATATCGGTGGTGGCGGTGAGATCAAGCGCCGTGTCGTCGCGGGAAATCTTCACCGGCTCGAAGGCGTAGGAATAGGAAGAGAAAAGCAGGAACAGCAGGAAAAACGGTACAGCCAGCGCAATTGCCGCCAGACGTTTCGTGAGGCATTGCTCAGGATGAATGTAGGTCATGTATCGTACTTCGTTCCGCCGGAGCTTTGCTGGTCGGCAAGAAGGGAAAACATCATATGATCCCGCCATTGGCCATTGATTTTCAGATATTCCCGCAAGAGGCCTTCCCGCTGGAAACCGGCATTTTCGAGAAGCCGGATGCTTTTGAAGTTTTCCGGAATACAGGCTGCCTCGATACGGTGCAACTGAAGTCCGTTAAAGATGTATGGTATTACCAATTTTAATGCGGCAGACATATGGCCTCGTGCCGCGTGGCGCTCGCCCACCCAGTAGCCGATCATGCAGCTCTGCGCAGCGCCCCGGCGAATGTATCCGATGGTGATGCCGCCGACGAGCAGCGTCTCTTTTTCGAACAGCAGAAACGAGACGGCGGTGCCGGAGGAAAATTCCTGCCCGTTGCGCACCACGCGCGTGCGGTAGGAGCCTTCCGTCAGTTCATCCGGCCGCCAGGTGGGTTCCCACGGCTGGAGAAACTGCCGGCTTTCGGAGCGCAGCACGTGCCATTGCCTGAAATCGCTGTAGCGCGGCAGTCTGAGAAGATAGTCGGCGCTGCGCAGTTCGGGCGTGTCGCTATGTCGGGAAAGAAAACGCAGCATTCACCATCCCTGTGCGGAAGAAACCGCCATTCTCAGCCGTTCGCCTTTATCCTTGCAGGCTGCTGCGCGGAAAGCGCGGCAGTGATGTCTGAAAGAGGCGGCAGATGTTCGAGCGGGCCAATTGCGGACAATGTCGGAACTGTATCGAAAAACAGCCGTCCCGCAAGATCGGTCAGGCGTTCGCGCGTGATGTCGTTCAGGCGCTCCATCATCTCCTCATTGGGGATGGGCCGGCCGTAAAGCATCATCTGCCGGGCCATCTGGCCGGCGCGGGCGGCGGGGCTTTCCTGCCCCATCAGCAATTGTGCACGGATTTGCGCGCGGGCGCGGTCGATTTCTTCCTGATGGATGGTTTGGGAAGACTTGCGCAACTCGTCAACGATGACGGGCATCAGTTCCGGCAGGTCGTTGCCGCCGGTCGCCGCATGCACGCCGAATATGCCGGTATCGGAAAAACCCCAATGGAAGGCATAAACGGAATAACAAAGGCCGCGCGCCTCGCGCACTTCCTGGAAGAGGCGCGATGACATGCCGCCGCCGAGAATATTGGCCAGAATCTGCGAACAATAAAAATCACGGGCGTGATAGGCCTTGCCCTCGAAACCGAGCAGCACCTGGGCGTCCATCAGGTCTCGGGTCTCGCGGATTTCGCCGCCGGTATAGATCGCCTTTTCCATGACGGGTGTTGCTGCCGGAACGAGCGGCAGCGAGGCAAAACGCTCTTCCACCTGCTTCACGAAGCTTTCGTGATCGACAGCGCCTGCCGCGACAACGAAGATGCGGTCCGTCGTATAATTGCGGGCAAGATAATGCCGGATCTGACCACTGGTGAAGGATTGAACGGTTTCCGGCGTGCCGAGGATCGGCCGGCCAATGGTCTGGTCGCGATAGGCGACACCGGAGAAATTATCGAAGATCACGTCATCAGGCGTATCGGTCGCAGCGCCGATTTCCTGGAGGATGACGTTTTTCTCGCGCTCCAGCTCGTCTTCGTCGAAGAGCGATTCCGTCAGGATATCGGCAAGGATATCAACGGCGAGCGGGACGTGGTCTTTCAGGACCCGGGCGTAGTAGGAGGTTGTTTCCGTCGATGTCGCCGCGTTGACTTCGCCGCCGACATTTTCGATTTCTTCGGCGATCTGCCTTGCGGTGCGGCGTGCCGTGCCCTTGAAGGCCATATGTTCGAGAAGATGGGCGATGCCGTGTTCGGCAGTCGTCTCGTTGCGGGACCCGGATTTGATCCACACCCCAAGAGCAACGCTTTCGAGATGCGGCATTCTCTCCGTCACAACGGTCAACCCGGACGAAAGCCGGGTCACATTAACTCTCATACTCAACGTCTTTCCGCGTCTCTATTTGCCGGCGCGTGCATGTTGGCCGATGAAGGTTTCCACGGCTTTCAGCTCTGCGTCCAGAATGTCGAAACGCTCCTCCCGGTTCATAATGTCAGCTAGCCATACTGGAAGCGCAGGCTCGATTGCGCAAGCGGATTTTACAGCGGCCGGGAATTTAGCCGGGTGGGCGGTAGACAGAACTACCATCGGGCTTGCGGCCTTTTCGTGCTTTTCCGCCAAGAAAACGCCGGTCGCCGTATGCGGGTCGATGAGATAGCCGGTTTTCTCAAGTGTCTCGCGAATGGTCGCCGCCACCTGCTTTTCGGTGGCGCGGCCGGCGCGGAAGTCCTTCTTGATGAATTTCAGGGCCGCCGGCGGAATTTCAAACGCACCGGACTGCTTCAGGCCGTCCATCGATGCCTTCACCGCAGCGGAATCACGGCCATAGGCCTCAAACAGCAGACGTTCGAAGTTGGACGAGATCTGGATGTCCATCGAGGGCGAGGTGGTGGGCTGCACACCGCGCATCTCGTAACGGCCTGTTTTCAGCGTGCGCGCCAGAATGTCGTTGTCATTGGTGGCGATGACGAGCTTGTCGATCGGCAGGCCCATCTTCTTGGCGACGTAACCGGCGAAGATATCGCCGAAATTGCCGGTCGGAACGGTGAAGGAAACCTTCCGGTCCGGCCCACCGAGCGACAGCGACGCGGTGAAATAATAAACCACCTGCGCCATGATGCGCGCCCAGTTGATGGAGTTGACGCCGGAAAGCTTCACGCCGTCGCGGAACTTCACGTCGTTGAACATGTCTTTGACCAGCGTCTGGCAATCGTCGAAATTACCGTTGATCGCCAGCGCATGCACGTTGGAAGCGGTGGACGTCGTCATCTGGCGCTGCTGCACCGGCGAGACCTTGCCGTTCGGGAAAAGGATGAAAATGTCGGTGCGCTCACGGCCGGCAAAGGCGTCGATCGCCGCGCCGCCGGTATCGCCGGAGGTTGCGCCGACAATGGTGGCACGCTCGCCGCGTTCAGTCAGCGTGTAATCCATCAACCGGGCGAGAAGCTGCATCGCCACGTCCTTGAAGGCGAGCGTGGTGCCGTGGAAAAGCTCCAGCACGAAGGTGTTCGGGCCGGTCTGCGTCAGCGGCACGACGGCCGGGTGGCGGAACGTCGAATAGGCATCGTCGATCATCGCCTTGAACTTGTCTGCCGGAATTTCGCCGCCGGTGAAACGGTAGAGAACCTCGAAGGCGACGTCCTGATAGGACTTGCCGCGCAGGTTGCGGATTTCCTTTTTCGACATGGAGGGCCATTCGCGCGGCACGTAAAGCCCGCCGTCACGGCCAAGGCCCGCCAGAAGCGCGTCGCAGAAACCAAGCGAAGGGGCCGCACCCCGGGTCGATACATATTTCACGAGATAGTCCCTTGTCCTTACCGTTCTTACCGGCGTCTTTATCGGCAGCGTCTCACGGAAATGAGGCGATTGGCGAGGTCATGAACGGCTTTTTTGAAAATTCAAGCAAAACCGAACATGCCAATCGATTTTTTCCGGCGTCGCTGCTATAGACCATCGCCAACCTGCGTGAAAGGTCAATAAACAGCGTCTCCGGTTCGGTTCCGGGACAATGGAGAGGGAATTAGAAGAGTGTCAGGGAATTTCTTGCGTTTGTCCGCCGCGATGTCGCTTCTCGCCGTCGTTGCAGGGTGCAATTCCTCCAATCCAGCGGACTCGCTTGCCATCAACCCTCCGGCGGCGCAGGCCAATGCCGTTGCCCCGGTGGTGCAGGCCAATTGCCCGACGGTTACAGTTCTCGACGCCAGCGCCGTCCACCGCGTTTATGCCGGCGGCGCCAAGGACGATCCGCAGAAACTCGTCTATCAGGTTTCGCTCTCCGACACGACGCGTTCGTGCAGCGCCAACGAATCGACGCTGACGGTCAACGTGCTGGCGCAGGGTCGCCTCGTTCCCGGCCCCATGGCCAAGCCCGGCCGCGTGACGGTTCCCATCCGCGTGACGGTGAAAGATGGTGACGGCGAAATCTACGGCGAAACGACCAATTTTGCCATCGATGTCCCGGCAGGTCAGGCCGGCACTCAGTTCATCTTCAACAATGACCACGTTGCCATTCCCAATGGCCCGGGCGGCGCGCCGAAGTCGGTCAGCGTCTATATCGGCTTCGGCGGCGAGAGCGCCAAGGCAAAGACCAAGCGCCGGTGATTTGACGGGCTAGATGAAAAAACCGGAGGCTGCTTCTGCAGGCTCCGGTTTTCTGTTGAGTGGCAACGAATTTAAATGCCTGCTGCCTTTCGTAAGGCCTCATTGATGCGGCTTTGCCATCCTTTGCCACTGTTACGAAAACGCTCCACCACGTCTTCATCGAGGCGCAGCGTCACCTGTTTCTTTGGTTTATCTACCGGCGGGCGGCCACGTGTCTTTCGGTATTCATTAATTGCTTCAAAAAAAGCGGGCGGCAAAACGTCCCGGGCAGGACGCGTATTGGCGAGTTCCTCTTCCGTCATTTCCGGAAAATCGACCGCGTTCCAGTCCGCTTCGGTATAGCCGTGTCCGGGTTTGAATTCTTTCAGTTTTGCAGCTTTGGCCATGGCAACAGTCCCGTTCCGGAAATGTCCTATCGCTTTGAAGCGCGAACTTCCCGATTCGGCCAAGCTTTTCTCGATGATGGCGTTCTCCCAGTCAAAGCCATCGATATCTGCAAAGTCGAAGCCGTGCTTCTCGATATTGGCGAGCCTCTTGGGCTCGTCCCATATGATTTTCATGAATTAATGTAGCTACATTTATTGAAAGATCAATGTAGCCATTCAGATCATGAAAGAATCGATTTCACAACTCAAAAAGCGCCTTCCCACTCGGCCATCGCCGCAATCACGGCGGGCAGGTCCTGCATGCGCGAAATCACCGTTTCCGCGCCCGCATCGGTCAGCCGGTCGGCATGGCTCGGATAGGTGTGGGATGCGCCGGTAAAGCCGATGACGCGCATGCCGGCGGCTTTCGCACCGTGGATGCCGTGGACGGAATCCTCGATGACGACGACGCGGTCGGGGGAGACGCCGAACTGGGCCGCGCCATGCAGGAAGATGTCCGGCTTCGGCTTCACACGATCAGCGCCGAGGTCCTTGGCGGAATAGATATGCGGCGCGAAATAGGGCTTCAGGCCCACTTTCGTCAGCATCATGTCGAGGCGGGCGCTGGAGGAATTCGAGCAGATGCAGCGCGGCGTGGTCAGGCGCGACAGCGCGAACTTGACGCCCTCAATGACCTTCACATCGCGTTCCAGCCGCGCATCGAGCAGCTTTTCCGACTTGTCGAGCAGGGAGGCGGATAGCGGAATACTGGCTTCCTTTTCCACCTGCAAAAGGATGTTTTTCCAGGTCATGCCGGCAAAGCGCTCGCCCATTTCCTCGACGGAGATCGGATAACCGGCCTCGGTCAAAAGGCGGGATTCCACCTGTGCTGCAATGATTTCGGAATCGACCAGAACGCCGTCACAGTCGAAAATAATGAGGTCGAAGCCGCTCATGGGCGCTCCCTTGATCGAATTTGCCTGGAAAAGTGATGCCGGGCTTTTAGACCATGTCCGCGCCAAGCTCAACCGGCTCACCCGCAAGGGTCGGTCCCATCAGGCTCATAGCTTGATCCGGCTTCAGCAAGTGCCTGTACGGCTTTAAATATTCGCTGTTGCTTATTTCCGGCGTGCAAAAACCGCTACACAGTCTCGCGCCATATGAGTTATGGGATATTATGCCCAAGCCAGTGAAAACCACACCTGAAGACACCATTGCCGCACGCATCAGCCGCACGCTCGCCGAGCGCATCGTTCGCGGTGAACTGTCGCCGGGCGAACGCCTGCGGCAGGATCATATCGCCGCCGAATTCGGCGCGTCGCATGTGCCGGTGCGCGAAGCGTTCCGCAGGCTGGAAGCGCAGGGTCTGGCCGCCAGCATTCCGCGCCGGGGTGTCAGGGTCGCGGATTTCGGCCTTGACGACGTGCGCGAGGTGGCGGAAATGCGCGCAGCCCTTGAGGTTCTGGCGCTGCGCCACGCCATTCCCAACATGACTTCAGCCATTCTCGATCAGGCCGAGGCCGCAACGCTGGAAGGCGACAGCGCCGTCGATGTGCAGCACTGGGAAGAGGCCAACCGCCGCTTCCACCGTCTCATCACCGCGCCATGCAACATGCCGCGCCTGATGGAGGCGATAGACGGCCTGCACGCCGCAAGCGCCCGCTTCCTCTTTTCCGCCTGGCGGGCCGGCTGGGAGCGCCGCACCGATACCGACCACCGCGCAATCATCGACGCGCTGCGCGGTGGCAGGGCGGAGGAGGCGGTGCGCATTCTCGACGGACATGTGCAATGGATCGGCCGCAAGGCGATCCGCACCTCCTCCGGCTCGGTGCGCGACGCCTTCGCGATTGTCGGATAGGCGGCGGCGCGTGACTGTCCGGCTCCGCCCCCACCACCTTCTCTGTATGCTGACCTATGTGGGCAAGGGCTACACCTCCGGCTTCGTCGAAAATTACGACCGTGTCGCCGCTCGCCTGAATGCGGGCGAAGAGGATATCGAACTGGTGGACGGTCCCGATGATATCTGCGTCGGCCTGTTGTGCGAAAGCCATGCCCACTGTTTCAACGAGGGTGTGGTGCAGCGGGACGAGGCGGCCCGGCTTTCGGTTTCGACGCTTCTGGGCGAGACGCTCGCCCCCGGAAAACGGCTGCGGGCGACACCGGACTTTCTGGCGAAAATGCGTCTCGCTTTCGCCGCCGGAGATATACGGCAGGCCTGTCGCGGTTGCCAGTGGATCAGATTGTGCGACCGCATCGCGGCGTCAGGGTTCGGCGGCGTAAAAATCGGCAAGCCGCCAGCGCGCCCGGCCGGGAAGCGGCTTGCACCTACTCCGCCACATTCGTCTCGGTTCTCTCGGCGGCCTTGACCGTCGCCTTGATTTCCTTGGGGTCGCGGCCGGATTTCTTGTCGTAGCTCACCTTTACCGAATAGTCGCCGGGATGCAGGGTTTCCTGATGCTGTGTGCCGTAGCGGCCGGAAATTTCCTTCTGCGTGCCCTGAAGGTCTTTGGTCGTCTCGACGATATCGATCCGCTCCGCGCCCGGAGCCGTGATCGCCAGAACGCCCGCATCGAGGTTGATGGTGATCTCGGACCGCTTTCCGGCGGTCACGGTAAACGGTTGCTCCACCGTCACCTTGCCGAGACGGGCGCGCATCACGAAATCGCCGGCGGGCATTTCCATCATCTTACCGGTGCCGTAAGTCCCGTTGATGGTCTGGCGCGTGCCATCAAGCGTTTCCTTGGCCGACATCGCCTCAAAACGGATGTCGTCCGTTTCAACAGCTTTGCCTTCCTGCGCATAAACCGCCCTGGCGACCACCACGCCACTCGGGATCACAAGCTCGTGGCTGATCGTCTCGCCCGCCTTGATGGCAAGTGTTTCCTGCACCTTTGCCGGGCCGATGCTGCCGGTGAGGACAATCTCGCCCGCCGGCACGAACACCGCATTCTGGCCGTAGACGCTATCCCTAAAATCACCCTGGGTGATCTCTGTTTTCGCCTGGCTTTCCACATCGCCATCGGGGCTGCGTTTCGGCACGACAGTCAGTTCCGCCGCATCGAAATTAACCTTCGGTCTTGCAATGCTCCCGTCCTTCACCTCGAAGGCAATTTCGCGGGTGACATTGCCCAGCGCCGCCACGCCGACATATTTGCCGGTCGGCAGCTTCGCCTCGAAGGTGGCGTCATAGGAGCCGCCGGCATTCTCGTCGGTTCGCACTCCGGCTCGGTCCGCTTTGTAGAAATCCCAACGCACCTTGTTGCTGTTTCCAAGCGAAGGGCCGCCATCGAACAGTACCGCATCCGTCACCACGTTAAATTGCGCCGTCGGCGCCTGCGCCCGCAATGGCGACGGCAGCGCCGCAACGACAAGCGCAGCGCATACGATATGTGCGGAAAAAGAAGCCATTTTCATCATCGACCCCATTGCGGATCACCCCTTGCCATTGCCGTCTTCCTGCCGCGCAGAACAGCGCGACAGACTAACCCGTTGTGCACAACGTTTTCGTGCCGCTTCGGGTTCCCCGCCCGCCGCCGCAAATCCAACCTGTCCGCGTCAAAAGCTATTTATTTTGCGTTTTCCGTGACTTGTTCAGGCTTTGATAACCATCTTCGGTAACCATAAGCGTCAGTAGAGAGTAAGCGTATGGAGCGAGTACCAATGGCAGCAGTTTTTCCGCTGGCCGATTTTCGGCGTGCCGGTTTTGATCGTGCGGGCGAGAGTGACGCCTGGAAAGACAGCATCATCAAAGGTGATTGTGTCGCTGCCTTGGATGCCCTCCCGAGCCAGTCGGTGGATGCGATTTTCGCCGACCCGCCCTATAACCTCCAGCTTGGCGGCACGCTGCACCGGCCCGATCAGTCGCTGGTCGATGCCGTCGATGACGAATGGGACCAGTTCGCCTCCTTCGAGGCCTATGATGCGTTTACCCGCGCCTGGCTGCTCGCCTGCCGCCGCGTGCTGAAACCCAATGGCACCATCTGGGTCATCGGCTCCTATCACAATATCTTCCGCGTCGGCTCCATGCTCCAGAACCTCGATTTCTGGATCCTCAACGATATCGTCTGGCGCAAGACCAATCCCATGCCCAATTTCAAGGGCCGCCGTTTCCAGAACGCCCATGAGACGATGATCTGGGCCAGCCGCGATCCGAAAGCCAAGGGTTACACCTTCAATTACGATGCGCTGAAGGCCTCCAACGACGATGTGCAGATGCGCTCCGACTGGCTGTTCCCGATCTGCAGCGGCCATGAGCGGCTGAAGGGTGACGACGGCAAGAAGGTGCATCCCACCCAGAAGCCGGAAGCCCTGCTGGCACGCATCATCATGGCGTCGACCAAGCCGGGTGACATCGTGCTCGACCCGTTCTTCGGCTCCGGCACCACGGGTGCTGTCGCAAAACGTCTTGGCCGCCACTTCGTCGGCATCGAGCGCGAACAGGATTATATCGACGCGGCATCCGCCCGCATCGCCGCCGTCGAGCCGCTCGGCAAGGCGGAACTGACCGTCATGACGGGCAAGAAGGCTGAGCCGCGCGTTGCCTTCAACACGCTGGTGGAAAGCGGCCTCGTCCGCCCCGGCCAGGTGCTGACGGACGCCAAGCGCCGTTATAGCGCCATTATTCGTGCCGATGGTACTTTGGCATCCGGCGGGACCGCCGGCTCCATTCACCGCCTCGGCGCGAAGGTGCAGGGTCTCGACGCATGCAACGGATGGACATTCTGGCATTTCGAGGACGGCGATGACTTGAAGCCGATCGACGATTTGAGAACCATCATCCGCAGTGAAATGGCAAAGGCCGAATAGTCAAAAGCCTTGGAGGCTGGAGACGGACGATCCACCGCCCGCCCTTGTCAGAATACGTCTCCGTCCGGTTTAGTACCTTCAGTCCCGGATGGAGAACGACCAAAGCCCGGCACCTCAGTGTCGGGCTTTGGTATTTTCGAATATATTATTTTAGCCAGACAAGTTTCGCGCAAGAGACGGCCCATACTCTCTTGGTCAAAGCAGTGGTTGTGAAAATCCGGTTCGGACAGATCACGAAAACATTGCTGTCCCATGCCGCTTGCGGCAGGACTGGCGCAGGCCGGAGACCGCCATTTCCGCCTGCGCCAATTTTCTTTATGCGGTCCCGAAGGCTTTCATGAGCCGCTCCATAGCGGCTCGCCCGGCCAAGACGAGTTCCCTTGCCTTAACATTAGATGTCCTGCGCGTTACGGAAGATTAACGTGACGCTACACACGGCGGGGAGTACATATTCTCCCAGGCTGAGTGTCGCCGGCGACCGGAAACGATCGCGACGCGACGATGCGAGACAGCCGGATTCGCAAGGCGCAGACCTGCGATGAATAAGGAGGCGTGCCATGCGCTCGCTTTTCAAAACAGTCACAATTGCATCCTTCATTCTGGCGGCCGCCACCGGCGGTGCTTTCGCGGCCGGACATTCGCACGGCGAGCATTCCGGTTCCGGTGGAATGCACCACGAAGGTTTCCACGCTTCCGACCGGGGTGGGAGACATTTCTTCCGCCATAATGATGACGACCTGTTCATGAACGACATGTATACGGGCTATACCGGCCCCGCCGCTTACGGACAGAGGCCGCATCTGGTTCGCGTTCTCCATGAGCTTCGCGTCGCCGACCACAGGATCGACTTCGAACGCCAGCAGGGCAAGTTGACCGCAAGCGCATTCAACAGGCTCGAAAACGAAGCTTCCGCAATCCGCACCCAGGCATTGAAAACCGCCGACATGCATCGTGGCTATATTCCCATGAAGGCGTTTGCCACGCTTCAGGGCGAAGTCCGGCAACTTGACCGGAATATCGTTCGAATGAGCTGACCGGGGCTTTTCTGTCCTCGGCAGCATGAGGACAGACCAGGCTGCCACGAATAGGGCCGGAGAGCGGTGACAACGTTACGACCCGCCCTCCGGCCTTCAGGAATATCACCCCGTTCGGGGTTGCGCGGATTTCGAAAGAAACGATCGAAAACTCAAAAAACCATGTGCCCGGCCGGATGCATGGGGTGCGGGCAAGCCTGCTCCCCGATGGCTGAGGCCGTGAGCATGTCCTTGAAAGGAGAAACGTCATGTCCGGCATTCTACGCAGATATCGCATTGCAGCTTTGCTCGGCGCAGCCTTTGTCGCCGCACCGCTTGTGACGCCTGTCTTTCTGCATAACACACCCGCTTTTGCCCAGGCCGGATTATCGGCTGTTCCCGGTCCGGTGACGTCGGGCGGTTCCTTCGCCGGGATAGTTACCGCCGACAAGCCGGCGGTGGTGACCGTCACCACCGAAATGAAAACGCAGGAACAGGCGACCGATGACACCACGCCGTTTGACCAGCAGTTTCGGCAGTTCTTCGGCGAGCAGGGCATTCCCCTGCCGCAACAGCAGCCGCAGCAGCGTCAACCCCAGATCGCGGAAGCGCTGGGTTCCGGCTTCATTATCTCGCCGGACGGCTATATCGTCACCAACAATCACGTCATCGACAATGCCACCTCCATCAAGGTGACGCTGGATGATGGCACGGAGCTTCCCGCCACGCTTGTCGGCGCCGATCCGAAATCGGATCTGGCCGTCCTCAAGATCACCGCTTCCAAGCCGCTGGCGGTGATTTCCTGGGGGGATTCCGACAGGCTGAAGGCCGGCGACCAGATATTGGCAATCGGCAATCCGTTCGGCATCGGCACCACGGTCACGGCCGGCATCGTCTCGGCCCGTGGGCGCGATCTACACAGCGGACCCTATGACGATTTTATCCAGATCGACGCGCCGATCAATCACGGCAATTCCGGCGGTCCGCTGGTCGATGTCGAAGGCAAGGTCGTCGGCATCAACACGGCGATCTATTCACCGAATGGCGGCAGCGTCGGTGTCGGTTTCGCCATTCCCTCCGATCAGGCGCAGAATGTCGTCGTCCGCCTCATGAAGGATGGGTCGATCCACCACGGCTTCATTGGCGTCCAGATACAGCCGGTGACGCCTGACGTGGCCAACGCCATCGGCCTTGCCACGCCGGAAGGTGCGCTGGTCGCCAAGGTGGAAGCGAGCACGCCCGCAGGCCGCGCCGGCATTAAGACCGGTGACGTGATTACCGCGCTCGGCGGCCAGGCGATCAAGTCCCCGCGCGACCTGTCGCGCATGGTCGCCGATCTGTCGCCGGGCCAGAAGGAACACGTTACAGTCTGGCGCCAGGGCGAGACGAAAGACTTGCTTCTCACCGTGGGTGGCAATGATGGCCAGAGCGCACAGGCATCCCCTGACAATGGCCAGCAAAAGGGCGACGCCTCATCGCAAGCCCTGCCGATGATCGGTATCGGACTGGCCGATATCACCCCGGCGATCCGTGAAGCCCTCAATCTCCCGCAGGATGAGAAGGGTACGATCGTCGAAAGCGTGACACCCTCCAAACCCGCCGCCGAGGCCGGCTTGCAGGCGGGAGATGTGATCGTTTCGGTCAATCAGACCGCGGTGAAATCGACTGCTGACGCCAAGGCGGCCATTGCGCAGGCCGGCAAGGCCGGTCGTAAATCCGTTCTGCTGCTCATCCAGCGCGGCGATTCGCAGACCTATGTCGCCGTGCCCTTCGCACAGGGCTGAACGCCGGTTTTCCGCTAAAATCTCAAGGAACGGGCAACTCCATAGGAGCTGCCCGTTTTGTCATCTTCAGGCATCTACCCCATAGGCCCGCAGATCCTGCCGCAGCTTTTCCGCGCCGGTGAAATGCACCGCCTGCCAGCCGGCTTGCTTTGCGCCGTCAACCATTGCGCCAGTTTTCTTTGCACAATCTTCGGTTCAATCCGGTTACAAGATCAGTGAAAAGTGGCGGCGGGGGCAAGTATCCTCGTCAGAAAACCGCGCAGTACTGGAGCGGTCAGCTCGCCTCCGATACGATGCCCACATTCAAAGGTGTGAAGGTCGACGGATAGTCCTGCTTCCGCAAGCGCATTCGCAAATCTCTCGGCTTGATCCACCGGTGCACGGTCGTCATGTTTACCATGCAAAAGAAGCGTTTCTGCGCGAATTTTGTGTGAATGAAACAGAGCAGAACGATCCAGGAAAGCTGTATTTGTAAGTCCAGCCTCTTTCTCAATGGCCAGCCGCAGACCCCGCGAACTGCTTTGGTAAGCTCGTTTGAGATCGTAAACGCCACTCGATAGAATGACAGCGCGCAGGCTGGGCATCCGGGTGGCAACCATCGCCGAAGCAACTGCACCGCGACTATTGCCGTAAAGAATGATCCGTTCGGGATCGATTGAAGCTTGCTTCTGGAGAAAACCCAAAGCGGCTATAATCGCCTGCTGCGTAGCTGGACCGCAAAAATCCGTGGGGCCTTCGGATGCGCCGAATCCGGGCTGCGAAACCGCCGCCGCCGTGACGTTTAGGCGGGAGGAGAATCGCAGCAGCATTCCGTTGTCGACAGCCTCTTTCGCCCCCAGAAGAAGCCCGCCCTGATTGCCATGCACAAACAGTATCGCTCCCTTCGGTGCGTCTGACGTTTGAGCTTGGAAAAGTTCGACGGCGGCGCCATCGCCTCGATCAATGATATGTTGCGTTGGAGCCGCCATTCCCATCCCCAAATTGAAACCGGTTCGCGAGGGAGCTTACGAAGATATGATGGCTGTGCCCATGTTTTTTAAACCTCCACCCCATAGGCCCGCAGGTCCTGCCGCAGCTTTTCCGCGCCGGTGAAATGCACCGCCTGCCAGCCGGCTTGCTTTGCGCCTTCCACATTCGCCAGAGTGTCGTCGATGAAGATGCTGGCAGCGGGATTGAGGCCGAATTCCTTGGCGTGCAGATCGTAGATCGCCACGTCAGGTTTCAGCAGCTTCACATCGCCCGAAACCGTCACGCCGCGCGGCAAAGTCAGGAAGGGAAACATCTTCTGCGCCTCACGAAACGTATCGGAGGCGAAATTGGTGAGCATCGTCACATCGTGGCCACTGTCGATCAGGCCAACCATGATCGCGACGCTGTCATCATAGGAATGCGAGACCATCTCGTGCCAGAATTTGCGGAAGGCGCGAATATGCTCTTCCCGTTCGGGAAACTGCTCCAGCAACAGCGCTTCGGCATCCTCCCAGCGGCGACCGCGATCCTGTTCGAGGTTCCAGTCATGGGTGCAGACATTGTCGAAGAACCATTGGCGCTCGTCGGCATCGGGAATGAGACGGCTGTAGGGGAGATGCGGATCGTAGTGGATCAGCACTTTGCCGATGTCGAATACGATATGCTCAATCTTGGTCATCGAAATTTCCTGCGTTCATCGAATGCGGATGGAATAGCCTGCGCAATGACTTTTTTCATCACCGTTGGCAGCGCCTGCGCGTCAAGATTTGTAACCGGCTCCCACCATCCGTCATCCGGCCCTGTTTTGAGGCTATCCGGCACCTGCACGCGATAGACGGTGAGCCGCAGCTCGAAATGGGTGAAAACATGCACGATCACGCCCGCCGCCTGCCATTCGGCGGCAAAGGGCGCGTGGTTCGTCTCCGTGCCGCCATCCACGCGGGCGGTCCATGCCGTTGTCGGCACCTCGGTCATGCCGCCGAGAAGCCCGCTGTCGATGCGCCGCCGCAGCAGGATTTCGCCGCTGGTATTCACCGCCACGAAGGCGCCGCCAAGCCGCACCGGCTTTGCCTTTTTCGCAGGCTTGACCGGAAAACGCTCCGGCTCGTCATCGGCAAGCGCCAGACATTCGCCGTTGAACGGACAGAGCGCGCAGGCCGGCCGCTTCGGCGTGCAGATCGTCGCGCCGAGATCCATCATCGCCTGGGCAAAATCGCCGGGCCGGTCGGCAGGGGTGAGCGCCGCCACCTTTGCCTTCATGGCGGGTTTGGAGCCGGGCAGGGGGGCATCGATGGCAAACAGGCGGGAGATGACGCGCTCGACATTGCCGTCCATGACAGCCGCCTGCCGGTTAAACGCGATTGCCGCCACGGCGGCGGAGGTGTAATCGCCGATGCCGGGCAGCTTTTTCAGGCCCTCTTCGGTATCCGGAAAGACGCCGCCATGCTCTTTCGCCACGGCTTCCGCGCATTTTTTAAGGTTGCGGGCGCGGGCATAATACCCAAGCCCCGCCCATGCGGCCATCACATCCTCAACCGGTGCCGCCGCCAGATCGCTGACGGTTGGCCAGGCGGCGAGAAACTTTAGAAAATAGGGTTTTACCGCCTGCACCGTCGTCTGCTGCAGCATGACTTCCGACAGCCAGACGTGATAGGGATCGGCACGTTGTCCCCGCGCGGCCATGGCCGGGGAGGTGCGCCACGGCAACTCGCGATGGTGGCGGTCGTACCATGCCAGCAGCATCTGCGCGTGAGACGGCGGGGCGGTTTTCTGGAGCATGGTTTGCCGTTTCCGTTGGATTCGGCCTATAGTTGGGACATCAGGACCGGCCGATCAAGAACACCCCGATGGTGCGGTCAAAAATCGCGAGTGAAACATGCGTTATCCCCAGAAGGGCGTCGGATACAAGAAGGGCGTGGTACAGATCGCCGAAGTCGCCAATGGCATCATGGATCCGGTGCTGTCGAAACGCGCCGGCATCAATACGGCGCTGCTCGGCTCATGGGACGAGATCGCCGGCGATGACTTTGCCGATTGCACCCGCCCGGAAAAGATCACCTGGCCGCGCCGCGACGAGGGGCCGGATCGCGGTGGCTATCAGCCGGGCGTGCTGACGATTGCCTGCGAAGGCGCGCGTGCGCTGTTCCTCACCCATGCGCAGGGCGAACTCATCGCCCGCATCAATGGTTTTTTTGGTTTTCCGGCGGTGCGCCAGATCAGGATCGTGCAGAAGCCGGTTTCCCAAACCATTACCCGCAAAAGAAAACCGCCGCCGCTGCGTGGCGATGCGGCAAAACGTCTCGATGACATGATGGAAGGCATCGAGAGCGAGGCGCTGCGCAAGGCGGTGGAAAGACTTGGCACGGCGGTTTTGCAGAGGAAGCCGGGGCGCAAGACTATTTGATGAAAGAGGTGCCGTCCTCGACTGGTCACAATTCTTTGACAGGAAGAGTTCAAAACCCCGCTTGTGATGAACAGGCCGTCGCTATATCGGAATCAACAGACAATAGAGTCTATTACCAACAGGTGCTTTCATGCATTTTCCCGAACTGACCATTTCCCGTCGCAGCCTGCTTGGCGGTGTTGCTCTTGCCGCCGTTGCTGCGGCCCTGCCGTTTGCCTTCACGCCCGGCATCGCCGAGGCGCAGGAATTGCCCCAGTCCACCGGTGACGTGGATATGGCTGCGGTGATGAAGCCCGGCCCGCTGCCGGAAGCAGCGCTCGGTGATGCCAACGCGCCCGTCAAGATAGTCGAATATATGTCGATGACCTGCCCGCACTGCGCCAATTTCCACAACAAGACCTTCGACGAGATCAAGAAGAAATACATCGATACCGGCAAGGTCTATTTCGTGCTGCGCGAATTCCCGTTCGATCCGCGTGCGGCTGCCGCCTTCATGCTGGCGCGCTGCGCACCGGAAGGCCAGTATTTCCCGTTCGTTTCCATGCTGTTCAAGCAGCAGCAGGGCTGGGCCACGGCGCAGGATGCCCGCGGCGCTCTGCTGCAATTGTCTAAAATGGCTGGTTTCTCACAGGAGTCTTTCGAGGCCTGCTTGACGAACCAGAAACTTCTGGATGATGTGAACGCAACCATGCAACGCGGTGCGACGGAATTCGGCATCAACTCCACGCCGACTTTCATCATCAACGGCAAGAAATACGCAGGAGACATGTCTGTTGAAACCATGTCGGCTGTCATCGACAAGCTGCTCTGATCGCCGAACCCCGAAAGAGACGGGCGGCGGATATCTCCGCTCGCCCGTTTTTTATTGCCGTGTGTTTAGGCGGAGCATGGCGGCATGAAGTTCAACAAGCTGCGCGTCGTCGGTTTTAAATCCTTCGTCGAACCATCGGAATTCATCATTGAGCCGGGCTTGACTGGCGTCGTCGGTCCCAACGGCTGCGGCAAGTCCAATCTGGTCGAAGCGCTGCGCTGGGTGATGGGCGAAAATTCCTACAAGAACATGCGCGCATCCGGCATGGATGACGTCATCTTCTCCGGTTCCGGCAATCGCCCGGCCCGCAACACCGCCGAAGTTGGTCTCTACCTCGACAATTCCGACCGCACCGCCCCCGCCGCCTTCAACGATGCCGATGAAATTCAGGTCACGCGCCGCATCGAGCGCGAAAACGGCTCGGTCTACCGCATCAACGGCAAGGAAGCCCGCGCCAAGGATGTGCAGCTGCTGTTTGCGGATGCCTCCACCGGCGCACGCTCGCCCTCGATGGTGGGGCAGGGGCGCATCGGCGAACTCATCAACGCCAAGCCGCAGGCCCGCCGCCAGCTGCTGGAAGAGGCCGCCGGCATTTCCGGCCTGCATTCCCGCCGCCATGAGGCGGAGCTTCGCCTGCGCGCCGCCGAGACCAATCTGGAGCGGCTGGAGGACGTGACCTCGCAGCTGGAAAGCCAGATTGAAAGCCTGAAACGGCAGGCGCGGCAGGCGAACCGTTTCAAGATGCTGTCGGCGGATATCCGTTCCCGCGAAGCGACGCTTCTGCACATTCGCTGGGTGGAGGCGAAGGAGGCGGAAGGCGAAGGGGAAAGCGCGCTCAATCAGGCCACCAACATCGTCGCCGAAAAGGCGCAAGCGCAGATGGAGGCGGCAAAACAGCAGGGCATCGCCAGCCTGAAGCTGCCGGAGCTGCGCGAGGACGAGGCCCGTGTCGCCGCCGCCCTGCAACGCCTGCAAATCGCCCGCACCCAGCTGGATGACGAGGCAAACCGCCTGCTGCGCCGTCGCGATGAGCTGGCCCGTCGTCTGTCGCAGCTTGGCGAGGATATCGTTCGCGAGGAACGGCTTGTCTCTGACAATGCCCAGATCCTTGCCCGGCTCGATGAAGAAGAGGCCGACCTTCTCGAAATCCTGTCGGATCAGGGCCGTCACGGTGAAGAACTGCGGGAGGCCTTCGAGGCTGCGGCCGTCAAACTCACCGAGAGCGAAGCCGTTTTCACCGCCATCACCGCCGAGCGCGCGCAAGCCGCCGCCTCCCGTCAGCAATTGGAAAAGACGATCCGCGATCTTTCTGATCGCAAGCTGCGGCTGGAACGCCAGTCGCAGGAAGCATCGTCCGAGATCGACGCCATCGATGAAAAACTCGCCGGCCTTCCCGATCCTTCGGAGCGCCGCGAAGCGGTCGAGGCAGCCGAGATTGCGGTTGAGGATGCGCTGATCGTGGCGGAGGAGGCGGAAGCCGCCGTCGCTGCGGCGCGTTCCGCCGAAGCACTGGCGCGCGGACCGCTGGAGACGGCGAGAAACCGGCTGAACGCGCTGGAAACCGAAGCGCGCACCATCACCAAAATCCTCGCTTCCAGTGCGGCTGCCAATGGCAGCTTCACACCGGTGGCTGAGGAGATGACGGTGGAGCGCGGGTTTGAAACGGCGCTGGGGGCGGCCCTTGGTGACGATCTCGAAAGCTCGCTCGACCCCGCCGCTGCCGCCTATTGGGCCGGCAATGGCGATGGGGCGGGCGATCCCGCCCTGCCGCAGGGTGTGAAACCACTTCTGGACTACGCGCAGGCACCGAATGCGCTGCGGCGCTCGCTCGTCCAGATCGGCGTTGCAGCCGATACGGCGGAGGCCCTGCGCCTGATGCCATCGCTGAAACCCGGCCAGCGGCTGGTGACGCGCGAGGGCGCGCTGTTTCGCTGGGACGGCCATATCGCCAGCGCCGATGCGCCGGGAGCCGCCGCCCTGCGTCTGGCACAGAAAAATCGTCTTGCGGAAATCGAGACCGAACTCGACGAAGCTCGTTATGGCCTCGAAGAGGCTGAAGAACAGCTAACCATCAAAACCGAAGACATCCGAAGCGCCGAAATGCGGCTTTCGGAGGTGCGCGACAGAAACCGCTTGGCGACACGCCAGCTTGCCGAAGCGCGCGAGGCGCTGACATCAGCCGAACGGGCCTCGGGCGATCTGCTGCGCCGCCGCGATATCGTTTCCGAGGCGCTCAACCAGATCGGCGCGCAGATCGACGAGATCGCCGTTCAGGAAGAAAATGCCCGCATCGAAGTCGAGGACGCTCCCGATCTCTCCGTCCTCGACCTGAAGCTGCGTGAAAGCCAGCTTGAAGTCGCTACCGATCGCGGTCTTTTGGCGGAAGCTCGCGCCCGTCATGAAGGTGTGAGCCGCGAGGCCGAAAGCCGCCAGCGCCGGCTGCAGGCGATTGCGCAGGAGCGCGCCACTTGGGGCTCGCGCGCGGCAAGTGCAGCCGATCATATAGCCACCCTGCGCGAACGCGAGGAAGAGGCGCGTGAGGAAATCGCCGAGCTGGACATAGCGCCGGAGGAATTCGACGAGAAACGCCGCAATCTTCTCAACGAGCTTCAAAAAACCGAAGACGCCCGCCGGGAAGCCGCCGACCGGCTGGCCGAGGCGGAAAACCTGCAACGCGCCGCCGACCGCACCGCCACCACGGCGCTTTCCGAACTGGCCGAAGCCCGCGAGAAGCGCGGCCGTGCCGAAGAGCGACTGGTGTCGGCCCGCGAAAAACGGCAGGAAACCGAACATCGCATCCGTGAGACGCTGAATACCGAGCCGCATATGGCGCTGCGCCTGACCGGCCTTGGCCCCGACCAGCCGAAGCCCGATATCCGCGATGTCGAGCGCGATCTCGACCGGCTGAAGATCGAGCGCGAGAGGCTTGGCGCGGTCAATCTGCGCGCCGAGGAGGAGCAGGCCGAGCTTTCCGCCAAGCTTGCGGCGCTGATCAAGGAACGCGACGACATCATCGACGCCGTGCGAAAACTGCGCGCCGGCATCCAGAGCCTCAACCGCGAAGGCCGCGAGCGGCTGATTGCCGCCTTCGATGTGGTCAATTCGCAGTTCCAGCGGCTGTTCACCCATCTTTTCGGCGGCGGCACGGCGGAATTGCAGCTGATAGAATCCGACGATCCGCTGGAGGCGGGGCTGGAAATTCTCGCCCGTCCTCCGGGCAAGAAACCGCAGACCATGACACTGCTTTCGGGTGGCGAGCAGGCTTTGACGGCCATGGCGCTGATTTTCGCGGTCTTCCTCACCAATCCAGCACCTATCTGCGTGCTTGATGAGGTGGACGCGCCGCTCGACGACCACAATGTCGAGCGCTACTGCAACCTGATGGACGAGATGGTGGCCTCGACGGAGACGCGTTTCGTCATCATCACCCACAATCCCATCACCATGGCGCGCATGAACCGCCTCTTCGGCGTCACCATGGCCGAACAGGGCGTGTCGCAACTGGTATCGGTCGATTTGCAGACCGCCGAACAGTTGCGCGAAGCTGTCTGAGGCGGCTTTTCCGGGGATCAGTCCCGACTTTTGCTCAATGTGAATTTATCTCGCCGTATCACCCATTCGGGTGAGCGACAATGCGCGGCATTTTGCTATGTTTTACGAAACAACCAAGGGCTCTCACCAGACCCCACCATCCGGTTTCCTGTACCGGATGGAATGCCTTGCGAGGCCGCTGCCGTGGCCTCGCAAGGCTTTCTTTTCATTGGCTTCATAGTTTGATGCGGCGATCTGGCTGGTAGTCGTTTCCGGGGAGCAAACCTCCTCCGTCATGCCGGCCTCGAGCCGGTATCCGGCCAGCCCAAGTCATTGGGCTGAAAGGAACCCTTCCTGTCGCGCAGACGCGTGCCGACTGGATTCCGGCTCAAGGCCGGAATGACGGAGGAGGGGTGCTACGAATTCTGGTAAACGCGTCACTTGCCGCAACTGTCAATCACGCAGTGTGCGTGTTTCTGTGCTCACTCAAGCCGGCACCAGCCGCAGTCGCGTGCCCCACGGATCAATCGCTTCCACCACATCGTTCTCCATCTCCACCAGCACATAAGCGGCGGCCCGCAGCCTGGTCTTCTGCGCTTCGAGATCGTCGGGATTTCGGACAGTGAGTGAAAACCAGTCGAGGCCGGTCTCTGTGGCGTTGCGTTCCTTCGCCCCCCGGCTGTTCCATGTATTCACCGCCAGATGATGGTGATAGCCGCCGGAGGAGAGGAACGATGCGTCCGAACGCGCATCCTGCGTCGGTTGCAGGCCGACTGCCTGTTCATAAAAGCCGCGGGCGGTGGCGATTTCGCCGACCCGCAGGTGAATATGGCCGATGCGCATTCCCGCCGGTGCGACCTCATAATGGTCGGTTTTGGTGTCGGTCAGCGCCACTAGATTATCGACATCAAGCGGTTCGGTGCCCATTTTCACCACCCGGCCGCTCCAGACCCATGCGTCCTGCGGGCGGTCGCTGTAAACCTCGATACCGTTGCCCTCGGGGTCGTTGAGATAGACCGCTTCGCTGACATTATGGTCGGCAAAACCCGAAAGCGGCACCTGCCGGAGCGCCGCGTGCACCAGCCAGCGGGCAAGATCCTTGCGGGAGGGCATCAGATAGGCGATGTGGAACAGGCCGGCGGAGGTGGGGCTTTCGTAGTCGGCCGCCGGTTTGTGCACGAGATCGAGCAGCGGCACGGTGCCGACGCCAAGCGTCACGCCTCTGGCCGTGCGTCCCACCTCGTTCATGCCAAGCACCGAACGGTAATAATCGATCATCGGATCAAGATCGCGCACGCGAAGTGCTGCCTGGCCGATATGCATGGGTGTCGTGAGGGCAAAGGGCAGGGCGGTTGCGGCATTTGCGGCGGGCGTGCCGCCCTCGGCCTTGAGCGCACCGGCCAGCGCCGTGGCGGCGCAAGAAATTCCGGCAAATTTCAACGTATGGCGGCGAGTAAATTGCATGAATAATCTCTTTGTCGGCGATGATAGTGGCTTAGGGAACACTCCGTTTCTGCGCACTACACGAATGCGTCAGTCATGCTGTTATTTTGTGTTTGCGGCAATTCTGGCGCGCAATTCGCCGCAATTATGCTGCACTGCGATGTAAACTGCACGTTGCGGCGTTCCCAACATGCTGGCAATGCTGTAGATGATAGAAAAATGACAACGCTTCTGGGTGGAGAGCGTGGAATGAAAAAATGGGTTTATACCTTCGGCAATGGTGTCGCCGAAGGCAGGGCAGGTGACGTTGCAATATTGGGCGGCAAGGGCGCGAACCTTGCCGAAATGGCAAGTCTCGGCCTACCCGTCCCCCCCGGCCTTACCATCATTACAGATGCCTGCGCCCTTTATCACAAGAACGGCCGTGATCTTCCAGAAGACCTGAAGTTACAGGTCATGGCTGGCCTGCACGGCATGGAAAGCGTGACTGGAAAGACCTTCGGCGGCAGCCAGTCGCCGCTGCTTCTCTCCGTCCGCTCCGGCGCGCGCGCCTCCATGCCCGGCATGATGGACACCGTTCTCAATCTCGGTCTCAATGACCGCACCGTCGAGGCGCTGGGCCACGATGCCGGCGACGCCCGTTTTGCCTGGGACAGCTACCGCCGCTTCATCCAGATGTATGCCGATGTCGTCATGGGCCTCGATCATGAACTGTTCGAGGAAATTCTCGAGGATGAAAAAGGCCGCCTTGGCCATGAATATGATACCGATATGTCGGCGGTCGAATGGCAGCACGTCGTCCAGCTTTATAAAAAGCTGATCGAGGATGAGCTGGGCGAAGCCTTCCCGCAGGACTGTCACGTTCAGCTCTGGGGCGCCATCGGCGCGGTCTTCGCCAGCTGGACCAACCACCGCGCCGTGACCTATCGGCATCTGCACAATATTCCGGGTGACTGGGGTACGGCGGTCAACGTTCAGGCCATGGTCTTCGGCAATCTCGGCTCGTCTTCGGCAACCGGCGTCGCCTTCACCCGCAATCCTTCCACCGGCGAGGCGGAGCTTTACGGTGAATTCCTCGTCAATGCGCAGGGTGAAGACGTGGTCGCGGGCATCCGCACGCCACAGTCGATCACCGAGGCCGCGCGGCTGGCGTCGGGTTCCGACAAGCCCTCCATGGAAAAGCTGATGCCGGAGGCGTTCATTGAATTCCTGGCCATCTGCAAGCGGCTGGAAAACCATTATCGCGACATGCAGGATCTGGAATTCACCATCGAGCGCGGCACGCTCTGGATGCTGCAGACCCGTTCCGGCAAGCGCACCACCCGCGCCGCCATGAAGATCGCCGTCGATATGGTGGAAGCAGGGCTGATTTCGCAGGAGGAGGCCGTTTGCCGCATCGAGCCGTCCTCGCTCGACCAGCTGTTGCACCCGACAATTGATCCGGGCATTTCCCGCCCCATCATCGGTTCCGGCCTGCCGGCCTCTCCGGGAGCGGCGACGGGGGAGATCGTCTTCACCTCGGAAGAGGCTGTTGCGGCAGAAGCTGAAGGCCGCCGCGTCATTCTGGTGCGCATCGAAACCAGCCCGGAAGATATTCATGGCATGCATGCCGCCGAAGGCATTCTGACGACGCGCGGCGGCATGACCAGCCACGCCGCCGTGGTGGCGCGCGGCATGGGCATCCCCTGTGTCACCGGTGCCGGTTCCATGCGCGTCGATATGCGCAACAAGGTGCTGATCGGCGTCGGCTGCATGCTCAAGCGCGGCGATATCATCACCATCGATGGCTCTTCCGGCCGTGTGCTGAAGGGCGAAGTGCCGATGACGCAACCGGAACTGTCAGGCGATTTCGGTAAGCTGATGATCTGGGCTGACAATCTGCGCCGCATGACGGTACGTACCAATGCCGACACCCCTGCCGACGCCCGCGCCGCCCGCGCCTTCGGTGCCGAAGGCATTGGCCTGTGCCGCACCGAACATATGTTCTTCGAAGGCGACCGCATCCATGTGATGCGCGAAATGATCCTTGCCGAAAGCGAAAAGGGCAGGCGGGCGGCGCTCGACCAGCTTTTGCCGATGCAGCGCTCGGATTTCACCGAACTGTTCCAGATCATGCACGGCCTGCCGGTGACGATCCGCCTGCTCGACCCGCCGCTGCATGAATTCCTGCCGAAGACCGATGGCGAGATCGTCGAGGTGGCGGCCGCCATGGGCATGCCGCAGACGGTGTTTCGCCAGCGGCTGGATGCGCTGCACGAATTTAACCCCATGCTCGGCCATCGCGGCTGCCGTCTGGCGATTTCCTATCCGGAGATCGCCGAAATGCAGGCGCGCGCCATTTTCGAAGCCGCCGTTGAGGCGGCGCGTATCACCGGCGCGCCTGTTGTGCCTGAGATCATGGTGCCGCTGGTCGGCCTGCGCTCAGAGCTGGATTATGTCACCGAGGTTATCGATCGCGTCGCTGCCGCCGTGGCGGAAGAGACCGGCATGGAACTCGAATATCTGACCGGCACCATGATCGAGCTGCCGCGTGCGGCCCTTCGTGCCCATGTGATTGCGGAAGCCGCGGAGTTCTTCTCCTTCGGCACCAACGATTTGACGCAGACGACCTTCGGCATTTCCCGCGACGATGCGGCGCGCTTCATCAACACCTATCAGCGCAAGGGCATCATCGAACGTGACCCGTTCATTTCGCTCGATTTCGACGGTGTGGGGGAGTTGATCCGTATCGCCGCCGAGCGCGGCCGCCAGACGCGGCCGGAACTGAAGCTCGGCATTTGCGGCGAACATGGCGGCGATCCGGCCTCGATCCATTTCTGCGAGGATGCGGATCTCGACTACGTGTCCTGCTCGCCCTTCCGCGTGCCCATCGCCCGCCTAGCCGCCGCGCAGGCAACGCTTGCGGCAAAGGCGGACAAAGGCAAGGCGGCAAGCAACGTCGCCTTCATCCCCATCAGGGGTTCTGTCGGACGATGATCTGACGCTCGACCACGACCGGCCGGTAGAACATGTCGCGGTTCATCTGCGCCTGCCAGGCGCGGTTGTCCGCACGGCGGTCGAGATCGAGGTCGAGAAGGCATCCGGCCATCTGGTCGGTGCCGGTGCGGAAACCATAACCCCGGCACGTCGCCTCATCCCGCGCCCGCCGCTCTTCCGGCGTCAGCGTCTGGCAGGCGGTGAGCGCCAACATGGCGGCAAGCGAACCGAGGACGATGGAAACGCGCATCTTGTTTCTCCCTTGAAAAGCGTAACCGGGCGGCTGTTTTATTGCCGCGATTGATACGCTTGTTTTCATACGGGGAAAAGCCGCGTTGGGGTGGAAAGTTGCATTCCGCCTGTGCTGGAGAAGGCGCGCGGCAGATGGCCGCGTGGGCGGGCTTGCTTCCAGCGCGACGAATGACGCCGCAGGAAACCAACCAACTTGCGGCAGGTCAGGAATGGCGCAGGAAAGGAGGCGGGAAGAAACCTTGCACAACAAGCCAGTCGGCAAGCAGAAGTGCAGGAACGCCGACAAAGACGAGACCACCCATAAACCCGATCAAGCCAACCGTGGCGCGTTTCCAGGGGCGGGTTTGATAAAGATAGATCGCGAGCCCAACTGGAGCGAGCAGAATGGTCGCCACTTTGGCGGCGGAACTGCGCTGAAAGTCTTTTTTGGCGGCATCCTCTATTTGCCACCAGGAAAACAGCGTGAGGATGCCAACCATCTGCACCAGATCATTTGCGGTAAAGGAGCTTGGAGGTCCGGCAGGCCAGATAGCCGCGTCGATGAGAAGCCCAAGGGATATGAAGACCAGCAGACCAACATAGATCCAGTTACGTTTCGTCATGTGCACGGGTTCCGCTGAAATATGCGTTGTCATTGGAATGACGCCGCCCGCAAGTATCATATCACTGGTAGTGAAATCGCATTCCCAAGCCTAGTGCTGTTTGGAGCAGCGGAAAAGGTCTTCGGGGGTCATTTCCGCTCTCCGCGGAGCCGACCCCCAGATTATAGCAATCAGGCCGGGGCTACCTCCCGGTCATCGAGCGCGTCGATGTCCTTGGCGTTGTTATAAACAGCTTCATCCAGAATGCCCTCACGCTTGGCAACAAGCGTCGGCACCAGAGCCTGACCGGCGACGTTGACCGCCGTGCGGCCCATGTCGAGGATCGGGTCGATGGCAAGCAGCAGGCCCACGCCTTCGAGCGGCAGTCCGAGCGTGGAAAGCGTCAGCGTCAGCATTACCACAGCACCTGTGAGACCCGCTGTTGCAGCCGAACCGAGCACCGAGACGAAAACAATCAGCACATATTCCTGAATGCCGAGCGGGACCTGGAAGAACTGTGCGATGAAGATCGCCGAAATCGCCGGGTAGATGGCGGCGCAACCGTCCATCTTGGTGGTGGCGCCCAGCGGCACGGCGAAGGCGGCATATTCGCGCGGCACGCCGAGGCTCTTTTCCGTCACGGTCTCGGTGACGGGCAGGGTGCCGATGGAGGAGCGCGACACGAAAGCAAGCTGGATGGCCGGCCAAGCGCCCGCAAAGAAGCGTGACGGCTTCAGGCCATGGGCGATCAGCAACGCCGGATAAACCAAGAAGAGCACCAGCGCGAGACCGATATAGACGGCCGCAGCATACCAGCCGAGCTGCGACAGCGTCGTCCAGCCATATTGGTCAACCGCGCGGCCAAGCAGGCCGATGGTGCCGATGGGGGTGAGGCGGATGACCCACCACAGGATTTTACGCACGATGGCGAGCAGCGACTGGTTGAAAGCGAGGAACGGCTCCGCCGCCTTGCCTGCTTTCAGCGCCGCAACGCCAAAGGCAATCGATACCACGAGCAGCTGCAGAACGTTGAAGTTCAGCGAAGTGCTGCCGGAACCGTTATTGATTTTGGTAGACGCTTCAAGGCCGAAGACGTTGGCAGGAACCAAGCCCTTGAGGAAGTCCAGCCACGAACCGGTGGAGGAGGGGGCTGCCGCTGCCGTATTGGCAATCGCCGTGTTGACACCCGGCTGAATGACGAGGCCGAGCACGATGCCGATGACCACGGCGATGAGCGCCGTGATGGCGAACCACAAGAGCGTCTGCCATACCAGCTTTGCCGCATTGGAAAGGTTCTTGAGATTGGCGATGGAAGCGACGATGGCCGTGAAGATCAGCGGCGGTACCAGCGCGCGCAGCAGCTGCACGAAAATGCTGCCGATGGTCTGCAGCGTTACCGAAAGCCCATTCGGGCTGCCGGCGGCATCGGGACCGATGTTGCGCGCAACGAGCCCGAGCAGCAGGCCGATGACCATGGCGCTCAGAACCTGAAAGCCGAAATTGCGATAAAAGGGTTTAGGCCCGGATGAGCGGGCGGGCGTCGTTGCCTGTGACATGGCTTGTCTCTTTATTGTGCAAGAAAACGAGAATGTTGCACTTTTTACACGCATTCTCGAGGGAGGTCGCCGAGGATACGCCGATTTCCTCAGCAATTAAGGGATGAGCTTGCGTATTTGTTGCATTGTCGGGGAATTATTCTCCTAAGCGCCACTCATGCGGAAAAATATTCCGATTTCTTGTTGCCGTGGCCTCTCGGCCCGTCGGAGCGATACCGGAGGCCCGGAGAGCGTCTGCATTTGGCAGGAGTGTGCGTACCCCCAGACCATGTCCACTACTGTCCGGATTAAATTTTCGAAGAAGGCACAGGTCGTGGCTTCTATTATATTTTTGGCCGCACCGTCTCGAACTGGACACGAAAGAAGATCAGCGTCGTTAGATGGTAAGGCCGGGCATGCCACTCAGTCATCGTCATCCTCGGGCGTGTCCCCAGGATCTGCAACGTATTGATTTTATTCAACGTGATTAGATCCTCGGCACAGGGCCGAGGATGACGTCGAGAGAATTCGCACTCATTGCAGGGGACTGCATCCTGCCCGGAAATTTAAACCGGACAGCAGTGGATCATGTCCGGCATCACGGAAGAGAGATCTTCGGAGGTTGTGAGCACGCTTTACCCGCAGATCGGCTCCCTCCTTTGTTTTCCTCGCCGCAAATCCGGTCTATGACATCATATGCAGGTGATTCCCTTGCCAGATTTCGGGTGCAACGCTTTTACGCCAATGCGATCTTACGGATATCCGCTTCCATGACTGTGCGTTTCGTCCGGCCTTTTTCGGTTGCAGCCTATCTTTCCCGCTATCTCGGGCTAGTGGCGCTGGCGCTATTTCTGATTGCCGCCGGTATCCACCGTTTCGGGCCACTGACGACGCCTGACCTTGTGGGGTTGCTGATGATTGCCGCCGGCATCGCGCTCACGGCGGTGCTTCTGGCGCTGATCGGCCTTGAGCGGCTGTGGACAAAGGGCGCGCGGGGCGGGCTTTCGGCGCTTGCCGCCCTGCTTCTATCGGCCCTGCCGCTCGGTGTGGTCGGTTACGGCGCATATCTTTATTGGCAGCAGCCGAAGATTTACGATATCTCCACGGATCTGACCGACGTGCCGGAATGGCTGGTGGCACCGGCGGCGAACCAGCAATGGCTGGCAAGGCCCACCGTGGTGGCAAAGGAAGACCGGGACGCGCAGGCGATTGCTTATGCCAGCCTTGCCGGCCGCCGTTATGAAGGCGCGATAGACCGTATCTATGCCGCTGCCAAGAAGATGGCCGCCGCCCAGAATATCCGCATCACCCATACCAGAGGTGTCATCGGTGCGGTGGAGCCGCCCTCCGTCGGCGTTCCCGAACAGGACAAGACGCCGCCCGGCGAAGAGGGGCCGGTGGAAGACCTGCCCTCCATCGTGCCTGTGCCCATGGCCCGCCCGGCCGAGGCGCCGCAGCCCACCTTTTTTAACGGCAGCGGCGTGGTGCTTATGCAGGGCGAAACGCGCACCCGCATCTGGGGCCTGCGTTTCGATATCCTCATCCGCCTCAAGGAAGAGGCGGAAACTACCATCGTCGATATCCGCGTGGCCTCTCGTTACGCCCCGCACGATCTCGGCATGGGGGCTGCGATCGCGGAGGCCTATCTCGATGCGCTGGATGCGGAAATGCAGGGGTTGAACGACAACTGAGACGTTTTGGGTGAATGAAGCAGAGGTGCTGCGGGTCGTCTTGATTGTGTGGCAGTGGCGTCGCCGCTTGTTTCTTCTCCCCGCCGGGGAGAAGGTGGCCCGAAGGGTCGGATGAGGGGGCAACGTTGCCGTATCTCACCACCCTTGCCCCCTCATCCCGCTGCCGCGACCTTCTCCCCGGCGGGGAGAAGAAACAAGCGGCTTCCGCTCGCCCCCATCAATGGGTGAGCGGGTGGCGAGGCCAGAGCAAGCCTTGATGTCGATCGCCAGAAATATCCGTTAAGCCGGAAAATATTCGCCCAGCAGCGAAGGCGCACCCTCGGTCTGTACCTCGCCCTTCTCGATCAAATCTTCGATATGCGCCAGCACGGACAGTGCGGCCGCCCCATGCAGGCGCTTGTCGGTGCTGGCATAGATCACCTTCACCATCTCGGCGATCGACCGGTCACCCTCGCGGATACGCTTTAGCACCGCCTTTTCCCGCATGCGGCGGTGGGCGCGCAGCCCGCGCATGAAGGCCGCGGGGTCGGTGACCGGCCCGCCATGGCCGGGCAGGAACAGCCGGTCGTCGCGTGTCAGCAGCCGTTCCAGCGAGGCCATGTAGTCGCTCATCGCTCCATCCGGCGGTGCGACGATGGTGGTGGCCCAGGCCATGACATGATCGGCGGAAAAGACGATGCCGCTGCCATCAAGCGCAAAGGCGGCGTGGTTGGCGGTGTGGCCCGGCGTGTGCAGGGCAGTCAGCGTCCAGCCATCGCCGGAAAGGCTCTGCCCGTCGCCAAGCGCAATATCAGGCACGAAAGCCATATCGGAGCTTTCGGCAAATGGGTTGGTTTCACCCGCATAGAGCGGCCGGGCGGCGCGGTGCGGACCTTCCGCCACCGTTGTCGCCCCCGTGGCTTCCTTCAACCGCCGGGCAAGCGGCGAGTGATCGCGATGGGTGTGGCTGACGAAGATGTGGGTCACCTCGCGGCCGTCAAGCGCCGTCATCAGCGCCTGAAAATGCGCCTCATCCTCCGGGCCGGGATCGATGACGGCGACGGAACGGTCGCCGACGATATAGGAATTGGTGCCATGGAAGGTAAAGGCGGAAGGATTGTTGACGGTGAGGCGCTGGATCAGCGGGGCGACAGGAACCGCCTCGCCATAGGCCGGCTTGAAATCGAGATCGAATGCCGGGTCCGCCATCAAGACCTCCTGAATGAATGCCATGCCGCCAGTGCCGACGGCGCCCGCCGCACAATCGCCAAGCCCTATCATGCCGTCTGCGGCGCAGCATCCAAAAAGCTTGGGTTTTGTGAAAAAATTGGTCGCCGGGTCATTGCCGCGCCGGGCAGGCTTTGCTAATCAGGCGCGGTTCAGGCAGCAGCGTTTCGCTTTCGCTGCCCTGTTGGGGCGTCGCCAAGCGGTAAGGCACCGGTTTTTGGTACCGGCATTCCCAGGTTCGAATCCTGGCGCCCCAGCCATCCATTCCAAAGTCAGAACAATGTTCGCAGGTCTCGGCGACCATCGATCACGCGAACGATTTCCACGGAATATATTTCGCCGTCATCGGTATCCGGCACGGTTTCGTAGAGAATGACATAAGGTGCTTCGACGAGCATACGGGCAGACGGAAAAATTTCCGGATGGCGTTCGCCAAGATGGGGATGGTCGACCAGACTCACCGCCTTGGCGCGGAACCGAGCGAAATACCGCTCTGCGGCAAGAGGCTGTGATTTGCCAATATCGAGATAGATTTTCTTCACATCGCCGCGTGCGCGGGGTGTCCAGACAAGCTTAATGGTCACGATTTTTCAACGAAGCCAGTTCTGCACGCGCTTCATTCAGCGCCTCGTCAAAATCCACTTCGGTTGAACTGCCACTGGCTTTGCCCTCAGCCCACAACGCGCGCAGCTTGGCGATGTCGTCGCGTCGCTGGAGCCATTTTGCAGACCAGTCTCGCATCGCTTCACGGATGACTTCGCTGCTGCTGGCATAAGCGCCGCTTTCCACGGCATCACGCAAGATTTCGGCGTGCTGGGGCGTCATCGAGACGCTGATCTTTTCCACGTTGGCCACGGCTATCTCCATCATCTGGTAGGAATTATTACCACCGAGTATGTTTGGGGGCCAGATATTTCGGTGGCGGTATATCCGATGATGGCCAGCTTGCTATAACGTTAAGCGCGAAAACCTGTCCTCCGCCCTCCTCGGGCTTGACCCGAGGTCCACGATCCGTTGAAGTTAATGGATTCTCGGGTCAAGCCCAAGGAGGACGTTGAGTGCGGAGAAAGGCCTGCATCAACAAAAACGCCGCGCATCCAAAGACACGCGGCGTCTAATCTAACAATCGCGACGATGCCTTAAAGCGCGATATCCGGCACCTTCTTCACCGGCGCACCCGCAGGTGCCACACCGGCACCCTTCAGCGCATCAAGATCGATCTGCGGAGGGGTCGGCAGCTGCAGGTGTTCGGCGGTGTAGGCCCATTCCTCACGCACCTTTTCCGGGTCGTCATTCAGCTTGGTGCCGTAGCTCGGCACGATCTGGCGGATCTTGGCCTGCCATTCCGGCGTTGCCGCCTTGTCCTTGAAGACCTTTTCCAGGACGCTGAGCATGATCGGGGCGGCGGTGGAGGCACCCGGCGAAGCGCCGAGCAGGCCGGCGATGCTGCCGTCCTGTGCGGAGACGACTTCGGTGCCGAGCCGCAGCACGCCGCCCTTTTCTTCGTCGCGCTTGATGATCTGCACGCGCTGGCCCGCCTGCCACAGACGCCATTCGCCCTGCTTGGCATTGGGGAAATATTCCTTCAGCGCGGCAAAGCGGTCGTCATCCGACATCATCAGCTGGCCGGCGAGATATTCCACCAGCGGATATTCATCGATGCCGACGCGCACCATCGGCCAGGCGTTGCTTGTTGTGACGGAGGAGACGAGATCGAAATAGGAGCCTTCCTTCAGGAACTTGGTGGAGAAGGTGGCGAAAGGTCCAAACAGGATGACACGCTTGCCGCCCAGCACACGGGTGTCGAGATGCGGAACCGACATGGGCGGCGAGCCGACAGAGGCCTTGCCATAGGCCTTGGCCAGATGCTGCATCGTCACATCAGGATTGTCGTTGATGAGGAACGAACCGCCCACCGGGAAGCCGGCATAATCATCGGCTTCCGGAATGCCGGACATCTGCAGCAGATGCAGCGCGCCGCCGCCGGCGCCAATGAACACGAATTTAGCATCCACCACCTGTTCGGCATCGGTCTTCGTATTGGTGTAGGTCACGCGCCAGCTGCCATCGGCATTGCGCTGAATGTCGGAAACCTCGCTATTGACCTGCAGGTCGAAATTCTGGTCGCTTTGCAGATGCGACACGAACTGGCGGGTGATTTCGCCGAATTCCATGTCGGTACCGAGCGGCGACCACGTCGCGCCGATCTTCTGGGAAGGATCACGGCCTTCCATCATCAGCGGCACCCATTTCTTCAGCTGCTCGGGGTCGCTGGAATATTCCATGCCGGCGAAAAGCGGGCTGGCTTTGAGCGCCTCGTAGCGCTTTTCCAGGTAGGCGATGTTCTCATCGCCCCAGACGAAGCTCATATGCGGCGTGTGGTTGATGAAGGAGCGCGGGTTCTTCAACACGCCGTTGCGCACCTGCCAGGCCCAGAACTGCCGGGAAATCTGGAAGGATTCGTTGATGTTGACCGCTTGGCCGATCTTGATGTTGCCGTTGTCGTCTTCCGGCGTGTAGTTGAGTTCGGCAAGCGCGGAGTGGCCGGTGCCGGCATTGTTCCAGCCGTTGGAGCTTTCAAGCGCCACGCCATCCAGCCGCTCGAGCATCTGCATCGACCATGTGGGCTCCAGTTCGCGTAGCCACACACCGAGTGTCGCGCTCATGATGCCGCCGCCGATCAGAAGCACATCGACCTTCTTGGCGGTCGTGTTGGCGAGAAGCGGAGAGGAGGGCAGCGCCGCTGCGGCAATCCCGGCAAGCGCGCCGCCCAGAACCTGACGGCGGTTCATTGGAAAAGCGTGGGAAAGGGAAGTGTCCTGGGAGAGATCAGTGAGCTGGGATTTGTCTTGATCGATGGGAGTCACGGCCATACCTGATTCTTGTTTTGTGTTAAAAACACTCCTCCCAGCCGCCCCGTTACAGCAAAGCGCAAAGCGGCACAACCCGGACTTATTCACTCCAGTTCAAGCGCTTTCGCCGGGGTTTTGCCGGGACATAAGGTCGCAACGGCGAATTTCGCGGTTTTGCGGGTTGTCATTTTTCAGGATCGCGAAGATTAGGCGGTGCTTTAAAACGGTTGAAAGGGTCTTGTGAGCCGGATATCGCGCAAAGCCTCGCAATCCAGCCCTTGCAGGGCATCATCAGGCGGACCGAGCCGTTTCGGCTAAAATTTTTTGCAGAAAAATGGCAATAATCCCGAAAAAGTGAAAAGGCCCGCCGGTTGTGCGAGCCTTTCTGTTCCGATTTTCTGGCCGAAAATTCAGTTCGCGGCGAGGAATTCCGCGCAGTAGCTGGGGCCATTGACGCCGGGGCGGTCGGAGACCGTGCGCACGGAGGTGATCGTATAATTGCTGGAGACGACCAGCTGCACCGTGCAGGAGAGCGAGGCGGTGCGGGCGGGCGAAATCTGGCGACCCTTCTTGCCGTCCTTGCCTTCTTCGAACCTGGCCGGAACGGTGGCCTTCTTGTAACCGCCGCGCCAGTTATAGACGGTCGAGCTGCCGGATTCCGTGTCGCTCAGCGGCGGGCCGAATTTCGCGAAGAAAATACCTGCCGACTGACCGACCCACCGCGTTTCAACGGGGCTCTTCTGGGTGAAGGAAGGCACGGAGCCTTCCGATGTCGTGCAGGCGGAGAGCGCAATGGCGAGCCCTGCGAGCGTTACGCTGCGAAATAGCATGGTGAAATGTCCTTTGTGCCGTGTCCGGCTTCCCGCCGGTCATTCCGTTCCCCTAGCAGATTTGGCGGCGACGGGCAGGGGAGGTATGCGGCTTGACGAAAATTTCCTGCCACAATTGCTTTTTTGTAACGTTTTTCAGCCCTGCGCCCTTTGCCGCAAGCGGTTGGCGAGACGGCCTCGCTGTGGGGAGGAAACTTGTCATAAAAAATGCAATAAGCCGCTTGTCGAATGCCGGAGGCTGGTCTATAGAAGCGCCGCTGGTCACGGAGTGTAGCGCAGTCTGGTAGCGCACGTCGTTCGGGACGACGGGGTCGGAGGTTCGAATCCTCTCACTCCGACCAGCTTGAAGCCTTGTATTTACGATGGCTTGCAACTGATCCCGATATTTCCTGAAAATCCCTGAATCAAAGTCTCGTGCCGAACCGACGTCTGAGCCCCCCGGTCGGCTAGTATGCAGTCGACGACTGTTCGGAATCGACGCACGGTTGTTCCGTCGATTTGCGACTGCACAAGCATTTCTCATTCTCGTCAGTGCGAGAATGAGAAATGCAAACAACGGCCGGACGCCGGTAAGAGGCAATAGGACTAATCCAGTCGACCATTATCAGCGGTAGCGGTGGTCACCACGCCAGTCGCGGCGATCACGCCAATCCCTCCGGTCGCGCCAGTCGCGACGATCATAATCACGGTAGTGGCGATCGCGGTCATAGGTGCGGTAATACACGCCGGTCGTATAGTATCCGCCGCTCCGGTATCCTCTGTCGTCAACACAGCCGCTCAGGATGCCGACCGAAACCAGACAGATCGCTGCAGTCAAAATTTTCATGATCTTCATCTCCCAATGACGAACCCCAACGTGCGCTGGAGTTCGTAGTTCCATGGTTGAGAGAGTGACGTGTCGGCCATTAACCGGGCCTGAACGCGGTTCCACGGGTTTCCCTGAGGACAAGGTCGTGGCTGCGCGATGGGTGACGGCGCAGGCTCCAGCGCCGATGTGGCGGGGTACCATGGCGAGCCATCTTCTCGGTTTTTCCCGCCTTCGCAAACCTGATGCATTTGCCGTTATCAACTGCGATGAAGCCAATGTCGGCTCAGCCACAGGGAACGCAACCGCGCTTCAGCCGTTATCCATTCACAACAACGATGGAGGATAATATGCTGAAGGGTATTGCACTGTGGGCTATGGGCGTTCCGGTCGTCGTGATCATTCTGCTTTATATGTTCGTGTTTTAAGCGGCGCTTCACACCAATGGCCCGCAACGAAAAAAGGCGACCGTTTTGCGGTCGCCTTTTTGTTTGTATCGCAAACTTTCTCAGTCCAGATCGCTGATCAGCCTTGAGGCGGTCGCCACGTCAGTGCGGCGAATGTCGATCTCGTCGCGGTGTCTGGCCAGCAACTCGCTTGCCAGCAGCTTTTCCGCAAGATCGGCGGGCAGGGACAGAATGACCCGGTCACCCTTTTCTTCCGCCGCGCCAACGCTGCGCTTGCTGGTGATCATGCCGCCCGCAACCGTGTTGTTGGTGTCGGGGTCGATCAGGATGAAGGAGCCGGTCGCCCGGTTTTGTTCATAGGCATCGAAAATCGCCGTCTCATCAAAGGAGAGCCGCACCTTGCCGATGGCGTTCATGGAAAGCGACGTCTCATGCGCCTGCCATTCGCCTTCCTTGAGGTTCAGCTGGCTGATCGGCTGCACGCTGACACGCTGGCGGCGGCTGCCGCTTTTCAGCCAATAGCGCTTTCCGGCCTCAATGCCGCCGGGCTGCAAAGCCACGATCTGCGCGTCGAAGGCAAGCCCCGTCTGTGGCTGCGCCTCGATGGAGACGATCATGTCGCCGCGCGACACATCCACCTGACGGTCGAGCACGAGCGTGATGGCGTCACCGGCCACGGTGGCGTTGCGTACCAGATCGAAAGTGACGATCTGCTTGACATTGGCGACCATGCCGGAAGGCAAAACCACGACGCTGTCGCCGGGCTTCACCGAGCCGCCGGCAACCGTGCCCTGATAACCGCGAAAACTTTCGCCGGGACGAGACACACGCTGCACGGGGAAGCGGAAGCCGCCCGATTGCGCCGAGCGAACCGTTGCCAGTTCCAGCGTTTCGACCAGCGTCGGGCCTTCATACCACGGCATGGCGGCCTTGCCGGACAACACGACGTTTTCGCCCTTCAGCGCCGACATCGGAATGGCGGTGATCTGCTTGATGCCGAGATTGGACGCGAATTCGCGGAACTCATGGGCGATCAGCTCGAAACCGGCCTTGTCGTAATTCGTCAGGTCGATCTTGTTGATCGCCAGCACGAATTGCCGGATGCCCATCAGCGCCGCAATGGTGGCGTGGCGACGGGTCTGTTCCAGAATGCCGGTGCGGGCATCCACCAGCAGCACGGCCAGATCGGCCGTGGAAGCGCCGGTCGCCATATTGCGGGTATATTGCTCGTGGCCGGGGGTGTCGGCCACGATGAAGGCACGCCGGTCGGTGGCGAAATAACGATAGGCGACATCGATGGTGATGCCCTGCTCGCGCTCCGCCTGCAAACCGTCGAGCAGCAGCGCGAAATCGGGCAGGCCGAGATCGTTCTGCTTGCCGCTGTCGCGGTGCAGCGTGGCGGCCTGATCTTCCTTGACGGCTTTCGTATCCCAGAGGAGACGGCCGATCAGGGTGGATTTGCCGTCATCGACGCTGCCGCAGGTGATGAGGCGAAGCGGACGCGTATCGCGCGTCGCCTTCGAATGTTCGGCAAAAGGCAGAATGGTGGCGGAGGAGGGGGTGTTGGCGATGGCGGCACTCACTAGAAATACCCCTCGCGCTTCTTCTTCTCCATCGAACCGGACTGGTCGCGGTCAATGGCGCGGCCCTGCCGTTCGGAAACGGTGGCGATTTCCAGCTCGGCGATCACGTCCTGAAGCGTCGCCGCCTCGGAACGGATCGCGCCGGTCAGCGGGAAGCAGCCGAGCGTGCGGAAGCGGATCGAGCCGTGCTGGATTTCTTCGCCGGGCAACAGTTCCAGACGCTCGTCCTCGGCAAGGATCATCATGCCGTCGCGTTCCACATAAGGACGCTGGGCGGCATAATAGAGCGGCACCAGCGGAATGTTTTCCGCCTCGATGTAGCGCCAGATATCGACCTCGGTCCAGTTGGAGAGCGGGAAGGCGCGCACGCTTTCGCCCTTGCGGACCATGCCGTTATAGATGTTCCACAGTTCCGGGCGCTGGTTGCGCGGGTCCCATTTATGGTCGGGGGAGCGGAAGGAATAGATGCGCTCCTTGGCGCGGCTCGCCTCTTCGTCGCGACGCGCGCCACCGAAGGCTGCGTCGAACTGGCCGGCATCCAGCGCCTGGCGCAGTGCTTCCGTCTTCATGATGTCGGTGTAAAGCGCCGATCCATGCGAGAAGGGCGTGACGTTTTCGCTCTCGCCGCGCGGGTTGGTGTAGGAAATCAGGTCGAGATCATATTCCCTAACGATATTGTCGCGGAATTCGATCATTTCCTTGAACTTCCAGCCGGTATTGACGTGCAGCAGCGGGAAGGGAATGCGGCCGGGGAAGAAAGCCTTGCGCGCCAGGTGCAGCAGCACGGATGAATCCTTGCCGATGGAATAGAGCATCACTGGATTATCGAATTCGGCGGCGACTTCGCGGAAAATATGAATAGCTTCGTTTTCAAGCGCCTTCAGATGGGGATCGAGCGGCGGCTTGGATGCGACAGTATTCTTGCTGTCCGTCTCGTGGACTGCGTTGGACATTGTGAACTCCGGGAGATTTACTCAGTGATTATCGTTGCGGGATGGCGGAAATGGCGGAGGTCTGCTCCGCACCGGCGACGTGAAGACCGCATTCGCGCTTCTCGTCGTTTTCCCACCACCATCGTCCGGCGCGCTCAGGCTCACCGGGTTTGATGGCGCGCGTACACGGCTCGCAGCCGATGGAGGGGTAACCACGCGCATGCAACGGATTGACGGGAATGTTTTCCTTGGCGACATGCGTCCGAATAAGGTCGATATCCCAGTCCGCCAAAGGATTGATCTTGATGAGATTGCGCTCGGCGTCGAATTCGGCAAACGGCGTCGTGGCGCGATTGCCCGACTGGCCGCGACGAAGGCCGGTGATCCAGAAAGCGGCTCCCTCCAGCGATTTGCCGAGCGGGATCAGCTTTCTGACATGACAGCAGGCGTGGCGGGCTTCGACGCTTTCGTAAAAGCCGTTGAGACCGTATTTTTCCGCATAAGCGTCGATATCGTCCTGCTCGGGCCGGAAGCGGCGGATTTCGATGCCGAAACGCTCCTCGGTCTCATCGATGAGATCGACGGTTTCCTTGAACAGACGGCCTGTTTCCAGCGTCACGACGTCGATCGGCAGGCGATGCGTGCCGATGGCCGCCGTGATGACCTGATCCTCGATGCCGAGACTGGTGGTGAAAACCGCACGGCCACCAAGGCCGGCGACGAAGGCGAGACGTCCCGCAAGGTCGAGCCCGGCCAGCGTGGCGTCGAGGGATGCGGTATCGGCAGAAACATTTGCTGAATTGATGGTCATTGTCACGTCCGGGATTTCCATGGCCGATTATTGTTGAAATCCGGCCTTTGGAACAGAAATGACAGTGCTTGTGCGCTGCACTTGAGAGCAAAAATGCCTCTCGCGCGCATAGTCTGAGCAAAAGATACCCGTTCACCTTCTTTGCAGCCTGGATTTGAATTGTGACAACTTCTGCGCTAAGCCGGAATTGCCGGGTTACCAGGCTTGTGATCTACTGGTTTTACGATGATTTCGCAGAAGGCAAAATATGCGCTAAGGGCGCTCCTTTCGCTGGCCAAGGCCGACGGCGGCTGTCCCGTGCAGATTTCCGACATTGCCCGCGAACAGGCCATTCCGAAAAAATTCCTCGAACAGATACTTCTCGAAATGAAGAAGGAACGCATCGTTGAAAGCCGGCGCGGCAAGCAGGGGGGGTATCTTCTGGCGCGCCCGGCCTCCGACATCACCTTCGGCGAGGTGCTGCGCCTCATCGACGGGCCGCTCGCCCCCTTGCCTTGCCTGTCGCAGACCGCCTATCGCCGCTGCGAGGATTGCGACGGCGAGAAGCAGTGCGAGATCCGCCACGTCTTTGCCCGCGTGGCTGATGCCACCCGCAACATCCTTTTCAATACCACCATCGCCGATGCGGTGGCGGGTGTCGAAGTGCCCGAGCTTTTGACGGCCTAGCACCACACCATCCACGACCTCCACCCACGAACTCCACCGTCATCCTCGGGCTTGACCCGAGGATCCATGGTCAGACTGGGTTGTGGATCCTCGGGTCAAGCCCGAGGATGACCGGGGGAGAGGGCATACCGGCCTGTCGGCACATGGTCCTGCAACTTGTGACACGAGTTTCGCAGTGGTGAATGCTCAAACAACGAAACAGGCGGCAGAGCCCTTAGCTGTCGCCCTTCTGCGTCCCTCAAACGAAAAAATCGTCTAAAACCCCATAATATTTTTCGCCGTCAGCGCAAAAAATCGGCAAAAATGTGAAACGGTTTTGCATTCAGCAAAGTTTTACACGACGCTTGTTGCGCCTTTCGCTTATGCTGCGCTGTATTTGTTGCCCGGAGAAACGCTCAAGGGAAACACTTTTTCGATCGTATTCGGCCTCATTGACCAACTCTACTCAACCGGTAGAGTTAAGCCATCTTCACAGGAGGGAATACCGATGTCTAAGCTTCTGTCCGGTTTGAGCGTTGCCGCTCTCGGCCTTTCACTGGCTTTGGGGGGCGTTGGCACGGCGTTCGCGCAGACCAAGCTGCTCAATGTGTCCTACGATCCGACCCGCGAGCTCTACAAGGATTTCAACGAGGCCTTTGCCAAGAAGTGGAAGGCCGATACCGGTGAGGATGTCACCATCCAGCAGTCGCATGGCGGCTCCGGCAAGCAGGCGCGCTCGGTCATCGACGGTCTGGAAGCGGATGTGGTGACGCTGGCGCTGCAGAGCGACATCGACGCCATCGTCCAGAATTCCGGCAAGATCAACAAGGACTGGCGCACCCGCCTGCCGCACAATTCCTCGCCTTACACCTCCACCATCGTTTTCCTGGTGCGCAAGGGCAATCCGAAAGGCATCCATAATTGGGGCGATCTGGTGAAGGGCGACATCCAGATCGTCACGCCGAACCCCAAGACATCAGGCGGTGCACGCTGGAACTATCTTGCCGCCTGGGCATGGGCGAATGAAGAGTTCAAGGGCGATCAGGACAAGATCAAGGCCTATGTCGGCGATCTCTACAAGCGCGCCCCGGTTCTCGATACCGGCGCCCGCGGCTCCACGGTCACTTTCGCACAGCGCCAGATCGGCGACGTGCTGCTGGCTTGGGAAAACGAAGCCTATCTCGCCGGTCAGGAATTCGGCGCTGACGCCTTCGATATCGTCGTGCCACCGATCTCGATCCTTGCCGAACCGCCGGTTGCCGTTGTGGATGCGAATGTCGATGCCAAGGGCACCCGCAAGGCGGCGGAAGCCTATCTGCAATATCTCTATTCCGACGAAGGCCAGAATATTGCGGCCAAACACTTCTACCGTCCGTCCAACCCGGCCGTTGTCTCCAAGGACCTGCTGAAGCAGCTGCCCGACATCAAGCTCGTCACCATCGACGACCCGATCTTCGGCGGTTGGGCCAAGGCGCAGCCGGAACATTTTGGCGATGGCGGCATCTTCGACCAGATTTACAAGCCCGCGAAGTAAGCGGATGATAGGGTGACAAGAGATCACCCCGTCCACCGGGACAAGATAAACAAAAGCCTGATCGACCGGACACCGTGCCGGTCGATACTTTATAATAAACGCCGGGGAACTCCGGCTCCCAGAGAGCATTTCCAGGAAAAGTGGACCCCGGTTTCCTGTCCGGAAATGCGCCAAACAAAGATTATCCGGAGCCTTGATGAGCAATAATACATCCGGAAACAGGTGGAAGTGGCGGCAGTCGAGTGTCATACCCGGCTTCGGCCTGACATTCGGTTACACCGTCACCTATCTGTTTCTCATCATTCTTATTCCGCTCGGCGGCCTTGTCTGGTCCACGGCGAAACTTGGTTTTGCAGATTTTATCGCGATTGCCACCGATAGCCGCACGCTGAATGCGCTGCGCGTCAGTTTCGGCACGGCCTTCATCGCCGCGCTGGTCAACGCCGTTTTCGGCGTCATCGTCGCCTGGGTTCTGACACGGTACCGTTTCCCCGGCCGCCGCTTCGTTGATGCCATTGTCGATCTGCCCTTTGCCCTGCCAACGGCGGTGGCCGGTATCGCGCTCACCACGCTTTATGCCAATCGCGGCTGGGTCGGCTCGCTGTTCGAACCCTTCGGCATCAAGATCGCGTTTACGCCGACCGGCATCGTCATCGCGCTGATCTTCATCGGCCTGCCCTTCGTGGTCCGCACGGTGCAGCCGGTCATGGAGGAGATCGACCGGCAGGTGGAGGAAGTGGCGGCGACGCTTGGCGCCAACCGTTTCCAGACCATCACCCGCGTTCTGCTGCCAAGCCTCACACCCGCCATCCTCACCGGTTTTGCGCTGGCTTTCGCACGCGGCGTTGGCGAATACGGCTCGGTCATCTTCATCGCCGGCAATATCCCCTACGTGTCAGAAATCGCGCCGCTTCTCATCGTCATCCGGCTGGAGGAGTTCAACTATGCGGCCGCCACCGGCATCGCCACCATCATGCTGATCATTTCCTTCGCCATGCTGTTCCTCATCAATCTCATTCAGGCCTGGAGCCGCAAGAGGTACGGTTATGTCTGAGACCGCTTCCCGCACCGCGCCCCGGCCGTTCCGCGATCCCGCCAGCGAAAGCTTTCCCGCCCGGCTGGCGCTGATCGCCATCGCCTTCCTGTTCCTGGCGGCCTTCCTGGTGCTGCCGCTCGTCTCGGTGTTCTTCGAAGCCTTCCGCAAAGGCGGCTACGCCTTTTGGGAAGCCATCGTCGAGCCGGATGCGCTGTCGGCCATTCGCCTGACGCTGCTTGTCGCCGCCATTTCGGTGCCGCTCAATGTGGTCTTCGGGGTTGCTGCCGCCTGGGCTATCGCCAAATTCGAGTTCAAGGGCAAGGCGTTCCTGATAACGCTGATCGACCTGCCATTCTCGATCTCGCCGGTCATTTCAGGTCTGGTCTATGTCATCCTGTTTTCCGCCCACAGCGTGCTCGGGCCATGGTTGAAGAGTTACGGCATCGAAATCCTCTTCGCCGTTCCGGGCATCGTGCTCGCCACCATCTTCGTCACCTTTCCTTTCGTGGCGCGTGAATTGATCCCGCTAATGCAGGAACAGGGCAATGGCGACGAAGAGGCGGCGATTTCGCTCGGGGCAACCGGCTGGCAGACCTTCTGGTATGTCACGCTGCCGAACGTGAAATGGGGCCTGCTTTACGGGGTGCTGCTCTGCAACGCCCGCGCCATGGGCGAGTTCGGCGCCGTCTCTGTGGTATCGGGCCATATTCGCGGCGAGACCAACACCATGCCGCTGCATGTGGAGATACTCTATAATGAGTACAATATGGGCGCGGCCTTTGCGGTGGCGACGCTGCTGGCCGGTCTGGCACTGGTGACGCTCGTTCTCAAAACCATTCTCGAAATACGCTTTGGCGCGGGCAACGCAGCCGGCAAGCATTGAAAGGCATCTTCATGGAAGTGAAAGTTTCCGGCATCACCAAGCAGTTCGACCGCTTTCCGGCGCTGAACGACGTGTCACTCGACATTCGTTCCGGTGAACTGATCGCGCTGCTCGGTCCTTCCGGTTCCGGCAAGACGACGCTGTTGCGCCTGATCGCCGGCCTCGAACAGCCGACGCAGGGCCATATCTATTTCGGCGATGAGGATGCCTCGCATCGCACCGTGCAGGAGCGCAATGTCGGTTTCGTTTTCCAGCACTACGCGCTGTTCCGCCACATGACGGTGGCCGACAATATCGCCTTCGGTCTGAAAGTGCGCCCCTCCGCCACCCGCCCGCCGAGAGCGGAGATCCGCAAGCGGGTGTCCGAACTTCTCGACATGGTGCATCTCTCCGGTCTTGAAAAACGTTATCCGACCCAGCTTTCCGGCGGCCAGCGCCAGCGCGTGGCGCTTGCCCGCGCCGTCGCCATCGAGCCGAAAGTGCTGCTTCTTGACGAACCCTTCGGCGCGCTCGACGCCAAGGTGCGCAAGGAGCTGCGCCGCTGGCTGCGCGAATTCCACGACCGCACCGGCCACACCACCGTCTTCGTCACCCACGATCAGGAAGAAGCGCTGGAACTGGCCGACCGCGTCGTGGTCATGAGTCAGGGCAAGATCGAACAGGTCGGCACGGCTGACGATGTCTATGACACGCCCAATTCCCCCTTCGTCTTTTCCTTCATCGGGGAATCCTCCAGCCTGCCGGTCACGATCCGCGACGGCCATGTGCTGTTTCAGGGGGAAAGCATCGGCGTAAACGAAAGCGGCGCAGGCGAGGGCGAGCTGTTCTTCCGGCCGGAAGACGTCGTGCTAACGGACGAGAAGGATACCCTCTACGGCAAGGTCACCACCTGTCGCCGCCTCGCCGGCACCCGCATCGCCGAAATCGACATCGCCAATAACGGCCATGAGCCCTATCACCTCGAAATCGAAGTGCCGCTCAATGCCGCGGTGGCCGTGGGTGCCGAACTGCGCTTTCGCCCGACACGCTGGAAGGTGTTTGGGAAGAGGTAGGCTGGGAACAGGCCTATCAGATTTCCTCATTCCTGTGCTTGTCACAGGAATCCAGCCGACGCGCGTCTGCGCGTCGAAAAGGACTCCTTTCAGCCCAAAGACTTGGTCTGGCTGGATCTCTGTGACAAGCACAGAGATGAGGGAGGTACACCCAATCCCCACAAACAGAAAAGGGCCGCCAGAGGCGACCCTTCCATGAGTTTGGTCCTGTTTACAGACCCGGGACTGTTTCTCAACGTTCCGAAGGCTGGTGGTTTTACGCCGAGGGTTGCCCCGTCGCACACACACCCTTTCCATTGCCTGAACCAGAAACCGAAATCTCATTAGACATTGGATCACCTCCTTCCGATACGTTGAACATAACTAGAAGGTAGTACGATTCGCGGTGAATGCAAGAGGCAGTCGTTCAAGCACGACCAGTGAGACTATGCCGCTTCGCCGGCCTTCACGTCGAATTCGAAATGGATGCTGTCATAGGGAAACGCAATACCGTCGTTGTTCCTGTCGATGATGCCCGCATGGAGAAGCGTCGTGACGTCGCGATGAACGGCCTGCACATCCCGCCCCACGCGGCGCGCGACCTCGCGGATCGAAAGCGTTCCCTGACCCGACAGAGCCCGGACAATGGCAAGACGCAACGGGGCGAGAATGCGGTGCAGGTCTTCATAGCTGGAAAATTCGACAGACGGTTTCGCCTCCGCCGGCTTTCCAGACATCGCCAGATTTCCGGCGGCGACAAACCGGCTTTTAATGTCATCGATGGTGCCGAGACGGACAGTCAGTGCGGTCATGCCAAAATCCTTTCCATATCACCCTGAAAAGCATCGAAGAGGGCTTCAAACGTGGTGAACTCGATTGTGTCCTCACGCCCCTCCATGTGGCGATGATCACCTTTGCCGCGTTCATTGTCATAGCGCAGAACGCATTCACCTTTGATCACAAGCGCCAGCCGGTACTTGAAAGGATGGGCGCTTCCAGGAACCGGCTCCGGCAGGTGCCACAGGACAACCTCGAAAAAGGCGGTCTCATCGATTACCTTGCGGGTTTTTTCGAGCAGTACCGCCTTCGTGTTGTTATTCATGACAACGTCCTCGTCTGTTGTCAATAAAAACAACACGAGCAGCGTGTAATCACGACACCCGCATCACGATCTTGCCGATATGATTGCTGCTTTCCATCAACCGATGTGCCTCCGCGACCTCATCCAGCGCAAAGACCTGATTGATGACCGGTGCGATTTTGCCGCTTTCGATGAGCGGCCAGACCAGCTCGATGAGGTCATCGCGGATCGCGCGTTTCTCGTCGGCGGTGCGGGGCCGCATGGTGGAGCCGGTGACGGTGAGGCGTTTGACCATGATGGGGCGCAGGTCGACCTTCTCCGCCACGGCGCCGCCCAGAAAGGCGATGATGGACAGGCAGCCGTCCTTAGCGAGGGCGGCGATGTTCTTTTCGAAATAGGCAGCGCCGATCATATCCAGAACGACGTCCACGCCCTTGCCGCCGGTCTCGGTCTTGACGACGGCGGCGAAATCTTCCTCACGGTAATTGATCGCCCGTTTGGCGCCGAGCTTGACGCAGGCGTCGCATTTCTCCACTGAGCCCGCCGTGGCATAGACTTCCGCGCCAAAAGCTTTGGCGAGCTGGATGGCCGTTGTGCCGATGCCGCTGGTGCCGCCGTGGATCAGCACGCTTTCGCCTTCGGTGAGGCCCGCCATTTGGAAGAGATTGGCCCAGACCGTGAAGAAGGTTTCCGGCAGCGCTGCGGCTTTGACGGCATCATAACCCTTGGGGAAGGGCAGGGCCTGTCCGGCCGGCACGGTGCAATATTCGGCGTAGCCGCCGCCATTGGCGAGCGCGCAGATTTTATCGCCCGGTTTGAATTCGGTGACGCCTTCGCCGAGCGCAACCACTTCTCCGGCAATTTCCAGGCCGAGGATCGGGCTTGCATCCCTGGGCGGCGGATAGATGCCCTGTCTCTGTGCGACATCGGGACGGTTGACGCCCGTTGCCTCGACCTTGACCAGAATCTCGCCTTTGGCGGGTTTCGGCAAAGCCATCTGCGAAAGCTGCATTACTTCCGGGCCGCCATGGGAAGGAAGGTCGATGAAGCGCATTGTTTCGGGCAGGGTCGTGGTATCGGACATGGGTGAGGGCAACTCCCTGGGGATTGGCGTTACCTTAAAATGTAGGCCGGATGCGTCCTTTAGGAAAGGCGGCTCTTTGACGCTGGAGTACGTTGGGTGTTGTTGGTTCGCATGGGCGTGGAGTGCGCGGCTTTACCCCCCTCTGCCCTGCCGGGCATTTCCCCCACAAGGAGGGAGATCATACGCGGCGAGGTTTCGCCCCTCTTAAAGTTTGAGAATGAAGCGACGGTAGAGCCGCTTGCCGATCTCCCTCCTTGTGGGGGAAATGCCCGGCAGGGCAGAGGGGGGTAAAGCCGCAAACTCCGGGTCAACCGGATCCCAACCTCGCCCCCTGTTTCTCAATTTGTCTCGCCGAACACCCGGATGACGAGGCCGCCTTCGTTTTCCTTCGCGGCTGTCTTGACGCCGGCAATCTCGCTGCCGATGCGTTCGGGATTGGCGATGATCAACCCTTTCGGCAGGGTGAGAACACCGATAGAGCAGCGCAGCAGCGCGAAATCCCGCTCATTGCCGCGACGGTCGAGCCCGACCATGTGCCCGGCGTCGCGGTCCTCCTGCGAATAGAGTTCCGCCACGTCGTCGTGGAAATCGCTGAGCAGGCGTTCGAGGATTTCCGTCAGTTCTTCCACCGTCCAGTCACGCACGCCGATGAAGAAATCGTCGCCGCCAATATGGCCGAGGAAACAGTCGCCGGCGAAGAAGTAACGGCGCATCAGCGCCGAAAACAGGGTGATGGCGTGGTCGCCGGCGTTGAAGCCGTATTTGTCGTTGAAGGGTTTGAAATTGTCGAAGTCGCAATAGCAGAAGAACCGCGTCTCGTCGCCGTCGCCGCAGCTGTCGGATATGAAGCCGCCAATGGCGCGGTTGCCGGGCAGCGCGGTCAGCGGGTTCTGGTCCTGCGCCATCTTCAGCTGTTTTTCATTGATAACCTTGATGAGCGAGGCAGCCGAGACGATGCCGGCATAACGCATGTTTTCGGTCAGGATGATGCAGGCGCTGCCGCCCATGCTGGCGAACATGTTCATCAGCTGATCTGCATCGGCATCAAGGCCGACGATCGGCGCGGGATCGACGAAATGGGAGATGGTGCGCTCATAAATCTTGTTCTTGAGCAGGTCGCGACCGAAAGGCCGGTAGATATATTCCTTGAGGTGATATTCGTTGATAACGCCGCGCGGTTCGCCATTGGCGTTGAGAACCGGGAAAAATGCCTGCTGCGGGTTTCTGCGGAACAGTTCGAAGACATTATCGACGCTGTCATGCTCATAGACGGTGGGAAGCCGCTCGATTTCCCGGCGGATCAATATTTCGTCCAGCGACTGGCTGCTGCGCCGCGCCACGCCCATGCGGTTGAGGTGCGGAAAGCTCTCCGGCAGCTCGCTGGTGAAGACCGTCGGTCTGGCGATCAGCCAGCCCTGCACCAGATCGACGCCATATTCGCGGCAGGTCAGGAATTCCGCTTCCGTTTCAATGCCTTCCGCAATCACCCGAACCCCAAGAACATGGGCGATGTTGACGATGTTGCGGACGAGATGCTGTTTGCGCGGAAGATGATCGACGCCACTGATGAAGTGCCGGTCGATCTTCAGGTAGTCCAGCGGATAGTCGCACAAAAGCTTCATCTCGCCGTGACCGGCGCCGAAATCATCGATCGCCAGCTTGAAGCCTTCCTTGCGCATACGGGCAATCAGCGCCGTGAATTCCGGCACGCTGGTATTGTCGAAACGTTCGGAAAGCTCAAAGCAGATGGAGGAGGCCGGAATGCCTGCCCGCGCCAGATGGCCGACAAGCTTGTCGAGAATGGCGTCGCCGTGCGGGATCAGCCGCACATCGAGATTGAGGAACAGGGTGGTGGAGGAAAAGTCGGGCAGGGTGGAGAATTTCGCCAGCGCGCGGCTTGCCAGCATCTGCTCGAAAGCTTTCAGTTCGCCGTCCGCAGCAGCCTGGTCGAGAAGCGCCAGCGGATTGGAAAATCCAAGCCGGTCATGGCCGCGCATCAATGATTCATAGCCGAAAATCGTGCCCGTCGTCGCCTCGACAATCGGCTGAAACGCGGTTTCAAGCACAAGCTTTGCCATGGGAAACATGTGCCCGGAGGCAAATCGCCTTATGACATCATTCTCCATCGTGACGGCCTGCATTTCTTTCTCCGCAATTGGCCAGCCCCGAGATTGCATGGCGTGAAAATCCGCCACAACGGGGCCGTTTCTTTTACGGCGAACAATTGCAGATCACAGGTCAACAAAAGCTTTCACGATTGTGAAGCTTTGATGAACGTTTTGTCACAACCCCCTCGATATGCGGGGTTGCCGGGCAAAGCCTCAGGCCCGGCGCGCATGCCCGGTGTGAGCGGCGTAAAGTTCCGCAACATTCATGCGCTCCCGGTCCGCTTCGACAGGGACGGGAGGCGTTGTTTCAGTGCCGTGTTGGGCAGAGGCCGCCCATAGCCGCAGCGCGGCCCTGACGACCTCGCTGCCGGATGCGTAAGCGCCACTATTCACGGCCTCGCGCATTCTTGCTGCCTGTTCCGGGGAAATCGATACTGTTACCATTGGCATGATATCACTCCCTTCTTTAAACGCTGCGATCGAACCTTTGATGTCCAATGTGCGGACCAGGTATCGTCGTGGTCTATGGCGGGCGTTTTTATTGTTTTTCGTCTGGCGCCGCTTCCAGCGAAATTTGTATCACTTCCTATATTAGCACGAAACGCGTTTCATTCCCAATTAGCAGTATATCACGGTTTAGTTTTTCCCCTGTCAGAGGGGTAATGAGCCGGATGCCCGGCATTCGTGAAATTATTGGAATACGGCGTCGGAAAATATGATCCATCGCAAATCCGCGACATAAAACGGCGCATTTTTTATTGATTGATCGATCAATCAAGAATAATTTGCCATCCGTCAAGGAGACGATGATGCCAAAGATCGGAATGGAGCCTCTGCGCCGCAAGGCGCTTGTGGATGCGGCGCTGCGCACCATCGGCCACCATGGTTCGCTGAATGTGACGATGTCTGACATCGCCCGGGAAGCGGGCGTGTCGGCGGCACTTGCGCATCATTATTTCGGCAGCAAGCAGCAGCTTCTTCTCGAAACCGTCCGCAGCCTGTTGCGCGACCTCAGGCGCGATGCCGTGGCGGCGCTGACCCGCGCTTCCGGCCCGCGCGAGAGGCTGAGCGCCATCGTGCACGTCTCCTTCCAGAGCGACCAGTTCACGCCGGAAACGGTGGCGGCATGGCTTGCCTTTTATGTCGAGGCGCAGCGTTCGGAGGAAACCCGGCGGCTGCTGGTGATTTATTCCCGCCGCCTGCGCTCCAATCTTCTGTCCAGCCTGTCCCGCCTTTGCCCGCCGGATGATGCCGCACGCATCGCGGAAGGGGCGGCAGCGCTGATAGACGGTCTTTACATCCGCCACAGCCTGCGGTCCGCCCCGCTCGGCTTCGCTTCCGCGCCGGCGCTTGTCGAGGATTATTTCGACATGCAGCTCAAACCCTATCCCGATGGACAGCGCCCCAAGCCGTCCATCCGCGTTCTCTAAGGAGACTTCGACATGACTATCGCCACGCCTCTCCGGGCGCAGCCCAAAGCCTCGCATTTCATCGACGGCGACTATGTCGAAGACACTGCCGGCACGCTGTTCGAAAGCATCTTTCCGGCCACCGGCGAGGTTATCGCAAGGCTACACGCAGCAACCCCGGCGATTGTCGAGCGCGCCATCGCGTCTGCCAAACGCGCCCAGAAGGAATGGGCGGCGATGACCCCCATGGCGCGCGGCCGCATCCTCAAGCGCGCCGCTGATATCATGCGTGAACGCAACGATGCGCTTTCCACGCTGGAGACACTCGATACCGGCAAGCCGATCCAGGAAACCATCGTCGCCGATCCCACCTCCGGCGCGGATGCCTTCGAATTTTTCGGCGGCATCGCACCTTCTGCGCTGAATGGTGATTACATCCCGCTCGGTGGAGATTTCGCCTATACCAAGCGCGTGCCGTTGGGAGTCTGCGTGGGCATCGGCGCATGGAACTATCCGCAGCAGATCGCCTGCTGGAAGGCAGCGCCGGCACTCGTCGCCGGCAACGCCATGGTCTTCAAGCCTTCGGAAAACACCCCGCTGGGCGCACTGAAGATCGCCGAAATCCTCATCGAAGCCGGTCTGCCCAAGGGCCTGTTCAACGTCATTCAGGGCGATCGTGATACCGGTCCGCTGCTGGTCAACCACCCCGATGTAGCGAAGGTCTCGCTGACAGGCTCAGTCCCAACCGGCCGCAAGGTGGCCGCTGCCGCTGCCGGGCATCTCAAGCACGTGACCATGGAGCTCGGCGGCAAGTCGCCGTTGATCGTTTTCGACGATGCCGATATCGAAAGTGCTGTCGGCGGTGCGATGCTCGGCAATTTTTATTCCTCCGGGCAGGTCTGCTCCAATGGCACGCGCGTCTTCGTGCAGAAAAAAGCCAAGGGCCGCTTCCTCGAAAACCTGAAGCGCCGCACCGAAGCGATGATCCTCGGCGATCCGCTTGACTACGCCACCCATCTCGGCCCGCTGGTCTCCAAGGCCCAGCAGGAGAAGGTTCTTGCCTACATCGAAAAGGGCAAGGCGGAGGGTGCGACGCTGGTGACCGGCGGCGGCATCCCCAACAATGTGTCGGGTGAGGGGGCCTATGTGCAGCCGACCGTTTTTGCCGATGTAACCGACAACATGACCATCGCCCGCGAGGAAATCTTCGGCCCGGTCATGTGCGTGCTGGATTTTGACGATGAAGACGAGGTTCTCGCCCGCGCCAACGCCACCGAATTCGGCCTCGCCGGCGGCGTCTTCACCGCCGATCTCGCCCGTGCTCACCGTGTGGTGGATCAGCTGGAGGCGGGCACGCTATGGATCAACACATACAATCTCTGCCCGGTGGAAATCCCCTTCGGCGGCTCGAAACAATCCGGCTTCGGGCGGGAAAATTCGGCGGCGGCGCTGGAGCATTACAGTGAGCTGAAGACGGTTTATGTGAGCACGGGGAAGGTGGACGCGCCTTATTGACGGTTGGCGCGTGGGGCTTACCCCCCTCTGCCCTGCCGGGCATCTCCCCCACAAGGAGGGAGATCGACCTGCGGCCACGTCGCGTCCTTCTTCGAGGTCGCAAATGAAGCGATGCCCCGTCGTCTTGCTGATCTCCCTCCTTGTGGGGGAGATGTCCGGCAGGACAGAGGGGGGTAAGCCCCACGCGCATACCCTAAATCAGAACCACAGCTCATCGGAGAGCACAAATCATGCAAGCAGATTACGTCATCGTCGGCTCCGGTTCCGCAGGTTCCGCCATCGCCTACCGCCTGTCGGAAGACGGTCGCTATTCCGTCATCGTCATCGAGGCTGGCGGGTCGGATTTCGGTCCCTTCATCCAGATGCCGGCCGCACTCGCCTGGCCGATGAGCATGAAGCGCTACAATTGGGGTTACCTCTCCGAGCCCGAACCCAATCTCGACAATCGCCGCATCACCGCCCCACGCGGCAAGGTCATCGGCGGTTCGTCGTCCATCAACGGCCTCGTTTACGTGCGCGGCCATGCCGAGGATTTCAACCGCTGGGAAGAGCTTGGTGCGCATGGCTGGGCCTATGCGGATGTGCTGCCCTACTTCAAGCGCATGGAACACAGCCATGGCGGCGAGGAAGGCTGGCGCGGCACGGATGGGCCGCTGCATGTGCAGCGCGGGCCGGTGAATAATCCGCTGTTCCATGCCTTTATTCAGGCAGGCGCACAGGCCGGCTTCGAGCTGACGGACGACTATAACGGCTCCAGGCAGGAAGGTTTCGGCCTTATGGAGCAGACCATCCACCACGGCCGTCGCTGGTCCGCCGCCAATGCCTACCTGCGGCCGGCGCTGAAGCGCGGTAATGTTACGCTGGTTGGCGGTTTTGCCCGCAAGATTGTCATCGAGAATGGCCGCGCCGTGGGTGTCGAGATCGAGCGTAAGGGCGTGGTGGAAACCATCACGGCCAATCGCGAAGTCATCGTGTCCGCCTCTTCCTTCAACTCGCCGAAACTGCTGATGCTTTCGGGCATCGGCCCTGCCGCGCATCTGGCTGAGATGGGCATTGAGGTCAAGGCGGATCGTCCGGGTGTGGGCGCAAACCTTCAGGACCATATGGAGTTCTATTTCCAGCAGGTCTCGACCAAGCCGGTCTCGCTTTATTCCTGGCTGCCATGGTTCTGGCAGGGCGTGGCGGGCGCGCAATGGCTGCTGTCGAAGGGCGGACTTGGTGCCTCCAATCAGTTCGAGGCCTGCGCCTTCCTGCGCTCAGCACCGGGGCTGAAACAGCCTGACATCCAGTATCATTTCCTGCCGGTCGCCATTTCCTATGACGGCAAGGCGGCCGCGAAAAGCCATGGTTTTCAAGTGCATGTCGGCTATAACCTGTCGAAATCGCGCGGCAATGTCACGCTCCGCTCCGCCGATCCGAAGGACGATCCGGTCATTCGTTTCAACTATATGAGCCATCCGGAAGACTGGGAAAAATTCCGTCATTGCGTGCGCCTGACGCGCGAGATTTTCAGCCAGAAAGCCTTCGACGATTTTCGCGGACCGGAAATCCAGCCGGGCGAAAATGTCGGGACGGACGAGGAAATTGACGCCTTTTTGCGTGAGCATCTGGAAAGCGCCTATCACCCCTGCGGCACCTGCCGGATGGGCGACCGCAACGACCCGATGGCCGTCGTCGATCCCGAATGTCGGGTGATCGGCGTGGAGGGATTGAGGGTCGCCGACAGCTCGATCTTCCCGCATGTGACCTATGGCAACCTCAACGGCCCCTCGATCATGACCGGCGAAAAGGCGGCCGATCATATTCTCGGCAAGACCCCGCTGCCGCGCTCCAATCAGGAACCTTGGGTGAACCCGCGCGCGGCGGTCAGCGACCGGTGAGGATCAGTGGTAATCATCCTCGCGCTGGTGGCGGATCGCGAGGATTGTTACTTTCTCGGCATTCTCTATTTCAAAGAGAATGACATAACCGGAAGACCCAAACGGGATGAGAAATTCCCGCAGAAACGGGCTTTCCGCATCAACTTTTCTGCAACTCATTGGAAAGTCCGCAAGTGCGGCGATCCCCTTTTCGATTGCCCTGTAAGCTCGCTTCGCCGCATGTTTGTCCTGGCGAAGGAGATGGGCATATAGACGCATTATGTTGTCGCGTGCTCTGTCGGCGAGAAAAACCTGATATGTCACTGGTCGTCGTCTTCAGCGAGCTTTGTGTCAAGCATATTTTTCAGTTCGGCAAGAACATCTTCCGCTCTGTGATAAACACCCGTTTTCTTCGATTCTTCACGTGCCGCCAGCCCGCGTGCAATAAAATCCGCCTGCGATTTACGGATTTCCACTTCCCTGCGTACGGAATCCTCAACGAAGGAAGAGAGCGTTTCGCCGTCCTTCAGCACACTTTCCGCCGCCTCACGAAAATCCGCCGTTACCCGTAACGAAGGCAAAGTCGCGGTTTTCATCTTGCCTCTCCCTGCGTTGCATTTGCGATGCAGAGCATCTACCATGTATCGCAAAGAGTCAAATGCAAAACTTGCAATCGCGGGCTGGCAGTCCGATAAAAGGACCTCCCGCCCGACAATGACTGAAATTACCGATCTGGACCGCCATGCCCGTCGATTACAAGAAGCTGAAGATGCTCCGCCGTTCCCGTGTTGTCTGGGGGTCGTGGCGGGCCTGGAAACCGCGGGCGGTTTTCTGGGTCGGCGCGCTTGCGGTGGGGGTCATCAGCGTCGGTTTTGCATGGGCGGCGGATCGCGCCCAGCATCTTTTCTTCGCGGCCACTTCTTCGGGGCCGTGGGCGTTCCTGTTGCCCCTCATCATCACGCCGCTCGGTTTCACGCTCTGCGCCTGGCTGGCATTGACGGTTTTCCCCAATGCCGGTGGCAGCGGCATTCCGCAGGCGATCGCGGCGCGGCATCTGCGTGACGATGCGGATCGCTCGCGGCTTCTGTCGCTGAAGCTCGCTTTCGGCAAGGTGGTGTTGACGGTGGCGGGTCTTTTGTCCGGTGCGTCGATCGGGCGTGAGGGGCCGACCGTTCAGGTGGGTGCCTCGATCATGCTGCAGGCCGCCCGCTGGGGCGGCATGGCGCAGGCGAAGGGTCTCATCCTTGCCGGATCGGCGGCGGGCATCGCGGCCGCCTTCAATACGCCGCTGGCAGGCATCGTCTTTGCCATCGAGGAAATGAGCAAAACCTACGAATCACGCGCCAATGGTCTCGTTCTCACCGCCGTCATCCTGTCCGGCCTTGCTTCGCTGGCGCTGGTCGGCAGCTACACATATTTCGGTACGAGTTCCGTTCTGGCAAAAACGACAGCAGACTGGCTTCTGGTGCTGATCTGCGGCATTGGCGGCGGCGCTTTCGGCGCGCTTTTCAGCGCCGGGGCGCTGCGTCTGTCCGCCCGCATCCGGCGCTTCGCGCAAACCATGCCTTTGAAGCGAATGCTGGCGGTTGCCGCCGCCTGCGGCCTCGCTTCGGCCGTCATCGGCATTGCAACGGGTGGCGCGACCTTTGGAACCGGCTACGAACAGGCCCGTGCGGCGATTGAGGGGCAAGCCGCTCCGACCTTCTTCTTCATCGAAAAGCTGGCGGCGACGTTTCTTGCAATGATGTCGGGTATTCCCGGCGGCATCTTCGCGCCCTCCCTGTCCGTGGGTGCCGGTTTTGGCAGCACCATGGCCGCTCTGCTCGGCACCAGCATCGGCCTTGGCGCGATCGTTGGCATGGCAGGATATTTCGCCGGCGTGGTGCAGGCGCCGATGACGGCTTTTGTCATCATCCTCGAAATGACCGGCAATCATGAAGGCGTCATCCCCATCATGGTCGCATCGATGCTGGGATATTTGACCTCCCGCCTGTTCTCCCGGGAACCGCTCTATCACGGCCTGTCGCGCGTTTTCATCGCCCAGGCCATCCGCGCAAAAAGGGCAAGTCACGCCGCCGATGCCTGATGCGTCAGACGCGTGCGCCGGCCACCCCGAAATAACCAAGCCCCGGTATCTTGATACCCGGGCGGCTGAAATCGATCCCCGCGACCAGACCGAGAAAATTGATTTCGAAACCGCTGCGCGTTCCCGCCGAAATACCAAACAATCCGCCCAGCGAAACACTCGCATCCTTCCAGTCGTCGGCAACATGATAAAACGCGCCGTTCGGCAGATAGTCGCGACCCACCGCATCTGATGGCAGCACCACGCCGAGTTCCGGCACGCTGCGCAGCACATGGGCGACGAAGGTGTTGGAGTTCGGGCCGGGATAGATGCGGTAGCCGCCCGGTTTGCCATAGGGGTAGTCGGCAATCGCCTGTTCGATCCTGGGGATCAGCTTTTCGGCCGCCGCGCCGTGAATGGCCACCACCTGGCGTGGCGTGTTGGAATACCAGAAGGCATCGGCCGCATAACCATTGCGGCGAATGGGCGTTCCCCAACCCACCTTGTCATAGCGGTCATAGGCCGTCGCACCCGGCTTTTTCAGCACGATCCAGGCATGGCTGGCGACGGAGCCCTTGAAGCCCCCGGTCATGGCGGAAAACACGTAAACCGCTGCCTGCCCATCGGCTCCGGCTTGCGGAAGGGTGCCTGAGGAGGACCAGCGGGCATCGCGCCAGCCCTGCGGATGATCCCGCATGGCCCACAACCCGGCCGATGCCAGCGCAGGCAGCAGATAGATAACGGCAATCGCCAGCAGCAGACGTTTTGCAAATTTCACTGAGAGCCCCGTGCATCGAAAAATCAATTGCGGTATCAACGACATAAAATCAGAATTTTTTGAGGCTGAGAGAATGAACAATTCCGTTACCGTCGAAATCACCAGGGGCAGTCTTGTCGAAAGCCGCCATCAGGGCCTTGCCGTGGTGGTGGATGGCGATGGCGGTGTTGTGTTTGCGGCAGGCGATATCGAGCGCGGCATCTTCCCGCGTTCTGCCTGCAAGGCCATGCAGGCGCTGCCACTGGTGGAAAGCGGCGCGGCGGATGCCTATGGTTTCGGCAATCGTGAACTGGCGCTTGCCTGTTCCTCCCATTCCGGTGAAGACGAACATGCGGCGCTTGCCGCTTCCATGCTGGCCAAAGCGGGGCGGGATGTGGAGACGCTGGAATGCGGTGCGCACTGGTCATCAGACCAGAAAACCATCATCCATCAGGCCCGCACGCTGGAAAAACCGACGGCGCTACACAATAATTGCTCCGGTAAACATTCCGGCTTCATCTGCGCCTGCTGCCACACGGGCACCGACCCCAAGGGCTATGTCGGTTATGATCACCCGTTGCAGAGGCAAATCCGCGCCACGATGGCAAGCCTGACGGGGGCGGCGCTCGGCCACGACAATTGTGGCGTCGATGGTTGCTCCATCCCCACCTATGCGGTGCCGCTCACGGGTCTGGCGCATGGTTTCGCCAGGATGGCGACGGGCAGGGGGCTGGAAGTGGGCCGCGCCAAGGCCTCGCGCCGTCTCATCGAGGCCTGCATGGCGGAACCCTTTTATGTGGCAGGCACCGGCCGCGCCTGCACGAAGCTTATGCAGATCGCACCGGGCAAGATTTTTGCCAAGACCGGCGCTGAAGGTGTCTTCGTGGCGGCTCTGCCAGAAAAGGGCATTGCCATGGCGGTGAAATGCGAGGACGGCACCACGCGCGCGGCCGAAGCCATGGTCTCGGCATTGCTCGCCCGCTATTTTGATGAGGGCAGTGCCGAGCAGCAGGCGCTCATTGGCATGTCCAACCGGCAGATGCGTAACTGGAACGGCATCCATGTCGGCGATGTCAGAGTCGTCGGGCTGTAAGAAACGCCATAAAACCTTTGACGCCGCCGGTTGCCGGCACGATGATGGCTTGCCCTGCGCGTGATGGCCGACTCCCGGCCGCCGGCAAGGTCCGGCGTCCACAGCAAGAGGAGGTGGACGCCTTCATTGTCCTGGAGGTCGCATATTCATGTTTACCCTGTTTTTCTCCCCCGGTTCCTGCTCGCGCGCCAGCCATATCGTGCTTGAGGAATCCGGCCTGCCTTACACGGCCCACCGCGTCAATTTTGCGCAGGGCGAACAGCGTTCCGAGACATTTTTGAAGATCAATCCGAAAGGCCGCGTACCGGCGCTGGCCACCGCAAGCGGGGTGCTGACCGAGACCCCGGCCATCCTCGCCTTCATCGCCCAGATGGCTCCGGAGAAGAAACTTGCGCCGCTGGATGATCCCTTCGAATTCGCGGTCATGCAGTCTTTCAACGCCTTCATCTCCTCCACCGTGCATGTCGCCCATGCGCATGGCCGGCGCGGCAGCCGCTGGGCGAATGAGGATGCGTCTCTGGCGGATATGAAAGCGAAAGTGCCGCAGACCATGGGCGAGTGCTTCGAATTGATCGAGCACGGCCTGCTGCACGGCCCCTGGGTTCTGGGCACGGCCTATTCGGTGGCTGACCCCTATCTTTTCGTCATGTCCGGCTGGCTGGAAAGCGACAGCGTGGATATTGCCCGCTTCCCGAAAGTGCACGATCACTTCCGCCGCATGAACGACCGCCCGGCAGTGCAGCGGGCGCTGGCGAGCGAGAGGGGCTAATAGTTGCTGTCGTCATCCTCGGGCTTGTCCCGAGGATCTGCAACGTATTGATTTTATTCGACGTGGTTGGATCCTCGGGACAAGCCCGAGGATGACGTTGAGTGCGGAGGGACATCGCCAGTCCGCGCCCAAAAGCTCATTTCAAGCAGCCTCAGCCGCGCGCGTATCCCACATGGTCTTAAACGCCGTGCGCGCCTGACAACGGGTGAGCCAGGCCTTAACCGCCGGATGGGCGTCAAACAGCGGCGGGTGACCCTGCGCATAACGGACGATTTCCGCGGCATTGAGATCGGCGACGGTGAAGCGATCACCCACCAGATAATCATGGCGGACAAGATGCTGTTCCAGCACCCGGAAAGGGCGTTTCAGCAGGCGGGCGGCAACGTCGATCACAGCCCTGCCGGCATCGCCTTCCGATAGACCTTCGGCGACGGCGGAAGAAATCTTCAGCGAATTGGCTTCGACTTCGGTGGCGGCGAAGAACGACCATTGCAGCATCGCCGCATCTTCCTTGAGGTCCACAGGCGCCAGCGGCCCGCCATATTTGCGGGCGAGGTAAAGATTGATGGCCATGGATTCATAAAGCACCATGCCGTCATCTTCGACGCAGGGAATGGTCCCCATCGGATTGATGGCGAGAAACGCGGGCGACAGTGTGTTGAGCGGCGCGTCGGCAGCGAGCGGATCGGCAAGACGGCGGGCCTGTATGACAGGCACATGTTTGAATTCTATGCCGAGTTCCCCTGCGAGCCACAGCGTGCGCGTGGCGCGGGACCGGTAGACACCGTAAATCGTCAACATCGAAATTACCCCTTGAACCTGTTCGATGGCGGCACGTTACGGTCTCGTTGTTTTAAAGTGAAGTTGCAGAGCGCCGGGGCAACTATGATTTTTTCTGATCCGTCAACAAGTCCGTATCCGGCGACAACCGGTATTCGAAACGGTCGATAAACCGCTCGAACAGGCGCGCGAAAGTCTCCACATCGTCGGCCGGCCAGCCATCCATCACATCTTCGATGACGCTCATCTTGGTGCGGCGCATTTCCTGCAGCAGGCTGGTGCCGAGCGGCGTAATCTCGACGATGCTGCGGCGGCCATCCTCCTGCGAGACGCCGCGTTTCAGCAGGCCGCGCCCGACCATGTCCGCGACGACGCGGCTGCCACGCGAGGGATCGATGCGCATGCCCTCGGCAATCGCACCCACGGTGACATCACCTTCGGCGCGCCGCAGAATATCCAGAACGTCGATATGCGAAAGTTCGAGACCCGGAGCGAGCTTGGCAAGCGCCATGCGGCCGATGATGCGGCGGCCGATCATGATGCGCATGCGCGTCATCGTATTGCCGATCCGCTTGATGTCTTCGGGCAAATCCTCTTTCCAGTCTTCCTCAGTCGCCACGCTCAGCCGTTCCTTTTCTTGCTCGTTCGCGATCACATTTAGCGCGAATAGCATGGATGTCAAAAACTTGCCATTGACATATATATGCTAATAGCACACAAATTGGCGCAGTAAAACCGCCGGAACTCAACGAGATTTTTCATGGATATGTCCGCAGCCCCCGTGGCGCCGCTTGTGTCGGATCATCGGCGCAGGCTCATCGTCTTTCTGTTTCTGATGCTGGCCATGTTCATGGCGACCCTCGACAACCAGATCGTATCGACAGCACTTCCCACCATCGTCGGCGAATTCGGCGCGCTGGAGCGTTTCGGCTGGATCGGCTCGGCCTATCTTCTGGCAACCAGCGCGGTCATGCCTGTTTATGGCAAGCTGGGCGATCTGTTCGGGCGTAAATATGTGATGATCGCGGCGGTCGTCATCTTCACGCTGGGTTCGCTCGCCTGCGGTCTGGCCTGGTCGATGGATAGCCTGATTGCGGCCCGTGTGTTGCAGGGGCTTGGCGGCGGCGGCATCATGGTGTCGATCTTCTCCGTCAATGCGGATCTGTTCGAACCGCGTGAACGCGCCCGTTACCAGAGCTATTCCAGCCTCACCATCATGGCGTCAGGCAGTGTCGGCCCGATCCTCGGCGGCACGATGAGCGATCTGTTCGGCTGGCGGTCGATCTTCCTTATCAACCTGCCGCTCGGCATTATCGTCATTGCAGGTCTGGCGCTGATGCTGCCTTACCGTCGCCCGGCGCGTCAGCCGAAGATCGATTATCTCGGTGCGGTCCTGCTGGCGGCCACCATTGCCAGCGTGGTGTTCTGGGCTGACAGCAGCGAATTGTTCGGCTCGCTGATCGCGGCACCGAGCCTTGGCATCGTCGCCTTCGCCGTCATCGCCGCTTTCCTCTGGGTGCAGGTGGAGCGCCGCGCGCCGGAACCCGTCGTACCGCTCAGGCTGTTCAAGGATTCGACCTTTCCGCTGCTGATGATCGTTTCGCTGACCAGCGGCGGCATCGGCATCGGCATGGTCAATTATTATGCCCTGTTCCTGCAGACCACGACGGGCCTTTCCCCCTCCCATGCCGGCCTGTTCTTCATCGCTGTCACCAGCGGCATCGTCATGGGCTCGCTATCGGCCGGCCGGCTGATTTCGATTACCGGCGTCTACAAGCCGTTCTCGGTGGCGGGCCTCACCATCAACCTCATTGCCATGCTGCTGTTCACGCAAATGCATGCCGGTACGCCGCTTTCGTTGATTGCCGTGCTGATGCTGGTGCAGGGGTTCGCCGTTGGCCTTGGCCAGCAGGCGCCGATCATCGGTGTGCAGAATTCCGCGCCCAAGGCGGATATCGGTGCGGCGAGCGGCGCGGTGACGCTGACCCGCATGGGCGGCGCCGCCATCGCCATCTCGGTCTATGGCGCGATCGTCACCTCCAGCCTCAAGGGCGTGGCGGTGGATATTCCCGGCGTCGGCAGAATAGAGGAACTGACGCCGAAAATGCTCGCCGAACTGCCCGCCGCCTCACAGGCGGCCGTTGCCTCGCTCTACTCGGATGCGTTTACACCGCTATTCTTCGCGGCCGCCGCAACCGCTGCCATCGGCCTTGCGGCAGCGCTGATGCTGAAACCGGTGCGCCTGCCGGCCGCGGTTGAGGCGAAGCCCGCGGAAGCCGCGGGGGAATAAGATGGTGAAGGCCGGCGTGTAAACGCCGGCCTTACGCGGCGTTCAATGATTTTTCGACGGCCAGCCGGAACCCCAGCGCATGCAAGACTTTCTGCACGGTTTCGTAGCGGAGCTTCGAACCGGGTTTAAGCGCTTTATAGAGACTTTCCCGGCCGAGACCCGATACATCCGCGACATGCGACATTCCGCGAGCTCTGGCGACTGCGCCAAGGGCGGCGATGAACACATCGGGGTTCTCGTCTTCCATCGCCACTGCCAGATATTCGATCATGGCTTCATCGCTATCCAGATAGTCCGACACATCGAATTTACTAAATTCCGTCATGGCCATCCCCTGCTATTGTTTGCGCCATCGCGATTGCGCGCTTTATGTCCCGCTTCTGCGACGACTTATTCCCGCCGATCAGGAGGAAATAAATCCTCTTGCCGACACGCGTGAAATAAACCCGATAACCCGGACCGAAGTGGATGCGCATTTCTGAAACGCCTCCATCTACCGGTTGACAATCGCCGAAATTCCCGTGCTCGGCTGCCGTGAGGCGATGAAGAATCCGCACCTTTCCGGTACGATCTTTCAAAGCCTTCAGCCACTCGTCGAACTCTGCCGATTTCTCGAAACTGTTCATCACGACATGTATCCGAATGGATACATTCCCGCAAGCTCAAATCTCATGATTGTCCTCTCAGCGGTCTTACGCTGGTCTCGTGTGCGAACTGCCGGCACAACTCGATACAGCCCCAGCTAAAAGCCGAAATGACAGGGAGGTGACGGCAAAACAAAAACACCCCTGCGGGAAATTTAACGCCCGTTCCGCGTTATGCTCGCAGCACTTTACATTCGCGCGGGCGGCCCTATCTCAATGAATATGAAGCCGGAACAGCTCCTGAACTCCACGCCCAAAGGCCTTTATTGCCCGGCGGGCGATTTTTATATCGATCCCGTGCGTCCCGTGGCGCGGGCGCTCATCACCCATGGCCATTCCGATCACGCCCGTCCCGGCCATGGCGCGGTGCTGGCCACGCGCCAGACGCTCGATATCATGCGTATCCGTTATGGCGAGGATTTCTGCGGCAGCGAGCAGGCGGTGGAATTCGGTGAAACGGTGGAGGTGAACGGCGTCACTGTCGGGTTCCATCCGGCCGGCCATGTGTTGGGCTCGGCGCAAATCTCTGTGGAGATGAACGGCATGCGCATCGTCGCATCGGGGGATTACAAGCGCGGCGTCGACCCAACCTGCGCGCCCTTCGAGACGGTGCCCTGTGATGTCTTCATCACCGAGGCCACCTTCGGTCTGCCGGTGTTTCACCATCCGCTGCCGCGTGTGGAAATCGGCAAGCTGCTTACCTCCATCAAACAATTCCCCGAACGCACCCATCTGGTCGGGGCCTACTCGCTCGGCAAGGCGCAACGCGTTATCCGGCTATTGCGTGACAATGGTTATGCCGAGCCGATCTACATCCACGGCGCGCTGGCGCGGCTTTGCGATTATTATGTCTCGCAGGGCATTGATCTCGGCGATCTGCGCCCCGCGACGCTCGAAAAAAGCAATCCAGCCGCCTTCAAGGGTGCGATTGTCGTCGGCCCGCCCTCGGCCTTTCAGGAGCGCTGGGCGCGGCGCTTCAACGAACCGCTGATCGCCTTCGCCTCCGGCTGGATGATGGTGCGGCAGCGGGCAAAGCAGGGCGGCGTGGAACTGCCGCTGGTCATATCGGACCATTGCGACTGGCCGGAACTGTTGGAGACCATCAAGGAAATTTCCCCGCAGGCCGTCTGGGTCACCCATGGCCGGGAGGAGGCGCTGGTGCGCTGGTGCGAGTTGCAGGGCATTGCCGCCAAGCCGCTGCATCTTGTCGGTTACGAAGACGAGGGGGATTGAAATGAAAGCCTTCGCCACGCTTCTCGATCGCCTTGTCCTCACCCCGTCGCGCAATGGCAAGCTGAAGCTGCTGACCGATTATTTTCGCGATACGCCTGATCCGGATCGGGGTTACGGGCTGGCGGCGATTGCCGGCACGCTGGACCTCAAAAGCGTCAAACCCGCCATGCTGCGCGAGCTGGTTATGGAGCGGATGGACGAAGTGCTGTTTCGCTACTCCTACGATTATGTTGGCGATCTGGCCGAAACCATCTCGCTGGTCTGGGGCAATATCGGCGGTGCTGACGATTCCGAGGCGCAGGATCCGCGCCTCGGCGACGTCGTGACGCTGATGAATTCGCTGGGGCGCACCGAAGTGCGCGGCGCGGTGCGCGATCTGCTCGACCGGCTGGACACATCCTCACGTTTCGCCTTCCTCAAACTCGCCACCGGCAGCCTGCGCATCGGCGTCTCGGCGCGGCTGGCGCGGCAGGCGCTGGCGGATTTTGCGGGCAAGGATATCACCGAAATCGAAACCCTCTGGCACGGTCTGACGCCGCCCTACACCACGCTTTTTGCGTGGCTGGAAGGCAAGTCGGACCGGCCGGTGCTGGCCACCCCCGCCATCTTTCATTCGGTCATGCTGGCCACACCGGTGGCCGAAGGCGACCTCGATGCATTGGACCCGGCGGATTATGCCGCCGAATGGAAATGGGACGGCATTCGCGTGCAGCTATCCCGCGCCGGGGAGACGCGAAAGCTTTACTCCCGCTCCGGCGACGATATTTCCGGGGCATTCCCGGATGTGCTCGATGCGCTTGATTTTGAAGGCGTGATGGATGGCGAGTTGTTGATTGGCGGGACAGTGCGCTCCAACAATCTCACCCGCACCTTTTCCGACCTGCAGCAGCGACTGAACCGCAAGACGGTGACGGCGAAGATGCTGGATGATTACCCCGCCTTCATCCGCGCTTACGATCTGCTGTTCGATGGCGAGAGCGATATCCGCGCGCAGAGCTATCTGGAGCGTCGCGGCCGGCTGTCTGACATCATCGAACATGCCCCGCATGACCGCTTCGACCTGTCGCCATTGATCTCGTTCTCCACATGGCCGGAACTCGACACGTTGCGCGCCGCCCCGCCCGATCCGGTGATCGAAGGCGTGATGATCAAGCGCCGCGACAGCGCCTATCAGGCAGGCCGCGCCAAGGGGCCATGGTTCAAGTGGAAGCGTGATCCCTATAATATCGACGCTGTCATGATGTATGCCCAACGCGGCCACGGCAAAAGATCGAGCTATTATTCCGATTTCACCTTTGGTGTGTGGGCGGAAGGCGAGGATGGCGAGCAGCTCGTCCCGGTCGGCAAAGCCTATTTCGGTTTTACCGATGCAGAGCTGGAGGTGCTGGATAAATTCGTGCGCGACAATACCGTCGAGCGTTTCGGCCCGGTGCGGGCGGTGCGGGCCACGCCGGATTTCGGTTTTGTGCTGGAGGTGGCCTTTGAGGGCATCAACCGCTCCACCCGCCACAAATCCGGCGTTGCCATGCGGTTTCCGCGCATTGCGCGGCTGAGAGCCGACAAGCTGCCGGCCGAAGCGGACCGGCTTTCGACATTGGTGGCGATGATCGATGGCGCGGAAGGGTAGGGTGGCCGTCCAGAAATTGCCACGATGGCTGCGAATACATTGTTGTCATTCGCGAATCCGTGATTGGACAGTCTCCCGCCGCAGTGCTGAACTGCTAATATTTCCATCCCCGTCCTCAGAGTGCACCCATGGCAGATAAACGCTTTCTTTTCTCAGCCTTCGGACAGGAAGAGAGCGGCGTGATTTGCGAGGGCCTGAGCCGGCGTAGCCTGCTTGCCGGCGCCATGGGCCTGTCAGTGGCAGCGCTTCTGCCGCAGGGCGCGAAAGCCGGCATTGCTGCCCCCGAGGTTTTGCCGCTTGAAAGACAGGATTACGCGGAGGCGCGTCAACATTTTCACACCCACCTGCTGCGCAAGATGGCCGCGCCGGAAAAATCCTCGGCCCTCGGCACGCCGCCCGGCGCGGAACGCGTGACTTATCCAGGCGGGCCTGATGGTTCCATCGAGCTTGTCGCCTGGCTCTCCCATTATCAGCCTTCCAGGACACTAAAGCCAGCAGTGCTTTTCCTCCATGGCGGCAATGCCACGGGAGACGGCCACTGGGCGCTGATGAAGTCCTATTGGGAGGCTGGTTTTGTCGTGCTGCTGCCGTCTTTCCGGGGAGAGAACGGCCAGAACGGCAATTATTCCGGTTTCTACAATGAAACGGCGGATGCGCTGGCGGCGGCAACCTATCTGGAAAACCTGCCCGGCATCGATAAAAAGCGCTTTTTCATTGCCGGCCATTCCAATGGCGGCACGCTGACGCTGCTCGCCGCCATGAGCCGTAAATTCCGTGCGGCGGCCCCCATGTCGGCGGGCGTCAATTCATGGCGATATTTCAATCGCTATTCGGACGAGATCTGTTTCGACGAAACCGACGAGCGTGAATTCATCATGCGCTCCTCGGTCTGTTTCGGCCCCAGCCTCAAATGCCCGGCGCTCTTGCTGCGCGGCGATGAGGAGCGGCCTTTCGATGCCGACCACCAGCTTTTTGTGGATCGTGCCCTGATGTCCGGGTTCAAGGTTGATAAAAAACTGCTGCCCGGCACCCACAATGGCGTGGTCCCGGGCGCGGTAGCGGAAAGCATCCGTTTTTTCAATCAGTTCGCATAAAAGGGCCGAAAACCACCGCTGCAGCTTTCGGCCTTCCTGCGAAATCAGACGCTCTTCTTGAAATAACCAAGCAGCCGCATGGCGTTGGCAGTCACCAGCACCGTCGCGCCGGTGTCGGCAAACACCGCCAGCCACAGGCCGGACAGGCCGGTGACGGTCGTGACCAGAAACACCGCCTTGAGGCCGAGCGAGATCGCCACGTTCTGGCGGATATTGCTCATGGTGGCGCGTGAGAGGCCGATGAGGCGGGCGGCATCGCCGACATTGTTTCGCATCAGCGCCGCATCCGCCGCTTCCATGGCCACGTCAGTGCCCGAGCCGATGGCGACGCCGACGCTGGCGGCGGCCAGCGCCGGTGCATCGTTGATGCCGTCACCCACCATCACCACGGTCTTTTTGGCGGCCAGCTTGCGGATTTCCTCGACCTTGTTTTGCGGCAAGAGTTCGCCGCGTGCTTCAAGACCCAGCTTGTTGCCGATGGCCTTGGCCGTGCGGGCATTGTCGCCCGACAGCATCAGCGAAGAAATACCCATCTCTTTCAGCGCCTTGATGCCTTCAGCCGCGTCCTTGCGCGGCTCGTCGCGCATGGCGAAGAGGCCGGTTGCCGCACCGCTGGCCATGACGACGGCCACCGTCTTGCCTTCGCTCTCAAGCGCAGTAATGCGGTCGGCCAGCTCTGGCGAGAGGGTGCCGACATCGGTTGCGAAGCGAGGCGCGCCGATGAACAGGCGCTTGCCGTCAACGATGCCTTGCATGCCACGGCCGGAAATCGCCTTGATCTCCGAACCGGGCAGGGGCTTCACGCCGGCCTTCTCGGCATGGTTGACGATGGCTCTGGCCAGCGGATGGCTCGATTCATGCTCGATGGTTGCGGCTTGCGCGATGAGGCCGGCCTCGTTGCCGTCAAGCGCTACCACGTCTGTCACGACAGGTTCGCCGAGCGTCAGCGTGCCGGTCTTGTCGAAGGCGACGGTTTCCGTGCGCGCCAGCATTTCGATAACCGCGCCGCCCTTCACCAGCATGCCGTGGCGTGCCGCAGCCGAAAGGCTGGAGGCGATGGCGGCGGGAACGGAGATGACCAGCGCACAGGGGCAGCCGATCAGAAGCAGGGCCAGACCGCGATAGATCCAGGTATCCCAGTCGCCCAGACCGACAAGCGGCGGCACGATGATGGTGAGCGCCGAAATCGCCACGATCAGCGGCATGTAATATCGCGAGAAATTCTGGATGAAGCGTTCGGTCGGCGCGCGCGCATCCTGCGCTTCCTCGACGAGCGTGATGATGCGGGCGATGGTGTTGTCTTCCGGCGCGCGGTCAACGCGGATGCGCAGCGAACCGTCATGGTTGATCGAACCGGCAAACACGCGGGCGCCTTTTTCCTTGGCGACGGGAATGCTCTCGCCGGTCATCGGCGATTCATCGACGCTCGATTCGCCGTCCATCACCACGCCATCGGCGGCGATTCTATCACCCGGCCGCGCCACGACCACCTGGCCGATGCGGACCTGATCGGCGGCGACCTGACGGAGCGCGCCGTTTTCTTCCACCAGCGCCGTTTTCGGCAGCAATGAGCCAAGCGCCTTGATGCCGGAACGCGCCCGCGCGGCCGCAAAGCCTTCAAGCAGTTCGCCGATGGAAAACAGCAGCACGACGATCGCCGCTTCTTCCGCCTCGCCGATGAAGATCGCGCCGATGGCGGCAATGGTCATCAGCATCTCGATGGTGAAGATCGCGCCGAAACGGGCGGCGTTGAAGGCATTGCGCGCAATCGGAAACAGCGTCACCAGCGTGGCGATGATGAAGGCGTAACCGCCCCAGGCCGGGAAGGTGAGTTCCGCCGCATAGGCGACAGCGACCAGAATGGTGCCGGTGAAGGTGTTGCGGGCCTTTGCCGTGCGCCACCATGCGCCCTTTTCGTCCGCGCCATGGGCGTGTCCGACTTCTGCGCTTGGGGTCACTGCCGCGGGCTGCGCCTTTTCATGCGAATGCTTGGCGTGATCATGGTCATGGCCGCCGCAATTGGCGTGGTCATGATCCGCGTGATCGTGCCCCGAATGGTCATGGCCCGAGTGATCATGATTACCGTTGCAGGACCCGTGGTCGTGCCCGTCATCTTCCACCTTGTCCCGCGCCGATTTGTCTTGCGGCAGCAAGGCGGGTTTGAAGCCGAGCTTGCGCAGCGTATCCTCGATTTTTGCGGTCGGGGTTGTGTTCTCGGCAAGCGACAGGTTCAATCTTTCGCGCGCAACCGACACCTTGACGTCGGCAACACCGGGCAGGCGGGAAAGTGCGGTTTCGATCTTTGCGGCGCAGCTGCCGCAATCCATGCCGCCGACCAAGAAGGTCAGGGCATTGTTCTGCTCGATGCTCGGTGCTGCTTCGGCAGGGTGATGACCGCCGCAGGATGAATGGTCGTGGTCATGCCCATGGTCGTGAGGTTCCGCCGCGATCTTTTCGCGCGGAGTTTTCTCCTGCGGCAGCAAAGCGGGTTTGAAGCCGAGCTTGCGCAGAGTATCCTCGATTTTTGCAACCGACGTTTTGTCTTCCGCCAGCGAAAGGTTCAGCCTTTCGCGTGCAACGGATACCTTGACGTCGGCAACGCCTGGCAGGCGGGAGAGCGCGGTTTCGATCTTCGCCGCACAGCTGCCGCAATCCATGCCGCCGACCGTGAAGGTCAGGTCTCCTGCTTCCCCGTTCAAACTGCCGCGTGTCGAAATATTCATGGTTCTCGCTCCTGAATTCCACTCGACAGCCAATCTGGCACCTCTAGCAACTAGAGGTTCAAGAGCAAAAATGCAGATTTCCGATTTTTTTTGAAAGATACACACCAGCTTCGCGCCAGCCGCGCGGTTCATCATGCAGCCATATTGGATTCCATGAAGCGGTTCAGATGACAGCACTCCTTTTGAAACACTGCAGCCGGGCGGCCTCTCTGGCGGGCCTTGCGGCTCTGCCGCTCCTGAGCGGCTGCCTTTTCGTGACGGATACGACCCGGATGGACCCGGATGTTTTCGTGCGGGAAACGGCGCCGGTCTTCAACTTCAATTCCGTCAGCTCCAACCGCCAGCCGGAATTGCCGCCGCAGCCGGGCCAGCTTTCGACGCGTCCGCCGGACCTGTTCAGAACCCGCTTCCATCAGGAATATGGCCCGCCGGTGCGCGGGCAGGGGCTAAGCGCGCCGCAGGTGCAGGGTCAGGCCGCACCGCTCTCCCCGGATCGCATGGTGACCTATGGCCTGCCGGTTTCCAATCCGCTGCATCGGGTCATGTATGGCCCGATCCGCGACGAAGACCGTTCACTTCCCGCCATTCCCTATGGCCGCATTGACCCGCGTTATCTGCGGCAGGAAGTGAGCTATCAGACGGCGGAAGCGCCGGGCACCATCATCGTGGATACCAAACAGCATTTCCTCTATCTGGTGCAGCCGGGCGGCAAGGCGATCCGTTACGGCGTCGGTCTCGGACGTGATGGTTATGCATGGTCGGGCCGCGGCAAGATCCAGTGGAAGGCGAAATGGCCGCGCTGGACGCCTCCGGACGAAATGGTCAAGCGCCAGCCGGAGCTCACCTCCATCTCGGCGGCCAATGGCGGCATGACGCCGGGTCTCAACAATCCGCTCGGCGCGCGTGCGCTTTATATTTTCAAGGATGGCAAGGACACGCTTTACCGCGTGCACGGCACGCCCGACTGGCAGTCCGTCGGCAAGGCGACGTCGTCCGGCTGCGTGCGCATGCTCAATCAGGATGTCATCGACCTTTACGAGCGTGTGCCGAAAGGCGCGCAGATTGTGGTTATCTGACCACGCTCGAAAAGAAAGAGATGTGGGCAACATTCCGCCAGCAGCTTGTGACTGGCTTTTAGCGGTCGGTTAACTATTTTCGCAATACGCATGAAACGGAACAAATGACGTACAACGGCGATATAGCCGTTCGAATGTGGGACAAACCGGCCTTATGACAAGCACCGACACAGATCTTTCCAGACGCACCTTTCTTTCCCTTCTCGGCATCTCCTCTGCTTCGCTTCTGGCGGGCTGCGCCTCATCCGGCACGGGAGACGCCATCCGCCAGCAGGCGAGCGCCATCGGCAGCGATTTCCGCCAGATGTTCTCGCCCGGCGTCAGCGATGCGGAACTGGCCGTCATGTACGGTTCGGTTGAAGACGGCGGTTATGTCATTCCCGCCGTACCCTATCAGAAAATCGACCGGCGTTATTATCGCCAGCGGGTTGTCGACCCGACCGGCGAACGCCCCGGCACCGTCGTCGTGGATACGCGCTCGCGCTTCCTCTACGTTGTGGAGCAGGGTGGCAGTGCCATGCGTTACGGCGTCGGCATCGGCCGCGATGGTTTCGCCTGGTCGGGCGAAGGTGTCATCCAGTGGCGTCAGAAATGGCCGAAATGGACCCCGCCGGACGAAATGGTCGCCCGCCAGCCGGAACTGGTCAAATATTCGTCCAAGAATGGCGGCATGCCGCCGGGCCTGAAGAACCCGCTCGGCGCACGCGCCCTCTATATCTTCCAGAACGGCAAGGACACGCTTTACCGCCTGCACGGCTCGCCGGAATGGAACTCCATCGGCAAGGCCGTCTCCTCCGGCTGCGTGCGCCTGATGAACCAGGACGTCATCGACCTTTACGACCGCGTGCCGCAGAAGGCGCGTGTGGTGGTCTGGCAGTAAGCTGAAGTCTATTCGCATTAATGAAGGCGGCCTCGTGCCGCCTTTAGTTTTTTCAGGGTTACGTGCGGGCAAGGCTGTCCTTCAACGCATTCACCCGGTCCCGCAACTGCGCCAGTTCCTCCAGCCCGCAGCCGGTGGCGCCGCCGATGGCCGCCATGATCTTCACGCCCTCTTTTTTGAGGTCGGCGCCCTTTTGCGTTAAGGCCACCAGCACCTGCCGCTCGTCCACCGTGCCGCGCTTGCGGGTGATCAGTCCGGCATGTTCGAGCCTTTTCAGCAGCGGTGACAGCGTGCCGGAATCCAGCCCCAGCATTTCGCCAAGCGCCTTGACGGTGGAAGTCTGTTTTTCCCAGAGCGCCATCATGACCAGATATTGCGGATAGGTCAGGCCAATCGGGTCGAGCAGCGGCTTATAGGCGCGTGTGAAGGCGTGCGCTGCGCCGTAAAGGGCAAAGCATATCTGCTGGTCCAGCCTCAACAGGCTTTCCATCTTCGTGTCATTGCCCTCTGCGCCCATAGTCCTGCTCCAAAATAAAACCGGTGAGGGAACAATCGGCCCCCGCTTTCGGTTCCTGCCACATGGATGTGCGGCGAAATTTCGTGAAAACTATCGCAAAAAACAAAATTTCATTCAATGCGCAAAATCATATTGCGCACAATTTAATTGTTCGCTATAAAACATCCAACACCAACCCGAAGGGAGTAAATGCCATGCCTATTCTCTACACGACCAAAGCATCCGCCACCGGTGGCCGTGCAGGTAACGCCAAGTCGGAAGACGGCGTTCTCGACGTCACGCTGACCGTTCCGAAGGAACTGGGCGGTGACGGTGCCCGCGGCACCAATCCAGAGCAGCTTTTCGCCGCCGGTTATTCGGCCTGCTTCCTCGGCGCGCTGAAGGCGGTCGCCGGCAAGCAGAAGGTAAAGATCCCCGAAGACACCACTGTGACGGCAACCGTCGGTATCGGCCCGCGCGAAGATGGCACCGGCTTCGGCATCGAAGTGTCGCTGAAGGTCAATATTCCCGGCCTGGACCGCGAAAAGGCAGAAGAGCTGGTCGCTGCCGCCCATATCGTTTGCCCTTATAGCCACGCCATGCGCACCTCCACGGAAGTGCCGGTTTCGGTGGCCTGATATTGTAGACTTAAAAAAAGAGGCCGGGGTTCATCCCTCGGCCTTCTTGTTTGTGGAAATAAATATGCTATATTCTTTCTGAAGAAAGGATGTGCGCCATGAATATTCACGCCAAGACTGCCATGGATCCTGCAGCACAGGGCCGGGTCGTCACCAAGGCCGTTATCGCCGCTGCCGAGCGGCTGGGCCTGAATGCCGCCCGCATGGCGGATATTCTCGGCGTTTCCGCCCCCACCGTCTCGCGCATGAAAAGACTGGATTTCCTGCTGGAGCCGGGCGCCAAATCCTTCGAGCTGGCGGTGCTGCTGATCCGGGTTTTTCGTTCGCTGGACGCGATTGCCGGCGGTGACGAGGCCGTTGCGAAAAACTGGCTGCGCAATCACAACGCGGCGCTGAACGCCGTGCCTGCCGAAAAACTCACCACCATTGCCGGATTGATCGATGTCCTCTCCTATCTGGACGCCCGACGCGCTCCTGTCTGAAAAACGCGCCACATCGGGAAAATACTGGCGGCTGGTGGAAGCGCAGCATCAGGTTTCCACCATGAAGCTGGTGGACACGGTGGAAGAGCAATCGCTGCTGGAAGATATTCTCGAGACGAGCAAGCGGCCGTTTCCGCCTGAATGCGCCGGTTTCGACTATCTTCTCGCCACGCCGTTCCGCTATGGCGCGGCCTATCCCTATGGTTCGCGTTTTCGCCGCGCAGGTTTCACCGAAGGTGTTTATTACGCCGCCGCCAGGGTGGAGACGGCGCTTGCCGAAATGGCCTTTTACCGGCTGCTGTTTTATGCCGAATCGCCGGGCACACCGCTGCCCGCCAATCCCGCCGAATATTCCGCCTTCGCCGCCCGTGTCGCCACCGATGCCGCACTTGACCTGACAAAACCGGAGCTCAGCCGTAACGAGGCGCTGTGGACCGATCTCACGAATTACGAGCCGTGCCAGGCGTTGGCAGAGCAGGCGCGCGAGGCAAAGGTTGAAGCCATCCTTTACCGCTCGGTTCGAGATCCCGCAGGTGGGATGAACATCGCAATCCTGTCGCCAAAGGCCTTTGCAGCCAAAACGCCGGTAGAGCGGATGAGCTGGCGAATTCACCTGTCGAAAACCGGGGTGCAGGCGTTGTGCGAATTCCCGATGCGCCGCACGGGGTTTTTGGCCTCGGATTTTGCCAATGACCCGCGTCTGGCCGGCCTGCTGGGGTAACGGCTGCTGGTTGAGCAGACGCTGCCGCTTCTTTCTTCTCCCCGCCGGGGAGAAGGTGGCCCGAAGGGGCGGATGAGGGGGCAAGTTCTCCGAATATCTCTACCCTTGCCCCCCCTCATCCCGCTGCCGCGACCTTCTCCCCGGCGGGGAGAAGAAACAAGCGGCATCCGCTCGGCTTTTTCAGGCCCGACGGTAAGCCTGAGCCCCGCTACTGCTTGCCCACACGGGCGCGCAGTTCTTCCACATGCGCTGCAATTTCCGGGGTCACCGCATCGCCAAAATCTTCCATTTCGAACAGCGGACGGATTTCGATTTCGCTGCGCTCCAGCATCGGGTTGGGGCAGCGTTTCACCCACGCCACCGCTTCATCCATGTCCTTCACATTCCACAGCCAGAAGCCGGCAACCAGTTCGTTGGTGTTCGGGAACGGGCCGTCAACCACGGTGCGGCTGTCGCCGTCGAAAACGATTCTCTTGCCCTTGGAGGAGGGATGCAGGCCATCACCGGATTGCATGATGCCGGCATTCACCAGTTCCTCGTTGAATTTTCCCATCGCCTCCATGAGTTCAGTCGTGGGCATGACGCCATCTTCGCTGCTTTTGGTGGCTTTTACAAAAACGATTGCACGCATGATCTTTCCTCCTAGATTGCGTTTTCCGGGTAGTTTCGTCTTCCAGCACGACGGCCCGATGACATTCTGGCCGATAAAAGTGGCATTATGCCGTCAGCCTTTCAGCCGAGATCGATAAGATCGCGGCGCAGCCGGTCGGGGTCGCCGCTGCCAATTTTCGCTTCGATTTCCGCATGGGTCTGTTTCCAGATGGGAAAAGCGGCGGCAAGCACGGCCATGCCATCCGCCGTCAACCGCAGGCGTTTACCGCGCCTGTCTTTCGGGTCCTGCTCGATGCTGACCAGCCCGCGCCGTTCCAGCGGCTTCAGCGCCGCCGTCAGCGTCGTGCGATCCATGGCCAGAAGATTGGCGACCGGCCCCATCGGCGGCGGCTCAGGCCGGTTGAGCGACATCAGCAGGGAAAACTGGCCATTATTGATGCCAACAGGCTTCAGCGCATTGTCGAACAACCGCGCCAAAGCCCGTGCGGCGCGCTGCGCATGCAGGCAGAGACAGGCGTCCCGCACGAAAAGAGTTGTCGAAAAAGGAATCAGGCCAGCGTTTGACATGCGATAAATATGTTGATATCAACCTAATTAGTCAAGCGGAACTTGATGCCCCGCTGATGGTTTAACTGACTTTCAATGCAGAAATAGGCGGCGCCCTCCGGTGGAGCGGAGTGGCGCCGTGGTGAAAGACGGATCCAAGGAGGAAAGATCATGTCTCATCCTGTTGTTTCGAATGAAGAGTGGCTTGCGGCTCGCCGCGATCTGCTGGTGAAGGAAAAGGAACTGACCCGCGCCCGTGACCGGCTGAACGAGGCGCGACGCGCATTGCCCTGGGAAGAGGTGACGAAAGACTATATTTTCGATGCGCCTTCCGGCCCGAAATCGCTGCAGGAACTGTTCGGCGATTGCAGCCAGCTCATCGTTTATCACTTCATGCTGGCGCCCGACTGGGAAGAGGGCTGCACCGGCTGTTCCTTTTTCGCCGACCATGTCGATGGCGCGATGATCCATCTCAAACATGGCGATGCCGGTTTCGTCGCGGTTTCCCGCGCGCCGCTTGAAAAGATCGAAGCCTATAGAAACCGCATGGGCTGGAAGTTCCCTTGGGTTTCCGCATCAGGCAGCGATTTCAACTATGATTATCAGGCTTCCTTCCGCGATGAGGATATCAAGGGCGGGGCGATCACCTATAATTATCGTGAAATCGAACCGATGGGCGACCTGAAGGACCTGCACGGCGTCAGCATTTTCGCCAAGGGCGAAGATGGCAAGATTTATCACACTTACTCGGCTTATGCCCGCGGCATGGAACAGGCGCTCGGTACGCTGATGCTGCTCGATCTGGTGCCAAAGGGCCGTAATGAAGATGGTGTAATGGATTGGGTGCGCCGACACGATCAATATGAGGACGCGCCGAAAGCTGCAGCCTGCTGCCACTGAAACGCACAGACGAGGAGGAGACAACAATGGAAATGGAAAGCGCCAAGCCGCAGAAGGAACATGAATTCCTGTCGAGAATTGTCGGTAACTGGGTCATGACCGCCAGTTCCGGCCATGGGGATTATGATGCCGACGACCCGTCGCAGCGCTTCACCGAGACGGTCCGCTCCATCGGCGGGCTGTGGATCATCGGCGAAGGCACCGGCAAGATGCCGGACGGGACGCAGATGACGGCGGTGATCACGGTCGGCTTCGACCAAGCCAAGGGCAATTTTGTCGGAAGCTGGATTGGGTCGATGATGACCTATCTCTGGGTCTACAGGGGCTGGCTGGAAGAGGACGGCAAGACCCTGACGCTGGAAGCAGAAGGCCCCGCCTTTGACGGCTCCGTCCGCATGGATACCTATCGCGACGTGCTGGTGCTGCATGACGACAATCACCGCAGCTTTTCCGGCAGCGTCAAGCAGCCGGACGGTACATTCAAGACCTTCATGACATCGGAATTCCGGCGCGAAGCGTAAAGCCCTGCCGGAATTTGCCAGAAACAGAAAAGCGCCGCCGCGTCCTGCGGCGGGCGATCACCAAATGTAGATGCCCAAACCTCCTGAGGAGACGACGATGCCCGATACACATGGAAAATTTATCTGGGTTGAACTGATGACGCCTGACATGGAAGAGGCCGCCCGCTTTTATGGCCACGTCGCCGGCTGGCAGACCAAGGATTTCGGTTCGCCGGAAATGCCCTATCTGGTGCTGGAGGCTGACGGCAAAGGCATGGGCGGTGTCATGGAACTGACCGAAGAACACAAGGGTCAGGGCATTCCGCCGAACTGGACCGGTTATGTTGCCGTCGACGATGTTGATGCCTCGGCCAGGCTTTTCGAGGAAAAGGGTGGCTCCGTCATGCGCCAGCCGCAGGATATTCCTGAAATTGGCCGGTTTGCGGTGGTCGCGGACCCCTATGGTGCGGTTCTTTGCATCATGACGCCGCTGCCGATGGAAAGCGGCGGTTTCCCCGAAGACGCGCAAAGCCTGCCCGGCCATGTCGGCTGGCATGAGCTGATGACGGACGATGTGGATGGAGCGACCGCCTTTTATGGCGAGGTCTTCGGCTGGACCAAGGACCATGATTTCGACATGGGCGAAATGGGGCCGTATCGCATCTTCGCCCATAACGGCAAGGCCATCGGCGGCATGATGAAGCGTATGCCGCAGGTTCCCGTCTGTCATTGGAGTTATTACTTCAATGTCGATGGCATTGATGCCGCCATCACCCGCGTCAGCGCCGGCGGCGGAAAGGTCATCAACGGTCCGATGGAGGTTCCCGGCGAAAGCTGGATCGTCAATTGTCAGGACCCGCAGGGCGCCTTTTTCTCGCTGTTGTCGCAGAAGAAATAACAATGCATACCCCTCCCGCCGCCCCGGATTGGCGGGAGGGGCCTTCGCTTTGAGTATGGTTATGCCGAGGCGAAAAACGCTTCCGCATCCTCGACTTCCACCAGCCGGCGTTTGTCGATCAGCCAGAAGCGGGTTCCAACCGTGCGCACGAAACTCCGGTCGTGCGAGACGAGCACGCAGCTGGCCTGGCGGCCGGTAATTTCCGCCTCCAGCGCTTCCTGCCCCTCAATGTCGAGATGGTTGGTCGGCTCGTCCAGCAGGTAGAAATTCGGCTCGGTCAGGCGCAGCGCCAGCATGGCAAGCCGCGCCTTCTGCCCGCCGGAAAGCGTCGCGATGCGACGTTTCTGCATTTCCATATCGATGCCCGCACCGGCGAGCAGCCCATGCGCGCGCTGGTCACCTATGTCGAACCGATGCGTGATGAGCGTCAGCGGCGTGCTGGCATCATCGATCTCGGCGAGCGACTGGTCGACATATCCCGCCACCAGCGAAGGGGTGGCCTTGATGCCCTCCGCCACCTGCTCGTCAGCCCTTACAGCCGCCTTCAGAAGCGAGACCAACCGCGTCTTGCCGACGCCATTATGGCCGAGAATGACGATGCGGTCGCCCTGGCGGATGAATTGCTGGCCAGTGCGGAACAGCAGGGTGCCATCCGGTGTCGAGACGGGAATATCCTCCAGCGTCACCAATACCTTGGCATGTGTGCCGCGATTGGCAAGCTGGATCTTTCCGGCAGATCGATCCTGATGGGCGGGTCGGGCTTTTTCCTCCAGCTTCTCGGCGCGCTCGCGCAACTGCTTGGTCTTGATGGTTAGAAGATCGCTGCCCGAATTGATGCCGATATTGTTGAGCTTCGCCGCCTGCCGGCGCAATTGCTGCACGGTCTTCATGTCGCGCTCGAAACGCCGCTCATCGGCGGCGTCCTCCTCTTCGAGCGCCCGCCGCGCATGGCCATAGGGCAAGCGGAAGAGCGAGGAATTTTCCGGCCGCAGGAACAGCGTGGTTTTGGTGACATTGTCGAGAAAGGCACGGTCATGGCTGACAATGACCACTGCCGTATCGCGCGGTAACTGTTGAAGAAAACCCTCCAGCACCTTGATCTTTTCAAGGTCGAGATGGTTGGTCGGCTCATCGAGCAGCAACAGGTCCGGCTCGGTGACCCATGCCCGCGCCAGCATGGCGAGCCGCTGCCAGCCGCCACTCAGAGCCTGCAGCGGCCGATGGCGATAGCTTTCCGGCACGGCCATCTCGTCAAGGATAATATCGGCCCGCCAGCTGTCGCTGTCGATCACATCCGCGGGCAGGGCGGATAATACCGCATCCCGCATTGTCCGTGTGAGAAGGGCCGGGGGCAGATGCTGGTGGACGATGGACTGCGTCAACCCGCGCAATCGGGTGATGTCGCCGCTGCTGGCATCCAGTTCGCCAGCAAGGCAATTGAGCAAGGTAGATTTGCCGCAGCCATTCGCGGCGACGATGCCGATGCGGTCTCCCGCATGGATGGTGAGGCTGAGACCAGAAAAAAGCGGCTTGCCCAGGATAATTCCGAGGTTTCGAAGCGTGATAAGGGTCATGATGTATCTCTGGCGAAACGGATCATCGACGAAGCTGGCTGCCACATGCGGGCAGGGCTGTTCAGTCGCGATGATCCGTCATGAAAACATGCGCAATGGCAGACGAGCTGCGTCCCGCGCGGCCTTTTGGGCAAACCAGAGTCTTGGAAGTTCCGGTCAGCCCTGCAAACGCATCTGCAGGGCAGAAAGGTGGCGGATCTGGCGGTAACGCCAGAAGCAGGAAATATCCATGCGAAGCCTCCTTTCTTGATGTGGGGTTGAACCGTCTGATGATTAGCAGCGGTGGTGACGGGAGGCAATGGGTTTTGCGGAGGAGCGGTGATGGGATGGTACCACGGTGCGGCACCGATTCTTCTCCCCGCCGGGGAGAAGGTGGCCCGAAGGGTCGGATGAGGGGGTAACATCAGCGATATGCGGAGAGCTCGCCCCCTCATCCCGCTGCCGCGAACTTCTCCCCGGCGGGGAGAAGAAACAAGCGGCGCGCGCTCGCCCCCCCATGGGTGCTTCAGTACATATTTACCGCTTCAAACTACCCAAAATCCCGCGCACGATCGCGCGTCCCACGGATGTCGCAACGGAACGCGCTGCACTTTTCATCGCCGCCTCGATCACCGTCTCGCGCTGGTAGCCGGTCTTGCGCGCGCCGCCATTGCGGGCGCCTGTGGTGGAGGCCGGTGCGGGCTCCTCGTCGCCGAAGCCCGGCAGGCGCCAGCGTCCGGAAGCGTTGTCGGACTGGTTGGCGGCATTTTCTTCTTCCGCGCGCTTGGCGGCTTCGGCTTCCGCCGCCTTCTGGGCGCGGGCGTTGAGGATTTCGAAGGCCGATTCCCGGTCCAGATCCTTGTCGTATTGACCGGCGACCGGGCTCAGATCCATCAGCGATTGACGTTCGGCATCGGTGAGCGGCCCGACGCGGCCGGAGGGCGGGCGCACGAGGGTGCGTTCCACGATGGAAGGCGCGCCCTTGTCATGCAGGGTGGAAATCAGCGCCTCACCCGTGCCGAGCGTGGTGATGGTGTCGGCGGTGTTGAAGGCCGGGTTCTGGCGGAAGGTGTCGGCTGCGGTGCGCACGGCCTTCTGCTCGCGCGGCGTATAGGCGCGCAGCGCATGCTGCACACGGTTGCCGAGCTGGGCAAGAACGGTTTCCGGCACGTCGAGCGGGTTCTGCGTCACGAAATAGACACCCACGCCCTTGGAGCGAATAAGGCGCACCACCTGTTCCACGCGCTCGACCAGCACTTTGGGCGCATCGTTGAACAGCAGATGCGCCTCGTCGAAGAAGAACACGAGACGCGGCTTTTCCGGGTCGCCCACCTCAGGCAGTTCCTCAAACAGTTCCGAGAGCATCCAGAGCAGGAAGGTGGCGTAAAGGCGCGGGTTCATCATCAGCCGGTCAGCCGCAAGAACGGAAACCGTGCCGCGCCCATCCGCGCCGACGCGCATGATGTCGGCGATTTTCAGTGCCGGCTCGCCGAAGAAATTTGCGGCACCCTGCTGTTCGAGAACCAGCAGCCCGCGTTGCAGCGAACCGACCGAGGCCTTGGAAATCAGGCCGAACTGGCTGGAAAGCGCCGATGCGTTTTCGCCCATATAGTTCAAGAGCGATTGCAGGTCTTTCAGATCGAGCAGCGGCAGCCCACCCTGATCGGCGATCTTGAAGGCGATGTTGAGCACGCCTTCCTGCGCTTCCGATGCGTCCATCAACCGGGCGAGCAGCAGCGGTCCCATCTCGGCGATGGTGGCGCGCACGCGATGGCCTTTTTCACCGTAGAGATCCCAGAAGATGACAGGCGACTTGCCATAGGAGAAATCGGTAAAGCCGATCTGCTCGGCGCGTTTCTGCACCCAGTCTTTCGCTTCGCCCTCGGCCGCAATGCCGGAAAGGTCGCCCTTGATATCGGCGCAGAACACCGGAACGCCGGCCTTCGAATAGCCTTCGGCGAGAACCTGCAACGTCACGGTCTTGCCCGTTCCCGTCGCGCCGGTGATCAGGCCGTGGCGGTTGCCGAATTTCAGTTCCAGATATTCGCCCTTGTTCAGGCTGTCATCCGGATTGCGGCTGGTCCCGATATAGAGCTGTCCGTCCTGCAACATCGACCATTTTCTCCTGCGGCTGATGCATGACCCTTAAAATCGGAATCGATTTAACAAAAGCCATGTCCGAATTAAAAGCGTTGCGACATTCTTTGGCCGCTCAAGGTAAAAGCGGCCTTTTCATAGTTTGGTTGTGATGATCTTATAAGGACAGTTTCAAGGCGCAACAACTGCTTGATGGCGATGAATAAAAAGCGCTTGATGAAAGTTGCCGCACCTATCCGTGGCCGCTTGAATGCGGCATGAGATTGTTTTACGTTGACGTTAACGTCAGTTATTCGATGTTGGCGTCGTTTTTTTTCAACAGGAGGCAAGAATGAACGAAATCGTTGATCAGATCGCCGCAAAGGCGGGTATCGACCCTCAACTGGCCGAAAAGGCCGTTGGCATGATTCTCGGTTTTCTCCAGCGCGAGGCGGCCGACGGACCGATCGCCAAGATGATCGAAGCCATTCCGGGCGCCAGCGATCTCGTGGCGCAATATAACGGTGAGGGCACCGGTAATGGCGGCGGCGGTCTGCTGGGCGGACTGATGAGCGCGATCGGCGGCGGCGGCATCATGGGTCTTGGCCAGCAGTTGATGAGCCAGGGCATCGGCATGAGCGAGATTTCCACGCTCGCCAAGGAAACCATCGCCGTTGCCCGTCAGCACGCCGGTGACGAAACCGTTGACCAGGTGATCGCCTCGGTTCCGGGCCTCAGCCAGTTCGCTTGAAGCGCGACTAATCCATTGTGGGGCGCGGCGGCTGTTCTTTGAAACGCCGCCGCGCCTCTTCTATGTCCGCATGGTGCGTTTCCGCCCAGATCCACACGCCGCAAAAGGCGCTGCCGAGCGTGCGGCCGAGATGGGTGAGATCATAATCCACATGCGGCGGAATGACGGGATGCACGGTGCGGCGCACCAGCCCATCGCTTTCCATCTGTCTCAGCGTTTTTGTCAGCATCTTCTGGCTGATGCTGCCCACATGTTTGCCGATCTGCGTGAAACGCAGTGTGCCGTGCTCTTCCAGCACCTCCAGAATGAGCATCGTCCATTTGTCCGCCACCTTGGCGATGATATCCTGAACCAGCGCCTCGATGACCGGATCGGTTTCCGTGGGCGGCGGAACCTTGCGCCGGCTCTCGATGGCGGGGTCGGCGGCGTGCCGTTTCATCTTACACTCTCCATTGGGTAAGTATAAATCTTTTGGGTGCCTACTTTCGATTAGAGAGTATCATAGCTAACTTCCTTTCACCCAACAAGCAAAGGATGCTGCAATGAAAATCACCGGCAACACCATTCTCATCACCGGCGGCGGTTCCGGCATCGGCCGGGCGCTGGCTGAAGCGTTCCATCAGGCCGGCAACAGGGTCGTCATTTCCGGCCGCCGCCAGGCCGTGCTCGACGAGGTGACGGCCGCCAATCCCGGCATGGCCTCGATGGTGATGGACGCGACGGACGCCGCGGGTATCCGCGCTTTCGCCGAAGCGCTGGTGAAGGCCCATCCGAGCCTCAACGCCGTTATCAACAATGCCGGCATCATGCGGCCGGAAGACATCGTCGCCGCGCCGGATTATCTCGATACGGCCGAAGAAACGATTGCCACCAATCTTCTCGCGCCCATCCGCCTGACTGCGGCGCTTTTGCCGCATTTCCTCAAGCAGCCCGCCGCCGCCGTATTGACAGTATCCTCCGGGCTGGCCTTCGTGCCCATGGTGCTGACCCCCACCTACAGCGCCACCAAATCGGCCATCCACGCCTATTCGGTCGCGCTGCGGGAGCAGCTGAGGGAGACACCGGTGGAGGTCATCGAAATCGTGCCGCCCTATGTGCAGACGACGCTGATGGGCGAGGGACAGGCCAATGACGAAAGGGCCATGCCGCTAGAGGCCTTTATTTCCGAGGTGATGGAGATTCTTGAAAATCGTCCGGACGACAGGGAAGTGGTGGTGGAACGCTGCAAGCCTTTGCGTTTTGCTGCGCAGAACGGCAATTTCGATCAGGTCTTCGCCATGATCAACCATATGCATCCTTAAGCGCCGGTGTCTGTCGCATAGGCACATCCTGTGATAGCGTCGCGCTCTTATCCGCGGAGCGCGCGCTCATGGCCCAAGGCCAGTTCCTGATGCCGAAAACCAGCATGCCCGGTGTCGCCGCCGTGGTGGCGGATAGCGATCGTTGCTTTCCGCGCCATATGCATGATCAGTTCGGCATCGGCCTCATCGAGCGCGGCGCGCAGAAATCGCTTTCCGGCCGCGGCATGGTGGAAGCGGGCGCCGGCCATGTCATCACCGTCAATCCCGGCGAGGTGCATGACGGCATTCCGCTTGGAGAGGGCGGCCGTGCCTGGCGGATGCTTTATCTCGACATCGATATCGTTCGCGATGCCGTTGCCGATGTCTGCGAGAAGGATCACGGCTCTTTCGAATTTGCCTATCCCGTTGATGCAAGGCCGCTCGCGCCCCGGTTCAGCGCCGTCTTTTCGGCTGTTACCGCAAGGCAGCGGCCGGGCGAAACCCTCCATGGCGACGAGGCCCTGCTGATGCTTTTGGCGGGTGCGATGGAGGTGGTTTCCAAACCGCGTGAAACCGCCGCGCCCGACAGCATAAAACGGGCGAAACGCAGAATTGATGACGATCCCGCCCGGCCGTTCCGCCTTGCCGATCTGGCCGGGGAGGCAGGCATGAGCCAGTTCCGCTTCCTGCGGGCCTTCGCCAGGGTAACCGGCCTGACGCCGCACAGCTATCTTCTCCAGCGCCGCGTCCATCTGGCCCGGAATGCGCTCGCCGGCGGCGCGCCACCCGCCGAGGTGGCCTTCATCGCCGGTTTTGCCGACCAGAGCCATCTGAACCGGGTTTTCGTGCGCCAGTTCGGGGTGACGCCGGCGGTTTATCGGGCGGCGCTTTCGTAGGGCAGGTTACTCCAAAAGGGGAAAGGTCTGCGCGGCATGTCTGGGGTTTCTGGGGAGCGCAAACGCACCCTCTTTCCTCATTCCTGTGCTTGTCACAGGAATCCAGCCAGCCCAAGTCTTTGGGCTGAAAGGACTCCCCCGCCGCGCAGACGCGCGTCGACTGGATTCCTGTGACAAGCACAGGAATGAGGGGGGAGGGAGCCTCCGGGCATCAACCCTGCAATTTCATCCAAGACACCCACCCCACGCACCATCATGCTCTCGTCCTCCACCCCAAGAGGACATACCCGCATCATGACACCCGAATTCCTCATCACATCCTTCATCGTCGCCGCGTCTCCCGGAACCGGCGTGGTCTACACGCTGGCCGCCGGTCTTTCGCAGGGGGCGAGGGCGAGCGTCATCGCGGCCTTCGGCTGCACGCTCGGCATTGTGCCGCATCTGCTCGCCGCCATCACCGGGCTTGCCGCCATTCTGCACACCAGCGCGCTCGCCTTCGGCATCGTCAAATATCTGGGGGTCGCCTATCTCCTCCACATGGCGTGGAACACGCTGCGGGAAGACGGTGCACTGAAGATCGACGATACGAGGGAACCCCAGAAGGCCGCCCGTGTCATCGGCGAGGCGATCCTCATCAATCTGCTGAACCCGAAACTGTCGATCTTCTTTTTCGCCTTCCTGCCGCAGTTCATCGCGCCGGATGAGGTTTTGCCGACATGGCGCATGATCGATCTCGGACTGATCTTCATGGCCATGACGTTTCTGGTCTTTGCGCTTTATGGCTGTTTCGCCGCCTCGGTCCGGCGGCATGTGGTGTCACGCCCGGCGGTCCTCGCCTGGCTGCGGCGCAGCTTCGCCGCCGCTTTCGTGGCGCTGGGTGCGAAGCTGGCCCTGACCGAGAGATAGACGGGACCAAATGGCCCCGTCGCCTCAGTCGTCCCAATCGGGCGCGAGGTGGCCGGGGCTGACGATGCGGCCATTCGGCCTGGCAAGAGCGTGGATCGCCCGCATTTCCTCTTCCGATAGCGCGAAGTCGAAAATATCGAAATTCTCCTTGAGGCGGCTTTCCGTCGCCGTCTTGGAAAGCGCCACGATATCCGGCTGCTGCACCGCCCAGCGCAGGGTCACCTGCGCCGCGGTCTTGCCGTGTTTCGCGCCGATATCCTTCAGCACAGGATCGTTCGGCACCTTGCCGTCGGCCATCAGATAATAGGCCGTCACCGACATTCCGTGCTTGCGCGCGGCGGAAATCACCTTCGTCTGGTCGAGATAGGGGTGATATTCGATCTGATTGGTCGCAAGCGGCGTGTCGGACAGTTTCACCGCCTCGTCAGTCAGCGCCACGTTGAAGTTGGAAATGCCGATATTGCGCGCCTTGCCGGCCTTGCGCACCGCGTTCAGTGCACCCATGCGTTCAGCAAGCGGCACGTCGCTTTTCGGCCAGTGCAGCAGCAGCAGATCGACATAGTCGGTCTTCAGCTTCGTAAGGCTTTCATCAACGGAGGCAAGAAAATCATCGTGACGGTAGCGGTCCACCCAGACCTTGGTGGTCAGGAAGATATCGTGCCGGGAAATGCCTGACTGAGCGATGACCTCGCCAACGGCGCCCTCGTTCTTGTAGATCTGGGCGGTATCGACATGGCGGAAGCCGAGTTTCAGCGCTTCCGGCAGAACGCGCCTGATATCGTCTTCCGGAATGCGGAAGGTGCCGAAACCGAGGGCGGGAATATTCGCGCCATTCGCGCTGACGTCATACATGGATGTCTCTCCTGTTTGCTGAAAACATGGCCGGCGCAAGAGGCCGGGCGGGAAGCCGTCTTTCATTAACTGCCATCCGCGCGATCGGTTTCAACCGTTTTGACACGATCACCCATCCGCGCCATTGCGGGCGGAGAAGCGCGGCGATAACAGTCGGCGGCAGAAGATCATATCGCGGTGTGGATTTGAATATGCGGATGGAAGGAAATGTCGCATGTCACGCTCAGAACGGCTTCTCGATCTGTTGCAGATCCTGCGCTCTCACCGCATGCCGGTCAGCGGTGCGGCCCTTGCCGCGCAGACCGGCGTCAGTCTGCGCACGCTCTACCGCGATATAGCGACGCTTCAGGCGCAGGGCGCGGATATTGAGGGCGAGGCGGGCGTGGGTTATGTGCTGCGCCCCGGCTTCCTTCTGCCGCCGCTGATGTTTTCCGGGCAGGAAATCGAGGCGCTGGTGCTGGGTTCGCGCTGGGTGGCGGGTCGCGCCGATGCCGGGCTTGCCGAGGCCGCCCGCGCCGCACTCGTCAAGATCGCGGCCGTTCTGCCCGATGCCCTGCGCGAAGAACTCGACAATTCCACGCTTCTCGTCGGCCCCGGCCAAAGCATGGCAACCATCCGCGTCGATCTCGCCGCCATTCGCGATACGATCCGCGAGCAAAGCAAGGTCGTGATGACCTATCGTGATGAACGGGGAGAGTTGACGGAGCGGGTGATCTGGCCCTTCGCGCTCGCTTTTTTCGATCTGGTGCGGGTGGTGCTGGCATGGTGCGAAACGCGGCAGGATTTCCGCAGTTTCCGGGCCGACCGTATCGAAACTTTCCGCCCGATGGACAGCCGTTATCCCCGCCGCCGGCAGGCTTTGCTGAAAGAATGGCGTGAGCGTGAAAAACAACGGCGTCGGCAACACCATGCTGACAAAAACTGACAGCAGGCGGGTCTAGATATCGTTCATCCGCAACACAGGAGAACGACCATGACCCACCCCGATTTCACCATCCTCTATGTCGATAACCCGCCGGCCAGCACGGAATTTTACAAGACCCTGCTGGGTACAGAGCCGGTCGAAGCCTCGCCGAAATTCTCCCTGTTCATTCTTCAGAACGGCATGAAGCTCGGCCTCTGGTCGCGCCACACGGTGGAGCCGAAGGCATCGGTTACGGGCGGTGGCGGTGAGCTTGCCTTCCGTGTCGGAAACGACGCACAGGTGGATGAGACTTTCGCCGGATGGCAGGCAAGAGGTGTTCCCATGCTGCAGCAGCCCGCGAAAATGGAATTTGGCTACACTTTTACGGCCGCCGACCCCGACAACCACCGTCTCAGGGTCTATGCCTTCGCTGGTTGACGCTACTTTTTCACCGCCACCACAAACAGCCGTGGAAAGCGCAGCAGCAGGCGGCCGTCCGCCATCGGCGGATAGGCCGCCTTGATACGCTGCGTATAGTCGGTGAGGAAGGCTTCGCGGTTTTCCTCACCGGCGGCGGCGAGATAGGGGCGCAGCCCCGTGCCCTTCACCCATTCGACGATGCTTTCCGCATCCTTCATCGGGTGGTTGTAGATGGTGTGCCACACATCCACGCGGGCGGCTTTCGGCGCCAGCGCGTTGAAATAGTCCGATGGCGCGGGCAGGGGTTTGCGCCGCAGTCTGCCGTCAGTAAACGTATCCTTCCACGGGCCGTTCGCGCCGGTCGCTTCCATGGCGCGATGTGTCGGTTCCTGCAGATTATCCGGCATCTGCACCGCCAGAACCCCGCCGCTGTCCAGCTGGTCCATCAATTGCGAAAGAACGACAAGATGATCCGGCACCCACTGGAAAACCGCATTGGCGTAAAGCAGGTCGGCCTTGTGGGCCGGCCGCCACTGCGAAAGATCGGCCTTGCCGAAGTTGGTATTTGGCAGCCGGTCCGCCGCCTTGGCCAACATGTCGTCATCGCTGTCGATGCCGGTGATGACATTGACGCCGTAGCGGTCGGTCAGAAGCTCGGTGGAATTGCCCGGCCCGCAGCCGAGATCATAGCCGTTCAGCACCCGCTCCAGCGGCACCTGCGCCAGAAGGTCCCGGGCGGGACGCGTCCGCTCATCTTCGAATTTCAGATATTGCTGGGCGGACCATGCCATGATTTCCTCCTGCCAGAGAGCTGTAAGACCGTGAGCATTGCACGGGCGAAATAGCGCCGCCATCATCCGATGCATGAATTATTGTGATGAACCTATTCACCAACCTTTTGTTTCGCCTCATAAAACATCTTTATCGGTGCGTCGCTTTGTTATTTTCCATCAAAATCAGAAATCGTGGCAATTAAAACTTGACCTCATCAGGCGAGAGGCATTCACTCCGGCCGATTTTCCAAAGCATTTCCAGCAAAAGTGCGAAGCGGTTTTGCGTCCGGAAATGCGACCAGAGACAAGCAGCCCATTTCCAGCAAAATGCAAAGCGTTTTGCGTCCTGAAATGCGACAGGCAAAAAGACGGAGCGTTTTCGCCTTACGGAAACGCTTGAAAACAGGAGCCCGCCATGAGCGTCGATACCGCACCCCGATCAACCACCTGGACCTATGTTGACGGTCAATGGCTGCCCGGCAACCCGCCGCTCATCGGCCCGACCTCGCATGCCATGTGGCTGGCCTCCACGGTGTTCGACGGCGCACGCTGGTTCGACGGCGTCGCTCCCGATCTTGATCTGCATTGCCAGCGCGTCAACCGCTCGGCCGTCAATATGGGCATGAAGCCGACGATGACGGCGGAGGAGATCGAGACCCTGGCGCTGGAAGGCGTCAAGAAATTCGATGGCAATATGGCGATCTATATCAAGCCGATGTATTGGGCCGAACACGGCATGCCGGGCAGCGTCGTGGCGCCGGATGCCAGCTCCACCCGTTTCGCGCTCTGCCTGTTCGAAGCGCCGATGGATGCCGGCAAGCCGCTGACGCTCACCGTCTCGCCGCTGCGCCGTCCCTCGCCGGAAACCGCGATGACCGACGCCAAGGCCGGCAGCCTCTATCCCAATAGCGGCCGCGCCATTATTGAGGCCCGCGCGCGGGGCTTCGATAACGCCCTGATGCGCGACATGAATGGCAATGTCGCCGAATCCGCATCCGCCAACGTCTTCATGGTCAAGGACGGCGTAGTCCTCACCCCCGTTCCGAACCGCACCTTCCTTGCCGGCATCACCCGGTCGCGGGTGATGGGCCTGCTGCGCCAGGCCGGTTTCGAAGTGCGCGAAGCAACGCTCTCGGTCGAGGATTTCCGCGAGGCGGACGAAATCTTCTGCTCGGGCAATTATTCGAAAGTCTCGCCTGTCGTGAAGCTCGATGACCGCGTGCTGCAGGCAGGCCCGGTGGCGCGCAAGGCGCTCGATCTTTACCTGGACTGGGCGCGTCTCGGCACAGACGTCTGAGACCCGGTACCCCGTTTTGAAAAGCTGCGGCAGGGTCATGACCCTGCCGCAGCTTTTTTTGAATTGTGATATTTCCCCTGAAAATCGAGGGGCAATTTAATCCAATTTTAGAAAAACTCCCTGTAGCTTGCGGCATTATCGGTTTGGGCTACGGGGGCCACCAATGTCTTTCAGCATACGCAATATACTTGTTGGTTTTTTTCTGCTTGTCGGCATTGCACTGGCCGGCTTCGTGGGCAATGCCATGTGGCAATCCGTCTATCGAGCCCGCACTTTTTCCGATGTCGCGCAGCTCGTTTCGCTCGACAGGCTGCTGTTTAACGCCCTGCTGAACTTTCGGAGCGAACGCGGCAACAGCGCTTCGGCGCTGACCGTTGATCCGGCGAAGACGGCGAGTACCATCGCCAGCGTGCAGGCATCGCGCCAGAAGGTGGATGCGGCCATGGGCGGATTTCTCGAACAGTCCGCAGCACTTGGCCAGACCGGGCTGCAAGCGCCGCTTGCCCGCGTGAAAGACATCTACGCGCAGGTTCTGGATTTGCGCAAAAAGATCGACGCCAACGTCACCTTGCCGCTCGACCGCCGCGAAAGCGGGCTGGACAAGGCCGTGCTGGCGCTCGGGGCGGATTTCCTGACCGCGCTCGAGACGGGATCGACGGCGGTGGAAGGCGAGGTCCGCTCGCTGGATCAGAGCCTGACGGGCCTCATACAGCTCCGGTCCTATGGCTGGTCGGCGCGCGCACTTGGCGGCAGCGCCACCGTCGTCATCAATGCGGTCGTGGCCCAGCAGCGGCCGCTGACCCCGCAGGAAACCCAGCAGCTTGGCAATTTCGATGCCGGCGCGGCCTTTGCGTGGAAAGCCACCGGCGAACTCGTCGCGCATGAATCGACGCCGCAGGCCCTGAAGGATATCTACGCCGTTGCCGACCGGACCTATTTCAAGGGCGATTTCATCACCCAGCGCGCCAAGCTGATCGACGATCTGAATAACGGCCGCACGCCGTCCTTCACCATCGACACGTGGCGCAACACAGTCACGGCCAACCTCGACACGGTCGCGAAAATCGCTTCCGAAGCGATGGACGTTCTCAATGCCAATGCCGAAAAGGCGAAACAGGACGCCCTTGTCGGCGCGATCATTTATCTCGCGGCCTTCATCGTCACGCTTGGGGTCTGCATTCTCTGTCTCGCCGTCATCATCGGCCGCGTTACCCGCCCGATCAGCCGCTTGACCAATTCGATGATGGAACTCGCCAACGGCAATCTTTCCATCGACGTGCCCGGTGCCAAACGCAGCGATGAAATCGGCGAGATGGCCCGCGCGGTGGAGATTTTCCGTGAGGCGGCAATCCGTAACCGGCAACTGGAGACGGATGCCGTCGGCAATCGCGAAAAGGCCGAACGGGATCGTATCGAGTTGCAGCAACGCACGGAAGCCGAGGCCGAGGAACGGCTCACGCAGGCCACCGGTTCGCTGGCTGGCGGTCTTCGCCGGCTTGCCTCCGGCGACATGGTCTGCGAGATCGCCACGCCGTTTGCGCCGCAGTTCGAAGCATTGCGACATGATTTCAACAGTTCCGTCGTTCAGCTGCGCGAGGCGCTGGCAAGCGTCGGCAATTCCGTCCAGACCGTGAATGGCGGCGCGCACGAAGTGTCGTCCGCCTCCGACGACCTTTCCCGCCGCACCGAGCAGCAGGCCGCCTCTCTGGAAGAAACCGCCGCCGCACTGGAAGAAATCACCGCCAATGTGTCGTCAACCTCCAAGCGGGCGAGCGAGGCGCGCGATACGGTGCGCGAGGCGCGCACCAAGGCCGACCTTTCCGGCAAGGTGGTGCGCGATGCCGTCTCCGCCATGGAGCGTATCGAACATTCCTCGAAACAGATCGGCCAGATCATCGGCGTCATCGATGAAATCGCCTTCCAGACCAACCTTCTGGCGCTGAATGCCGGCGTCGAGGCCGCACGCGCTGGTGAGGCAGGCCGGGGCTTTGCGGTCGTGGCGCAGGAAGTGCGCGAACTGGCGCAGCGTTCCGCCAAGGCCGCCAAGGAGATCAAGCAGCTCATCAACACCTCCGCCGCAGCAGTGGGTGAGGGCGTGAAGCTGGTCGCCGATACCGGCGTCGGCCTCTCCGAGATCGAGCAGCTGGTGCTATCCGTCAACGCCCATATGGATGCCATCGCGACGGCGGCGCAGGAACAATCCTCGGGTCTCGCGGAGGTCAACACCGCCGTCAACCACATGGATCAGGCCACGCAGCAAAATGCCGCGATGGTCGAGGAAATGAACGCCGCCGGTGCCGGTCTGGCGCAGGAATGCGCCAATCTCCAGTCGCTGCTTTCGCAATTCCAGCTCGGCCAGCAGGCCTTGGCATTGCGCGATACGGCAAGGCAAATGCAGCGGGCCGCAAGCCCGGCGCGTGCTCCGGTCTCTCCAGCCGCGCAGGCTCAAAAAGCCCGCCCGGTCGTCGCGTCGCGCGGCAATGCGGCACTGGCCGTGAAGGGCGACGACTGGACGGAGTTTTGAATTGCGCAAGCTCGCGCCATCAAATGGCGCGGGTTCCGCAAACTCAACGTCGTCCTCGGGCTTGACCCGAGGATCCACGGTCGCACGGGCTTATGGGTCCTCGGGTCAAGCCCGAGGATGACACAGGAGAAATCGAGCCCGCGCCTGAAACCGGCGCGGGCCTCATCGTTTCCGCAAGTCCGGCAACGCACCGGCAAGTGCCCGCAGCGGCGCGGTCATGTGCTTGTCGCGCCGCAGTGCCAGCGCGATCCGCCGTTCGAGCGGCGGTTCGAGGGAGCGCCACTCCAGCCCCGATGCCGCCCCTTCATGCTCCATGGCCATGCGTGGCACGATCGCGAGGCCGAGGCCCGCGCCCGCGAGCTTCTTGATGGCTTCGACGCTGCCCAGTTCCATGGCCGGCTGTACCGTGCGCCCGCTCGCCGAAAACCATTGATCCACGAGCCTGCGCGTATTGCCGCCCTCGTAGAGGAGCAGCGGCTGCGTCGACAGCGTTTCGGCATTCAGCACCGTTGCCTCGGAAACGGAGCCGTGCGGGAAAACCGCGACCAGTTCGTCGAGATGGATATCCCTGATATCGAGGCTGCGGCCGCTGGCGGGCAGGGCCACCACGGCCGCATCGATGGTATTTGCTTCCAGAAGCCGTAAAATATCGTGGGTATTGCCGGTCTGCACGACGATGTCGATGCCCGGCATCGCCTGGCGGATACGGCCGAGCACCGGCGGCAAAAGGTAGATGCAGGCGGTGGCGCCCGTGCCGATGCGTAAGCGTCCCGTCACCCCGCTGCGATGCGGCGCGACGGTATCGATGGCATGCGCCACTTCTTCAGCGATGCGTCTTGCATGGATGAGAAAATCCCGGCCCGCCGCCGTCGGCTGCGCCCGCCTGCCGACGCGTTCGATCAGCCGCACGCCGAGCTGCTTTTCCAGCAGTCTGATGTGAAGGCTGATGGCTGGCTGCGTCAGCCCGACTTTGTCGGCGGCGGCGGAGAAGCTGCCGAGATCGGCCACATCCATGAAGCTGCGCACCTGCCGCAGATCGAGGTCCATCATCAAAGAAAACCTTATCGTTTGTATAAGACAGATAATCTTTATTTTGATTGCGCCGCAATGCACAATGAGGCCGTGAATGACCGCAGGACAGCAAGAATGACCCTTCCCACCGTTTCCAGCCTTTTAATCCGCCCCTGTGAAGAGGCGGATATTCCAGCCATTACCGAAATCTACCGGGATGCCGTGCTCCATGGCAGCGCCAGCTTCGAGATCGACCCGCCGACCGTGGAAACCATGATCGAGCGCCGCCGCCTTCTGGTGGAGGGCGACTATCCCTATCTCGTCGCTGAGTGCGATGGAAAGGTAGCCGGATATGCCTATGCCGGCGCTTACCGGGCGCGGCCGGCCTATGGCGCGGCGGTCGAGGATTCCGTTTATATCGATCCGGCCATGAAGGGCATGGGTATCGGCCGCAAGCTGCTCGATGCGCTGATCGAAGATGCAACCGCGCGCGGTTTCCGGCAGATGATCGCCGTCGTCGGCGATAGCGCCAACGCCGCTTCGGTCGGCGTCCACCGCGCCGCCGGGTTCGAGCTTGTCGGCACGTTCAAGTCCATAGGCTGGAAACACGGCAAATGGCTGGACACGGTGCTGATGCAGCGCGCGCTCGGCGAGGGCGACACCACGCCCCGCTTCTGAGCGATCAGGGCTTAGTCGAGCCGGGGATTTCGACCTTCAGCGTATCGCCGGCAAGTTCGCTGCCCAGTTCCACGGCCTTGGTCTTCTTGTCATAGACGCAGATATGGCTGACCGTCGCATCCGTGCCTTTCGCCTTGCCGGTGAGGATGGCGAGACCGTAATTTTCGCTGCCGACGGGATCAACCACCGCCTTGGCATCCTCGATCATGTCCTTGGCCACGCCAAGGCAGGCGGTCTGCACATCCGCCACGAATTCCTTCCACGCATCATCCGACGATGCGGCGGCGGGTAGCGCCAGCGATGAGAAGGCGGTAAAGAACAGAACGTTTCGGGCGATGAAGCGCGTCATGGAATTTCCTTCCTGCATTTTCGGCAAAAGCGAACCGATAGGGTGGAAAACGGTACGCCAGGGTTGTGAAACAAATGTGGTGGCGGCTGGCTCGAGACGAATTTTCTCTTTTGTCGGAACATTTTGATATTTCGCAGGTTGCCCAAACAGAGGTTCGCTCCTATGGTCCGCGCACACGGTTTCAAGGAGCGGTCCAGCCGCTGCAACAAGGAGTAAAACCATGGCCTTCGAACTTCCCGAACTCCCCTACGACTACGACGCGCTTGCACCTTACATGTCGCGCGAGACGCTCGAGTTCCATCACGACAAGCACCACAAGGCATATGTCGACAACGGCAACAAGCTGGCGGCCGAAGCCGGTCTTTCCGACCTGTCGCTCGAGGAAGTCGTGAAGAAGTCCTTTGGCACCAATGCCGGCCTCTTCAACAATGCTGCCCAGCACTACAACCACGTTCATTTCTGGAAGTGGATGAAGAAGGACGGCGGCGGCAACAAGCTGCCGGGCAAACTGGAACAGGCATTCGCTTCCGATCTCGGCGGTTACGACAAGTTCAAGGCTGATTTCATCGCTGCCGGCACCACGCAGTTCGGCTCCGGCTGGGCGTGGCTCTCCGTCAAGAACGGCAAGCTCGAAATCTCCAAGACCCCGAACGGTGAAAACCCGCTGGTTCACGGTGCAGAGCCGATCCTCGGCGTCGACGTCTGGGAGCACTCCTACTACATCGACTACCGCAACCTGCGCCCGAAGTACCTCGAAGCCTTCGTTGATAACCTCATCAACTGGGACTACGTCCTGGAGCGTTACGAAGCCGCTGCCAAGTAAGTAGCAAAAAGCGTGGTTGCCGGCAGTTAAGGCGGCTTCTGCACGCGCGACGTCATCCTCGGCCTTGTGCCGAGGATCTGCCGATATTGCATAGACCGCGACCTCAGCAGATGCTCGGGACAGGCCCGAGCATGACGACGATAGGTTTACGCCAGCATTCATTGAACACCCGGCTGTAACGCCGGGTGTTTTGTTTTTGTGGTTTTGGTTTCCACATGTCACAAGCCTGTCATCAGCCGGGTTTATCGCGGCGCATCATGACTGAAAAAAGCAAGCCTCTCTTCTCCTTCGGCATCGTCGCCGATCCCCAATATGCCAATGCCGATCCCCGTCCGGACATGGGTCGCTATTATGCCGAAAGCCCGAAAAAGCTTTCCGAAGCGGTGGCCGCCTTCAACGAAGAGGACCTCGCCTTCGTGGTGACGCTCGGCGACATCATCGACCGCGGTTTCGACAATTTCGATGCGATCCTCAGCGTTTATGACGGGCTTCGCCATCCCTCGGTCCTGTTGCCGGGTAATCATGATTTTTCAGTTGCGCCTGAACATCTGACCGCCATCCATGCCCGCCTCGGCATGCCGGCCCCCTGGCATGACTTCGCCATCGGCAATGTCCGCTTCGCCGTGCTTGATGGCAACGAGGTCAGTCTCTTCGCCCCGCCGCCCGGCGATCCGCGTCGCGCACTTGCGCAGGAGCGGCTGAAGCACCTGCAGGAAGCGGGCGCGATCAATGCACAGGACTGGAACGCCTCGCTCAGCGACGAGCAGTTCGAATGGCTGCAAAGCCTCCTGCAAAAATCGGATGCGGCCGGCGAAAAAGTGGTCGTGCTGTGCCACTATCCGCTTTATCCGGAAAACGCTCACAACATGTGGGATGCACCGCGCATTCTCGATCTTCTCGACGCCCATGCTTCGGCCGTCGCATGGTTCAATGGCCATAATCACGAAGGCAATTACGGTGTGCTGGGTAACACCCACTTCGTCAATTTCAAGGGCATGGTGGACACGCCCGACCAGAACACCTTCGCTATATCAGATGTTTTCGAAGACCGGATCGTCATTCGCGGTTTTGGCCGCGAGGAGGATCGTCTCTTACAGCTGTGAGGATGGACTGCCCGGCTGGTTGCTCTGCCAGCCGCTCATCCACAATTGCCGCAGCTTTTCACCTTCAAGCTTGAAAAAGCTGCCGGTGCTTTCGCAGGTCAAAACCCGGTCAGAGCGGAAGTTACGGATTGCCCGCCGTAATTCACACCAGCCGACGATATTCACCGTCTCCGAATAATAGATCACGGCAATGGGCCGGATCTGCCGCCGGGTCTCTGCGCCGGTTTCATCGCGATAGCTGATGTCCAGCCTCTCTTCATCGCGCACCGCCCGCCGGACGGTGGCAAGATCAATGCCGGCAGGTGCTGGCGCGATGCTGCCCCAGGCATGCAGGGCATTGGCCGACAGGGTTTTGGACAGGGGTTCGGGCAGCGAGGCGGCAATCTTGTCGCTCGCTTTTCTCGCCGCCTGCCGCAATTCGGTATCACCGGAACGGCCAACCATGGCGAGCGCCAGCACGATTGCCTCGGTCTCATCAATGGAAAACATCAGCGGCGGCAGGCTGAAGCCGGGGCGCAGAATATAACCGACGCCGCGCTCGCCTTCGATGGGCACCCGCATGGTCTGGAGGGCGGCTATGTCGCGATAGACCGAACGCGCCGTCACTTCCAGCTTTTCCGCAATCATCTGGGCGGTAACGGGCCGGCGCGCCAGCCGCAGGATCTGAATGATCTCGAACAGTCTCGACGCCTTGCGCATTGACATTTCCCCGGCGTTTTTTCAAGACAACTGACATAATGCTGTCAGTTGGCTTTTTCTATAAACGGCAAAACACATTGAGAAACATGCATATTCCTAAATGTGCCATGAACCGTCTGGGGAGATACTGACATGAGTTACGCCGAAAATCTCTGGCTTTTCTTTCTGGTCCTGTTCGGCATCATCATCCTGCCGGGCATGGACATGCTGTTCGTGCTGGCAAGCGCGCTGACGGGCGGCAGGAAAACCGGCCTTTCGGCCGCAAGCGGCATGAGCGCCGGCGGCATCGTGCATTCGCTTTATGGCGCGGCCGGCGTTGGCCTGCTCGCCGCCTGGATGCCGTCGCTGTTTCTGCCGCTTCTCATTGTCGGCGCTGCCTATATGGTCTGGATCGGCATCGGCCTGATGCGCAGCGCAATCGTCGTGAATGGCGATGAGGCGCAGGCAAGCGCCTCGTCGAAAAAAGCGTTCTGGCGAGCGGTGCTGACCTGCCTTTCCAATCCGAAAGCCTATCTGTTCATGATGGCGGTCTATCCGCAATTTCTCAAACCGGCCTATGGTCCGATCTGGATGCAGGGGCTGGTGATGGGCGTGATGGTGGCGGTAACGCAGTTTACCGTTTATGGCGCGCTGGCGTTGACGGCGGATAAAAGCCGACAATGGCTGGTTTCTTCACCCGGCGCCACGATCTTCATCGGTCGCGCTGCCGGTTTCATGCTGGTTGCCGCAGCGCTGCTGACATTTTGGGAAGCTCTGTCGTGGAGCCTCGGCGAATAACAGGAACAGGTTGCGCCGCTCCAGGGAGGCTATTCCCTGGCAAGCCAGCGAATGCTCTCCTTTGGCCCGTTGTTTTGTCACGGGTTCTTGTCGGAAAACCTTCGGACAGTTTTCGGCCTGATACTCTAGACTTCTGTTTTCACGGCGGAATTCACCGCAATGTGACTTCTTTTCGCCATGCGGAAAGGGCATCCTCGCGCCGTTCCATCAAGCGTCCGGCACCCGGCCGGAATCAAGGAGAGAGTGTATGAAACTGAAAACCATCGCGGCGGCCATGCTTTTCGGCTGTCTTTGCGCCGGAGCGGTCTTCGCTGCCGGCGAAGTCGAAAAACGTGAAGGCATGATGAAGCAGATCGGCGGCTCCATGGGCGCGCTGGCTGCCATCTCCAAGGGCCAGAAGCCCTTCGACGCCGAGGCCGTCAAGGCTGCCGTGACGACCATCAGCACCAATGCCAAGGCTTTCCCTGATCAGTTCCCGAAGGGTTCCGAGACCGGCAGCGCGGCTGCCCCCGCCATCTGGGAAAATTTTGAGGACTTCAAGGCCAAGGCGGCCAAGCTCGGTGCTGATGCCGATAAGGTTCTTGCCAATCTCCCCACCGATCAGGCGGGCGTCACCACCGCCATGAAGACGCTCGGCGCCGATTGCGGCACCTGCCACCAGACCTATCGTCTGAAGAAATAAATCATGAATTTCAAAGCGCCGCTTCCCGGCGGCGTTTTTTCACTTTGAAAGACACCTGATCACTCGGGTGAGAATGGGGAGAGGGGTATGTCTTCCATTTGGACGAAGCTTGTGGGCGGGGCCGTGATCGCGGCCATTGCCGGCTACGGCATTTTCGCCTGGGTCACCGCGCCGCAGCGGCAGGCGCCCAGCCATTGGGTCAGCCTCGGAGAGCCGGATCTGGCCAATGGCGAAACGCTGTTCTGGGCGGGTGGCTGCGCAAGCTGTCATGCAGCACCGGATGCCACGGGTGACGCGATGCGGACGCTTGCCGGCGGGCAGGCGCTGAAAAGCCCCTTCGGCACCTTCCATGTGCCCAATATTTCCTCTGATCCACAGCACGGTATCGGCAGCTGGACACTGGCGGAATTCGGCGATGCCATGACGCGCGGGGTGGGAAAGAACGGCGAACATCTTTACCCGTCCTTCCCTTACGCCTCCTATGCGCGCATGACGCAGAAGGACGTGAACGACCTGTTCGGTTATCTGAAAACCCTGCCGGCCAGCCAGAATGATGCGCCGGATCACGACTTACCGTTTCCCTTCAACCTGCGCATGGCGCTCGGCGGCTGGAAATTCCTGTATTTCGACACTTCCGCACCGCCGCGCGTCGAGCTTGCCAATGCCAATGCCGAATTGCTGCGCGGCCAATATCTGGTCGAAGGGCCGGGCCATTGCGGTGAATGCCACACCCCGCGCAATGCGCTCGGTGGTTTTCTGGAGGGCAAATGGCTGGCTGGCGGCCCCAATCCCGAAGGTGAGGGCCGCATTCCCGATATCACGCCGGGTTCTGCGAGCATCGGATCGTGGACGACGGCGGATATTGCCGGCTATCTGGAAACCGGCTTCACCCCGGAATTCGACAGCGTCGGCGGCTCCATGGTCAAGGTGCAGCAGAACATGGCGCATCTCACCGCCGAAGACCGCAATGCGATTGCGGCCTATCTGAAGGCGATCCCGTCTCGATAACTGGGCATGGCTTGGGTTGGCGCTCACCACATGCTTCACGTCGTGCTGGTGCCAAGGAGCCGCCACCATTGACTCCCGCACCCACCCGGCCGATAACATGTCCGTGATGGTTCCTTCCGGGCGTTCCGGAAGGTGAAAAGGGAACACGATAGGGAGAAATCCTCATTCGTGGCTGCCCCCGCAACTGTGAGCGGAGAGCCTGAAACGAAATGCCACTGGCAAGCCATCTCGCCCTTTTTTTACGGCGAGGGCGATGCCGGGAAGGTGTTTCAGGTTTTGACCCGTAAGCCAGGAGACCTGCCATCACGGAAATGTCCATGCCGGCGGGGTGTCCGGAAGAGCGGAATGTCAGGGTCGTCGGTTCGATGCCCCTGTGTCAGTCTCGTATCCCCGTGGTGAAGTGTATCATATGCGGTCTGTTGGCTTTTTGCCGTTCGGCCGCATCTTATGGCGCGGGGTCGCGCCGGGAGAGGGGTCACCATGTCTATCCAGCAGAATACGGCCAATGCTGCCGTTTCAGCAAAAACGGGCAGCTTCGCGCAATCGCTGACGGCGATCGTGCTTGGCCTGTTCGTCGTCGGTTTTGTCGGCTTTTCGCATGTGGAAGCCGTTCACAATGCCGCGCATGACACGCGTCATGCCAATGCCTTCCCCTGCCATTGAGGGGAAACGGCATGTCATTTTTTCGCAATATCGTCTTTACCGCGGTTCTGGTCGGCATCGTTGGCGGTTTGGCCGTCTCGGCCATGCAGGCTTTCGGCACCACGCCGCTCATCCTTCAGGCGGAAACCTTTGAAAGCGCCGGCGGCGAAGCGGCCCATAGCCATGATGCGGCAGCACCCGGCGCTGCGGTTCCCGCCCATGAGCACAATGACGAGGCCTGGACTCCGGCCGATGGTTTCGAACGCACCGCCTATACTGTCGCTGCCAATGTGCTGACCGCCATCGGTTACGCGCTGGTGCTGACCGGTCTCATCTCGCTGCGCGGCACCGATGCCGGCTGGCGCGAAGGTCTTCTGTGGGGCGTTGCCGGTTTTGCCGCCGTCATGCTCGCGCCGATGATCGGCCTGCCGCCGGAATTGCCGGGAAGCCCGGCCGCAGCACTTGAGGCGCGGCAAATCTGGTGGCTCTCGACGGTTGCCGCAACCGCGGGCGGCATTGCGCTGATTGCGTTTCGCCGCGAGCCCTGGGCCATCGTTCTTGCTCTGGTCCTGATCGTCGCGCCGCATGTGGTGGGCGCACCGCTGCCGCCGGAAGGCGAACATGCGCTGGCACCGCTGCCGCTGGAACGGCAGTTCATCGTTGCCGCCACCATCACCAGCTTCGTTTTCTGGGCGCTGCTTGGAACACTGAGCGCGTTTTTCCTGAAACGCTTCCAGTCGGCGTAAATGCATGCAGGACGCAGCGGAATGGAGTGACGAACTCGATGCGCTGCGTTTTGTCGTTCCCGGTCACGGTGCGTTCTGCGCCGTGCACCGTCTTGCCTTCAAGGCAGTCCTCGGGCCAGACCCGGTGCGCGAGGCGGCTCTCGCCTATTTTCATGAAAACGAGGCCGGCTTTATCGTCGCAGCCCTTGCCAAGATAAAACGTTCAAACTTGCCTGCCGGCCGCAGCTTGCATTTGAACAGCCGCGATATTCGCCGTGCGATTGCCGGGGAAGGCGAGGGCGCCACGCCCCGTGTTTGCCGGGTGCTTGATCGGCACTGACTGGCCTGAAGTTCCCACTTCCATCATACCGGCTCAAGGCCGGAATGACGGGGAAGTGGAGAGTGCATGGCATCAAGACGGCTGCGTCTTACCGATGCTCCGCCGCGAAAATTCCAAGTTCCGCCTCGGCTTCCGGACCAAAGAGGCCGAGGTTTTTCAGAATTTCCACCGCGAAGCTGACCGGCGCGCTGCCGGATGCCGTGATGACGCCGCCATCGCTGACCGCCTTCGGCTGGTCACGATAAAGACCATCGCCGCTATAGGCCGGATAGGCCTTGTGTGAGGCGAGCGAATTGCCGGTATGGGCGACATGGTTCAGGATACCCGTGCCGGCCAGCGCGCTTGCCGCCGCACAGATACCGGCAACCAGCCGGTCTTTTTCGCGAAAGCGCTGCACCAGCCCGCCAAGATCGGCGGCCGTACCCTTTTCCCAGCTGAGACCGCCGGGAATGACGAGCGCATCGATGCTGTCAGGATCAAGCGCGTCATAGGAGGTTTCGGGCGACACATTCAGCCCGCCCATCGATGTTACCGGCCGCCCGTCCGGGGTGGCATGAACGATCTCGACGCCGAGATAGCTGCGTGCCGCCGCCGCAAGCAGCGCCGGTTCCCAGTCCGCAAAATCCTGCGCCAGCGCAATCGCGATACGTGTCATGGCCGTCTCCGTCGGTTTTGATCAGGCGATGGACTGCATGTAGCGCATGCCGGTGACCGGACGCGGCGCGAAATCCATGTTCTCGTAGAAACGATGCGCCGCCACATTGCCGGTCGTGGCGCTGACGGATAGATAGTCGCAACCCAGCCGCTTGGCGATATCGCGGGCGCGGGAAACCAGATGCTGGCCCGTGCCGTGGCCGCGATGGCCGTCACGCACGAAGAGATGGTGCAGTTCAAGCCCACGCCGGCCTTCCTGCGCCCTGTAGAGCGGCAGAAGCAGCGCGTAGCCGATCAGCGCGCCATCGGCTTCGGCGACAAGACCATGCACCCAGGGCAGGGGGCCGAACAGGTCGCGCTCAAGCTTGGCCGGCGTGATTGCCGCCGCATCGCCGTGGTAGGAGGCAAGCAGCGTGATCATCTCGTTAAGCTCGGGCAGATCGGTCTTGCGCGCGCCGCGAATGATGACGACGGGCGGTCTTTCCAGTGTAAGGGAGCTATCTTCGGTCATTTTTTTCGGTCCTTTGGTCTTATTGGTGCCGTCAGGACGTTTGAAAACAACAAAGCCGCCTGACGGCGGCTTGTTGACAATATGATCTGTCGAGCCGCCCTTAAAGGTAGGCCCAAAAGTACGAGCAGGAGATGGGTGCGCGTTCGTTGATCATGTCATTGCAATGCGCCCGAATCCGTAATCTGTCAAGCGGCTTCAATTTGCAAATCGTGCGATCGCTGAAACAATCGCATCCTCCATCCCCGCATCACCGGTGGAATGCCCGGCTTCACCTATGGCAATCAGTTCGCTTCCCGGCCATGCCGCAGCAAGTTCGTAAGCGGTGACGGGTGGTCCCTGCAGGTCGCGCATGCCCTGGATGAGCATGCCGGGGATGCCCGCGAGCACGCCGGCATTGCTCAGAAGCACGCCGTCCTCCAGCCAGGCCGCATGGTGGAAATAATGGGCGCAGAGTCGGGCGCGGGTCAGAATATAGTCGGCATCACGCCATTTTTCTGGAAAGTCCGCGCTGGACTCCGCGCTGATCGAACCCGCCTCCCACAAATGCCATTCAAGCGCCGCCATCCGGCGGATGACCGGGTCAGGATCGTTCAAAAGCTGGAGATACGCGCCGACGGGATCTTCCTTCGCCAGGTGATCCGGGATGGCCGTGATGAAGCGCTGCCATTGCTGCGGCAGGAACATCGCCAGCCCCTTGTAAAGCCAGTCGATTTCCTTTTGCCGCGTGGTGGTGACACCCGCCAGCACCATGGCGCGAACGTGTTTTGAGTGGCGCTGGGCATAGGCAAGCGCAAGTGTGGAACCCCATGAGGTGCCGAACACCAGCCAGTCATCGACGCCAAGCGCCACACGAATGGCCTCCATGTCGTCGATCAGATGCTGGGTGGTGTTGTGCTCGAGGCTGACGGCGGCATTTGGCGTGCTTTGCCCGCATCCGCGTTGGTCGAACTGGATGATTCGGTAACGCTCAGGATCAAAATAGCGCCGCGCAGTGGCCGATATTCCGGAGCCGGGGCCGCCGTGCAGCAGGATCGCGGCCTGTCCCGCCGGGTTGCCGGCAATCGTCACATGCAGCCGGTGACCTTCGGAAACATCGATGAAAACTGTGTCGAAGGGAGGGATTTCGGGCATTCGTCAGGTCTTTTTGAAAGAGATGGGACGCGCATATATCGTGCGGATGACAGCTGGATGTCACCATCTCGATCCTGCCGGCGTCTCAATGCTCGCCTTCGCACATGCCGTGGTCGGAAAGCGCGCGGATGACGTAACAATCCTCGATGGAATGGCCGTGGCAATGGGAGACGATACGCTCCAGCTCGTGTTCGAGCTTCTTCAGGCTGGCGATTTTTTCGCGGACATGGGCGAGATGTTCGGCGGCGATACGGTCCGCCCCCTCACACGGCATTTGCCGGTGCTGGCTGAGCGCGATGAGTTCGCGAATGGCATCGATGTTGAGACCAATATCACGGGCATGGCGGATAAAGGCCAGCCTTTCGAGGTCGGTTTTTTCGTAACGGCGCTGGTTGCCTTCCGAACGGTCTGCCTCGCGGATGAGGCCCATCTGCTCATAATAGCGGATCGTCGGCACCTTGACGCCGGTACGCTTGGACAGTTCACCGATGGACAGCATGGCTTTCTCCATATCTCTGGCGCAGCGGCGGCAGAGCGGGGTAGTTCCGCCGCTCATGGTCCGATGCTCTAGTCTCTAGAGATATGGCTTTTCAGCCCGTTGTTCAATGGCTTTCAGGTCAATGGGTATCAGGCGGCGTCGTCCACACCGAGCGCCTGAGCCAGCGCTTTCACAACCTCTGCCTCGAGGCTGGATGTGGCTTCAGGCTGGGCGGAGGATGCGGCCATCTCCAGCACGGGCGTAGCTGTGGCGGAGGCGCCGCTGTCGAGGTTCCACAATGCGGCGGCAAGGCCGGCCGACACGCTGGCGGCAGCCGGCGCGACCGCGGTGGCGACGCTCTCGGCGCTCGAGATGACGCGGTGTGCCGCGCGGGTCAACTCCAGCAGGGCTTCAGTGGTGGAGTGGGTTTCCTTGTTTTTCGTCGGCTCAAGGGTCCGGACCGGAGAAGCATAATAGCTGGTGGTGGTTGCTGCGATAGTCGTCATGACTGAGTCCCCAAGTTCTGATGGAGCATTTTTAGGGGCCGAAACATTCGCGAGGATTGCGTCACGCAGGACTTGAACGAAAAATCAACACAATATAGTATACCCCCCTATACTATATGAGGTGCTTATGTCCCATACGATCCGCAACAAGGAGAAGCTTCTGGCCCGCATCCGCCGCCTGAAAGGGCAGATGGAGGCGGTGGAGCGTGCGCTTGATGACGCCAAGCCCTGCGGCGAGGTGCTGCAATTGCTGGCTTCGGTGCGCGGCGCGCTTTCCGGCCTGACGGGAGAGGTGATGCAGGAGCACCTGCACGAACATGTGGTGCACGCCGAAAATGAAGACGAGCGGGCGCGGGCGGCGGAAGAGCTGGCCCAGGTGCTGAAGACCTACATCCGCTAGCAAGCCCTCCAAAGTGTCCGCTTTGGGAAAAAGCCATGCGTGGAACGACTACCTTGAAGATCGAACAGGATAAGCGACATGACGACGACATCCGAATTCCCTGCCGCGACCGGCCACGACCATGTTTTTCTCGGCCAGAACCATGAGCGCAATGAAAAGCGCGTGTGGATGGTCATCGCGCTGACTACCGTGATGATGGTGGCAGAGATTGTCGCCGGCAACTGGTTCGGCTCCATGGCATTGACGGCAGATGGCTGGCACATGTCCACCCATGCGGGCGCGATGCTGATTTCGGCGCTGGCCTATCTTTATGCCCGGCGCGAGGCGCGCAACCCGCGCTTCACTTTCGGCACCGGCAAGTTCGGTGATCTCGCAGGCTTCGCCAGCGCCATCGTGCTGGCGGTGGTGGCGCTGCTGATCGCCGTTGAAAGCGCGATGCGCCTCTTTAATCCGGTGCAGATCGACTTCAATCAGGCGATCCTCGTCGCCGTCATCGGTCTTGCCGTCAATCTCGTCAGCGCCGTGCTTTTGAAAGATGACCATCATCATGATCACGGGCATGGACACGGCTCGCATGCCCATCATGATCACGGATCGCACGCGCATCATGGAGACCATGGCGCAGCAAAGGGCGGCAGGGACAATAATCTGCGGGCCGCCTATCTGCATGTGCTGGCGGATGCGCTGACCTCGGTTCTTGCGATCGTCGCGCTACTGCTCGGCAAATGGAACGGCTGGTCTTTCCTTGATCCGGCAATGGGTATCGTTGGCGGTCTAGTCATCGCCCGCTGGTCATGGGGTCTGGTGCGCTCAACGGCGACAACCCTGCTCGATGCCGTGCCGCAGACCGAAGATCTGCCGCAGGAAATCCGTGAAAGCGTTGAGACGGAAGAGGACCGCATCACCGACCTGCATGTCTGGCAGGTGGGGCCGGGCCATCACGCCGCAATCGTGGCGATCCAGTCGCAGGCGCCGAAAGCGCCGGCTTTCTACAAGCAGAAACTTGCCGCCATACATGAACTGTCACATGTGACAGTGGAGGTCAGCCCGGCAAGGGCCTGAGAAGAATCGCCTATTCGTATTCGGAATAGGCGCTGCGCACCCACTCGGCCTGCGCTTCCGCCTTGTCCTCGGCGGAAGCGGCCGCCGCCGTGTCCTGATAGGCCGGCGCGTTGCCATTCCCAACGGCCCACAGCACATTTGCCAGCGATTGCGAAAGAATGGTGCTGGAAACGGTGGGGTTGCCCGGGCCGCGTTTGACGGCCTGCTCCTCCGGCGTGCTCTGCGCGCTGCCGGTTTTTTCGATCTCGCGGATACGTCCCTGATAATTGTATCCGCCGATATTGCTTTCGATCTGCATGTCGGTGATTCCGCGTTCAAAAGTTAACGAAGGGTTAACGGCGGCGACTTGCCTGAAACTTGCGCTTGCTGCGTTGCAATGACGTTCCCAGCTTGACAGGCGGTGAAGTGGTGCTTCGTTTTTGCGGGAAGGGGATAGGGTGGTGGCGGGAAGGCTGGATTGCCGGCCTCCACACATTCGGCGTCATCCTCTGGCTTGCCCCGAGGATCTGCAACGTATTGATTTTATTAAACGTGATTGGATCCTCGGCACAGGGCCGAGGATGACTTCGAAAGAATTCGCACCCTTCGTCACTCCTGAAGGGGTCTTCGGCCTGCCCGGAAATTTAAACCGGACAGCAGTGGGACAAGCCCAAGGATGACGGAAACGATGTCAGGATAGCCTGATTACGCCGTTTCCTTCTCCACCGGCAAAACCGCCTCCCGCACCTTCGCGGTCTCCTCCACGGACTCAGCCTCCTGCGGCATGGGCGTTGCCTCAACCGTCGCGTCCGGCTCCTGCGCGGCGGGTGTCACCATGGCCGCCACCAGCGTGTCGAGGCCGATCGAACCGACCGGCTTGCCGTCCTCGTCCACCACATGCGCCTGAGTCTCGTTGGCCTCCGACATATCGCGGGCGATGGTTTCCAGCGTCGCACTTTCCAGAACGGACATGCCCTGAGGTTTGCTATCCAGCGGCTCCATGACAGTGGTAGCCTGCAGCACACGGCTGCGATTGACGTCGCGAACGAAGTCGGTGACGTAACCATCGGCGGGCGAGAGGATGATGCTCTGGCCGTCGCCCTGCTGCACCACTTCGCCGTCCTTCAGAATGGCGATGTGGTCGCCCAGCCGCAAAGCCTCGTCCAGATCATGGGTGATGAAGACAACGGTCTTTTTCAGCTCCTGCTGGAGATCGAGCAGCATCGTCTGCATGTCGACGCGGATCAGCGGATCGAGCGCCGAATAGGCCTCGTCCATCAGGAGAATATCGGCGTCGTTGGCAAGCGCGCGGGCAAGGCCTACACGCTGCTGCATGCCGCCGGAAAGCTGGTTCGGATAATAATCCTCGTAACCGGAAAGCCCGACACGCTCCAGCCAGTAACGGCCCTTTTCTTCGCTTTCCTTGCGCGGAACGCCCTGAATATCGAGGCCGTAGACGCTGTTTTCCAGCACGGTGCGGTGCGGCAACAGGCCGAATTTCTGGAACACCATCGCCGTCTTGAGGCGGCGGAATTTCCTGAGCGCCGAGGTGCTCATGCCGCAAATGTCGTCGCCGTCATAAAGAACCTCGCCGGCGGTCGGGTCGATCAGCCGGTTGATGTGGCGGATCAGCGTCGATTTGCCGGAGCCGGACAGCCCCATGACGACGGTAATCTTGCCGCCCGGCATGGTGATGTTGATGTTGTTGAGGCCAAGCACGTGGTTGTGTTTGTCGTTCAACTCCACCTTGTCCATGCCGGATCGCACCGCTTCGAGGTATTTCTCGGGATGCTTGCCGAAGATCTTGTAAAGATTCCTGATTTCGATGCTTTTAGCCATGGGAGACCTCGCGGTATTTCTGCAGGCGCTTGCCAAAAGCCTGGCTCGCCCTGTCGAACATGATGGCGATGGCGACCAGAGCGAAACCGTTCAGGAAGCCCACCGTGAAGAACTGGTTGTTGATGGCCTGCAGCACGTTCTTGCCGAGCCCGCCGACGCCGACCATGGAGGCGACGACGACCATGGCGAGCGCCATCATGATGGTCTGGTTGATGCCGGTCATGATGGTGGGCAGCGCCAGCGGCAGCTGCACGTTGAACAGCTTCTGGCGGTTGGAAGACCCGAAGGCGTCGGCCGCCTCAAGCACTTCGCGATCCACCAGACGGATGCCGAGGCTGGTCAGGCGAATGACCGGCGGAATGGCGTAGATCACCACCGCAATCAGGCCCGGTACCTTGCCGATGCCGAAAATCACCACCACGGGGATGAGATAAACGAAGCTGGGCAGGGTCTGCATCACGTCCAGCACGGGGTTGATGAGGCGCTGCAACCGTTCGGAGCGTCCCATCAGGATGCCGAGCGGCAGGCCGATGACGATGGCGATCAACGTGGCGATGGCGACGATGGAAAGCGTCGTCATGGCGTCGCGCCACAGGCCGACCGCGCCGATCATGAGGAGCGAGATGGCGGTGCCGCCGGTGATCTTGAAGCTGCGCCCGGCCAGATGCACGATGGCCAGAATAACCAGCATCGTCACGATCCACGGGGTCTGGATGAACAGCCGCTCCGAGGCGTTGAGAAAGAGTTGCAGCGGATGCACGATCACATCGATCGCATCGCCATAATTGCGCACGATGTCGCGAAAACCGTCATCGATGGTTTTGCGTGCCACACGCATCGTGGAGTTGTCGATGGCCGGGAACTTGCAGAGCAGGTCCGGCAGGTAATTGCAGAGGGCCATTATTGTTGTTTTCCCTTTGGGTTTTGGGATGAGCGGCGGAGGTTGGAGTGCGCGGGGCACCCCCCTCTGTCCTGCCGGACATCTCCCCCACAAGGAGGGAGATCGACAAGCGGCGAGATATCGCCCATCACACACGTTGCGGATTCAGCAGAAGGGTGCTTCCTGTCGATCTCCCTCCTTGTGGGGGAGATGCCCGGCAGGGCAGAGGGGGGTAAAGCCACGGATACCAACCGAAACTTTCCCCTCCCATCAACCAATCACATCGAAGCCTTGATCTTCTCCGCCACCTCGGCCGGAACCCACTTCGTCCAGATTTCCTCATGATTTTCGAGGAAATACTCCGCCCCATCCTCGTTGGTACCCTGGTTTTCATCCATCCAGGCAAGGATTTCGGCGACCATCTTGTTGTCCCAGTTGCGGGCCTTGAGATAATCCATCGTCACACCGGCCTTGCCTTCGAAATCCTTGGTGATGACGGTGAAGACATCGGCTACCGGATAGGCATTGACCTTGGGATCCGCACAATCGACCTTGGCCGTGCACTCGTCGAAATGGGCGCGGTCAAGCTCAACGCCGTCATCCAGCTTCACCATCTCGTATTTGCCGAGAATGGCGGTGGGCGACCAGTAATAGCCGAGCCAGCCCTGCTTCTTTTCGAAAGCATTGGCGATCGAGCCGTCGAGGCCGGCGGCCGAGCCGGTATCGACGAGGGTAAAGCCCTTTTTGTCGCCTTCGCGCGCCTTGTAGAGATTGGTAGTCGTCACCTGGCAGTTCCAGCCGGACGGGCAATTGTGCACGGCGCCCTTGCTGGCGTCCTCCGGGGCGGGGAACAGTTCGGGATGTTTCAGCGCATCCTCGACGGTCTTGATATCAGGATGTTCGTCGGCGATGAATTTCGGGATCCACCAGCCTTCGATGCCGCCTTCGGAAAGGATTTTGGAGGCTTCGATCAGCCGGCCTTCCTTAACGGCAGCGTCAAGCGGCTCGCGCACGGCATTCACCCATAATTCGGGCGCCATATCAGGCTGGCCCTTGTCGTTCATGGAGGCGAAGGTCGGCATGGTATCGCCGCTGATGACGTTGACCGTGCAATCATAGCCGTTTTCCATGATGAACTTGTCGACGTAAGCCGCGACACCGGCGGATGCCCAGTTCATTTCGGCGATGGTGATGCTGCCGCACTCTTCGGCGGCATTGGCGGAATTTGCTGCTCCGGCAGCGATGATAAAGCCCGTTACGAGAATGGTCGAGGCTAGGAGTTTCTTCATGGTGTAAGACCCCCAAGTCTGATGCAGTGTTTTCAATTGGCAAAGCGGGAGCACTGCAAAGCCCGGATTGCCAAGGGCGAACTGACATGGCGCGTGAAAAAGCCGAAAAAATCCGGCATCAAGAATATCCGCAAGACGTGCTGCAGGATTGCCGCGGGAAGGGCGGCGAAAAGGCGCATGAATATGTCAACGACCGGCATAATACGGCCAAAAAGTGATATTGCAACGCGAAATGGCGCATCGCAGCCATGCGTTCGATTTTCGGAACATTTTCCAATATCGAGTAATACATGGGAGTTATTTGGATTTACCAATGATATATTTTAAGTTGCAGTAACTGGAAATAAAAATTCATTAGTTTGGAAAGTGGCATTTATAGAAAAGGTGCAGTTGAGATTTTGTGGAAAAAAATATTCAGAAAGAGGTTTTTGCGGGTATTTTCGTCTCGAACGAGGTCGGGCGGCGATTGAAATGCCGCCCGACCGCAATCAAAGTCTCACACGGCGTCCTTGCCCGCCACCTTCAGAGCGAAGGCATATTCGAAGGCGATTTCTTCCAGCCGCTGGAAACGGCCCGACTTGCCGCCGTGGCCCGCCGCCATGTTGGTCTTCAGCAGGATCGGCGCTTCACCCGTCGTCTTTTCGCGCAGCTTCGCCACCCATTTGGTCGGCTCCCAATAGGTCACGCGCGGGTCGGTGAGGCCGGAAAGCGCCAGCAATGGCGGATAGGGTTTCTCGCTGACATTGTCATAGGGGCTGTAGGCGGCGATCCACTGATATTCCTCTTCCGATTCCAGCGGGTTGCCCCATTCGGGCCATTCCGGCGGGGTCAGCGGCAGGGTGTCGTCAAGCATGGTGGTCAGCACGTCCACGAAGGGAACGGCGGCGATGATGCCGGCGAATTTCTCCGGTGCCATGTTGGCCACAGCCCCCATCAGCATGCCGCCGGCCGAGCCGCCTTCGGCGATGATGCCGGCATAAGAGGTGAAACCTTCCTGAACCAGATGATCGGCGGCAGCGATGAAGTCCTTGAAGGTGTTCTGCTTGCCTTCCATCTTGCCGGTTTCGTACCACTCGAAACCCTTATCCTTGCCGCCGCGAATATGGGCGATGGCATAGATGAAACCACGGTCGGCCAAAGACAGCGTGGTGGTGGAGAAGGAGGCGGGAATGCTGATGCCGTAAGCGCCATAACCATAAAGCAGGCAGGGGGCGGAACCATCAAGCGCCACATCCTTGCGGTAAAGCAGGGAGACCGGCACCAGCTCACCATCATGGGCGGACGCCATGATGCGGCGGGTGATGTAATCATCCGGATTGTGGCCCGATGGTACTTCCTGCGTCTTCAGAAGCGTGCGCTCTCGCGTCACCATGTCGTAGTCGAACAGCTGGCTCGGCGTCGTCATTGAGGAATAGGAGAAGCGGATGACATCGGTGTCATATTCCGCCGCGCCATGCAGGCCAAGCGAATAGGCCTCTTCGGCAAAGGCGATGGAATGTTCCTCGCCCGTGCGGCGATCGCGGATGACGATGCGTGGCAGGCCGTCGCGGCGTTCCAGCCAGATCAGGTGGCGGGCATAGGCATCGACGGAAAGAATGAGACGACCCGGCTCGTGCGGCACGGTCTCTTTCCAGTTTTCCTTGCCCGGTGCGGTAACCGGCGCTTCCACAATGCGGAAATCCTTGGCGTCGCCGTCATTGGTGAGGATGTAGAAAACGTCGCCGCCCTCGCACATCGAATATTCGATGCCCTCTTCGCGCTCCGCCACCACGGCAGGCTCGGCGGTCAGGTCCTTGGTGGAAAGAATGCGATATTCGCTGGTCTCATGGTCATGAATGTCGATGAAGATGAAATCGTCGAGAACAGACGCGCCGACGCCCATGAAGAAGCCGGGGTCTTTTTCCTCGTAGACCAGCCGGTCGGCCGATTGCGGCTCGCCGATGATATGGTGGAAGACCTTGGAGGGACGGTGGTTCTCGTCCTGCAGCGTATAAAAGAAGCTCTTGCCATCAGGCGCCCATGCGCCGCCGCCACCGGTGTTTTCCACGACATCGGCAAGGTCTTCGCCGGTTTCGAGGTTGCGGATGCGCAGGGTGAAATATTCCGAGCCCTTGTCGTCATAACCCCAGATGCCGTGGCTGTGATCGGAGGACTGGTCGAGACCGGCCAGACGGAAATAATCCTTGCCTTCCGCTTCCTTGTCGCCGTTCAACAGCACGTGTTTTTCGCCCCCATCACGCGGGGTGCGGAAATAATGCGGCTGCTCGCCGCCGGTCACGAACAATGTCCCGTAAGCATAAGGCCCATCATTCACAGGCACGGAAGAATCGTCCTGCTTGATGCGGCCCTTCATTTCTTCGAACAGCTTTTCCTGAAGCGCCTTGGTGTCGCCCATGGCCGCTTCCATATAGGCGTTCTCGGCCTCCAGATGGGTGCGGATGGCCGGGTCGAGCAGGGTAGGGTCCTTGAACATGGCCTGCCAGTTATCGGCCCGGAACCATGCATAATCGTCGGTGCGGGTAATGCCGTGATGCGTGTCCTGAACGGGCCGTTTTTCGGCGGTCGGGGCGGCGGGCAGGTTCTTGAAAATCGGCAAGGGAAACTCGCTTTCGTATGAAAAATCCGTGGTCGCTACCAAGGTGCGGCACCAAGATGTAGAGTGACCCTCCCGGCCGATCAAGTTTCAAATCTCCACAGATGAAATGAGGCTTCGGCACAATTTCGTCGGCTTTCGATCACATTTTGGCAATATCTGGCAAATCGGCGATGATGCGCGGCGGTTGCCGGCCGGACGTCCTCTGCTCGAAACAGACCAAAAGACAAGAACAAACGAAAAAACTGACAGGATCCCATGCGAAAGCTTCTTCCCGCTGCCCTTTCTGCCTTTTTCCTTGGCTTGCAGGCCTTAACCCCCGCTTTTGCGATCGACGCCAGCGTCATGCGGCAGCTGAATGCGCTTGCCCCTGAAGAGCGTCTGGAACAGCGCTGCGATATCGAGGCGATGGAGAGGATAGCGACGGAGCAGAAGGGCATGCGGCCGGATAAGGTCATCGCCTATACCTTTGGTGATCCGGAAGTCGGCAAGAACTCCATCAAGGCGCCGGGTGCGGTCTTCAGAAGTTCCGGTGAATGGTACAAGCTCAAATACAAATGCCAGCTGAAGAGCGACAGCCTCAGCATCCAGACCTTTGATTACCGCGTCGGCGACAGGATTCCCGAAGAGCAGTGGAAGAAGTTGTATCTTTATGACTAAGCAAGGATTTTTTCGGTTGCGGGCAGGGGTTTAGCCGCCACTTTTCTTGCCGCTCCGCCACTGGCTCTGTAACCCTGCTTGCCGATCAAAGCGAGGGAGACGGGCATGGCGACACGATTCAAGGGACTTTCGGCTTTTCCGATCACGCCGGCCGATGAGGCCGGGCGGGTGGACACGCAGGCCTTCTCCGCCCTGATCGAACGGCTGGATGCGGCGGCGGTCGATTCCGTCGGCATTCTCGGCAGCACCGGCATCTACATGTACCTCACGCGGGAAGAGAGACGCCGCGCCATCGAGGCGGCAGCTTCGGTCCTCAAGGGCAAGCGCATATTGATGGCCGGCGTCGGCGCCTTGCGCACCGATGAAGCGGTGGCGCTGGCCAGGGATGCGGAAGCTGCCGGCGCCGATGCCCTGTTGCTGGCGCCCGTCTCCTACACGCCGCTGACGCAGGAAGAGGCCTATCACCATTTCGCCGCCGTGGCCGGCGCAATGGCCCTGCCGCTCGCCATCTACAACAATCCGACGACCACCCGCTTTGCCTTCAGCGACGAGCTTCTGGTGCGGCTTGCCTATATCCCGAATATCCGCGCCATCAAAATGCCGCTGCCGGCCGATTCCGATTATGCGGGTGAGCTCGCGCGGCTGAGGCCGAAGCTGTCGGATGATTTCGCCATCGGCTACAGCGGCGACTGGGGCTGCGCCGAGGCGACACTTGCCGGCGGCGACACCTGGTACAGTGTGGTTGCCGGCCTGCTGCCGGTTGCAGCCCTGCAATTGATGCGGGCGGCTCAGGCCAAGAATGCGGAAGAGGCAAAAAGGATCGATGCGGCCTTCCAGCCGCTCTGGGCGCTGTTCAAGGAATTCGGCAGCATCCGCGTGGTTTACGCCGCCGCCAACATCCTGCAATTGACGGTGAGCGAACCGCCCCGGCCGATCCTGCCGCTCACCAGCGCGGAACGCCAGCGGGTGGAAGAGGCGCTGGAAGCCCTGTCCGCGCTGGAAACCGCGCCATAATTCGGGCGCTTTGCGGGCGGATTGCCACGGGATTATACGCTACTACACTGCGGAAAACGAAAATGATGCGTCGCGTCCTCCTTGCTGTCTTGTTTGCCTCCGCCTCATCCGCCGCGTTCGCGGGCACCGGCCTTGTCGAGCCGACGCTGAAAATGACGCCACGACATGACGGCAACGTGCGGGTGGCGATGACGCTTGATGCCTGCATGGGCAAGACCGATCACCGCATCCTCGATACGCTGGTGAAGGAGCGCATTCCGGCAACGATCTTCGTCACCGCCCGCTGGTTAAAACACAATGGCGAGGCGCTCGCCGTGCTTACGGCGCATCCAGACCTGTTCGAGATCGAAAACCACGGCGAAAACCACGTGCCGGCGGTGGATAAGCCGGTGTCCATTTACGGCATCGCCGCTGCCGGTTCGGAAGCGGCGGTCGAGCAGGAAGTGGAAGGCGGCCGCCAGGCGATCGTCGCTGCCACCGGTCTCCAGCCGCAATGGTTCCGTGGGGCGACGGCCAAATACACCAGGTCCTCCATGGCCACCATCAACCGGCTCGGCATGCGGGTGGCCGGTTATTCCGTCAATGGCGATGGCGGCTCGCTGCTGGGGGCGGCCATGACAGCAAAACACATCGCCTCCGCAAAGGATGGCGACGTCATCATCTCCCACATCAACCAGCCCACCCATGAGGCGGGCGAGGGCGTGGTGAAAGGCCTTCTGGCGCTGAAGGCGCGCGGCGTGGTGTTTACGAGGCTGGACGACCCATCTTTTTCGCCGCCGGGGAACTGAAGGGGAAGCTCTTTCCTCATTCCTGTGCTCGTCACAGGAATCCAGCCAGCCCAAGTCCTTGGGCTGAAAAGACTCCTTCCTCCGCGCAGACGCGCGTCGACTGGATTCCTGTGACGAGCACAGGAATGAGGGAAATGAGCCACATCCACGCCCGTTTTTCGGCGGCGCAGACCCAAAAATTGCGCTAGCATCCCCCCATGATGCTGTTCAAACGCCCCGACACCGAAACGCTGTATTCCGCCCTTGTGAACAAGGACCCCGCCTATGAAGGCGTGGCCTATGTCTGCGTGACCTCGACCAAGATCTTTTGCCGCTTCACCTGCACGGCGCGAAAACCGAAGATCGAAAATTGCCGGTTCCGCGAGACCATCGCCGAATGCCTTGAGGCGGGTTTTCGCCCCTGCAAGCGCTGCAAGCCGATGTTGTCCTATGGCGCTCCGGACGAGACCGTCACCTCGCTTCTGACGGCGCTGGAAAACGAACCGGCGCGGCGTTGGTGCGAGGAGGATGTGGTGGCGCTGGGACACGATCCCTCCACCGTGCGCCGCACCTTCAAGCGTCGTTTTGGCATGAGCTTTCTGGAAATCGCCCGGCTGCGCCGGCTCGGAGACGCGGCGACGAGCCTTGCCTCGGGCGAGGCGGTGATCGGCGCGCAGATCGATGCGGGTTACGAATCCGGCAGCGGCTTTCGCTCGGCGATCAACCAGTTCTTCGGCACGTCGCCCGTCGCCATGAAGGGTAAGGGGTTTTTGAAGGGTGACTGGATCGATACGCCGATCGGCCCGATGCTGGTCGTTGCCGACGATCATGCCCTGCATCTGCTTGAATTCGCCGACCGGCCGGCCCTTCCGGCCGAGCTGAAGCGGCTGAAGGCCCGCACCGGCGCGGATATGGTGCTGGGCCGCACCGCGGTGACCGGCCAGATCGCGGCGGAACTTGCCGCCTATTTCGCCGGCAGTTCGGCTGCCTTCGAAACCCGGCTCGCCGGCCACGGCACGCCCTTCGAGCGCGATGTCTGGCGCAACCTGCGGGAAATTCCGGTGGGTGAGATCGTCAGCTATTCCTCGCTGGCAACCAGCATGGACAGGTCATCCGCCGTGCGCGCCGTGGCCCGCGCCAATGGCGCCAACCAGATTGCGATCGTCGTGCCCTGCCATCGGGTGCTGGGGGCGGATGGCAGCCTGACCGGTTATGGTGGAGGCCTGTGGCGGAAGAAATGGCTGATCGAGCATGAGCGCCGCATGGCGGGCGCGCAGGGGGAGGGGCAGAGAATGCCGCTCGCTTCCTGAGGGTCTTGGCTGTTGGATTTTGGGGGGTTGTTCATTTAGTTGAGCGGGGTGTGTGGGGCTTTACCCCCCTCTGCCCTGCCGGGCATCTCCCCCACAAGGAGGGAGATAGGCAAGACGCTCTTCCACCACCTCATACTCTAACGTCGAGATGAACGAGACACAGCCGCGAATCGATCTCCCCCCTTGTGGGGGAGATGCCCGGCAGGGCAGAGGGGGGTAAACCACACGCGCCCTCCGCCCGCCGTCAACTGACACCCCCTTAAACCGACATCTGGAGCGGTTTCGCGTTTCCGGCCAGAAAACCGCCGCTCAA
>NZ_JAFLNA010000017.1:0-139931 GCF_017313405.1 Agrobacterium burrii
GGGTCCCGGTCTTCCATCCGCCACCGCAGCTGGAACAATAGCACAGCGCGGCGAAGGCAAGTTACAAGGGGGCAAGCGTGCGGTCAATCGCTGGCGTTGCCCCCTCATCCGACCCTTCGGGCCAACTTCTCCCCGGCGGGGAGAAGAAAAATGCCGCACCGCCGCAGCATATCTCAAAATGCCACCTGAGTGAACTGTAACGTCCTTATTTACCTCGCGCCCCAGGTATCCGTCAGCCGATACCCCTCCGGCCACGGATCGGACGGATCGAGCATATGCTGGTGGATGCCGGTGATCCAGCCGCGGCCGGAGATTTCCGGCAGGATGGCCGGGCGGTCGCCGACTGTTGTCGTTCCGAGGATGCGGCCGGTGAAGGTCGAGCCGATCAGCGACACCGCCGTCAGCGTTTCACCTTCCTTCATTTCGCCGCGCGCATGCAGCACCGCCATGCGGGCCGAAAGTGCCGTGCCGGTCGGCGAGCGGTCCACTTTGCCCGGCTGGATGGCGACGGCTGCCCCTGCCCTGAGACCTTCGGCCGTGCGCTCCACCTTGCCGGCAAACAGGCAAAAGGAAAAGTGCCGCCAGTCCGGGTTTTCGGGATGCTCGAAGCCCAGAGCCTTGTTGGCGGCATTGGTGATGCGCACGCCGAGGCGGGCAATCTCATGCGCCTCTTCCGGCTTCAGGCTGAACCCCATCGCTTCGGCATCGACGATGACGAAGCTGTCGCCGCCATAAGCGGTATCTACCTTCAGCGTGCCGAGACCTTCGACCTCGAGTTCGACGTCAAGCTTTGCGGCAAAGCTCGGCAGGTTCTGCACGAAAATGCGCTCGGCCTTGCCGTTGCGGCATTCGGCGCGAACCTTCACCAGTCCGCCGGGAGCTTCCAGAAGCATATGGGTTTCCGGCTCCTGCATCGGCACGATGCCGCCATCCAGAAGCACAGTGGAAACACAGATGGAATTGGAACCGGACATGGGCGGCGTATCTTCCGGCTCCATGATGATGAAGGCGGCATCCGCGTCAGGATGTTTCGGCGGCACCAGCAGATTGACGTGGCGGAACACACCGCCGCGCGGTTCGTTGAGCACGAAGTTGCGCAGCGTCTCATCACGGGCGATGAAACGGCTCTGTTCCCAGATCGTCTCGCCCGGCGGCGGTTTCACCCCACCGACGATCACATCCCCCACTTCACCTTCCGCATGGGCGGAAATCACATGAACTGTCTTGATACTGCGCATTCAGTTCTCCTCAGGAAAGCCAGACAGGAAGGCGGGATACGGCATGGCCGGTCAGCGCGCTTTCGACGCAATCGGCAAGACTGCCGAAGCGGACCGCGCGGCCGCTGAGACCGGGGCCGTAATGGGCGTATTTGCCGGAATTGGTCATCAGCGCGCGCGTCTTCGTCGGGAAGACCGGCTCGGAAATCGAGCACCAGCAAAGATCCGGCAGCACCTGCACGCCGCTGTCCTTCAAGCTTTGCAGCGTGCCGTCCCGCCCGGCCGCATCGATAACCTGCTGGCCGGCAGTGACAATGACGGCGACATCCGGGTGGCGCTTGCGGCCGTTGAACACGGCGGCGAGTGCCCGACATTCCTCCAGCGAGGCGTGCGGGCTGCCGATGGCGACGAGCTGCACCTCTTCCGGCCCCTCGTTCAGAAGCGACCAGCCGGCGGCCATATCGGCGAGCGAAATGGTCACGGTTTCTGCGCTCTCGAGCGGTGCAAATCCCGCTTCCGGCGTCACACCTTCAATATGCAGCATCGGCGCGGCGGAGGTGGTGCCGAAGGCGGCACACAGCGCCTTGAGATCGTCCCGCGACGGCTTTGCGGCCCCGAGACCACGCAGCAGCGGAATGCAATCCGGTGCGGCCTTGCCGGCGAGATAACCCACAAGCGGCCAGAAGGCGTCATCCACGCCCTGCGGCAGCGCCACATCGACAATGCGCTGCGGCCGGCGGTTTTCTTCAAGATACACCCCCGAAAGCGGCGCCCTGCCCGTCATCGCAATGCAGAGATCGAGGAAATCCGGGTGCTTTGCGGTGCGGGCGCCGAGCACCGTATTGGCGAAGATCACCGCATTTGATTCGGCCCAGCCGATCGACTCGCCGGCACCTGGAGCACTGTCCAGCAGGTAAGGTGAACAGGTGAAGGTGGGGCGACAGCCCATGCGCACATAGGCATCCGCCAGCCTTGCGGCCGGATCGCCGAAATCTTCCGGCACGCCCTGCGCCCGCCAGTTGGCCTTATCGACCGAAATGGCGTTCATGGTCGTCGGCACCCGCACCTTGCCGCCCATGTCTGCCATTTTTTCCGCGAAAGTGAGGTTGGCGGGGCTGGCATAGATACAGCCATCAATATGGCCCTGGGTGACATCAACAAGCGCCGACGCGCCCTGCTGCGCTGCCATGGCGACGATGATGCGCATGGCCTGACGCACGGCGACGCCCTCACGCCCTTCCAGCATCGCCTTATCGTCGTCCTTAAGGTCGAGATGAGCCGTCGCCGGCGGAGCGATGGCAAGCGAGACGCCGTCGGCCTTGATGATGTTCTGATCGATGCTGACATGCGCAGCACGCGAGAAGCGGGCGAAATTATCCGCATCGAGACGGACGACCGGCAGGGCCTTGTCGAACATCTCCGCCGCGACAAGCGCGCCGAGCGTCAGAACATCTTCCGCCTCACAGAAGACCAGCGCAGACGGCGCACGGCCGGTGAGGATGAGATCAAGCAGCACACCGGAACCGGTGCAGGAACCGCGGCTGGTTGGCATGAACAGCACGCCGCCGGTGAGACAGACGCCGTGCAGCGGGTGATGCACGTCGATCACCTTGCCGGTGGCGGGATCGACCCCACCCCAGAAGCTCAGCGCCTCGGTCGTGGCAATGACCTTGCCTTCGGCGACACCAGCCAGAATGCTGCGCGCCTCGGGAGCGGTAATTGGCGAAACGGAAGAAGACATCGAAAATCTCCCTGAAGCATTTCCGTCAAAAGTGCGTCGCGGTTTTACGCCCGGAAAATGCGTGAAAAAAAGCTAGAGAATTTTTGCGTTTCGGAGAAAAGCCAAAATTTTCTAGAAACGTTGCGGCGAAAATGCCCTTGTATCGATGGCGGGTTTTTGGCCCGTCAGAAGATCGGCGACGATGCGGGCCGTACCCGCCGATTGCGTCAGCCCCAGATGCCCGTGGCCGAAAGCATAGACCACCCGCGCCGTGTGCCGCGCTTGCCCAATGGCCGGCAGGCTGTCCGGCAGTGAGGGGCGGAAACCCATCCACTGCTTGCCACCTTCGGTTTTCAGGCCAGGCAGGAAACTCTTCGCCTTGGCCAAAAGCGCCTCGGAACGGGCGAAATTTGCCGGAAGCTCCAGCCCGCCAAGTTCCACCGCACCGCCGACGCGGATGCCGCTGCAAAGCCGGGTGACGACGAAACCATGGCCGCCAAACGTCACCTGCGTGCGTAGATCGAAAGCGCCTGGTGGCAGGGTGGTATTATACCCCCGTTCCGTTTCCAGCGGAATTTTTTCCCCGAGCGAACGGGCGATGCGGTGCGAAAAAGCCCCCGCCGCCAGCACCACCTTGCTTGCCTTGCGCGTGCGGCCATCGTTACTCACCACTTCGACGCCGTCTTCCAGCGACCGGAGCGACGCGATATCGAGACGCTCGATACGCCCGCCAATGGCGCGGAAACGGTCCGCCAGCGCCAGCGTATAAAGCTTGGGATCGGCGATGGAGTACCACCCCGGCGTAAACGTGCCGCAGGTAAAACGCGGCGCGATGCCTGGCTGTATCTCGGCCATCTGATCGGCATTGAGATGCCGGAACTCGATGCCGTGGCGCTCGCGCGCTTTCCAGCCGGCCAGCGAACCTTCGAATTCCGCTTCGCTTTCATAGACCTGGAGGTTGCCCTCCTTGCGCAGCATGGTCATCGTATCGGTCTTTTTGAGGAACGGCTCCAGCTCGGCTCTGGAAAGATCCATCAGCGCCGTCTGGGCGGCGGTGGAGTGCTCCACCTTCGAGGCGGCGCAGGCCCGCCAGAACCGGAACATCCACGGCGCGATCTTCAGCGCATAGGCCGGCGGCACGCTCAGCGGCCCGAGCGGATCGAGCAGCCATTTTGGCGCTTTCCACAGAATGCCCGGCGATGCGAGCGGCAGAATATCGGTGAAGGCGAAAGCGCCGGCATTGCCGGCCGAAGCACCCGCCGCCGGTCCCTCGCGGTCGATGACGGTGACCGAGAGACCACGGCCCTGCGCGGCGATTGCCGCCGAGAGGCCGACGACGCCGGCCCCTATGACGATGACATCATGTGCAGGCATTACCGCACGCTCGCCAGGAACTTCTGGGTTTCGGCATGCTGCGGCGCGCCGAACAACTGGTCGGGCGTGCCGATTTCCGCCATCACGCCCTGATGGAAGAAGGCGACGCGGTTCGAGACATCACGGGCAAAAGCCATTTCGTGGGTGACGCAGATCATCGTCATGCCCTCATCCGCCAGCATCTTCAGCGTGTCGAGCACTTCGCCCACCAGCATCGGGTCGAGTGCGGAGGTGACTTCGTCGAACAGCATATATTCCGGCGACATGGCGAGCGCACGCGCAATCGCCATTCGCTGCTGCTGGCCGCCCGACATGCGGTTCGGATAGACCTTCAGCTTTTCGGCAAGGCCCACATGGGTCAATTGCTTGACCGCGATTTCCTCTGCCTGTTCCTTGGAAATGCCAAGCACCTTGCGCGGCGCCAGCATGACGTTTTCCAGCACCGTCAGATGCGGAAAGGCGTTCCATTGCTGGAAGACGATGCCGACCTTGCGGCGCAGCTTGTTGAGGTCGGTCGATTTGGCATGCACTTCCGTGCCGTCAATGGTGATCTTGCCGCTGTCGATCGGCTCGAGGCCGTTGATGCAGGTCAGCAACGTCGATTTGCCGGAGCCGGAACCACCGATGATGGTGACGACCTCGCCATTGTTGACGGTGAGGTTGATCCCTTTCAGAACCTCCAGCGGGCCGAAGGATTTGCGGACGTTTTCGATCTCAATCATTGGGGGACCACCGTCTTTCGAGATACCCGCCGAGGCGGGCGATGGGGAAGCTGATAAGGAAGTAGATGGCGCCGCAGATCATCAGAATGGTCAGCGGTTCCTGCAGGCGGGTGACGAGGATCTGCGAGGCGCGCAGAAGCTCAATGAGGCCGAGCCACAGCACCAGTGCGGAATCCTTCATGACGCCGAGCGTCAGGCCGATCCACGAGGGCAGCGACACGCGGGTGGCGAGCGGCAGCACGATGTAGCGCATGTCCTGCGACCACGTCATGCCGAGCGACCGGCAGGCGCGGCGCGTGTTGGACGGCACGGCATCGATGCCGCCGCGCACGATCTCGGTGCAATAGGCTGCCGTATAAAGCGATAGCACCACGCAGGATGTGGTGAAGGGCGGCCAGCCGAGCTTGGCGATCGACTGGAAAGCGTTGCCGAGCACCAGCTGGATGAGCAGCGGTACGGAGCGAAAAATATCCAGCACGAAGGTCAGCGGCAGGGACCAGTAGGCCCCGAGCTGGAAGCGGATAACACCGAAGATGATCCCCATGATGGTGCCTGCCGTGACGGCGACGGCGGTGACGGCAAGCGTCATCCCCGCACCCTTGGCAAGGAAGGCGAGATCACTCCAGGTGAGAGCGGTTTCAAACATGGCGCACCTCTCTCAGTAACGGAACAGACGCCAGGCCAGCATTCTGGCGGCGAGCGTGACGATCTTGGCGATCACGTAATAGATGACCGCGGCGAACGCGAAGAATTCGAAGGTGCGGAACGAGCGCGCATTAAGCGCCTGCGTGACACCGGCGAGATCCGTATTCATGCCGACCGTAACACCAAGCGAGGTCATGAGGATCGCCCAGACCATCTGGTTGGTGGCCGGCAGAAAGGCGACGCGCAGCATCTGCGGCATGATGATGAGACGGAAGGTCTGCATCGAGGTCATGCCGAGCGAACGGCCCGACCGCGTCTGCGTATCGGGAATCGCCTTCAGCGCACCGCGGAAATTTTCCGCCAGATAACCGGCATTATTGAAGGCGATGCCGGCCAGAAGTGCTGTGAAGGGGCTGAGATGAATGCCGAAATTGCCGAGACCGAAATGGGCCATGTAAATCTGGAACAGCGCCGGCGTGTTGCGGGCGATTTCCACCCAGACAGAGGCGATGGCACCCAGAATTCGATTGCCGGAGAGCCGGAACAGCGTCAGCAGAATGGCGAAGGCTAGGCCGATCGCCATCGACAGAAGGGCGATCTGCAGCGTCACCACCGCGCCGTCCAGAAGCTGCGGCAAAGCCTTCAGCGCCTGATTCCATTGGAATGTATAGTTGAACATTAAGCGTCCCGCCTTTTCAGAAACGGTCAACGGCGCGATCATTTTGACCGCGCCGTTTACGAAAAGTCCTGATCAGCGATAAACGCCGTTGACGGTGAGCGAGGGAACTTCGCCGCCAACCCATTTTTCATAGAGTTCGGCGTAACGGCCGGTGCGAACCTGCTGGTTGATGAAGAGGTTCAGGTAGTTGATGAGACCATATTCATCGCGGTTGGTGAAGAGCGCGACGTAATCGATGTCATAGGGAGCCTTGCCGACGACCGAAATGCCTTTGAACTTACCGCCCTTGACGTTGGACTGTGCAACCGTCGAGGTGGAAACCGTGGCGTCGATCTGGCCCTGGCTGAGCGCGAGGAAAACATCGGCCTGCGTCTGGTAAGGACGGAACTCGCCGGTTCCCCACTCCTTGACCGACTTTTCAAGCGCGATGGCTTCGAATGTGCCGGCGGTTGCACCGACCGTCTTGCCCTTCATGTCCTCGAAGGACTTGATGCCCGACTTGTCGTTGGCGGTAACAGCCATTTCGAAAGCGAAGTAAGGCACGGTCATCCCGACCGTCTTGGCGCGCTCGAGCGTGTCGGAAGTAGAAGCAACGCCGACATCGACGCGGCCCGACATCAGTGCCGGAATACGCTCGGGGAACGGCGTCTCAACGATTTCAGCCGTGACGCCGAGCGCCTTGGCGAGATCGTTGCAATAATCGACGTCGAACCCAACAGGGTTGTTTGCGTCGTCACGCGCACCCATCGGCGGGAAATCGAGCACGACAGCGCAACGCAGCGTGCCGGAGGAAATGATGTCGTCGAGCTTGTCGGCCTTGGCCGGCGTAATAACGGAAGTGGCGGCCAGGAGGCCGGCGATGATGACCGATTTTTTCATTGTTGATTTGCTCCCACAATTGGTCTGCCCGTTGAAGGCGCGGTCACTATTTCCCTATGGGGCCGATAAATCAACATAAAAATACAACTAGTATACAAAAAGAATTTTGCAGTTGCGAACAATCGGGATTTGCCGCACGGCGGCGGTGCCGGGTTACGGCGGAAAGACTCTTTTCAGCCCAAGGACTTGAGCCGGCGCAGCGGCTTCAGCCCACTCGGGAATGTGGAGGAAGAGGAGACCGTCACGAAAAGGGAAAACTATGTATCTTGAAAGCGGATTTACGCTTTCTAGCGCTTCACCGAAAAGACGAGTTGCAATAGAACCGCCTTTGCATACTTTATGTATTCAAGATGTGCGAGCCGATATCGGAGGATCATGATGAGCGACGCCACCACCCTGACCATTGATGCGCTTTCAAAGCGGGTTGAAGAAATTTTCCGCAAGGCGGGGCTGAATGAGGTGCAGTCGGGAGCGCTTGCCCGCGTCATCACCGCCGGTGAACGCGACGCCTGCAAATCGCACGGTATCTACCGCATCGAAGGCGCGCTGCGCACCGTCAAGGCCGGCAAGGTGAAGCCGGACGCGATCCCTGATGTGGCTGAGGACGACGGCACGGCGATCGTCAAAGTCAACGCCAATGGCGGCTTTGCCAATCCCGCCTTCGAACTGGGCCTGCCGGTTCTGGTGGAGCGGGCGAAACGTTCGGGCATCGCCGCGCTCGTCATCAATGACTGCACGCATTTCTCGGCGCTCTGGCCGGAGGTCGAGGGGCTGACATCGAATGGTCTCGCTGGACTGGTGATGTGCCCGAGCTACTCCACCGTTGCCCCCACGGGCGGCAGCAAGCCGCTGCTTGGCACCAATCCTTTCGCTTTCGGCTGGCCGCGCAAGGATACTTCACCTTATGTCTTCGATTTCGCCACGTCGGTTGCGGCGCGCGGCGAAATCGAACTGCACCGGCGCGCAGGCAAATCCCTGCCCGAAGGATGGGCGCTGGACTCCGAAGGCAAGCCGACGACCGACCCGGAAGCCGCCCTTGCCGGTTCCATGCTGCCTTTCGGCGGCCACAAGGGATCGGCGATCGGCACCATGATCGAACTGCTCGCCGGCATCATGATCGGCGACCTGACCAGCCCCGAAGCGCTGGAATTTCTCGGCACGACAACACTTGCGCCGACCCATGGTGAATTGATCGTCGCGTTTTCTCCGGAAGCCTTCGCCAAGGGCCGCCCCGGCGATCCTTTCCAACGGGCCGAAATCCTGTTTGACGCCATCATCGGCCAGGGCGCCCGCCTGCCCTCCGGCCGCCGCTTTGCGGCGCGTGCCAAATCCGAGAGCGAAGGCATTGCACTTTCCGCCGCTGAAATGGCCGGGCTCGACCGGCTGCTGGAACAAGGGCTGGACGCGGTCTCCTGACCGCGTTTGGATATGGAAATAAAAAAAGGCCCGCAAATGCGGGCCTTTTTTATTTTATCACTGCAGTTAATCACGCAGCCTTGCAGGTCTGCACCGCGCCCGGAAGCCTGCTCCAGTCGGCATACCAGCTGTTGAACAGCTTGAACTGAGCCTCGACATAACCGCGCTGGCTGTCCGTCAGGGCATCGGTCTCGTTGAAGTGCAGCGTGTATTCCTTGTCGCCCTTCAGCACCATCATGTGCTTGAAATAGAGAACCAGATCCGGGCCTTCGTCGAAGGAGGACAGCACGGCAAGCGCCTGCTCCAGTTCCAGCGCGCGGACGCGGGCATCCGCATCGCCCTTGGCGGCGGCCTGCGACAGCTTGCACATGTGAATGACTTCCTTCGGCAAAACATTGCCGATGCCGGTGATGGCACCGGTTGCGCCGCAGTTGACGAAGCCGTGGAAAACGGCGGTATCGACGCCGATCATCAGGGTCACGTCGTCATCACGGCTGGTGATGTTTTCAGCCGCATAACGCATATCAGCCGGACCGCCGAATTCCTTGAAACCGACGAGGTTCTTGTGCTCGGCACGCAGCGCGAAGAAGAGATCGGCGCGGGTGGCGAAACCGTAATAGGGGCTGTTGTAGATGACAGCCGGAATTTCAGGAGCGGCCGAGAGAATGGCCTTGAAGTGCGCCTTCTGGGCCGCGATGACCGAACCGCGAGACAGGACGCGAGGGATGACCATCAGGCCCTTGGCGCCAACCTTCTGGGCGTGCGCGGCATGCGCCACGGCGGACGCCGTGTTGACCGCACCGGTGCCGACGATAACAGGAATGCCGGCCTTGACCAGACGCTCCACGCCTTCCATGCGCTGCTCATCGGTGAGGAGCGGCCAGTCGCCCATGGAACCGCAATAGACGACGGCCGACATGCCATCGGCGATCAGTTCCTTGCCCTTGCGCACAAGCGCATCAAAATCGGGGGTGCGATCTTCCTTGCAGGGGGTCATCAAGGCGGGAATCACGCCGGAAAAAATGCTGGCCGTCATTGTTAGCTCCTAAGGCACATGGTTCTCAGGAATGGACGCAGCTATGCGCCACCCTTTCAACAAGGACATTACTATCTTGTATTTTATTTGTCGACAAGAAATCGACAAGCTACAGATTTATTTCCAGCCGCTCATTGCGCACCAGCAATTTCTGCACCTGCTGCACGATCTGTTCGGCATGTTCACGCGCCAGTTTTTCCGAAAGGGCGATATCCCGCGCGGCGATGGCAGCAATCATTGCGTCATGGTCATGGACGAAACGCTTCGGCAGACGGTCCTCATAGGACTGGTAGTAAAGCCGCAGAATGCGCCGCCCTTCATCCAGCAGGCGCTTGAACAGACTGGTGAAATAGGGGTTTCTGCCTGCCTCGGCGATGGAAAGGTGAAGGGCTGCATTGGTGGAAATCATTGCCAGCGCATTCTGCTCTTCCACCGCAATGGCGAATTCCGCATTGTGGGCGCGGATTCCCGCCAGATCCTCCGGGCGATGATATTGCGCCGCAAGCTGGGTGGTGACCCGGTACATCAGCACCAGCGCATCGAAATAGGTGTGCATGTTGAGAAAATCGATATTCGACACCATGGTCGAGCGGTTCGGCAACGTATCGATCAGCCCCTCGCCCGAAAGTCGCACCAGCGCCTCACGAATGGGTGTGCGCGACATCTTGAATCGTTCGGCAAGCTGCACCTCATCGATGGGGCTTCCCGGCGGCAGGACCAGATCGAGAATCTCGTCGCGCAGCAGATCATAGACCATCTTTACGCCGGAGCCGCGCTTGCGCTCGGCAGATGCAATTATATCCGTCATAGCCAAATCCTTCTTGTCGACATAAAGAGTACTATTATCTTTTTTGGTTATCAACGACGCGTTGCAACCCCGCCTCCCCGAATGGCGGAATAATTGTTCAAAAACAACAAAAAGCCGTCACGAAAATTACCCGCGACGGCTTTGATCGTTCAATTTGTGGCGTGACGCTGTTTATAAGGTGTCACCGCTAAAGACGGGCGATTTATCTGGGAAGCGAGGAGCGCGCCGCTTGTTTCTTCTCCCCGCCGGGGAGAAGAAATACGCGGCAGCGCCGCGCCTCAAGCGAAACCTCAGTTGCGCAGGCCGGTGGCCACGACGGAGATCTTGAAAGCACCGTCCAGTGTGGGATCGAAGGAAGCGCCCATCACCACATCGGTCTCCTCGCTGACCGCCTCGCGCACCAGCGTCATCGCCTCATCGATCTCGTAAAGCGTCAGATCATTGCCGCCGGAGATGGCCACCAGCGCTCCGCGCGCTTCTTTCAGCGACGGTTCGCCGAGCAGCGGGTTGGCGATGGCGGCGGCGGCCGCTTCCGAGGCGCGCTTTTCACCCTTAGCCTGTGCCGTGCCCATCAGCGCCCGGCCGCCATTTTTCATGACGTAGCGCACATCGGCGAAATCGAGATTGACCAGACCCTCGCGCAGAATGAGATCGGTGATGCAGCGCACGCCGAGCGACAGGACCTTGTCGGCCGTCTTCAGCGCATTCTCGAAGGTGGTGCCGGCATCAGCGATGCGCAACAGGTTCTGGTTGGGAATGACGATGACGGTATCGGCCGTGTTGAGCAGATTGGCAAAGCCGTATTCGGCAGCCCGCATGCGGCGCGCGCCCTCGAAGCTGAACGGCAGGGTAACGACGCCAACGGTGAGGATGTTCTTTGCCCGGCAGGCTTCCGCAATCACCGGGGCAGCACCGGTGCCGGTACCGCCGCCCATGCCGGCGGTGATGAAACACATGTCGTAACCGCTCAGGTGATCCATGATCTCATCGAGTGAATCGATCGCCGCCTGCCGGCCGACTTCCGGATCTGCCCCTGCACCAAGTCCGCCGGTCAGTTCGGAACTGAGCTGCACCATCCGCGGCGCATTGGTTTTCTTCAGCGCCTGCGCGTCCGTATTGGCTGCGATGAAATCGACCCCGCTAATGCCCTCGGCAATCATGTTGTTGATCGCATTTCCGCCACCGCCGCCAACGCCGACGACAGCGATATTGGGGGTATTGCGGGCGATGGGAGCGCGCGGAGACTGGGTCATCGTCTTATTCTCTTTCTGAACTCATAGGGTCGAGCGCCATTTTGACCGCGGCACGCGAATGATCGGCAAGGTTCCAGCCTTCTCTTCTGGCGTGTGAAGGAAGCTGTAACGCTTTGAATTTGCATATAGGCCCTCGGCCGATTGCGGCAAAAGGACCCTTACTCCAGGGGCGAAAGATGCGCGTCGGCGACGTTCCCCCACCCTGTCCCCGGATGAAAACCGAACCGAATCAACTGCTTCGCTCTTCACCGGTGATAGCCGAAAAGCCATGCCGTTTACACTCCATTCACCATCTTTATCTCACTTTGGAACGAGTTGCCCCGACAGGTGTTTGCTTGCCGACAGCGCTTAAGCGCACAGAATGGAGGCAGAGATATGATGGCAGACGTCTTGCAAAGCGAAACGGGTTTCCAATTGGAACAGCCGCGCGTGCTGATCGTGGAAGACGAATTCCTCATCGCCATGGATATCGAGGATTCCATTCTGCAGGCGGAAGAAGAAGCCAGTGTCATCGGCATCGCCAACCGGCTGGATGAGGCCGTGGCGCTCGGCAGCCGCGCCGATATCGCCTTCGTCGACGTCAACCTTGCCGATGGCCAGACCGGCCCCGAGATCGGCAGGAGGCTCTCGCAGGATCATGGCGTGGTGGTGATCTTCATGACGGCGAACCCGGAAGTGGTCGTTAATCTCGGCATCGGCGCCGGCGTGATTGCCAAACCCGTGCCACAGGACGCGGTGGAACAGTGCCTCTCCTACGCGCTTGCCAAACGGGCCGGCACGCACGCGGTCACGCCCATCGGCATGATGGCTTTCGACTGAGGCAATTTCTGGAAAAAAAGCTGAAAACAGAAAAGCCTGCCGCGGGAGGAGGTGCGGCAGGCTTCTGAAAAGATGAACAGCGATATGGGAGGAGGAAACCGCTGTCCCGGGGCAATCCTTGGGAGGAGGAGTGGATCGCCCGCATTACCAAAAGGATGTGGGAGGAGGTACATCCGTTTCGATGATTTGAAGATAGCATTTTTCTGCGCATTTCACAGGCATAAGCTTGCAGTACAGATATGCGTTTGATGCATGGCGAATTTCACGCCGTGGGATATCGATGCCACAGCTTCACGTCTTGCCGCATCATCTGCACAAAAGGAACCGCAGACTGAGTATTTCACGCAGTCGGGAAAAACCTCGTTGCAGGCGCCAAAAGGCGGCGACGAAATTGAATGAGCCGCCAAAACAAAAACGCCCGCGAAGCGGGCGTTTGGGCATTAAGACACGACAATATCGTCTTGATTATTTGCCGATGGCGGCGCGGGCAACGCTGGTGATCTGGCTGCGGTCGAGACCGAGATCGTGCAGTTCACGGGTGCTCATGCGGCCCAGTTCGTTGATGGTCTGACGATATTTGCGCCAATTGTTAAAGCTGCGTGCTACGTTCATGACATGACCCTTTCTTAAGGTTTAGGTGACGTCAGCAACGTTTTCGTTCCGGCGTCGTTTGATGCCCTCTATATGCGCTTTTCCATGCCCAATGAACAGGCAGAATAAGGCAATCCACCCATGCGCTGCACGCAAGGGTTCCCGTTGACGGTTTGCAGGAAAATGGAAACGTGACTGAAATTCAGCCGGTTCGGGGAGGCGTGCGCCTTCGCTGTCGTCTCAAAACTTGTAGCGAACACCGAATACATTGGCGTTTGTGGCGCCTTTCATATTGCCCAAAGTTTTGCCACCGCCGGAACGGTGGTGAAGACGCCAGAAGAATTCCGTCGAGGAATCCTCGCTGAAGGAGACGTTGATTTCCGGCCCCAGATAAAACAGGACATTGGCATTACCATCGTCCTTGATTTCCTGCTCGCGCTCGCGGCCCGGCTGCGCATCCGTGACAAGGCTGAGGCCGGCGGTAAAGCTCGGCGTGATGAACAGCCGCTCGCCAAGCCTGATCTGCTCATAACGAGCGACCGGACCTGCCCAGACCTCACCGGTGAAGCCTTTGCCAAATCTGGCGGCTATGCCGATCTCGCCGCCTATTTTTACATTGCCGATGCGGTAGGGATAAAACTGGTAGCCGCCCCCGATAGTGGCGTTTCTTTCATATTCCACGGGAATGAGCGCCGCACTTTTCAGCATGTCTTCTTTCGTCATGGCGCCAGCGAAACCGAATATCGCCTCGTTCGTCTCCGAGGTCATATCTTCAGACGCGAAAGATGAAGTCGCGGCCAGTGCGATCATGGCCGTCAAAGACAGACGTGCTGCAATATTCATTATGCTACTCCTGAACAAAGCCCGCTTTTACCCAGCCGTCCTCATAGGCATATTCCCGCAAGGCGAACATACCGTTACCGAACACAATTAATTCAACTTGTCCGGAAACGGTCGAAAAACGGCGGGTTTCCCTCACCTCAGCGCAGAAAACGCCGGAAGCGGCGAAGCGCAAAGACGAAGAGCGCGCAGCCGATGGCGAGCAGCGCCAGCAATTGCGGCCACACCACATCCAGCCCCGCGCCCCTGAAAAGCACCGATTGCGCCAGGATAACGAAATGGGTGTTGGGCGCGAGAAGCATGAGATACTGGATGATATCTGGCATGCTTTCGCGCGGCGTCATGGCGCCGGAAAGCACCTGCAACGGCAGCAGGAACAGGATCAGCAACATGCCGAATTGCGGCATGGACCCGGCAACCGTTGCGAGGAATATGCCCATCGACGTCATAGCGAAGAGCTGCAGGGCGGTTCCAAGCAGAAAGAGCAAGAGCGAGCCTTCGATGGGAATGGCAAGCAGACCCCTGACAACGACAAAGAGGGAAAATGCCGAGGCCACCAGCACGACAAGGCCCATGGACCAGACCTTGCTGAGCATGATTTCCAACGGCGTGACCGGCATGACCAGCAGATGCTCCACCGTACCATGCTCACGCTCGCGAATGAGCGCAGCCCCCGTCAGCACGATCGACAGCATGGTGATGGCGGTGATGATGTTGTTGATCGAACCGAACCAGGATTTGTCCAGTTCCGGGTTGAAGCGAGAGCGCAGTGTCAAATCCACCGGCACCGAAGTCACACCGCGATAGCGGTTCATATATTCCTGAACTTCGCTCGTCACGATGGTCTGCACATAACCGCCGCCGCTGAAAGCCTGGCTCATGCGGGTGGCGTCGATATTGAGCTGGATCGCGGGTTGCTGGCCTGCCATCAGCCGGCGCTGGAAATCCGGCGGAATATTGAGCGCGAAGGTATCGAGCCCGGCATCCATGCGCTTGTCCATTTCCGCAATCGAAATCTGCTTCGGCGGTGCGAAATAGGGCGGATAAAACGCCGTGCTGATGCGGCCGGAAAGCGGCGACTGATCCTCATCGACAATGGCGATGGCGGCATTGTTGAGCGTTTCCGGCAATGCGCTGGAGCCGGTGTATATCTGCAGCGTGAAGGCATAGGCGATGAGCAGCAACAGCATGCCGTCACGCGCCAGACCGCGCAGTTCCTTGATGCCGAGCTGGAAGATGTTGGACGAAAACAACCTCATGACGCCTGTTTCCTCAAAAGCGCGGCACCGGCGATGAGAAGCAGCGGGATGGCGATGATGAGCGGCAGGAACGAGCCGGAAAGCCCGGCGAAATCCAGCCCCTTTGAGAAAGTGCCGCGCGAAATGGTCATGAAATAGGTGGCGGGATAGATGTTGCCGATAAAGGCCCCCGCCCCCTGCAGCGACGAAACCGGATCGATCATGCCCGAATATTGCGTGGCTGGAATAAGCGTCAGCAAGGCCGTGCCGAAGATCGCCGCGATCTGGCTCTTCATGAAGGAAGACATGACGAGACCGATGGACGTGGCGATGATGACAAACAGCAAAGCACCCGTTGCGTAAGCAAGATAACTGCCGGTAAACGGCACCTGGAAGATGAAGATCGCAAATGCCGTCAAAAGCAGGAAGTTGAGCATGCCAAGCGCAACATATGGAAGCTGCTTGCCGATCAGGAATTCCAGCCGCGTGGTCGGCGTCACGTAAAGATTGACGATGGAGCCGAGCTCCTTTTCCCGGACGACGCTGAGTGCCGAGAGCATGGCCGGTATGAGCATCAGCAGCAGCGGAATGACCGCCGGCACCATGGCGACGAGGCTTTTGACATCGGGATTGTAACGATAGCGCGTTTCGATGCTGAAACTGCTTTGCGTCGCCGCGCTGCCGTAGATTTCGCTCGCCTTGCGCGCCAGCCATGTCTGATGCATGCCCTGCACGTAACCGCGCACGGTCTCCGCCCGCTGCGGCATGGCGCCATCGATCCATGCGCCAACCTCCACCGTCTTGCCGCGTAAGATATCGCGGCCGAAACCGGGTGGGATTTCAATGGCAAGGCTGAGTTCGCCGTCGCGCATCCGCCTGTCCATATCGGCATAATCGCGGATCGGTTCTTTCTCGATGAAATAACGCGAACCGGCTATGTCGAGCACATAATCGCGGCTGATGGTGGAATCGTCACGGTCCAACACCGCGAAGGACAGATCCTCGACATCGAGATTGATACCGTATCCGATCACGAACATCAGGATGACGCTGCCGAGAACCGCCAACGTGCCGCGAATGGGATCTCGTTGCAGTTCCAGCGCCTCTCGGCGGGTATAGCTGAACATGCGCCGGACATCGAAAAAACGTTTGCGGGCAGGTGTTGCGTGTTGCGTCACGGGCACGTCTGCTACCGCGGCAGGCGCTGTCGCGGGTTCCGCCTTTTTGACACCGGAGGCATCCTCGAGATAGGCGACAAAAGCCTCTTCCAGCGTCGCGGCATCGCGGCTTTTGGTAATCGCGTCGGGCGTATCGCTGATCAGCACCTTGCCGGCATGCATCAGCGAAATACGGTCGCAGCGCTCCGCTTCATTCATGAAATGGGTGGAGATGAAGATGGTGACATTGTCGTTACGCGACAGATCGGCGAGGATTTGCCAGAAGCCGTCCCGCGCCACCGGGTCGACACCCGAAGTCGGCTCATCGAGGATGAGAATATCAGGCGAATGGATCATCGCCACGGCCAGCGACAGCCTTTGGCGGATGCCAAGCGGCAGGTCGTCAGGCATGGTTTCCATGACCGCACCCAGATCGAAACGCTCGGCCATCTCGGCAATACGCGGTTGAATGGTTTCTTCCGGCAGCTTGAACAGCCGTGCGTGCAGATCGAGGTTCTGGCGCACCGTCAGCTCGGAATAGAGCGAGAACGCCTGGCTCATGTAACCGACGCGGTGGCGGATCGCCATGTCGCTGGCATCCACCTTGTGCCCGAACAGCTTCGCTTCGCCTTCGCTGGCGGCCAGCAGCCCGGTCAGCATCTTCATGGTGGTGGATTTTCCGCAGCCATTCGAGCCGAGGAAGCCGAAAATCTCGCCGCGCGGAATTTTGAAACTGACATTGTCGACGGCGGTGAAATTGCCGAAGCGCATGCTGAGATGCGACGCCTCAATGGCATAGTCACCATCATCCGCCACCTTGCGTGGCGCAATATGCACCTCGTGATAATCCTTGCGCTTTTCTTCCGGAAGAAGCGCAATGAACGCGGCATCGAGATTGGCGGTCGAGGTGCGTTCGAGAAGTTCGCCGGGGGAGCCGGTAGCGAGGATTTTACCGCCATCCATGGCCACCAGCCAGTCGAAACCGGCGGCCTCTTCCATATAGGCCGTCGCGACGATCACACTCATACCCGGACGCCCGGCACGGATCGTATCGATCAATTCCCAGAATTGCCGGCGCGACAGGGGATCGACACCGGTTGTCGGCTCATCCAGAATGAGCAGGTCCGGATCATGGATCAGCGCGCAGCAGAGACCAAGTTTCTGCTTCATGCCGCCGGAAAGCTTCATGGCCGGGCGGTCAGTGAAAGGCTCCAGACCGGTGCTCTTGAGCAATTCGGCAATACGCGCCTGCCGCTCCCTGCTGCCCTGCCCGAACAGCCTGCCGAAGAAATCAATATTCTCGAAGACGGACAGGGTCGGATAGAGGTTCTTGCCGAGGCCCTGCGGCATATAGGCAATGCGCGGGCAAGTATCCTCGCGGTGGCGCGGATCGGACATATCGCCGCCCAGAACCTCCACTTTTCCCTTTTGTATGGCACGTGCGCCGGAGATGAGCGAAAGCAGACTGGATTTGCCGACACCATCCGGCCCGATCAGCCCGATCATCCGGCCGGCGGGAATCTCCACCGATATATCAGCCAGCGCTGCGGTGCTGCCAAAGGTCAACCGCACATCCACTAGTCGCGCAACCGGCCCATTCGGATCGTTTTTACTGTTCGTCGCGGAAGGCGTGCCCATGGCGCCCACCCTCACTTGACGAGATTGCGTTCGAGATTTTCCGGCCAGGCGGCCTGCGGATCAAGCCGGACATAGGCCATGCCGGGCAAGCCGGTTTTGACATATTGAATATATTTCTGCAGCAGCTCCTGCGGAATTTGCGCCCGCACCCGGAATGTCAGCTTCTGGCGCTCTTCTTCGGTCTCAACCGTTTTGGGCGTGAATTGCGCGACATCGGCGACGAAGGACACCTTGGCCGGAATGGTGTATTGCGGCGCCGCGTCGAGGATCAGGCGGACATCGGAGCCCATGGACGTGCGGCCGGCTTCGGCTGTGGGCAGGAAAAACGTCATATAGACATCGCCGAGATCGACGAGGTTGAGAACCCGCCCACCGGCGGAGAGCACTTCTCCCGGCTGGGCGATACGATATTGCACACGACCGTCGCGGGGCGATTTCAGCGTCGCATCGGCAATGTCCGTCTCAATGCTCTCGATATCGGCCTGCGCCGCATCGACAGCCGCTTCGGCATCGACAATCTGCGCCTTGGCGGCGTTGATTGCAGCATCGGAAGCAGCGAGAGAGGCCTGCGCCGAGGCAAGTGTGGCGCGGGCGGATTGTTCGGCGGCTTCGCTGTCGTCGACGATCTGCTGCGACACGGCGTTGCCGGTCAGCAGCTGTTTCGAGCGTGTATTGGTCTTGGAGGCGGAATCGAGTTGCGCCTTGCGCTGTTCCACCACCGCCTGGGCGGAGGTTTTTTCCGCTTCCCGCTGGGCAACGAGGCTGTTGGCGGTATCGATCGCAATTTTCGCACGGCGAAGCTGCGCTTCCGCCTGACGTTTCCTGGCTTCCAGCTGGGCCGTGTCCATCTGCGCAAGCACTTGCCCGGCCTTCACGAAATCGCCTTCGCGCACCATGATATCCTGAAGGCGGCCCGCGGTTTTGGTGGAGATGTCGATTTCAACAGCCTCGATCCGGCCGTTACTGGCCACAAAGCCGGCGGGAAGTCCCTCCCCCTTCAGGTTTGACCAGGAGAAATAGGCGACACCGGCAATAACCAGAACCACCAGACCAATGAGCAAGCCTTTTTTAGACATCCGTCTTCCCCATGAACCCTTCAGGTTTCAACCGTAATACGTAAAAACCGAAGAAGCCAGCCACCATCGCGTTCATAATTCGAACCTGATATTTCCCATATTCAACGGGAGAAAGTCCGGTTCTGGAGCCTGTTTAGGTGAGGAATCGCGGAGAGACTTTGACACATGTCAATCGAACGAAGGGCAAAAGCCCACTTCGTCATGCTCGGGCCTGTCCCGAGCATCTGCTAGCCAACAGTTTTTTTCAACGTGTTTGGATCCTCGGGACGAGCCCGAGGATGACGTTTAAATCTGTAGCGGACGGCCAACTGGCAAACGCCACCCGAGGTGCAGTGCGCCAGCCTGCCTAAACGCAGCCGTAGCGTTCTTATACCGCCCGCGCCCGCTTCACTTCCACCTGGGTCCATTCCGGCAGCCAGTCGCGATGCGCCACGAGAAGATCGTCGACCAGCGACCATATCTGGTCGAGGTCCAGTTCCGCCGCCGTATGCGGGTCCATCATCGCCGCGTGGAAGATGTGCTCGCGGTTTTCGGTCATCAGCGCCCGCACAGTCAGTTCCTGTACATTGATGTTGGTGCGCATCAGCGCGGTGAGCTGCGGTGGTAATTCGCCGATGAAGGTCGGCTGCACGCCGTTATGGTCGACAAGGCAGGGCACTTCCGCCGCGCAATTGGCCGGCAGCGAAGTGATGCACCCATTGTTGCGCTGGTTGCCGTAGATGACGGAGGGTTCGCCGGTCCAGACGGAATTAATGATGGAGGAAGCATATTCCTTGGATGGCTTGACCTCGATCTTGTCAGCCGAACGATAAGCGGCGGCCTGGCCCTTCCAGCGCTCGATCTGCTCGATGCAGCGCTTGGGATATTCATCGAGCGGAATGCCGAATTTCTCGATCAGGTCCTCGCGGCCTTCCTTGATGAAGTAGGGCGTATATTCGGCGAAGTGTTCGGAACTTTCCGTGACGAAATAACCGAGCCTCGTCAGCATTTCATAACGAACCTTGTTGGGGCAGCGCGGGTTCCAGCCGGGTTTTGGCGCACGGCCTTCGCGGTAGCCGCGCACGAGATCGGGATAAAGGTTCCTGTAGCTGCCGTCGGGCTGGCGATGCTCGAATTCGAGGAAAAACGCCATGTGATTGATGCCGGCCGAACGATAGCGAATCTCTTCGTAAGGGATATCGAGATCATGGGCGAGCTCCATGGCCGTGCCCTGCACGGAATGGCAAAGGCCCACCTGGCGGATCGTCGGGTATTTTTCCGCAATCGCCCAGGTGTTGATCGCCATGGGGTTCACATATTGCAGCATGATGGCGTTGGGGCAGACGGCCAGAATGTCCTCGCAGATTTTCCACAGATGCGGCACGGTGCGAAGACCGCGCATGATGCCACCGACACCCAGCGTATCGGCAATCGTTTGGCGCAGGCCATATTTGCGCGGCACCTCGAAATCGGTGACCGTGCAGGGCTCGTAGCCGCCGATCTGGAAAGCGACGACGACGAAATCGGCACCGGCAAGCGCCTTTTTCTGGTCGGTAAAAGTCTCTGCCTTCGCCTTTGCGCCCAATGTCGAAATCAGCTTGTTGACGACGATGGCGCTTTCTTCCAGCCTTTCACGATTGATATCCATCAGCGCGATGGTGGCGCCCGAAAGGGCGGGACGCTGCAGCACGTCACCGATGATGTTCTTCATGAACACCGTGGAACCTGCGCCGATAAATGTGATCTTGGGATTTCTTGCCATGTCTACCTCCGGCATTTGGAATTCAAGCGATTTCGAAGGCGGCTCGTACAAGCCGCTGAGTATATTCGGTTTTTGGGTGGGTGAGAACGTCCTCGACAGGGCCTTCCTCAACGATGCGCCCGCTTTGCATGACGATGACGCGGTGGCAGAGCGCGCGCACCACCTTCAGGTCATGCGAGATGAACAGATAACTCAGGCCCCGCTCGTCCTGCAGCTTGCGCAGGAGGTCGATGATCTGCGCCTGAACGGAAAGATCTAGCGCCGAGGTCGGCTCATCGAGCAGGATGAATTCGGGCTCCAGCGCCACTGCACGGGCAATGGCGATACGCTGGCGCTGGCCGCCGGAAAATTCGTGCGGGAACCGTGAGAGGATGTTGCCGGGCATGCCCGCCGCCTCCAGCGCGTCGCGCACCCGGTCCAGCCTTTCGGCCTTGTTCTTGCCCAGGTCGTTGATGATCAGCCCTTCCTCGATGATCTGGCCGATGGTCATGCGGGGATTAAGCGAGGCGAAGGGATCCTGAAAGACGATCTGCATGCGTGATCGAAGCGGCCGCATCTCGGCGCGGGAGCGGCCATCGACCCTCTCGCCATCAAAAACGATGTCACCGCCCACCGGCTCGTTCAGCCGCAGCAGCGATTGGCCGAAGGTCGTCTTGCCCGAGCCGGATTCGCCGACGAGCCCAAGCGTCTCGTGCCGCTTGAGGGTAAGGCCGAGACTATCGACAGCGATCAGTTCCTTGAGTTCCGGTTTGAACAACCCGCCGTAGCGCATCATGAAGGAAACGCGCACGCCGCTCGCCGTCAGCAGCACGCCTGAATTCTCAGGCAGCGGTTTCGCCGTGCCATGTGGTTCGGAGCCGAGCAGCTTCTTCGTATAGGGGTGCTGCGGTGCTTCGAAGAGCTTCTCCGTGGTGTTGTGCTCGCGCATCTCGCCATGCTGCATGACATAGACGTAATCGGAAAACTGCTTCACGATCGTCAGGTCATGGGTGATGAGCACCACGGCCATGCCGCGCTTCTTCTGCAGGTCACGAATGAGGTTGAGGATTTGCGCCTGCACCGTCACATCAAGCGCGGTGGTGGGCTCGTCGGCAATCAGCACATCCGGATCGTTGGAGAGCGCCATGGCGATCATCACACGCTGCCGCTGGCCGCCGGACAACTGATGCGGATATTGCTTCAGTCGCGCTTCCGGCTCCGGGATCTGCACCTGTCGCAGCAGGTCGAGCGCCCTCGCCTCGGCTTGTTTCCGGTTCAGTTTCGAATGAACGCGGATCGCTTCGACGATCTGGCTGCCGATCGTATAGATCGGGTTCAGCGAACTCATCGGCTCCTGAAAGATCATCGAGATGCGGTTGCCACGCAACGCCCGCCGCTGGCGGCTCGAGAACTTCAGAATATCGTCGCCGTTGAAACGCACGGTCGCCGTTTTCGAGACCGAAGCCCGCTTCGTTAAAAGCCCCATCACAGTGCGGGCCGTGACGGATTTTCCCGAACCGGATTCGCCGACGATGGCAATCGTCTCGCCCCGGTAGAGCTGGAAGGAAATGTCCTTCACTGCCTCCACCGTGCCGTGCTCCACCTTGAAGGTCACGGCAATGTTGCGGGCATCGATAATGGCGTCGTCCTGACGATCATCGGCATCGAGGCGGATGGCGGGGGCGTAGGCGTTGTTTTGGCTAGCAACCATGGCACGCTCCTCTCAATAGGGATCGACAGCATCGCGCAGGCCGTCGCCCAGCGCGTTGAAGGCAAAGACAGTGACCAGCACGAAACCGACCGGTGCGAGAATCCAGGGATAGGAACCGATGACGGAATAGGTCGCGGTATCCTGCAGCATCAGCCCCCAGGAGATCAGCGGCGGCTTCACAGCAAAGCCGAGGAAACCGAGGAAGGATTCCAGCAGCACGACGCTCGGAATATGCAGCGTCACGGCGACGATCACATGGCTCATCACATTCGGCAGAATATGCTGGAAGATGATGCGCCGATCGGTGGCGCCGACGGCAATCGCCGCCCGCACATAATCGATACGCGCCAGCGCCAGCGTTTTACCCCGCACCTCCCGTGACATCTGCGCCCAGCCGAGCGCCGACATGACGCCGACAACGAAGACGAGAAACACGGTAGTCGGTGCGGTGACCGGGATGAGTGATGTCAGCGCGAGATAGAGCGGTAATTGCGGGAAAGCCAGAACCACTTCCACGAAACGCTGCACCCAGGCATCCAGCGGTCCGCCGAAATACCCCGAAATCAGCCCAACGCTGGTGCCGATGACGGTGACGATGGCGACGACGCTGAGCGCGATGGCGAGCGAGATGCGCGAACCGTAGATGGCGCGCGACAGCACATCGCGTCCGAATTTATCGGTTCCGAGAAAATGCACCGGCTGGCCATCCGTCGAGGCGAAGAAATGCCGGCTCATCGGAATGAAACCCAGAAGCTTGTAGTCCGCGCCTTTGACGAAGAAGCCGAGATAGACGGGGTTGTCGTAATCCGGGCCAACGATGGGCTGGAAGGTGATCGGATCGAGTTCCGCGGTTTCCGCCGTCGCATACACACGGGGAAATGGACTGATATTGCCGTCCTTGTCAGAAAAACGCACCACCTGCGGCGGCGAGAAGCTGGCATTGGTTTCAAGCGGGTGCATCGGCGCGAAGAAATCCGCGAAGACGGCGATCAGGATCAGCAGCACAACCAGCACCAGCCCGACCATGCCCGTGAAGGAGCGTCTGAGACGCCGCCATACCAGTGCGAGATAGGACTCATTACCCTGCGTGCCGCGTTCAGGCTTGGGGGTGACTGTTGTTTCGTTTTTCACTTCGTCAAACGCCATCATTTCAGGCCCTCCCGAATTCGCGAACGCGTGGGTCGAGCATGGCGAGCAGCATGTCGGCGATGATGTTGCCGACGATCAGCGTCGCGGCCAGCACCATCATGAAGGTCGCGGTGACATAGACATCGCCGACAGCCATGGAGCCCACAATGGCCGGGCCAACGGTCGGCAGTGCGAAGATGATGGCGGTCTCGATTTCGCCACTCAGCATGTAGGGCAGCACGACGCCCTGATACATGACCAGCGGGTGGACGGCATTCGGCACGGCATGGCGCATGATGACAGCGCCTTCCGAAAGACCCTTGGCGCGCGCCGTCTCGACATATTGCGCGTTCAGCGTATCGAGCAGATTGCCGCGCATCACCCGCATATTATAGGCCAGCCCACCGAAGACGGCGATGGCGACCACCGGCCAGACATGGCTGACCAGATCGACGAACTTGCCCCACGACCACGGCGCGCCGCCATATTGCGGCGAGAAGAAGCTGCCGATCTCAGACACGTCGAAATGAAACACCATGAGATAGACAAGGATCAGCGCCATCAGGAAGCGTGGGATCGTCATGCCGAGAAAGGCGATGGTGGAGAGCAGGTTGTCGACCCAGGAATATTGCCGCGTGGCTGCCCAGATGCCGAAACCGATGCCGAGAATGGACGCAAGGATGTGGCAGACCAGCGCCAGCGCAATGGTGCGCGGCAGGCGTTCGCCAACCACATCGGCGACCGGCTTGTTGTAATAAAAGCTGTAACCGAAATCGCCGCGCGTCACGATGCCGCCGATCCAGTTGAAATATTGCACGACGAGCGGCTGATCGAGACCGTGTTCGATACGGTAGGCCTGCGCTTGCGCTTCCGCCTGCTCGAAGGACGCGCCGCCCTGGTTCATCAGTTGCGAGCGGATGTAGTCGGCATAATCGCCGGGCGGGGCCTGAATGATGGCGAAGGTCACCACGCTCAGGATCAGCAGCACCGGAATGGCGGATGCCACGCGTATGGTCAAAAATCTCAGCATCGAACGGTCTTCCTCCGTTTGGGCGGGCCGTGATGGACAACGGTCCGTCGGGTGCCTCCGGCCGCGCTTCACGCGCGACCGGTACCGGGTATTCTCCGGGAGGAGTTAGTTGATCGGGCCGCCCTCACCCGGCTTGCCGGGAAGCTGCTCGGGGAACAGTTCATACTTCCCCTGCTTGTCGGCCGCGACCCAAAGGCGTTCGCGGATGATGGCGTCTTCAGCCCAGTTGAACATGAAGATCGGCGTGCCCTGCGGCACATTCGAGAAGCGCTTGTTGACGATGAGCGCGCCGGGATATTCGGTGAGACCAATCGTATAGAGGTTCTGCGTATAGACCTTCTGATATTGCTTCATCAGCTCGGCCCGTTCGGCATTGTCCTGCGAAGAGATGAATTTCCGCACCAGATCGGCCATCTCCTTCTCGAACGGCATCAGATCGAGTTCCTTACCCTCAGGAGCGCGGTGGTTCCAGCTGGTACGTGGGCCGACAGGCGCAAGCTGCTCGGTATTCTGCACCACGGATGACAGCTCGGTGGAATTGCGCCGCACCAGCCAGTCGAACTGCCCGCCATAATGGGCGGCGTCACGCTGGTTGGAATCGAGGCTGTGGATGATGACGCGCAGGCCGAGTTTCGCCATCTGGCCAACGAGACCTTCCGCAAGGCTCTTGTCCGTCGCGTAGCCATTATTGACGAGAAGGGTAATCTCTACATTGCGGCCGCCAAGTGTTTCCTTGGGGAAATTCAGGACGCCATCGCCATCCGTGTCCTTGAGGCCGATGGAGGCAAGTGCGGCTTTGGCAGCCTCAAGGTTATAAGGGTAATAAACCGTGGAACTGCGGTCATAAAAGCTGGTGCCGGAGGAAATGCCACCGGGATAGATTGCCGTGAACGGTCCTTTGACCAGCGAGTCTCCAATCGCCTTGCGATCGAGCGCGGAGGTGACGGCCTGACGGAACACCTCGTTGCGGTTCAGCTCACGGATCGCCTGCCCGCGCTCATCCGGATTGCCCCAGCCATTGGCGGAAAAATTCATCTGCAGATTATAACCGATGAGCCGCGGCCCGAAGGCAAGACGGGCCGGTGCATTGGGATCGGCGGCGCGTTTCAGCGATGCGACGAAATTCTCCGGCTGTTCGAGATTGGAGAAATCGCCCGATCCCGCCACGGCCTGCACGTCACGGTCGGCCCAGGTGGAAAGCTTGTAGTGCACCTCGTTGAGGTAGGGCAGCTGCTGGCCCTTTTCATCAACCTTCCAGTAATAGGGATTGCGCCGCAGCACGATGAGATCGTCAGGACGATAGGTGACCGGAACCCATGCGCCCATGACCGGCATGTTCATATATTCCGGCGGAAAGGCGTTCTTGAACTGGTTATAGGTGTTCTTGGAATATTTCGGATGCTGGGGTTTAAGAATGTGCGACGGCCCGGGGCAGAAGCTCGGATAGGCCATGGTGTAGAGATATTGTTTGGGGAAAGCGGCCTTGAAGGTCCACTCCACCGTATAGTCGTCGATCTTCGTGAGCGTCGTTCCCTCACCGAAAGCCTCGGGCGACGCACCGCCGCCGAGGGGCGAGACGTTGGGATCAACGACGGCATCTTCCCAATAGAACATCACGTCATCGGCGTTGAAGGCTTCGCCGTCCGACCACTTGGCACCCTTGACCAGATGCATCGTCAGCTTGTGGCCATCTTCGGACCATTCCCAGCTTTTCGCCAGATTGGGCAGCGGTTCCGTGTCCTTGGCATCCACCTGGAAAAGCGGCGCGGTGCGTGTGAGGCATTCGGAAAGCGCAATATCGATGCCGCCCCAACCCTGGCTCTGGCCTGCAATGTAGTTCCAGCCCTCCGGCCTGCCGCCGACCACATGGCGCATGGTGTCACCATAAACGCCGGTGCCATCCGCCATATTGCCCGTCTTGTAGACCAGCGGCTCTTCCGGCAGACGCTCTTTCAACGGCGGCAATTTGCCGGTCTTTTCGAATTTCTCGCTCACCCAGTCGGGTTCGCTGTAGCTCGGCAGCGCCTTGAATTCGAGGATAGAGTCGCGCGCCACGTAGTTGATCTTGCCCTCGGCCGGAAACTGCGGTGGCTCCGGCGGCGTGGCGGTCTCGAAGGCATTCGCATTAAGTGCGATCATCGAAACACCGAGACCCAGTGCCGAGATGATACCGATCCTGCGTTGAAGTAACATCGTCATTCCTCCCAAATGGCAGCTCTTCGACCGCCCACCCTCTGTGATCATTCTGACCGGACGGCGAACTCCCTTTCGCCGCCGGCCTGTTCCCATGCTTTCCTCAAACAGCCTTTTTCAGCGCCGATTTCTCGGCCCGCAACTCCTCGATGGAACGCACGTTGCGGCGCGCGGCCCCCGCCCAATCGCGGGTCTTGACGCTGGATTTGGCAAGCCGTTCCTTCGCCGCCGGCACGGCATCGGCATATTGCGGCAGCCAGCGCGCCTGCGCGACGACCATCTCATCCACCATCTGCCAGACCTCTTCCGGCGTGGCGACGGCGCCCACCAGCGGGTCATGCAGCACCGCAAGTTTCAGGAGATCGATATCGCCGCTCACCGCCGCATGGACAGACATGCGCTGCACGTTGATGGAGGCCATGCAGGTGGCAGCACAGGCTTCCGGCAGCGTGATGCCCGAGACCATGTTGATGCCGAAACGGTCGACGAAGCCGGGCGATTCAATGATGGCGTCGGCCGGCAGGTTGCTGATGACGCCATTGTTCTTGACGTTGAAATGGCCGCGATAGACGCGCCCCGTCTCCAGCGCCTCGAGAATATGGCTTGCATGTTCGTTCGAGCGCTTTGCCGGATCAATCGGCTTGGCGGCCGAGGCGAGGAACTGCGGAAACTCGGTTTCGAACCAGTTGCGCGTTTCGGTGGAGTGGCGCAGATACCCGCCGGTCTCGCCGTGAATCCAGTCGGACATATCGATCCAGCGGGCGATTTCCTCCGGCCGCTTTCGATACCAGGGCAGATATTCGGAGAGGTGGCCGTTGCTCTCGGTCGAATAGACGCCGAAACGCTTCAGCACGTCGATGCGCAGCTTCTCCTGCTGCGAGAAGACCGGATGCGCCTCGAAGGCGGCGATCAACTCGTCCTTTTCGATTCTGCGGCCGTTCAGCCTCAGATCGATGAACCATGTCTGGTGGTTGATGCCGGAGCAGATGTAATCCAGCTCGGACACACTTTTCGCGCCGAGAATTTCAGCGATCTGTTCCGCACCGTGCTGCACGCCGTGGCAGAGACCGACCGTATCGACCTTGCCATATTCAATGGCCGCCCAGGTATTCATGGCCATGGGGTTGGCATAGTTCAGGAACTTCGCACCCGGTGCGGCGACTTCGCGGATATCCTTGCAGAAATCCAGAATGACCGGAATGTTGCGCTGGCCATAGAGAATGCCGCCGGCGCAGATCGTATCGCCTACGCATTGATCGATGCCATATTTCAGCGGAATACGGATATCATCGGCATAGGCTTCGAGACCGCCGACCCGCACGCAGCTGATGATGTATTTCGCGCCCTCGAGCGCCCGCCGCCGATCGGTATCGGCCGTCACCTTCACCGGGTAACCATTGGCCTCAACGATCTTTTCCAGGATCGCCTTGATCATATCGAGATTGTGCTGGCTGATATCCGTCAGCGCCACTTCAATGTCGCGAAACTCCGGCACACACAGGAGATCGGTGAACAGTTTTTTCGTGAAACCGACGCTGCCTGCGCCAATAATAGCGATTTTGAAACTCATAACGCCACCTCTGTTGCAAATCGAACGGGTGAAACGGGCCGAAGGATCATAAAATGACGCTGCAGAAAAATACCCGTAAGAATCCCGGAAAACCGGCCTTCCTCCCAATTTTTCAGCAGCAATATCCCGCTGGCTGTCTCCTCGGATCGGGATTATGCGTATAAAGACGGAGAGGACCAGAGAAGGATTATGCTTTCATGGGTAATTTTGTGCTGCGCGATTTGATCGATCAGGGGCCCGGCATGCGCACCGTCTCGCTGCCCCGCGGGCGCCAGACGCTGCACACCATGCCGACCAGCAGCGGCTATGAAATCCGCCGAGGCGGGAATTATGACTGGGACGGGCGCAAACGCGGCCAGACGCCCTTCACCGTCCTGCAATATTGCATCGGCGGACAGGGCAATCTGCGTTACGAGAACCGCCATTATGTGGTGAAGCCGGGTGAAACCCTGCTGCTGCTGATCCCGCACAATCACCGCTACTGGCTGGAAGACGGCAAGGAATGGGAGTTTTTCTGGATTTCCATGAATGGCGAGGAAGCCCTGCGCATTCACCGCAACATCCTCGCCGTCACTGGCCCGATCCTCAAGCTCCAGTCCGAAACCGTCGATCACCTTGCCGAATGCTGCTCGCGCCTCGTCAATGGCGCGGAGACGCCGGGCGCCGCCTCCGCCGTTGCCTATGAAGCGGCGATGACGCTTTATGACGATGTCTTCGGCTCGCATCCCTCTTTCGGCGGCGAATATCGCACACTGCAACAGGTGTTGAGCTATATAGACAGCCATCTGGGCGAGCGGCTTTCGGTCAGCGACCTTGCGGCGGTGGCCGGCCTCAGCCGCGCGCATTTTTCCCGCATCTTCACGGCGAGCGAAGGCCTGCCGCCGGCTGAATTCGTGCTGCAGCGGCGATTGCGGCGGGCGGCAAAACTGCTGACGACAGCCGGAAATATTCCCGTCAAGGAAGTGTCCGTGCTGTGCGGTTTCGAGGACCCGAACTATTTTTCCAAGGTCTTCCGCAGGCTCTATGGCACCAACCCCAGCGAATTTCGCACCACCGGTATGTATGCAAGCGTTCGGCAGGACTGAACCTGAAAAAACAACTTCCTTTTGCCACGTTTCAGGCGATTAAGAATGGACGGAACAACCTCTTTGGAGACCGGCTGAGGTGAACAGCAAAATCCGCACGATCCTCGTCTTTCCCATCAGGGCAATCATCGTATTTGCCCTGATTCTCGACGGCATTTTCCGGCCGCTTTATCGGCCTGTCATCAGGGCCATATCCGGCCTGACATTCATCAGGCGACTGGAAAACCGGATTGCCGGATTGCCGCGGCTCGCCATTCTTCTCTGTCTCGCCGTGCCCTTCGCCATTGCCGAACCCATGAAGATCATCGGCCTTCTCCTGATTGCCCATGGTTCAATCAAGACCGGGATCGGTGTGACGATCCTTGCCCATCTGGCAACCTTCCTGATCGTCGAACGCATCTATCACGCGGGCAGGGAAAAGCTCCTCACCTATGCCTGGCTCGCCTGGATCATGCGTTATGTGCGCTTCGCCCGTTCCTTTTACGATCGCGCCAAACTCGCGACCTTGAACTGGATCCGGCTGAGGGTCATGGAATTCCAGAGGTAAGGGCGTGTCCGTTATTTCCGGCGGCGCAGCGTCTTCGAAACATATTCCACAATTGCGGTGGACTGCAACGAAACGAGGATGATGGCGATGCCGAGCACGACGCCGGTTTCGGGCACTTCGTCAAACAGGAAATATCCAACAGCCGTAACGAACAGGATCGAGAGATAGCTGACCGGTGCAAGGACGCTGGCATCGGCGATACGATAGGCCCGCAGGAAGCAATATTGCCCCATCTGCGCCAGAAGCCCAATGGCCAGCAACGGACCCCAGTCGAGCGGCGCAACCGGCTTCCACGTCCAGATCGCCGGAACCGCAGTGATGACGGCGAGGCCGACGGTATAAAACACCATCATGACCGTGGTGTTTTCCTGCCGCAGCGCCCGGGTCTGGATCACCGCAAGTGCGCCGAACACCACCGAAACAAGGACGACAAGCACGCCGGCGTTAAACTCCGCCCCACCCGGCCCGATGACAACGAGCACCCCGGCAAAGGCAAGGCAGGCCCCCGCCCAGCGATATCGACTCACCCTTTCGCCGAGAAAGGCAACGGCCATCGCCATCGTCACCAGCGGTCGGGAGAAGCCGATGGCGTTGACGGTGGCAAGCGGCAGCAGGGTGATGGCGATGAAATTGCTGGTGAGCGCGATGGCGTTGCAGCAGATGCGGAAGAGGTTGCGCCAGGGATATTTGACACGCAGCATCTCCATGCGATGCCGCCAGATGAGCGGCAGAATGAAGATCAGGCCGATCATCGCCCGGATAAAGACAAGCTGGAAGGCGGGATAGGTAACGCCCTGCGCCTTGACGAGCGCCGTCATTCCACCCGCAACAAGCGTCATGTCCAGCAACAGCCAGCCGATACCCGCGCGCGTATCGGTTTCGCGCGGGTCTTCTCGTTTTTCGCTTTGGCCGTGGCCATTCACGCCGGTTGCACGAGGTTTGCCATAAGGCGAAACGCCCCCGGCACCAGCTTGTCCATCTGGTGGTGCAGCACGAGGCTGGTATGGGTGTGCCGGCCCTTGCCGATGACGCCCGAGACCAGCGCGCCTTTCAGCGGCTGCTCATCGACATCATGCATGGCAAGCAATGGCTCATAGACATCATCCCAGCGCGAGGCGAAATAGAGCCCGCGCTCCTTGTCCCAGCCTGCCCAGTCGGCAGCGTCGATGATGTTGGGGCCGACAAGCAGCGGATGATCGGGCAACAGCACCGTCACCTCCGCCTTCGGGTCCGTTACCCGCCAGCGCAGGGACGGCTTGCCGATTTCAAGACGCCGGACCGGCGTTGTCTCCGGGTTCCATCCATCGGTCGGCCGATGATAAAGCGTGACCAGATGGCCGCCGTTTTCGACAAAACGGTGAAGCTTCTCCGTCGCAGCAGTGAGATCCCTACGGATGCCGAAGGCGAATATGCCGACGACAATTGTCGTGAATGACGAGAGATCGCCGCCGAGCGCCTGCGCGTCGAGTTCGGTAACATCGAGGCCCATGCGCGACAGCCATGAACCGACCCGGTCCGCACCGCCGCCGACATAACCGATCCGCGCGCCCTTGGGCAGCTTGAGGTCCAGCGACAGGATTTTTAGAACGGACGGGGCCAGAAACCGCGCCCGGCCAATATGCGGATAGGCGATAGGGGTGATCTGGAAAGCCGGCTGCGACCCGGAAAACGCCTCAAGCTGTGAAAGCCCCGCCGCGCCCTCGCCTGCACGTTCGGCAATCCAGTCGTCTCCCGATTTTTTCACATTCCAGCCGCCGGCGCTCCTGAATGACAGCGGTGTATCCGCGCCTTTCACAAGGGCCTGAAACACATGTGTGTCCCGGCCTTGTCCCGCCGGAACGAGAAAAGCATCCGGCGAAAGTGTGAGCGACTGCGCCGGCGTAACGAAAAACGGTTCTTCCAGATCGAAGAGGGCAGAAACCTCCCGTCCTTCAAGCGTTGCAGCCACACGCACGAAACCATGGCCGTTGCCGCCTGCGGCTTTCCAGTCCTGCTGATAGAGACCTGAAACAACCGCGGTTTGATCCGCGGCGAGGGAAAAAACAACCGTCCTGCCAAGTGACTTGACGGATGAAAACACACCACTCGGAAGAACAGGTGTGACCTCGACGTCGAATTCTGCCGCCCGGTCGGAAAGGTCCACATAAAGCGACGTTTCCCCACCCGGAACGATCTCCGCCGGCTCGGCATAGGCCCGCTCGAAAAGATTGAGCGCGGTCAGAATGGCAGCATCAACCTCGGCTCGCTTGCGCGCGATCCTGTGGCCGTGCAAGTCCCTGAATTCGCTTGGCACGGCTTCATCCACCTTTTGCAGAAGGGTCGCCGCATCAAGCAGTGATTGAGTGATTTCCGGCGTATCGGGAAAGGCCGCAATCGCCCGGTTGATGGCCTGTTCGGCCTCGACCAGCGCTTTTTGGGATTCGGCATCAAGCCCCGCAACGCCGGCAAGGGCAGCAAGCGTCGATGGCAGGTTGTCGAGGATCGATCCTTCTTCTCGATTGGCGGCGTCAGAGAGTTCAAGATGAAGCGGCCAGAGTTCCTGCGCCCGCTTCGGCCAGTGCCCCATTCCCTGCGAGGCATGGTAATAACGTGACCATTCGCCGATCCGGTCATATTCCGCACCGGTCGCCTGCTCCCTGCCGGCCGCATTGATCGTCAGTGTCGTTTCCGGCGGCGGTACTTCGTCATCATAGGTATCACCACCGCCCGACCATGCCGGAAGGTAGAACTTCGCCACCTTCCAGGGCTTCAGCCCCTCGGAAAAATGTTCAGGGTAAGCAGAAGGATCGGCCGCCAGCGCAATCGCGCTTCTTGCAGCCCGCGTCATGGCGCGGTGATGCCCGTGCTGCCCCGGCACATCCAGAAATGTCGGGATGACGATATCGGGCCGTTCCTTGCGATAGGCCCGCACCAGCCGCTCAACGATGCGCTGCTGCCCCCAGCGGCCGAAGGTCTGGTCGCCATCCTTGGAGAAGCCGAAATCGTGGATCATATCGGCCGGTCCGTGGCCGAGCCAGCTTATGTCGGCATCGATGACACGGGCGGCCTCTTCGAGTTCCCGCGAGCGAATGACGCCAAGCGCGCCCAGCCTTTCCGGCCCCAGCGCGTTCTGCCCGCCCTCGCCGCGTGTCGAACAGGCAATGATGATCCGCATGCCCAGTTCCATGCGGAAATAGGCAAGAAGGCCGTTCTGCTCATCATCCGGATGCGCCCCGGTATGCATGACGGTGGCGGTGGATTTCAGCGCGCTCAGCTTGCGGTGCAGGCGAATGAGCCACGGACCGGCCATCTGCCGTTCGATGCGCTCCCGAGGGGTAAGCATGGGCGGTCTCCTCCAATATTCAGCCCGGCGCCTGTGCTGCGGCTCCCGGGGATGTCTCCAGTTTTGGTGTAACGATGTCGAACAGCGGCAGTGCCGCAGCGCCAAGGGCGGCGGTCAACTGCCCGGATTTGCCGTGCATGACACGCGGCAGTTCCCGCTGCCGCCGGCTTGCGACCGAGGTCGGCAAATCCCCCATGCGCTGAATGATTTCGCTGATAATGACCTCCGGCAGCGCACCGCCGAGGATGACTGTTTGCGGATCGAGAATGTTCTCCAGCATGGCAATCATCGGCGCGAGATGGGCGGCGGCCTCGTCGATCCACTCCATCACCACGGGATTGCCCGCCTTGAACAGGGCGTCAAGATCGTCAAGCTCCGTATCCACGACACCGGCGCTAACGAGTTTCTCCTTCAGCACGTAGACCGACGCATAGGCTTCCAGACACCCTCTTTGCCCGCAGGAAGGGCAAGGCCTTCCCTTCGGCGAGACCGTCACATGGCCGATTTCGCCGGCGTTTCCGAATGCACCGCGATAGGGCGAGCCGTCCTGAATGATGCCAAGACCGATACCGACGCCGAAATAGATCATGCAGAAATTGGGGATCGCCAGCCCCGCGCCGAACAGTCGCTCGCCGACAGCAGCGGCTGTCGCGTCATTTTCCACCACCACCGGCTGGCCGCAGGCATCACTCAGCATCTGGCGGGCATCAATGCCGCCCCAGCCGGAAAGGGTCGTTGGCCCCACCGATGTCATGCCATCGATCTCAAAAGGCCCCGGCATGACGACGCCGGTGCCGAGCAGTCTGCATCCGAGATTTTTCGCAACAGCCGCATGCTCGGCGGCAAAGGCCTTGAATATGGCCTCCGGTGTGGTGTCCTTAAGCGGCGTGACGCGATGGGTGCGCAGCGCTCCGGCAAGATCAAGGCCGACGGTGACCATATGGTCGGCGGCGATTTCCACACCGATCGTCGCGCCGCCATCCGGATTGACAGCGAACTGGATCGGCGGTTGACCCCTGCCGGTGCGGCGGCGGCCGAGTTCCTTCAGCAACTCCTCACCCACCAGCTCATCGACGATATTGGCAACCGCCTGGGCTGTCAGATGGGTGATCTTGGCGATCTGGGCGCGGCCGAGCGATCCGTGCCGCCTGACGAGGTCGAGGACGACTCGCCTGTTATGCTCGCGGCTCCGCTCAGGATTTTTTCCGATTGCTACGGGATAGGCATCCACCGTGTGCACCGTCATCTCTTCAATTTCCCCGTCCCATAGAAAATTCATAACGTCCAAATGACGATAAGCGCAATATAATAATTCAAGTAAATTATCTTATTGACAAATGCCCGTGTTCGGAGAACCGTAGAGGACGACCGGGGGTCAGGCTCACATGGGGGACGGGACAGGAAAATTCCCGTTGCCGGACGAGTCAATGAGCGCGCGCGAAAGCGCGGATAAAGGGAACGATCACTCCGCATCCGGAAGACCGGACGGAGGAAATGGAGGGTTACATGCGCAGGGCAACTCTGTTCGCCGGCTTGGTCGCCGGTTTCAGCACATTTGCATTCAACGCCGCGCAGGCGGTTGAAATCGAATATTGGCAATATGTCTTCGACACACGCGTAAAGGCCATGGATGAGCTGATCGCGGAATTCCAGAAGGCCAATCCTGACATCACCGTCAAGCAGGTGACCTTTCCTTACGCCGATTACCAGACGCGCGTCATCGCCGCCAATCTTTCCGGCAAAGGCCCTGACGTGATGCAGCTATTCTATGGCTGGCTGGACAAGTTCGCGGCCGGCGGCATCCTGCAACCGCTGCCTAAAGATGCTTTCCCGCATGACAAGATCGAGAGTGAATTCTTCCCGATCGTCAGCGCCATGAAGCGCGGCGACGATTATTACGGCCTGCCGACGGCGGTTCGCTCGCTGGCGCTCTTCTACAACAAGAAGCTCTTTACCGAGGCCGGGCTGGACGCTGCCAATCCGCCGAAGACGCTCGACGAATTCGTTGCCGCGGCGGAAAAGATCGCCAAGCACGACGCCGCCGGAAACCTGACGGTCGCCGGCTCCACGCTCGACATGGGCGGCCAGGATCACCAGTGGTGGCGTGAGATCCTCATTCGCCAATATGGTGGCGAACCCTACACCGACAACGACCAGAAGGTTACCTATAACAGCGAGGCCGGCGTGCAGGCGCTGAAATTCTACACCAGCCTGCAGCTTGAAAAGAAAATCGGCCAGGTCGGCTTCATGGATGAAGGTCAGGCCGCGTTCCGCGCTGGCAAAGCCGGCATGACCATCGACGGCACCTTCCGGTTGGGCTCGTTCCGCACCATCAAGGATTTTGAGTGGGGCGTGACCGAACTTCCCACCAATGACAAGAATATCCGCTCCAACTATGCCAGCTACTTCGCCAACGGCATCAGCGCCAAGACAACAGGTGAAGAGTTTGAGGCCTCCAAGAAGTTCCTCGCCTATATCTCCTCGCCTGAGGCCATGGCGATCTGGCTGAAGACGGTGGGCGAATTGCCGGCGCGGCGCTCAGCGGCGCTGACCGAAGAAAACCTGAAGGACCCGATCTACGCACCGTTCCTGAAGGGTCTGGAATATGCCCATACAACGCTGTTCATGGATGAAGCCGCCCAGCGGCAGAACGCCATCGACATGACCAACCGGGTCCTGCTCGAAGGTCAGTCGGTCGAAGATTCCATCAAGCAGGCCGCCGAGGCCGAGCAGGAAATCATCGACGCGGCGAAACCCTGAAAACCGCAGGTTCAGACATGACAGCGATAGATCAACAGGGGGCGGCATCCGGCCGCCCCGGCGGCTCCTTCGGAGATCGCCTTTCCATGCGTACCAAACGGCTTTTGTGGATCTGGAGCTTTCTGGCAATCCCGATCCTGTTTTACAGCGTCATCCGTTTTTACCCGACGCTGCAGGCCTTCTACCTGTCCTTCACCAACTGGGACCTGCTGCGGCCGGCAAAGTTCATCGGCATTGCCAACTACGTCAAGCTGTTCAAGGACCCGCAATTCTGGAAGGTGTTCAAGAATACCTTCACCTATCTTATCGTCGGCACGCCGATCAGCCTCGTGCTGGCTTTCGTCATTGCCTTTTATCTCGACCGGGTGCGCATTCTGCACGGTTTCATCCGCGCGCTTTATTTTCTGCCCTACCTGACCACCGCAGCGGCGATGGCCTGGGTCTGGCGCTGGTTTTATCAGCCGCCGCCCATCGGCATCATCAACGACGTGCTCGGCATGATCGGCATTCCCCAGCAGCCATTTATCCGCTCCACCGATCAGGCGCTTTATTCCGTCATGGTAACGGCCATCTGGGCGGGGCTCGGGTTCCAGATCATCATCTTCATGGCCGGCCTGCGCGCCATTCCAACGACTTTCTACGAAGCCGCCCGCATCGACGGTCTGGGTGAATGGGCGATCCTTCGCAAGATCACGCTTCCGCTTCTGAAACCCACCACCGTTTTCCTTGTCGTGTTTTCCTCGATCGGTTTCCTCCGTATTTTTGACCAGGTCTATAACATGACAACCAACGATCCGGGCGGGCCGCTCGGCTCCACCAAACCGCTGGTGCTGATGATCTACCAGACCGCATTCAATTCCTATGCGATGGGTTATGCCGCTGCGCAGACGGTCGTTCTTTTCACCATTCTTCTTGTCGTGTCGCTGGTCCAGCTCTGGGTGCTGAGGGAAAAGAAATGAGCGAAGCCTTGCCACTCTCCCACGCCCGCATCCGCCCCGGCCGCATCCTCGCCTGGACGCTGCTGTTCATCGGCGGCCTGATCATGGTTTCGCCGCTGCTGTTCATGTTCGCGACCTCGTTCAAGACGGCGGATCAGGTCTATGATCTCAGGCTCATTCCCGCTGCACCGACAATCGCAAACTACATGACCGTAATGGCCGATGGCCGTTTCCTGCGCTGGTTCTTCAACTCGACGCTGGTTGCGGTCCTGGTCACTGTCTCCAACTGCTTTTTCGACAGTCTGGTCGGTTATACCCTGGCGAAATTCGAGTTTCGCGGGCGCTATTTCATCTTCCTCGCCATTCTTTCCACACTGATGATACCGACGGAAATGCTTGTTATCCCATGGTATCTGATGTCCAGCCAGCTGGGCTGGCTCGACAGCTACTGGGGCATCATGTTCCCCGGAATAATGACGGCCTTCGGCACCTTCCTGATGAAGCAGTTTTTCGAGACGGTTCCGAACGACTTCCTTGAAGCCGCGCGCGTTGACGGCCTGAACGAGTTTCAGATCTGGTGGAAGGTCGCCCTGCCGCTGGTGACGCCTGCGCTTTCGGCGCTCGCCATCTTCACCTTCCTCGGCAATTGGACGGCGTTCTTCTGGCCGCTGATCGTCACGACAAGCAAAGAACTCTACACCCTGCCGGTCGGGCTATCGAGCTTCGCGGTGGAACAGCAAATCCAGTGGGAAATGATCATGACGGGCGCAGCCATTGCGACCATCCCTACCCTCATCGTCTTCATCGTCCTGCAACGCTACATCGTGCGCGGTGTGATGCTGGCGGGCCTGAAAGGATAATATCATGGCCGATATCAACCCGCGCCTGTCGGATACCAGCAAGTTTCCCGACCCTGCCTACAAGGAAACGGTGCTGCGCCCGCTGTTCGACGGCGCCAAGAACCACCATGTCGACGGTTTCCGCCGCATAGACCGCGCCCATCTGGTCATGTTGCGCGAAACCGGCATTCTGGACGCCGAAACGGCGGCCAAAATCGCCGGCGCGCTTGAGGATATCGACAGGACCATCGAACCATCTGAACTGGTCTATACCGGCGAAGTCGAGGATTTCTTCTTCCTGATCGAGAAGGAACTGAAAGCCCGCATCGGCGTCGATGTCGCCGGCCGCCTGCACACGGCCCGTTCGCGCAACGATATCGATCACACACTGTTCAAGATCGGCCTCAAGGACAAGATCGACACGCTCACCGCCAAGGCGCGTGTTCTGCTGAAAGCGCTGATCGATGCCGCCGAGCGTAATCAATCCACGCTGATTGTGGCCTATACGCATGGGCAGCCGGCCCAGCCCACCACCTTCGGCCACTATCTCTCCGCCGCCATCGAAGTGTTGATCCGGGATATTGACCGCTTCGCGGAGGCCCGCCGTATCGTCGATCTTTCGCCTATGGGCGCTGCCGCCATCACCACATCGGGATTCCCAATCGACCGGGCGCGGGTTGCCGAACTGCTGGGCTTTGCCGCACCGCTGCGCAATTCCTATTCCTGCATCGCCGCCGTCGATTATACGACGGCGACCTATGGCGCGATCGAGTTGATGTTCCTGCATCTCGGCAGGCTCATTCAGGATTTCCAGTTCTGGACGAGCTTCGAAGTCGGCCAGATCTACGTGCCGAATTCGCTGGTGCAGATTTCCTCGATCATGCCGCAGAAGCGCAACCCGGTGCCGATCGAACATCTGCGCCACCTCGCCAGCCAGACATTCGGCCGGGCGCGGACCATGCTTGACGTGATGCACAACACGCCCTTCACCGACATGAACGACAGCGAAGGCGAAACCCAGGGCATGGGTTACGAGGCCTTCGCTTCCGCCGGCCGGGTTCTCGATCTTCTCGCCAGCCTCGTCGGCCAGATCAGCATCGATCCCGAACGGGTCGACCAGAATATCCGCCGGTCCTGCATCACCATCACGGAACTGGCGGATTCGCTTGTCCGCATCGAAGACCTGTCTTTCCGCCAGGCCCATGAAATCGCCGCGACCGTCGCCAAAAGCGTCGTCGCGCTGAAGGGCGATCTGCCGAATGACGGTTACCAGCCGTTCCTTAGGGCTTTCAGTGAACTGACAGGACGCGAGACCGGCATCGACGAGGAAAAGTTCAGGCAGATCGTCTCGCCGGAGCACTTCGTCGCGGTGCGCAGCCGTTTCGGCGGCCCGGCGCCTGAACCGATGCGGGAGGCGTTTGCAGCCTATCGCGGCAAGCTTGGTGCATTTGAGGCTGAGGCACAACAATCCACCAACCATGAAGCGGCGAAGGCCGCCGAACTGGCAGAGAAATTCACCGCCCTGACGGGAGCGCGATAATGGCGACAATCGAACTCAATCAACTCGTGAAGCGCTACGGCAAGGTCGAGGCGGTCAAAGGCATAGACCTGGCCATTGAAGACGGCGAATTCGTCGTTTTCGTCGGCCCCTCCGGCTGTGGAAAATCCACCACGCTGCGCATGATCGCCGGGCTGGAGGAGATTTCCGACGGCACGCTGAAGATCGCCGGAAACGTCGTCAACGAGAAAGAACCGAAACAGCGCAACATCGCTATGGTCTTCCAGAACTATGCGATCTACCCGCATATGACGGTTCGCCAGAATATCGGTTTCGGACTTTACACTGCAAAACTCGACAAGACGGAAAAGAACCGCCGCATCGAAGAGGCCGGCCGGGTACTGGGGCTTGAAGCCCTGCTGGACCGTCGTCCCGCGGCCCTGTCGGGCGGCCAGCGCCAGCGCGTCGCCATCGGCCGAGCCATGGTGCGTGATCCCGCAGCCTTTCTGTTCGACGAGCCACTGTCCAATCTCGACGCCCAGTTGCGTTCGCAGATGCGCATTGAAATCAAGCGCTTGCATCAACGTCTTAAGACGACAACCGTCTACGTCACCCATGATCAGGTGGAAGCCATGACCATGGCGGACCGGATCGTGGTGATGAAGGACGGCCATATCCTGCAGGTCGGCACACCGACGGAACTTTACGAAACGCCTGTCGATGTATTTACCGCCCGCTTCATCGGCAGCCCCTCGATGAACCTGTTGCGAGGAACCAAAACAACCAGCAGCGTTGCACTCTCCGCCACGGGCGAACTTCTGATCGGCGTCCGGCCTCATGATCTGCTGGTCGGCGAGAATGGTGCTGCACAGGGAACGTTTACGCTTGAGGGAACGGTAACGGCGGTCGAACCGCTCGGGCCGGAGACGCTTGTTCATCTGGATACCGACACGACCTCGGTGATTGCCACCGCCAGAGGCAAATCCATTCCCGTTGTCGGCAGCCGGTTGCAATGCCATGCGGAGCGAGGTTCGCTTTATCTTTTCGATGCCAAAACGGAAAAGCTTCTGGGCCGCGCATGATGACAACAGAAAAAGCAGCCGTCATCAGCGTCGGCCGGATCTATTGCGACCTCATTTTCACCGGGCTCGATGAATTGCCCGTGCTCGGCCGGGAACTGTTTGCCCGCGACATGGAAATTGCCGCCGGCGGCGGAGCCTTCATTGCCGCCGCACATTTCGCCCACATAGGCCGACCGGTTGCGCTGCTGGCGAGGCTCGGCACCGATACGTTTTCGCGCGATATCGGCGGGAAAATGGCGCAAAGCGGCGTCGACCTGCAGTTTCTGGAACATGCAACAGATGCCGGACCGCAAGTCACGGTAGCGACAGTGGTTGGTCAGGACCGGGCATTTTTGACGCGCCGCGCCGGTGCGGCCCGTCCTTCAACACTGGATGCCGCCTTTGCGTGGGACAAGGCACGGCATCTGCACATTGCCGAATTCGCTACCCTGCACGAGGTTCCCGATCTCGTCTCGCGCGCCAGGGCGAGCGGATTGTCAGTCTCTCTCGACCCGAGCTGGGATGCAGCGCTGATTTACGACAAAGGCCTGCTCAGGGCCTGTACCGGCGTCGACGTGTTCTTGCCCAATCTCGAAGAGGCCGAAGCGATCACCGGTCATTCTGACCCGGAAACAGCGATCCGCGCCCTATCAGAGACGTTTCCCGTCGTGGCATTGAAGGGCGGCGCGCAGGGCGCGTGGGTTTCCTCTCAGATGGGGCTGCAGCATATGGCAGCCCAGAAAGTGCCGGTCATCGACACAACTGGCGCAGGCGATGCCTTTAATGCCGGTTTTCTTGATGCATGGCTTCAGGGGCAGGATGAGCAGCAATGCCTCAAAGCCGGGGTAGCCGCTGGCAGCCTTGCCGTGCAGGCGGCTGGCGGTGCACCAAGGGTGACCGCCGCCGCTTGAGGCATCCTGCCTGTTTCACTCTCCGCGCGGAAAACGCTGGTTTTCCTCCAGCACGTTGAGGTCCATATGGTTGCGCATGTAGCGTTCCGAGGCCTTTTGCAAGGGCTGGTAGTCCCACGGATAATAGGCGCCATTACGCAGCGCCTTGTAGACCACCCACCGCCGCGCCTGACTTTCGCGAACGGCGGCGTCGAACACCGGCAACTGCCAACGCCGACCAATCTCTGCCGAAAGCGATGAAAGCACATCGCTGAAAGCGGGATCTTGGGCAAGATTGGTGCGTTCCTCCGGATCGGCCTCGAGATCGTAAAGCAGCGGCGGATCAGCCTCGCAGACCGACAGCTTGTAGCGGCCGTCGCGAAGGGCAACGAGCGGCGCGATGGAGCCTTCGGCGGCATATTCCATCGGCACCGGGCCACGACCGCCGGTTCCCGTAGCCAGCGCCGCCAGATCCTCGCCATCCGTCCAGCGTTTAAGCGAGGTGATATCCAGCCCGGCCAACCCACACAGCGTCGGCGTGACATCGAGTGTCGAGACAGGGGCATCGATCAAAGCCGGTTGCCAATCGGGTGCGGCGATCATCAGCGGCACGCGGGCAGAACCTTCGAAGAAACACATCTTGAACCACAGGCCACGCTCGCCCAGCATATCGCCATGGTCCGACAGGAAGAGAATGATCGTATCCTCTTCCATCCGCGTCGCCTTCAGGACGTCGAGGATTTCGCCGACCTTTTCGTCGATGTAGGAGATATTGGCGAAATAACCGCGCCGCGCACGGCGTATCTCTTCAGGCGAAATATCGAAAGCCCGATAGTCGCAGGCTTCCAGCAGCCGTTTCGAATGCGGGTCGTGTTCGTCGAAGGAAAGCGCTTCCGTCTCGGGGTCCAGCGCCGGGCAATCCTCGTAGAGATCCCAGAATTTGCGCCGCGCCACATAGGGGTCGTGCGGATGGGTGAAGCTGACCGTCAGGCACCACGGCCGGTCATCGAGACGACGCGACAGGTCGTAAAGCTTGCGGGTGGCGTGATAGGCCACCTCGTCGTCATACTCCATCTGGTTGGTGATTTCGGCGACGCCTGCGCCAGTCACCGAACCGAGATTGTGATACCACCAGTCGATCCGCTCACCCGGCTTGGTATAATCAGGTGTCCAGCCGAAATCAGCGGGATAGATATCCGTCGTCAGGCGCTCTTCGAAGCCATGCAGCTGATCCGGCCCGACGAAATGCATCTTTCCCGAAAGGCCGGTGTAATAACCAGCCGCCCGCAGGTGATGTGCATAGGTCGGTATGTCGGACGCGAATTCGGCGGCATTGTCATAAACCCGCGTCCGGCTGGGCAATTGCCCGGACATGAAGGACGCCCGGGCCGGTGCGCAGAGCGGGCTTGCCGTATAGGTGTTGGCGAAGCGGACAGACCGCTTCGCCAATGTTTTCAGATGGGGTGCGTGGAGAAAATCGGCCGGGCCATCGGGAAAAAACGTCCCGTTGAACTGGTCGGCCATCAGGATCAGGATATTGGGACGCGGCATGTCGATTTTCCGGCTTAAAGACCAAGCTTGCCTTTGACGGCGTCCGCACCCGGCTTGCCCTCCAGCGTGGTAACGCCCTGCAGCCAGCCATCCAGCACTTTTGGATTGGCTTTCAGCCAGGCAGATGCCGCCGCTTTGGAATCCTCGCCGCCAAGAATAGAGCCCATCAGCGTGTTTTCCATGCCGATATCGAACTTCAGGTTCTTGAACAGCGTCGCCGCATTCGGGCATTGCTGCGGCCAGCCGGTGCGCACGAGCGTATAGACCTCAGCACCACCGAAATTCGGGCCGAAATAGGCGTCGCCACCGGAGAGATAGGCGATATCGATCTTCTCATTCATCGGATGCGGTGCCCAGGCGAGAAAGACCACCGCCTTCTTGTCCCTGCCCGCCCGTTCCACCTGCGCCAGCATCGCCTGTTCGCCGGATTCGACGAGCTGCCAGCCCTTGAGGCCGAAATCATTGGCGTCGATGATCTTCTGGATATTCTGGTTGGCCGGTGCGCCGGGCTCGATGCCGTAAATCTTGCTTTCGAATTCGTCGGCATGTTTGGCTAGATCGGCAAAATCCTTGACGCCCTTTTCCGCCATATAGGCCGGCACTGCCAATGTGAATTTGGCGCCCTCGAGGTTCTTCGTCATCACCTCGGCCGCCTTGGCGGCATTCAGATCGTCCACGAAGGATTTCTGCGCCGGCATCCAGTTGCCGAGGAAAACGTCGATCTCACCGTTCTTCATCGCCTGATACCCGATCGGCACCGACAGCGTCTTGACGTCAGCCTCATAACCCAGCGCATCGAGCAGGACAGAAGCAACGCCATTGGTGGCGGTGATGTCGGTCCAGCCGGGATCGCTAAGACGGATCGTCTTGCAGGTCGCGTCATCGGCCGCCTGAAGCGGGGTGGAGAAGGCCGCCACGGACAGAATGAGACCGGCGGCGATGCGATGCAGATGAGAAATGGTTTTCATTGCGGCTCCCCTTTTATCAATCCAGTTTATTGAACACCACGTTGCTTTTGCCTGTGAAGCGGGTATTTTTCGATGACTGATATAAGGAATTTTAATGTCAGACCGGCCGCTTGATCTGGGATGGATGCGCATTTTCACCGAGGTTGCCCGCCGCGGCAGCCTGACGGCGGCGGCTGCATCCCTGCGGCTGACCCAGCCGGCCGTCAGTTATCAGATCCGCAGGCTGGAGGAGGAACTGGGCGTGGCGCTCGTGCAGCGCAGACATCGCGGCATAGAACTGACGACGGAGGGCCAGAGGCTGTTCGAGATCGTCTCGCGCAATGTCGACGCCATCGACCTTCTGGCGCAGCAGCTTCGCCGGACGGAGGAACGCCAGACCATCCGTCTGCACACGGACTATGCCTTTTCGTCCCTGTGGCTCATCCCGCGCATGCACGGATTTCGCGCGCTCAACCCCGACATCAACATCCAGATCGTCGCCACGCAGGACCCACTTGGCCAGGGCAAACACGACAGCGACGTGATGGTGATTTTCGGCACGCGGCAGGAGGCGGGCGAAGGAGCGGTATTGCTGCTTTCGGAAAAGGTCACGCCGGTCTGCTCGCCGGCGCTCCTGGCGGAAACGCCGGCACCGGCGGGTGTCGCTGATTTTTCACGCCATAAACTCATCCACCTCGAAAACACGTCACAGGCGCACTGGTTCGACTGGGCTGCCTATTTCAAGCATTTCGGCGTGCATCGCGGTGCGGAGCATGATGGCGGCGATATCAGCTTCAACAATTACACGATGGTGGTGCAGGCAACCATCGGTGAGCAGGGTTTTGCACTCGGCTGGGCCGGGCTGGTCGATCCGTTGCTCGAAGCCGGCGTGCTGGTGACGGCCGGCCCGAGCCTTGATGCGCCGGGGCGCGGTTACTGGCTGATGCGGCCGAAAAGCAGCGACAGCGCGGTGAGGAAACTCACCGGCTGGCTGATCGACGAGCGGCGGTGACGCCGCCCGCCAGCCTGTACCGTTTCCGGTTCAGATGGGATAATGCAGCGGCCCGTCCTGCAACGTGACCCAGCGTAGCTCGGTGAATTCCGCAATGCCCGCAGTGCCGCCAAAACGGCCGTAACCGGATGCCTTGACACCGCCGAAAGGCATCTGCGCCTCATCGTGAACGGTCGGGCCATTGATGTGGCATATGCCGCTTTCGATGCGCCCTGCGATGGCAAGCGCCCGTGCCTGATCCCTGCCAAAAATCGCGGCGGAAAGACCGAACTCGGTTTCGTTTGCGATGCTCACGGCCTCATCCACGCTGCCGGCCCTGATGATGGAGACGACGGGGCCGAAGCTTTCCTCCGCATAAAGCCGCATGGCCGGGGTAACGCCATCGACGGCGATCGCATCCACCATCGTGCCGTTGCCACCGCCGCCGGCGACCAGCCGTGCGCCCTTCGAGACGGCGTCATCCACCAACGCCCGGATGCGGGAGGTCGCTTCGGCGCTGACCAGCGAGCCAAGCGGTGTTTTGCCCTCACGCGGATCGCCGGCTTTGAGGCTCGAAGCTTTTTTGGCGAAGGCCTCCACAAATGTATCGGCAACGCTGTCGAGCACGATGATGCGCTCCGTCGACATGCAGATTTGGCCCTGATTCATATAGGCACCGAAGGCAGCAGCCGCGACAGCCGCATCGATATCGGCGTCATCAAGCACGATGAACGGCGCCTTGCCGCCAAGCTCCAGCAAAGCGGGTTTCAGATAACGGCCGGCGGTTTCGGCAATCACCCGGCCGACGCGGGTCGAGCCGGTGAAATTCACGCGTCTGACGGCGGGATGCGCGATCAGCGTATCGACGATCTTAGCCGCATCTTCCGGCGCATTGGAGACGGCGTTGAGCACGCCCTTGGGCAGACCCGCCGAAGCGACGGCTTCAATGATCAGCGCATGGGTGCGCGGGCACAGCTCCGAGGTCTTCATGACAACCGTATTGCCGCAGGCAAGCGGCGTGGCGATGGAGCGCACGCCGAGAATAACAGGCGCATTCCACGGCGCCATGGACAGGACGACACCGGCCGGCTGGCGCAGCGCCATCGCCATGGTTCCCGGACGGTTGGAGGGGATGATCTCGCCCTTGATCTGGGTGGTCAGGCTTGCCGCCTCCACCAGCATGTCGCTCGCCAGTTTGACGTTGAACCCGGCCCAGGCATCGGTCGCGCCAATTTCTTCCTTCATCGCCTGGGTGATGTCAGGCCCGGCGGCGAGAAGCGCCTGCGCGGCAGCCAGAAGCAGGCGGCGACGTTCACCGGGCGGCGTTGCCGACCAGACCGGGAAAGCCGCCGCCGCGGCATCGGCCGCGCGCATGGCGTCCTCCACCGTTGCCGCCGCCGCACTGGTCGCCACATCGCCGGTAATGGGGTTGCTGCGCTCGAAGCGCTTGCCGCTTGCGGCCGGGCAATGATCACCGCCGATGAAAAGATTGACAGTCTGCATGGTCTTTCTCCTGAGTTCAGACAATGGCGGCGGTGGTACCGCCGAGAAACGCGCGTTGCACGGCGGGATCGGCGGACAGGGCTTCAGCCGTTCCCGCCCCGACGATCCGCCCTGCTTCCAGCAAATAACCGCGATCGGCAAGCGCAAGGCTTTCGCGTACATTCTGCTCCACGAGCAGAATTGAAAGGCCGCTCTTCTTGATCTCAGCCAAAGCGGCAAAAAGTTCCTGCGTGACGATGGGCGCAAGCCCAAGGCTCGGCTCATCCAGCAGCAGATAATCCGGTGCCGACATCAGCGCGCGGCCGATGGCGACCATCTGCTGTTCGCCACCGGACATGGTGCCGGCAAGCTGCTGCCGCCGTTCGGCAAGGCGCGGAAACAGCGAGAAAATATGGTCGCGAGTCGTCTTTTCCGCTGAACGGGCATGGCGGGGATTGGCACCGAGACGAAGATTTTCCTCCACCGTCAGCGCTGCGAAAATTCCGCGTCCCTCCGGTACCAGCGCCACGCCCCGTTCCACGATCTGATGGGCGGGGACAACGGCAAGCGACGCGCCGTTGACGCGCACTTCGCCAGAGGCCGGCGCAACCATGCCGCCGACCGCCTTCAGCAGTGATGACTTGCCCGCACCATTGGCGCCGAGCAGCACCACCGTTTCGCCCTTGGCGACATTAAGCGATATGCCGTCAACCGCGAGATGTTTGCCGTAACGGATTGTCAGTGCATCTATTTCAAGCATGTGCCGCTCCCAGATAGGCGGAAATGACCTGCGGATCATCAAGCACCACGGCCGTCGGCCCATCGGCGATCTTGCTACCGGCCGCCATGACCACGGAGCGCGGGCAGAGCGCGCGCACGGCGGCCATGATATGTTCCACCAGCAGGATCGTCGTTCCCTGCGATGCCAGCCGCCGGATCAACGCTATTCCTTCCTGCAGCTCAGTGGGGTTGAGGCCCGCAAGCCATTCGTCAAGAAGCAGAAGCTTCGGTTCGCCCGCCAGCGCACGCGCCAGTTCAAGCCGTTTCTGGTCGATATAGGTGAGATCGCCGGCCGGCAGGGTCTCCCGCCCGGCAAGGCCAATCCTTTCGAGGCAGGCCCGCGCGACCTTCTCCGCCTCAAGACGGGACAGGCGTTGCGGCCCAAACATGGCCGATACGGCGACGTTTTCGAGCAAGGAAAGCGACGGCAAAAGCCGCACGAGCTGGAAGGTGCGCGCCACGCCGGCGCGGGCAATCACATCCGGCCGCCTTCCTGCAATCTCCTGCCCTTTTAGCCGGATCGACCCTTCGGTTGGCTTCAGCGCCCCGGAGATCAGGTTCATCAGCGTCGTCTTGCCGGAACCGTTCGGCCCCAGCAGCCCGACGACCTCGCCGGCCTCGATTGTGAGACCAAGACCATCCACCGCCTTCAGCCCGCCAAAGGTCTTGCGGATATCGGTGATTTCGAGAACAGCGCTCATGCGGCTTTCTCCTTTTTGCGCAACTTCTCAAGCGCCGCCAGCACGCCATCCGGCAACACAAAGACGATGAGGATGAAGAGAGCGCCGAGGATGATGGAAAAATGGTTGGGGAAGTTGGCGCCCAGCCATTCGAACAGCAGGAACAGCGGCACCGCACCGAGAATGGGTCCCCAGCGGCGTGTGGCTCCGCCAAGCAAGGCCATGATAACGGTGAGGAACGAGACCTGCGGATTAAAGACGATGGCCGGCTCGATATAGACCCAGCGCGGGGCCTGAATTGCACCCACAAGCGTAATGATCGTGGCCGACAGCACGAAAAGCGTCAGCTTGGTGCGAGCGAGATTGATGCCCGCATGGGCGGCCACGACCTCGTCGTCACCGATTGCCTTCAGCGCCAGTCCGAGCTTGCTGCGATCGATCAGCGTCGATAACAGAAGGGTGATGACAGCCAGCGCCAGCAATTGCCAAAGCACATGCTGCGGCTCCAGCGGCAGGAAGATATAGCGCCCGAGCGTGCCGGTCACATTCACCTCATACCAGGTGATGAGCTGGCGGATGAGCTCGGCAAGGCCAAAGGAAAAGATCACGAAATAAATGCCAGCGACGCGCAGTGTGGAAAGCCCGACGACAAGCGCCAGCGACGCGCCGACAAGGGCCGCGCACAGGAGCACGAGCGGCCATGGCAAAAGCTCGCTCAGCACCGCCACCGTATAGGCCCCGACGCCGAAGAAGGCGACGGTGGCAAGCGAAATATAACGGGTCGGGCCTGAGAACATCGCCCAGGCGGAAGCGAGCGTCGCATAACCCAGCAGGCCTATGATGACGCCGACGCCATAGGCATCGAAAAAGAAGGGGGAAAGCGCCAGCAACACAGCTGCGGCAAGGCCGATGAGAAGTGGGATCATTTGCCCCTCCGTGCGAAAATGCCTTCCGGACGCCAGAGCAGCACCACAAGGAAAAGCAGATAGGTGGCGGCAAGTGTGAGACCGGGATCGACATAAACCAGCACGAAGGTTTCCACGAGGCCGAGCAGCAGGCCGGCCACCAGTGCGCCGAGCAGATTGCCGACACCGCCCATGATAACAACGACAAGCGCCTTCATGGTGAAAACCACGCCATAGGAGGCGGAAAAGGTCTGGTACATCGAGATCATCACCCCCCCTGCCACGGCGAGTGCGCCGCCAAGGGCAAAACCGATCGACGCCACCCGGTTCACATCAATACCGACCAGCGGCGCGGATTTGGGCGCAAGCGCCACCGCCCGCAGGTTTAGGCCCCAGCGACTGTGGGTGAGCGCCAGATAAAGCCCGCCGCCGATGACGACCGACAGGCAGAAGGACAGGAGCCGGTTGAGCGCCACCGTCGTGCCGAGGATATCGACGCCATCGGCGAGATAGGAATAGGAATGATAGTTGCCGCCGAACACGACAAGCATGATGCCCTGAATGACGAAGAGCAGCCCGAAGGTCGCCAGTATGGAATCGACTTCCAGACGGCCGGACCCGCCCGAACGGCGTACCAGCGGCCGCATCATCACACGGTAGATCAAAAAGGACAGGCAGTAACCGAGCGGCACGATGATGAACAGCGACAAGAGCGGCGAAAGGCCATAGCTGGAAAACAGCACGAAGGCGATGAAGGCAGCCGCAATCAGCACTTCGCCATAAGCAAGGTTCATGATGCGGGCGATGCCATATTGCAGCGAAAGTCCAAGCGCGATCAGCGCATAGGTCCCTCCCAGCATCAAGCCGAAAATGAGGGTGGATAAAAACAAGGGATTGTCTCCAGTCTGGAACATGGCCGAAGCCTGCCGGCCGGGGTTCACAGCCCCGGCCGGCAACGGCTCACCATTGCGGCTTCGGAATGACCGGCTTTGCCGCGCCTGAACGGTCTGCGGGTGCAATCGCCACAAAGCGGTCACCCTGCCATTGTCCCGCCCACCAGAGCTGGCGAAGCTGGTTGTCCTCAAGCTTGACCGGGCCGATGACGGTTTCGAAGCTTCCCGTCGAAAGCTCGCTTGCCACCGCTGCCTTGTCGAGGCCGACACGCTGGATGGACTGGGCCAGCATTTCGAGGCTCGCATAGGTGATGGCGCTTGCCCAGCTGTCCGGCTTGGCGCCGATGAAGGCTTCGTGGCGCTTGAAATAATCCTCGATCCTGTCGCTGCTGCCATCAACGCCGCCGATGCTGATCACGCCTTCCTGCTTGCCATCGGAGACCTTCGGGAAGATCGGGAAAGCACCGCCGACGCCGAGATAAAGAACCTTCGGGTTAAACCGGGCCGTCTGCGCCTGTTTCGTCACCGCGAAACTGTCGGGCGGATAGGAAAAGGCGATGAAGCTGTCCGCACCACTCGCCGCCGCCTCGTTCACAAGTGCTGCGAAATCCGAAGTGCCGACCGGATAGGTCTTGTCATAGGCGAGTGTGAAACCCGCTTCTTTCAGCGCCGGTCGCGCGGCCTTGATGAGATCGATGCCGAAACCGTCAGCCACGGAAATCACCGCGACCTTGTCGTTGATCTGGCCGGCCTCGCGTGCGGCTTTCAAAACGTCGGCCAGCGCATTGGCATAATCATGGCCGCCGCCCAGCATCCAGAAGCTCTTCTTCCAGCGCGCGGCAAATTCGGGCGCCTTGTCGGTCACGCCGGTCACTGCCAGTTGCGGATAACCGAAGCGCTCATAAAGCGGTGCGACGGCCAGATTGAAGCCCGTGCCCCAGGGCGGCAGAATAAAATCAACCTTGTCCTGGCTGGCCAGACGCTCAGTGAATCGCACCGCATCCTCGGCCGAGGAGCGGTCGTCATATTCAACCACTTCCACCGGCAGGCGCTTGCCATCCGGCAAAGTGAGGCCGCCGGCATCGTTGACCTCCTTCACCCACAATTTGTAGTTTGGAATGGTGGTGATGCCAGCACCTGTGGCATTGGCGCCGCTTTTTGAAACGGCATAACCGATCTTCACCGAGGTGCGATCCTGCGCACTGGCATAACCGAAAGAGACTGCCGACAGGGCAGCACCGGAGAGCAGGCAGAACAGCGTTCTGCGCTTCAGACTATTCATGATGTTCCTCCCAAAGCGCCTTCTCGGGGTTGCCGTTCTCCTCAAGGCTTTCCCCTGCGCTGATCAAAGTTTAGCAATGACAGCCGCATATAAAATGCACTAGTGTAGCGCATTATTGTACTTTTGGAGGCATAATGCCGCTGTACAGCCAGATTGCCGGCAACCGCGTTGAGATAACCGCACGCACCCTCGCCTCAGCGCTGCGCGTATCGGAATTGCGGCTGGAAGCGGATAGTGCCCATCTGCTGCTTCTCTCCGCCGGCGAAGCAGAAATCCTGCAGGGTGAAAAGACGCTGCCTGTCACGGCACCGGGGCTCGTCTGGCTGCCCATCGCCCCCGCAGGCCGCCTGCGGCTGAATGCCGGAAGTCGTGGATCGCTGCTGAGGACGACCGAAATCGGCCTTGCCCATGCCATGCCCACAGGCGCGAGCGCGAGCGCGGTGCGCAATATATTGCAGCGTATTTTGACGCAGACGCCAGCGGAAAAGGATCGGCAGGAACTGGCAGGTTATATCGAGACCATCGCCAGCGAAAATGTGCGCGCTACAACCGGTTCGGACACGATCATCGCCAGCCTGCTCTCCGTCACCCTCATCCGCATCTGCCAGCACGCCATGGCCGATATTGCCGCGGCCGTCTCCACGCCGGGTAGCCTCACCGAACGGTTCGTCCTGCTGGTAAGCCAGCACAAGCGCGATCAATGGGGCGTGGACGATTATGCAAGACATTTGAGTGTCAGCCGCGAACGGCTGGGATTTGCGGTTCACAAGGCCACGGGGCTTTCACCACAGGCCTATATTCACCGCGAAATCATCTCCGAAGCACGCGACCTTCTTCTTAACTCTTCACTGCAAGTTGCTGAAATTGCGTTTCGATTGGGGTTTCAGGACCCCGGCTACTTCAATCGGTTTTTCACCCGCAACGAAGGCACGTCTCCCGGACGTTTCCGCCGGGCCGCAACGCGGATGCAGAACCTGCCGCCGCCATCTTATGCGGCTTGGCCGTGACCTGAAAGGCGGCCGAGAATTAGGCGGCTTCCAGTTCTTTGATATTGGCAAGGTCCGCTTCCAGCCTTGCAGCGGCGGCCTTAATGTCAAAGGCGTTCTGCAAGTTCAGCCAATATTCCGGTGTGGTCTTGAAAAACTTTGCGAGGCGCAAGGCAGTGTCGGCGGTGATACCAAGTTTCTCTCCCACAATCCGTTCTATGCGGGTGCGAGGAATATTGAGGTGCTTTGCAAGGGCGTATGCTGACATGCCCAGCGGCTCCAGATAGAGTTCCCGCAGGATTTCGCCCGGGTGGATCGGGGGCGATTTGCTGATTGTCATGATCGCTGGCCCTCCTTGGCCTATTTGTCCTGAGCTTTCCGAAAATAACCGACTAGTGATAATCGGTTATTTCCACGCTTTCCGGCCCCGCGTCTGTCCAGACGAAGCAGATACGCCATTGCTTGTTGATCCGAATCGAATATTGGCCTTCACGGCCGCCGGACAGCTTTTCCAAACGGTTACCCGGTGGTGACCGAAGGTCGTCAACCGTGGTCGACGCATCCAGAATCGTGAGCAGCTGCTGGGCGCGGCGTATGAGATCCGCGGGAAAGCCCTTCTTCACAGATCCGTCGTCAATCGATGCGGTCAGCTTGTTTTTAAAAGAACGGATCATTGCTGGCCTCGTGATATTGGTATCATAAACCGATACACTCAGAAGTCAACAGAACGGTATCTTAAAGAGATACAATTTATTGCCGTCCCGTCATCGCCCGATGCCGCCCGATTGGCAGCATCATCGGCTTGCCGGAGGTCGGATCTTCGATGACCCGGCTTTCGATGCCGAAGACGTGGCGGACATTCTCTTCCGTCAGCACCTCTTCCGGTGTGCCGCAGACATGCAGCTTTCCGTCCGTCATGGCGACGAGATGATCGGCATAACGGGCTGCGAGGTTGAGATCGTGCAGCACCATGACGATTGTGGTCTCACGGGACTGGTTGAGGTCAGTCAGAAGGTCCAGTACTTCGACCTGATGACTGATATCCAAGAAGGTCGTGGGTTCATCCAGCAACAACATGTCGGTCTGTTGGGCAAGCGCCATGGCAATCCAGACGCGTTGCCGCTGGCCGCCCGACAGTTCATCTACCGGCCGCTCGGCAAGGTCCACCGTATCGGTGGCGATGAGGGCCGCCGCAACCGCCTCGTCGTCCTGGCGCGACCAGCGGGCGAACAGGCCGTGATGCGGGTGTCGGCCACGGCTGACGAGATCGGCGACGACGATACCCTCCGGCGCGATCGGCGATTGCGGCAGGAGGCCCATGCGCTGCGCCAACTCTTTCGAAGGAAGCCGATGGATGGATTTACCGTCGAGCAGGACCTGCCCGGCGCGGGGCGTGATAAGCCGCGACATGCTGCGCAGCAGGGTGGACTTGCCGCAGGCATTGGCCCCGACGATGACGGTGATTTTCCCGCGTGGAACGACGAGGTTCAGCCCTTCGATAATAAGGGTTTCGCCGTAGCCAGCCGAAAGGCCGTTTACGGAAAGGGAGTGGCCGGTCATAACGAGCCTCCGCTGCGGTTGACCCGCACGATAAGATAAATCAGATAGGGCGCGCCCAGCGCGCCGGTAACGACGCCGACCGGGTATCGACCCGGCAGCAGGAACTGGCCGCAATAATCGCCCACCAGCACCAGCACGGCCCCGACAAGTGCGGCGGGAATGAGCAGTGAGCCGTTGCTGCCGACGATACGCGCGGCAATCGGCCCCGACAGGAAGGCGACAAAGGCGATAGGTCCCGAGACGGCCGTGGCAAAAGCGATCATGCCCACGGCGGCGATGATGACGATGATGCGCGTTTTCCCAACCCGCACGCCCAGCGCGGCGGCGGCATCATCGCCGAGCCGCAACGCCTCAAGATCACGCGCGCGGCTCAAAAGTAACCCACCGAACAGAATGAGGGCGACAAAGAGCGGCGACGTCTGGGCAAGTTTGGCGCCGTTGACACTGCCCGTCAGCCAGCGCATCGCCTCCTGCAGCGTCCAGGCGGGCGCGACGGAGAGAATATAGGCGATGAAACTTTCGAGCATGGCGGAAACGCCGATACCGACAAGGATAAGCCGCGTTCCGGCCACGCCATTGCGGAAGGACAGGAGATAGACCAGCAGCGCAATGCCAAGACCGGCGATGACTGCAAAGACCGAGACAAGCGGTCCGTTCAGCTGCAGCACGACGATGGCGAAGACGGCGGCGGCACTTGCGCCGGAACTGATGCCGATAATATCGGGGCTGGCGAGCGGATTGCGCAGCATGATCTGGAAGGCGACGCCGCCCAGCCCAAAGCTCAGCCCGGCCAGCACCGAGAGCAGCGCGCGCGGCAGGCGCAATTGCCCGACGGTGAAGCTGACGCCGGCAATATCCTCGCCAGCCAAGACGCGGATCACCTCACCGGGCGGCGTAAAGGATTGCCCCAGCATCAGCGTCAGGGCGAATGCAGCAATCAGCAGGGCCGACAGGGTGGCGATGACAAGGCGGCGCCGGCGCTGGCGGGTCCGGCGGTTCAAGACCAGTGTGTCGATGACGGCAGCGTGCATGGTCATAGTTCACGCACCCGCTGGCGTCTGACGATCCAGATGAAGAACGGTGCACCAACCAGCGCGGTGACGATGCCGACATCGAGTTCGGACGGCCGTGCGACGATGCGGCCGACAATATCGGCAGCCAGCAGCAGGCAGGCGCCGCCGAGCGCGGAAAACGGCAGAAGCCAGCGATTGTCAACACCAACGAGCAGACGGCACAGATGCGGCACAACCAGCCCGACAAAGCCGATCGGCCCGCAAATGGCGGTAGCCGCGCCGCAGAGCAAAATAGCCCCAAAAGACGCCACGGCTCGAGCGACAGCGACGTTTTCGCCAAGGCCGGCGGCGAGCTCATCGCCCAGAGCCAGCGAATTCAGCCTGCGCGCCGAAAGCAGGCTGATGGCGAAACCGGCGGCCAGAAACGGCAGAACGGTCTCGATGCGCTCGAAGGTCGCGCCGCCGACACCGCCGATCTGCCAGGCGCGGATGCCGCCGGCAATATCGCTGCGCGGCAGAACCACGGCGATAACCAATGACGAGAAGGCGACCGATGTGGCAGCACCAGCAAGCGCCAGTTTCAGCGGGGTGGCCCCGCCGCGCCCGAGCGAACCGACGACATAAACGAAGACGGCCGAGAGACCCGCACCAATGATGGCGGCAATGATGAAGGCCTGTGAAGACGCAATGCCGAACCAGACGATGGCGATGACGACGGCGAGCGAGGCACCCATATTGACGCCGAGAATGCCGGGATCGGCCAGCGGATTGCGGGTGACGCCCTGCATTATGGCCCCTGCCAGCCCGAGTGCGGCACCGGCCAGAAGCGCAAGCACCGTGCGCGGCAGGCGAACCGCAACGGCCGCTTCCGCAACCGTCTCAACCCGGCCGGCAAGCGCTGCGGTAATATCCGCCAGCGATACATCACGCGTGCCGATGGCGACTGAGAGCGCGCAAAGCACGGAAAGAAGCGCCAGCACGGCGATGAGCCACGCCGTTCGTTTACGGTTGGAGCGGCCGGCAAGCAGCACGGCCGGACCTTTACCGGATCCGTGCAATGTCATTGGGATTTCCCGGAGGATTTGTCCGCTGCTTTCGCCAGAAGATCGGCATAGTCCTTCAAAACCCAGGAAATCGACAGCGGCGTTGGGTTGGACGCGGTGCCGAGCGGATCGCGGCCAAGCATGACGATGGCATCGCGGGAAACGGCGGGCATGCGGGCAAGCAGCGGATCGGCGCGCATGGCATCGAACAGCGGCTTGCTGCCATAGGTCACGACAATATCGACATCGTCGAATGCATCGACACGCTCGGCGCTGACACCGGCGGCGAACTGCCCCGGCTTCGTTGCTTCCACGACGCTTTTCGGTGAGGCGAGCCCGAGATCAGCGAAAAACTTCACCCGGCTGTCATTGGCGGTATAAAAATTGACGACGCTGAGATTGGTGGCATCGAGATGGGTGACAAACATTGCCGACTTGCCCTTCAGCTGCGGATGGCCGGCGACCACCTCGGCAATCTCCGTCTCGATGCGCTTGATCAGCGCTTCACCTTCCGCAACCATGCCAAGGCCGGCGCTGTTCAGCCGGATCATCTCGCGCCAGTCCGTCGCCCAGGGGGAAACGGGATAGGCCACCACAGGCGCGATCTGGCTCAGCGTCTCGTAGTCGGACTGGCTGAGGCCGGAATAGGCCGCGAGAATGACATCCGGCTGCGTTGCCGCCACGGCCTCGAAATCGATGCCGTCGCCCTCATCAAACAAAACCGGTTTGTCCGCCTTGAGTTCAGCGAGCCGCTTTGCCACCCAGGGCAGCAGGCCATCGCCGTCATCATCACCGAAATTGGCGGCGGCGAAACCGACAGGCACGATGCCCAGCGCCAGCGGCACCTCATGGTTTGCCCAGGCGACGGTGGCGACCCGCTGCGGCTTCTTCGTAATCGTCGTCGTACCGAAGGCGTGCTTGATGACGATGGGATAGGTCGTCGCATCATCCGCCAAGGCCATATTTGGCGCGATTATCGACAGAAACAGCACAAGGGCCGGCACGAGGCAGCGGAACGGACGAAGCATGACGAAGCTCTCAAGGGTTCAAAAGTGGACTTGAACTCTCAGCTTCACATGCCCCCGTCAAGTCTAAGGAAGAGATGCCGCCCGAACAGCGGTGAAATTTCCGGGGTTTTGTACAAAACCACAAAAAGTTACAATACCGGACAAACTTTCTCAAGTTATTGGGCGCTTCGAGAGTGGGCCGTGCAAGCGGCGATCGGGGCATCAACTTCTGGAATCTGGCAATGAAAATCGAAATCGACGGCAAAAACCGTAAAACCGCGCCACATTTTTATGGGAAAGCCACCCTACTTGCCTGCACCGCGCTTGTCGCCACCCTGCCCGGCCGGTCGCTGGCGCAGGAGGCTGCCAATACAAGCGGCAGCACGGTTCTGGAACGGATCACCATCGACAGCGGCGACAATGACCAGAAGTCCATCGTCGCCACCCGCACGACGAGCGGCAGCAAGATGGCGACCGACATTCTCGATACGCCAGCCTCCGTTTCCGTCATCACCGCCAGGGAAATGCAGCAGCGCGGTGTGCAGACCGTGGAAGAGGCGCTGCAATATACCGCCGGCGTGACCACGGATTTCTACGGCTCCGACGATCGTTTCGACTATTTCAAGATTCGCGGCTTCGATGCCTATACCTATCGCGACGGCCTGACACTCGGCCGCCCTTTCGGTGCGGCGCGTGAGGAAACCTATGCCTATGAACGCGTGGAAGTGCTGAAGGGCGGCAATTCCACCACCTTTGGCGTCTCGGATCCCGGCGGCTCGGTGAATTATTCCACCAAGGTACCGAAACGCGCCCGCTTCGGCGAAGCCTATGTCACCGGCGGCTCCTATAGCCGCGCCGAAACCGGCTTCGACTTCGGCGACAACATCACCAGCGACGACACGCTGTCCTATCGTCTCACCGGCAAGCTCCGCAACGCCGATGCGGAATATGACTATTCCCGCGATGACGAGAAATTCTTCATGGGCGGCCTGACATGGCGCCCGACCGATGTCACCAGCCTGACCGTGGTTTATGATCACCTTAACAAGGACGGCGTTCCCGGGGGCGGCGGCCATCCGGTTGGCTCGCATTTCGATCGCAGCCGTTTCTTCGGCGAACCTGACTACAACTACCGCGGCACCAACCGCAATTCGCTGAGCGTGATGTTCGACCACGATTTCGGCTCGGGCCTGACGCTGAGTTCCAATGCGCGCTACAGCAAGACCAATAGCGATTTCGGTTATGCCTATATTTCGTCCACGCCGACCAACGGTTCGACCATCGCCAGCCGCTCCTATTTCGGCAACGATACCGAGACCGAAAATTTCCTGATCGACACCCGACTGCAATACGACACGACGCTGGAAAGCGTCGAGAGCCGCAGCCTCGTCGGCGTTTTTTATAACGACTACTCGTCCGGCAGCAAAAACTACTTCGGCGCTGCGCCCGGCATCAACTGGATGAACCCCGTCTATACCGGCGCGCCCTCCTCGGTGCCGCTCTTCTCCAACTCGCTGACGGACCAGAAGACCAAGTCGATCTACCTGCAACAGGACCTGACCTTCTTCGACCGGCTGATCGTCAGCGCCGGCCTGCGCAACGACTGGATCGACACCGACCAGACCAACCGGCTGAACGGCACGACGGCGAGCGGCGACATCAGCGAACTGACCAAGCGCATCGGCGTATCCTACAAGGTCACCAATGAGATCGCGCCCTATATCAGCTATGCCGAATCGGTGGTGCCGGCATCGGGCCTCACCGTTGAACCGGAGCGCGGCGAACAGATCGAACTTGGCATCAAATACCGGCCGGAGGCTTTCCCCGCCCTGTTTACCGCCTCGATCTATGACCTGAAGAAAAACAACATCACCGTCACCAGCCCGATCACCAGCCTGCCCACCACCATCGGCGAAGTCCGCGTGCGCGGCCTCGATCTGGAAGCCAAGGCGGAAGTCACCGACAATCTCAGCCTGACAGCAGCCTATTCCTATCTCAACGCGGAAATCACAGAAAACGGCACGGGCGGCAATGTTGGCAACCGGCCGCAATTCGTGCCGGAACATCAGGCCTCGCTGTGGGTCAACTACACGCTTGAAGGCAACGACCACTTCGGCGACACGACCTTCGGCCTCGGCGGCCGCTACACCGGCTCCTATTATTTCGACAATGCCAACAAGGTCTCGACCGGCAGCAGCATCACCGTGGATGCGGCAGTAAGCTACAAAATCCAGGAAACCGCCTCGCTGGATGTCAACGTTTCCAACCTCTTCAACGAAAAACACGTTGCTTATGGTGGTTTCGGCGCTGATTTCTACAATCCCGGCCGGGCGTTTTCCGTTACGCTGCGCAAGACGTGGTAAACATCGAGATTAGCAATATTTTTCAATGCATTGCATAATTCTTCTAATGTTCAACGTCATCCTCGGGCTTGTCCCGAGGATCTAACCACATCTCATCAAGTCAGAAGGCAGCAGATCCTCGGGACAAGCCCGAGGATGACGTAGAGCGAGGCTTGTGGAATTGCGCCGAACCGCTGCGCATAGACGGCAAGGCGCGCCGGTTCACAGCAGCCTGTGCATGCGCCGCCAGGCGGCTGGCGTATCGCCCACCGAGTGGCGAAAGGCCTTGGTCAGATGGGCCTGATCCGAAAAACCCAGCTGCGCGGCGATATCGGCCACGGTCAGATCGCCCTCCAGCAGAAGTTTCTGGGCGGCATTGATCCGCCGCTCCAGCTGCCATTGCAGCGGCGTTTTACCCGTGGTCTGGCGAAACACGGTGGCGAACCAGCTTTCGGAAAGCCCGACAATATCGGCCATTTCGGCAACTGTCATGCGGTCGTCACCGCGCTTTTCGACCCGGGCGAGCAGCCTGTTCATCTGTGCCTGCGTCAGCCTGCCATTGGCCTGCTCGGGCGTCGGACCGGGAATGTCCAGCAGTCCAGCTACGATGCCGCCGACCAGGCTTTCGGCATAAAGCGGATGTTTCGAAGGCTCGGCCAGTTCATCGACAAGCAGGCCTGCCAGCGTTTCCACCGCGCCGATATCCTGTATCTCGACCGGACGGCGCAGCGCCGTCATGGCTGCCGAACCACCGACCGCCGGCGACAGGAAGCGCAAAAGCCGGTCTTTGTGGATATGCAGGTTGAGGTGCGAAAAGCGATGCGTGGCACTACTGCTCGTCCACATCGGCACGCCGGCCGGCACATAGACCGCCCGCGTCATTGGCCGTGAATGCTGCGAAAGCTCGCCATCGCGGTTGGAAATCCGGATCCGTGACGAGACATCGTTGAAGAAAATCATGATGCGGGGATCGGCGGCCAGATAATAACCCTTTGCCCCCATCTGGCTTTCGGCCTCCCAGAACGCGCTGACCAGCCCGTCAAACTGGCGCCATTTGACCGGCGCGGTAACGCTGATCCCTTCCGTGTGCCAGGTCATGGAATGCCAGAAACTCAATGCGGTTACCGTCCGGTTGTCGAGCCGAGGTTGGGGACGCGGGAAACGGCAAACGCCGCAACAGACATCGCGCCCACGCCAATAACATGACTTATCAATTCATGTTAATAGCAAAGATCGTTATAAAGAGAAACATTCACTTGCGCGGCACTTCTGGAACCTCCGCCCGCACTGCCCGTTAAATCCATGACAGGACCTCAACACGGGAGATGAACATGGATCGCAAGAAGGAAGCGGGCGATTTCGCCGACAAGAAACGCGAAGAACAGGGCCACGGCGTCATCGTTGCCGGGCCGGATGCGCACGAAAATGAAAAAGGCGGCAAGGCCCCCTCGGGCAAGGCCGAAAAACCAGGCGCTGACCGGCCGGTTTCATCATCCGACCGCCGCTGACAGTTTTTTTGACCCCGACCGCCGCCAGCCACGCATCCCCTCTTATGCGTCATCATTGGCTCACCCCGAGGACAACGCAGCGTCTGGATAGCTTTGGCAGAGTCAAAAAAAACCTCCCCGATCGCTCGGGGAGGTTTTGCTTTATTGAGTGGTCGCCTTTCCGCTCAGACGAGATCGAAACGGTCGGCGTTCATCACCTTCGTCCAGGCGGCAATGAAGTCGCGGACGAATTTTTCCCTGCTATCGTCCTGCGCATAGACTTCCGCATAGGCGCGCAGGATGGAGTTGGAGCCAATTACGAGATCGACTCGGGTCGCCGTATATCTGGCCGCTCCGGTCCTGCGGTCACGAATCTCGTAGAGATTGTTGCCGGTCGGAACCCAGGAATAGGCCATATCCGTCAGCGTCGTGAAGAAGTCCGTCGTTAGTGCACCCGGTGTCTGGGTGAACACACCATGCGCCGCACCGCCATAATTGGCGCCGATGACGCGCAGGCCGCCGATGAGGACGGTTAGTTCCGGCGCTGTGAGGCCGAGTAGCTGCGCCCGGTCGAGCAGCAGTTCTTCGGGGCTGACAACATAGTCCTTCTTGACCCAGTTGCGGAAACCATCCGCCAGCGGCTCAAGCGGGGCGAAGCTGTCGGCATCCGTCTGCTCGGCGGAAGCATCGCCACGACCGGCCGCAAAGGGCACGGCGATATCGAAACCGGCCGCTTTCGCCGCCTGTTCCACACCGTAATTGCCGGCCAGAACGATCACATCGGCGATGCTTGCGCCGGTTTCACGGGCAATCGGCTCGAGAACCGAAAGCACACGGGAAAGACGGGCGGGCTCGTTGCCTTCCCAGTCCTTCTGCGGTGCTAGGCGAATGCGGGCGCCATTGGCGCCGCCGCGCTTGTCCGAACCGCGGAAGGTGCGGGCGCTGTCCCATGCGGTCGCAACCAGATCTGCAACCGGCAGGCCGGAAGCGGCGATCTTCGCCTGAACGGCAGCCACATTGTAGCTCGTGGAACCCTCAGGCACCGGGTCCTGCCAGATCAGGTCTTCAGCCGGAACATCCGGGCCGATGTAACGGGACTTCGGCCCCATATCGCGATGCGTCAGCTTGAACCAGGCACGGGCAAAAACGTCAGAGAAGTGGTCCTGATCGTCCTTGAACCTCAGCGAAATCTCGCGGTAGATCGGATCGACCTTCAGGGCCATATCGGCATCAGTCATCATCGGGATGGTGCGGATCGAGGCATCCTCGACGTCGACAGGCTTGTCTTCTTCGGCGATGGTGATCGGCGCCCATTGCGATGCACCGGCAGGGCTGTGCGTCAATGTCCATTCATGCTTGAACAGCATGTCGAAGAAGCCGTTGTCCCACTTGGTCGGCTCGCTCGTCCAGGCGCCTTCGATGCCCGACACCACGGTGTCACGGCCAATGCCGCGGCCCTTGGTGTTGATCCAGCCAAGACCCTGATATTCCGGGCCTGCGGCTTCCGGATCGGGGCTGAGGTTGGCTGCGCTGCCATTGCCGTGCGATTTGCCGATGGTGTGGCCGCCAGCCGTCAGGGCAACGGTTTCCTCGTCGTCCATGCCCATGCGGGCGAAGGTCTCGCGCATCTGCGCCGCCGTCGCCAGCGGATCGGACTTGCCGTTCACACCTTCCGGATTGACGTAGATGAGGCCCATCTGCACGGCGGCAAGCGGGTTTTCCAGCGTCTCGGGCTTGCTCACGTCGCCGTAACGGCCATCGCTCGGCGCCAGCCATTCCTTTTCGTCACCCCAATAGGTGTCCTTTTCCGGCGCCCAGATATCTTCACGGCCGAAAGCAAAGCCATAGGTCTTCAGACCGGCAACGTCATAGGCGATGGTGCCGGCGAGCGCGATGAGGTCGGCCCAGGAAAGCTTGTTGCCGTATTTCTTCTTGATCGGCCACAGCAGACGACGGCCCTTGTCGGTGTTGACGTTATCCGGCCAGGAGTTGAGCGGTGCAAAACGCTGGTTGCCGGTGTTGGCGCCGCCACGTCCGTCCGTCACGCGGTAAGAGCCGGCAGCGTGCCAGGTGACGCGGGCCATCATGCCGACATAGCTGCCCCAGTCAGCCGGCCACCATTCCTGGCTATCGGTCATCAGGGCGCGCAGATCGGCCTTCAGGGCCTCGACGTCAAGCGTCTTCAGCGCTTCGCGGTAGTTGAAGGAGGTGCCGAGCGGATTGGTCTTGGTGTCGTGCTGATGCAAAATGTCGAGGTTCAGCGCGTTCGGCCACCATTCGGTCACCGATTTACCAGAGGCCGTATTGCCTCCATGCATGACGGGACACTTGCCAGCCGGTTTTGAAGTTGCGTCCATTTCGCCCTCCGATGGGTTTAGCAATTAAACGAAATAATCAATTCGACATGTGCAGCCTGTTGGGGCCAGCCCGCGGCAGGTTTCAGGAAACCATGCAGCGACGCTGGTGATCTTTCACAGCTACAGCTTCTTTCTGTCATGAAGATGACTAACAGCCGGGTTCCATAATTTCCAATTGTATATTCTAAAGGCTGCGATATGCTGAGCTTATGATTGGCCTCTCCATGAAACATCTCCGTTATTTCGACGCGCTCGCCAAGATCGGCCATTTCGGCCGGGCGGCGGAGGCATGTGCGATTTCCCAACCAGCACTTTCTCTGCAGATCCGCGAGCTGGAAGAGCTGATCGGCGCGCCGCTTGTCGAACGCGGCAGCCGCCAGATCCGGCTGACGGCGCTTGGTGAGGAATTCGCCGAACGCACCCGTTCGATCCTTCGCTCCGTGGATGAGTTGCAGGATCTGGCACGGGCACGGCATGGCCCGCTCAGCGGCCGCCTGCGCATCGGCGTCATCCCGACCGTCGCACCTTATCTTTTACCACAGGTCATCAAGACGCTCACCCGACATTATCCCGGACTGGAGACCCGCCCACGTGAGGCGGTGACGCAGAAACTCATCGAGGACCTGCTGGAGGCAAAGCTGGACATGGCGATCGTCGCCCTGCCCGTCTCGGAACCCTCGCTCGAAGAGGTTCCGCTGTTTTCGGAGGAATTCATTCTGGTCCGGCCGATGGAGGATGCAGGCCTGCCGGTGCCGAGCGCCGGCAAGCTGGGTGAAATGCGCCTGTTGCTGCTGGAGGAAGGCCATTGCTTCCGCAACCAGGCGCTTTCCTTCTGCAGCACCACGAATGCGCCGCCGCGCGTGCTGATGGAGGGCAGTTCGCTCTCGACGCTCGTGCAGATGGTCGGCGCCGGCATCGGCGTCACGCTCATTCCGCAAATGGCGGTGGATATGGAAACCCGCCAATCTACCGTCTCGGTCTTCCGGCTGGCAGAACCACGGCCGTCGCGCACCATCGGCATGGTCTGGCGCAAGAGCAATCCGCTTTCGGCACAGTTCGCCCATATTTCTGAGATCGTGCGCGAATGCGGTCTTGAGAAACTTGGCCTATCTCCGTAAAGGCGGCGGCCGGATTGCCGCGCGCCCAAGCTACGGTAAGGGCGGCTGATCCTATCGCGAAGCGGCCTTTGCTTGCTTATCCGTCCATTCGGGCGGTGCGCCGAACTTGTCGGCCACCATGCCCTGCAAACCCCGTGAGCGGCCATAGGCGTCGCATTCGGCGTATTTCGGTTTTCCGCCCAAGGCAGACCGGATTCGGTGCGCCGAAGGAATAGAAAGGTTCAGCCCATCAGAGACCTTGCCCGTCACCAGAATGCGCGCGAAATAATTGGAGAAATCGTCGGCGAGGCCATAAGCGTCGCCTATTTCTGAAACGCGGGGATTGTCGGTGATGGAATTCGCGCCCTTGGACCAGACGGCAGCCGCCCGCTGGACACCGACGTTATCGACGGCTTCCGCCTCGACAGCCAGACCACCGAGCCCGACGGGCAGGCGTGGCACGCTGACCGGCAGGACAAAGCTGCTGCCGAGCGAAACCGCCGTGGAGACCCCCGCCATGGTCTTATTTGTGGGAACCAGATCGGTGATGACCGTGCGGACGGTCATATCCGCTGGCTGGCCATGGGCGGCGATCCGGTATTTATCGCTGAGCGCCACGCAGATGGCTCGATCCAGCGCATTTGAGACGAGTACGCGGTCTTTTTCCGACGGGACACGCGAAGAGGCGGTGAAGGAAAAGGTGGTGGGCACAATGGCGACGGTTTTGACGGCAGCCAGCCCCTTGGCGTCAACGAAAGTCCGGGTCTTGGTGAATTTTCCCTTGGCCGGGCTGAGTTGTGCGTAGGATGTCAGCGTGCCACCTTCCTGCAGCGGCACGGAGGTACAGCCTGACATAATGAGAGCGAAGGGCAAAGCGGCGAAGGAGGCGCTGCGGCTGCGCACAACTCTGCTGCCGCTGGCCGTGACGAACGGATTCCGCTGGTGTTTCATTGCATGTGCTCCGGTTGGAAAGATTTCCTGTGCCCCGCACGCTACGACAGCTAAAATTGCGGCAGCATTACAATCGCAGTCCGCAGGCGCTGCAAAAATGGCGATCAGAAGCAGAGCCGGAATGTGCTTCCGAAGGCGGAGCTTTCCAGAAGGATACGTCCATTGTGGTCAGCGACGATCTGCTTGACGAGACTGAGACCCAGACCTGCTCCCGTGCTTCGCGGCGTCACGCGATAAAATGGCTCGAATATCCGCTCCTGCTGGTCTTCCGCTATGCCCTGCCCTTCATCGGAAATCGCAATTTCACCGTTTGCGAGAACCGAAACATGGATCATCCCTCTGTTTCCGCCATGGTCGATGGCGTTGCGCACGATATTACTGACGGCGCGCGGCAGGGCGAAGGGGTTGCCCTGCATCTCGTAGCGCGCGATCTGCGTGTCGAAGGAAATATCGTAACCCACAGACAGCGCCAGCGGCGCAAGATCGGCAACGACTGTACGGGCGATTTCGACGAGATCGACCGTCTCCCATCGGTCATGCACCTGATCGTTCCGCTCCACGGCCAGAAGCTGCTCGGCGGTTTCGCCGAGCCGTGCGACATCCTCCATCAGCCGCTGCCGGTCCGGCCCTTCCGGCAGGCCCTCTATCCGGGTCTGCATGATGGCGATCGGTGTCCTTAGCTCATGCGCCGCATCGATGAGAAACCGTTGCCGCGCCCGGAACTGCTGCTCTAGCCGTTCGAGGATGCTGTTGAAGGATACGATCAGCGGCACGACTTCCCGCGGCACGTCCTCGACGGGCAGCTTCGAGCCCGCCCGGCGCGGGTCGATCTCCGGTGCTTTCCGGACGACGGAACTGAGACCGGCGAGCGCTTGGCGCACGATGCGCGGCACGGAAAAGAACACCGCAGGCAGGATAACCGCCAGCAGCGGAACATAGATCGGATAGGTGCCGAGAAGAAGCGTCAGAAACGACGCGCTGATATGGGAGGTTCCGCCGAACATGACCCTCAGCGGGCCAGATGCCGTATCGAGACTTTCAGACAGCGCGACCTCGGATATGCCGGCACCGCCGCGAATATCAGCGTCCACCATCAGATGGGCGTAACGCGATAGCTCGGCATAGACCGCCGGCACAGCGCCATAGGTCACGGACCGGCCATCCAGCGTCGAGGCAACGAACCAGAGTTCTTCATTCTCCGCCTTGAGGGCCTTGAGCGCCGGCCCCTCGGTGATGACGAGCCCTTTCTGCGGATCGAGCGAAAGCGAGCCGTCGAGTGTCGAAGACAGATCCTCCCAAAGCCCGATATTGGGAGAGACCCGCATCACCCCGTAAATGCAGAGGCCGACGATGACGACCGCGATCATGGCGGAGACGACAATGCTGAGCTGCCAGCTCAGTTTCCACCACAGGGACGGATTGGGCTTGCCCTGCGCTTTCATGCCTCTTCCTTCAGCAGATAACCGATGCCGCGAATATTATGTACGCTCACCCCGGCCGAGGCGTCGATCAGGCGTTTGCGCAGTCGCGATATATGCGCATCGAGCGCATTGGACTGGATTTCCTCCTCGTAATTATAGACGTCCGCCTCAAGCGTAGAGCGCAGTACGGACTTGCCTTTTCGTTTGGCCAGCGCGACGAGTATCATGAGTTCGCGCCTTGGCAGATCGAACGGCACCGCATTGATCGTGACGCTGAGGTGAAGCGGATCGATCACGATCCGGCCGACGGTAACCTGCGTGGGCGCGACGCTTGCCGGCCGCCGCAAAACCGCGCGCACCCGTGCCAAAAGCTCCCCGACCAGAAACGGCTTGCCCAGATAGTCGTCGGCCCCGCCGTCCAGTCCTGCAATACGCTCCTCCGGTTCGTTCATCGCCGTCAACAAAATGATCGGCGTATCGATGCCGGCGCGGCGCAATTTCGGGATGAAAGTAAGCCCTTCACCGTCCGGCAGACGGCGATCGAGCAGGATGGCGTCATAGACATGCTGGCGCGTCAGCTCCATCGCATCGCCAAGCCACATCGTATGGTCGATGACGATGCCCTGCTTGCCGAGCGTTACCGACAGCGCATCCGCCATTTCCTTTTCATCTTCGATCAACAGAAGTCTCATTCGTCACCGTCCCTTCGCCATCTGTTGTCTGCCAGAAAGGTTGCGGCAGTATTGCGGCGAAGACGGTGCGGCAGGGTAATGCTGCTGCAATTATGGCCGCCTATCCAGATGCCATCAGCCTGCAAAAGGCGACGTGACCGTTCGGTGAGCGGCGACGGAAAGAGGTTTGCCTGGAAGGATTGCATTATGTGGGTGAAGAGAACCATCAAGGCCGGGATCGCGCTTGCGGGTTGCGCGCTCGTCGTGACTGCCCTCGACCCGGCGCGCGGCAACGTCGATGCGAATGAGCGCGTCAAGGGAATTGTCGAGGCCAGCACCCTCAGCCCGGCCGGCATTCCCTTCGAACTGACGGCGGCAGAAACGGCGAAGATCGGCACGCGCCTGATGGTGGAGAAGCTCAGCATCAGCGGCGAACTCCAGCCGATCAGCCGTGTTGTGATCCGCGCTCGCGAGGCCGGGAAAATTCTGGAGATGAACGTCCGGGATGGACAGGCGGTGCGGGCCGGTGATGTGCTGGTGCGCTTTGAAACTGAGGACTTGCAGTCGGCGCTGCTGCAACGGCAAAGCGACCGAGATGCGGCCGAGGCCGAGCTGACGCTGGCGATGCAGGCCCTGACGAGAACGGAACAGCTTGCCGTCAAAAACATCGCGTCGGCAGAACAGCTGGATAAGGCGAAAAGCGATGTCGTGGTGAAAACCGCAAGGGTTCAAAGCCTTTCGGCACAGACGGATATCGCCCGCCTTGCACTGAGCAATGCGGAAATCCGCGCGCCTTTCAGTGGCACGGTCACCCGCCGGCTGGCCGAGGCCGACGCGCGCGTCAGTGCCGATGGCGAGCTTCTCACACTGGTCGATACCAGCGTGCTGGAAGCGAAGGTTCTGGTCGCCACCCGCGATATTCCCCGTGTAAACCTTGGCCAGACGGCGGAACTGGAGATTGACGGCCTCGGTGGCCAGACCGTCAAAAGCACAATCGAGCGTATCAGCCCGGTTGCCGAGGATGGCACACGTTTTGTCGCCGTCTATCTGCGGCTTGCCAATCGCGACGGCCGGCTGTGGGGCGGAATGTTTGCCAGCGGATCTATCCTCGTGCGCGAAAAAAACGATGCGCTGGTGGTTCCCGCCATCGCGCTTCGCAAGGATGAGACCGGCTACCATGTGCTCAAGGTGACGGACGGTCATTTGCGTCGCCAGACGGTGGCGCTCGGATCGCGCTGGAACGACGGCAGCCTGATCGAGATCGCCACGGGCCTGAAGGATGGTGAAACGATCCTGACTGCACCGCTTCCGGAATTGCAGCCGGACATGGCCGTGACCATCGATAAGGCAGGCTGACATGTTTTTGACCCGCATATCCGTCTCCCATCCCGTCTTCGCCACCATGATGATGGTGACATTGCTGGTCATGGGCCTCTTTTCGCTGCAGCGGCTGGGGCTGGATCAATATCCCAATGTCGACGTGCCCGTCGTCGTCGTGGTCACCACCTATCCCGGTGCGACGCCTGAGACCGTGGAAACCGAAGTGACACGCCCGGTCGAGGATGCGCTGAACGCCATCGGCGGTCTGGATGAGATCACCTCGACCTCTTATGAGGGACGCTCCGTGGTCGTCGTGAAATTCGAGCTTGAGGTAGAAGGGGCCGCCGCCGCGCAGGATGTACGCGACAAGGTCGCCGCCATCGAGGCAAATTTGCCCGAAGACTCCAAGAAGCCGGTCGTCTCCCGTTTCGATCCCGCCGCCGAACCTATCCTCTCGCTGGCAATCAGTTCGACTTCGCTCGATGTGCCGTCGCTCACCACCCTTGCCGACCACAAGGTGGTGCGCCAGCTGACTACCGTTGAAGGTGTCGGACAGGCGACGCTGGTGGGCGGCCGCAAACGGCAGATCGACGTTGCTATGGACGAAACACGCATGCGGGCGCTCGGGGTCGGCGTCAACGAGGTGGTGAACGCGCTGCGCACCGGCAACGGCAACAGCCCGGCCGGCAGCATCGTCGACCCCGTATCCGAACGCACGATCCAGGTTCAGGGTCGCGTCGAGGAACCGCAGGCGCTGCTGGACATGGTCGTGGCGAGGCGTGGTGGCGCGGCGATCCTGCTGCGCGACGTCGCCACGGTTTCCGAAGGGGCGGTGGATGCCGAAAGCCGCGCCCTCTATAATGGCCAGACGGCGCTTTCGATCGATATCGTCAAGGTTCAGGACGCCAATACGGTTCAGGTCGTGACGGATGTGAGGAACCGCCTCCAGCAGCTCAATACCGAGCTTGCCACGCAGAATGTCCAATTGCGCATCGTCACCGATACCTCCACGCCCATTCGGGAATCCGTCAATCAGGTGCAGACGACGCTGATCGAAGGGGCAGCGCTCGCCATCGCCATCGTTTTCCTGTTTTTGAATTCCTGGCGCAGTACCGTCATTACCGGTCTGACACTGCCAATCGCCATCATCGGCACGCTTGCCGTCATCGATTTCCTTGGTTTCACCCTCAATACACTCAGCCTTCTGGCGCTCACACTCTCCATCGGCATTCTGGTGGATGACGCCATCGTCGTGCGCGAGAACATCACCCGTCATCTGCATATGGGCAAATCCCATATCCGCGCGGCGCTCGACGGCACCAACGAAATCGGCCTTGCGGTGATCGCGACAACAGCAACCATCGTGGCGGTCTTCCTGCCGGTCGCCTTCATGGACGGCATTATCGGCCGGTTCTTCTATGAATTCGGCGTCACCGTGTCAGCTGCGGTACTGATCTCCCTTTTTGTCGCCTTCACGCTTGATCCCATGCTTTCGAGCGTCTGGTACGATCCGGATGCACAACCCGATGCCAGACGCGGGCCGATCGGGCGGTTGATTATGCGCTTCGATCATGGTTTCGAATGGCTGGCCGAACAATATCGGCATGTGATCGGCTGGACATTGCGCCACCGGCTCATCACCCTGCTCACCACATCGGGCATCTTCATCGGCAGCCTGTTCATGGTGCCGCTGGTCGGCGTGGAATTCGTGCCTGCTACCGATGAAGGCCGCTTTCAGATTACCGTGACGGCCCCGGCCGGTTCCTCACTGGATTACACGACGGCAAAAGTACGGCAGGTCGAGAAGGCACTGAGGGCGTTCCCCGAGGTCGAAACGCTCTATTCCACCATCAATACCGGCGGCGCGGCGGGCAAGCAGCGCGCCACGGTGCTGGTGGGGCTCGTTCCGCTGACAATGCGCACGCAAACACCCGCCACGCTGGCCGAACCGATCCGCAAGCGCCTGTCCGCCATACCCGGCATAGAGGTTGCGATCCTCCAGGACGGCCTTGGCGGCGGCGAAAGCCCGGTGCAGCTCAGCATCCTCGGTGACGACCGGGCCATTCTCGAAAAAATCGCCACCGGTCTGGTCGAGGACATGAAAAAAATCCCCGGCCTCGTGGATGTGAATTCCAGCGCCCGCAACGTGACCTCGGTCCTTTCCGTGCGTCTTAAACGCGAGGCGGCGAGCGATCTTGGCATTTCCCGCTCCGATCTAGCCACTACCCTCTCCTCGCTTATTGGCGGTGAAGATGTTTCGAAATGGACGGATAGGAACGGCAACAGCTATGACATCGTCGTGCGCCTGCCCGGCGAACGTCGTTCCGACGCCGCAACCCTCGGCGAATTGATGATCGCGACCGGTCGCACGACGTCAAATGGCACGCCCGTGATGGTGCGTCTCGATCAGGTGGCCGAGATCGGCACCGCACCGGCACCGGCCGAAATCCGTCGCATCGACAATCGCCGCGAGGTGCTGGTTTCAGCCAATCTTGCAGGACGCACGCTTGGTGACGTGACGGATGCCCTCCAAAACCTGAGCGCTGCCCGCGATCTACCGGATGGTTATCGCATCCGCTTCGGCGGCGAGGCCGAGACGATGCAGGAGACCATCGGCCATATGGTGAAGGCGCTCATCATGGCGGTTATTTTCATCTATATCGTGCTTGCCTCGCAATTCGGCAGCTTCCTGCAGCCGCTCGCCATTATGGCCTCACTGCCGCTCTCGTTGGCCGGCGTCCTTCTGGGTTTGATGGTCGCCGGCAGCACGATCAACATGTTCTCGCTGATCGGCTTCATCATGCTGATGGGCCTCGTCACCAAGAATGGCATCTTGCTGGTGGACTTCGCCAATCGGGAAAGAAAACGCGGGCTTTCGCTGAACGAAGCGCTGGCGAACGCCGGCGTCATCCGCTTCCGACCGATCATCATGACGACGCTTGCGATGATCTTCGGCATGATCCCGCTTGGGCTGGCCATCGGCGGTGGCGGTGCGCAGCGCGCGCCGATGGCGCATGCGGTGGTCGGCGGTCTCATCAGCTCCACCCTCCTCACCCTGATCGTCGTGCCGACCATCCTGTCCTATATCGACAGCATCGTCAGGCGTTTTGCCCACCTTTTGCCAAAAGCGCCGGATGAAGCGGGAAAACCGGACACGGCAGAATCGGGCCAACCCCGCGAGGCGCAGCCCGTCTGAAAGCCCCTTGTTTCGCAAGGAAACCGGTTATTGACGGGAGAAGCGGCAACGCTTTTCCCATCAATGGGGCAACGGGTCTTACCGGAGCAGAAGTATGGTGGCCGGTCCCGCCAGAAGCACGGCAAAACGACGATGGGATGGATGCAGCGGCCAAGAAGCCGCATGGCGGCACGATATAAACGCATAATGCACCTGACGAAATTCATCCGGCAAATTGGAGTATGTCGTATTGCAACGGCATTACGGCGTTAGGTCTGGGCTCTCACGGAAAACATGGCGGCCCGTCAGGGTCTCTCACCCGCCCTGTCTTTCCTTTTGCCTTTGGGCTTGAAATCAACCAGCAACGATTTCAGTTCGATTTCCCGAACGCGCCTCGCTGCCTCATCCGGACGGACCCATTCGACCAGGCGTTCGCCACGTTCCTTGAAGCTTGTTTCCGCACCCGTCACCTCGATCTGGAACACATCGACCATGCACGGGACGACATCGCCATTGTCGAGCATCTTCAGATAGGTGTAACGGCCAATGGCGGCCTTTCTCACCCGGCCGCGCACGCCCGCCTCTTCCCATGCCTCGATCGCCGCCGCCTCATGCGGCTTCTTGCGTTTCATCGGCCAGCCGCGCGGAATGATCCAGCGCTGGGTGGTGCGCGACGTGACGAGAAGGATTTCGATATCGTCCCCGTTACCGCCGTAGCGAAAACACACGGCGGCATATTGCTGCCGAAAAGCGCCGGTGAAGAGCTTTTCGGGGACGGCAGCGAGTTGCTGAAGCAGCGTCAGGGGGCGCGCCGGACGGGTTTTCCGGCTTTTCTTGGAAGATTTCATTTGCGTTGATAGTGCCGATTTTCCGGGTTGCATCAATGCCCTGCCCGAATTTATGACAGTTTTATGACAGTTACCCCCTACAACATAAATGGCGCCATTGAGGGTCAATTCGCATGATGAGCATTTTCCGCAAGCTGATGCCGCGCGGGGATCGCTTCTTTGACCTGTTTAGCAAACATTCCGAAACCGTCTTCAAAGCGGCCGGTTCTCCGGATCAACTGTTTGTTGGCACAGGCGTCGAGAGGAATTGCGACCTGTCGTTGCCCTCTCCCGGAACAAAAGCCACCCTGTTGCTGTTTGATCCGCGAGACCAACGGCGACGAAACGGATCGCGGATCACATGGCACGGCAGGTTTTCTGGAAGGGTTATCTGAAGCTGTCGCTGGTGACCGCTGCCGTTTCGCTGACGCCCGCCACCACGGAAGGCAATAAATACCGCTTCCACATTCTCAATCGCAAGACCGGCAATCGCGTCGAAAGCCGCTATGTCGACAGCATCACCCACCGGCCGGTAGCGGCGAAAAACCAGGTGAAGGGTTTTCCCCGCGCCGAAGACGACTATGTGCTGCTAGAGGATGACGAGATCGATGCAGTGGCGCTGGAAAGCACGCGCACGATCGATATCAAGACCTTCGTTCCCACAGGTTCGATCGACTGGATCTGGTACGACCGCCCGCACTTCCTGCGGCCGGAAGACAAGATCGGCGCGGAAGCCTTCAGCGTTATCCGGGAGGCCATGTCGGCGAATGGCGTTGTCGGTATCGCACGGCTCGTTCTCTACCGTCACGAAAGAGCCGTACTGCTGGAGCCTTCCGGCAAGGGCATTATTCTTTGGACGCTGCATTATGGCGAGGAGGTTCGCGAGAGCATTGATGCGCTTGAGCCGAAAATGAAAATCGACAGGCCCCTGCTGGATGCCATGGAAAAACGCATCGGCAAACAGAAGACGGGCTGGAAGCCGACCCTGGTGCAGGACCCCATCCAGAAAAAGATCAAGGCGCTGCTGAAGACCAAAGGTGACGAAACCCCGTCCTCGAAACAGAAAACCGGCACGAAAGCCCGCACCGGTGGCAATGTCATCAACATCATGGACGCTCTGAAGAAAAGCCTTGCCGCCGACAAGCGACGCTAGGTGTTAGCCGGCCTTTTTCGGCAGCGGCCGGGCAGCGGCGAAAAATCCGTCCCATGGGTCATTCTTGAGGACTGAGAGACGCGCACCAATATTGGCGACGGTGAAATGCGCCGGGCCAATCTCGGCCGTGAGTTCCGACCATTCCAGCGGGGCGGAAATGGCCGCACCGGGCCGGGCACGCGTCGAATAGGGCGCGACCGCCGTATTGCCCCTGCCATTGCGCAGATAATCGATGAAAAGGCGGCCCCGGCGTTTTGCTTTCGTTGCCACGGAAAGATATTTATCAGGTTCCGCCGTCGACATATCGGCGGCCATCGCTTTCGAGAAAGCCTTTACGGCTGCCCAGCCTGCCTGCGGTTTCAGCGGCGCGACGACATGCAGGCCCTTGCCGCCCGAAGTCTTGACGAAGGCGACAAGCCCGGCGTCCTCGAAACGCCGTTTCAGTTCCATAGCCGCCTCGATCACCTCTTCCCAGGCCACGTCTTCGCCGGGATCGATATCCATGGTGATCATGTCGGGTTTCTCCCAGTTGGCGGTGGTGGCGCCCCATGGGTGAATTTCGAGCGTTGCGGACTGGACCAGAGCCATAAGACCGTCGAAATCGGTGATGCGGATGAGCGGTTCACCGCCCTTGTCCTTGGGATCCTTGATCTGCTCCACGGCCTTGTTGATGCCGCGCCAGGCGTGTTTCTGAAAAAACCGCTGCCCCTCTATGCCCTCTGGACAACGCAGCAACGCCAGCGGTCGATCGACAACGAAGGGCGACATATGCCGCCACACCTGCGCGTAATAATCGGCGAGCCCCTCCTTCGTCACACCGTCGTCAGGCCAGTAAAGCCGGTCCGGATGGGTGAATTTGATGGTGGATTGCGGCGCGCTGGTATCGCTCACGGCCTTCTCCTCACGTTCGATTTCTTCCACCGGCTTGTCTTCGCGCAGGCCCCGGAAGGAAGCGTGACGCAGATTGCCATCTCCAGACCAGGCTCGGAACTCCACTTCCGCCACCAGTTGCGGCGTGACGAAATGAAGGTCACGGCGCGCAAGCGCGGTGAGCTTGTCGCCAAACGGGCTTTCCTCACTTTCCAGCGGCTTCAGGCGGCCAAGCAGCATTTCCGCCACTTCGCCCGTGTAGCCGGTACCGACGCGGCCGACATGGCGCAGCTTGCCCTTTTCATAAACGCCAAGCGCCAGTGAGCCGATGGCGTGGTCCGATGTCGAAGAGAGCGTGTAGCCGCCGATGACGAATTCCTGCCGCATCGAACATTTGGATTTCACCCATTCGCCCTTGCGGCCGGAAACATATTGGCTGTTCTTGACCTTGGAGATAACACCCTCAAGGCTGAGACGGCAGGCGTGGTCCAGCACAAGCTCGCCACTCTCCTCGAAATGTTCGCTGTACCGAAGCTTGGGATCGCCCGCTGGCAGCAGCTTTTCTAGCAACGCCTTGCGATCGGTAAGCGCCGCCCCACGCAGATCGGAACCATCGAGATATAGCAGATCAAAGGCGTAAAAAACGAAACGATCACTCCGCCCCTCGCTCAGATCCTGCTGCAATGCCGAGAAGTCGGAGGCGCCGCTGTCGCGTTCCACCACGATTTCCCCGTCCATCAGCAGGGTTTCGGCCGGCAGGGCTTTCAACGCGCGTGCCACCGCATCGCCAAACTTCTCCGTCCAGTCCAGCCCGCTGCGCGTCAGAAGCTGGAGTTTGCCGTGATCGAGCCGCACCTGCAGGCGGTAACCATCGAATTTGATTTCATGCAGCCAGCGGGAACCAACTGGCGGTTTCGGCTTCAGCGTTGCCAACGCCGGCGGCACGAAAGACGGAAGCGCCTGTTTGCGTGCGCCCCTGGGCAAGGCATGCGCCTGCTTTTGGCCGGAAGAAGAGGCAGTTGCCTTTTTCGATACCGGCTTGGAATTCCACGTGTCCTTCGGTTTGGCCGCGACATCCTCGACGCTGCGTCCGGTCTTTACCGATTCCGGTCGTTCCTCCAGAATATCCGCTCCACCTTCATGGCGCGCTTCCTCATCATCACCCTTGATCAGCAGCCAGTTTTCCCTGTTCTCACCGGGTTTTCCGTGCATACGAACCAGGTGCCAGCGCCCTTTTAGCTTTTCGCCATCAAGTTCAAATTCGAGATGGCCCTTGCGATATCCTTTCCTGGCATCACCAATCGGCTGCCAGACGCCGCGATCCCACACGATGACCGTTCCACCGCCATATTGTCCCTTGGGAATGACGCCCTCGAAATCACCATAGCTTAGCGGGTGATCTTCGACATGCACCGCAAGGCGCTTGTCCTCCGGATCGAGGCTCGGGCCGCGCGTCACCGCCCAGCTTTTCAGCACACCGTCCATTTCCAGCCGGAAATCATAATGCAGCCGACGGGCATCGTGTTTCTGTATCACGAAACTCGACCCCTCCGCTTCGGCCCGCGTACCCTTCGGCTCCGGCGTCTTGTCGAAACTGCGCTTGGCGTTATAGGTCTGCAATCCCATGCATCAGCTCGCTTTCCCTGACATCTTGCGACCCGCCGTTCTGGTTTTCTTCCCGCCCTCGGCATTCGCACTGCGGCGAAGGGCCTCTTTCAGATCGATGACATTGTCTTGCTTCGGAGCGGGCCGCCTTTGGATTTCCCGGCCCTCAATCTTGGCCTTCACCAGCTCCGCAAGTGCATCATTATAGCGGTCGCTATAGTCGGAAGGATCGAAGGTGCCGGCGCGTGTTTTGATGATATGGCCGGCAAGCTCCAGCATCTCGTCATCGAACTGGATATCGGGAATGGACTTGAAGACGGTGCTCTCAGCGCGCACCTCGTAGCCGAAATTCAGCGTCGTGGCGACGAGAGCCTTGCCGCTTGGGCGGATCAGCAACATGCGATTGCGGCGGAAAAGCACCGCCTCGCCAAGAGCGACGACGTTTTCGTCCTCCATCGCCTTTGCCAGCAGCGTCAGCGCTTCCTCCCCGCCTTCCTGCGTCGGCGCAAGATAGTAGGGCTTATCGAAAAACAGCTTGTCGATCTCGTCGCATTCAAGAAAATGCCGGATACGAATGACCTTGTCACTCTCCGGCATCAGTTTCGCGATCTCGTCACCTTCGATGATAATGTAATCACCATTGTCGCGCTCGTAACCCTTGACCTGATCGTCACGCCCGACGGCCTCGCCGGTATCGCTATCGACATATTGCCGTTCCACCCGGTGGCCGGTCTTGCGATTGACGATGTTGAACGAAATCTTCTCCGTTGAGGTCAGCGCGGAATAAAGCCCGATTTCGCAGTTGAAATCGGCAAAGGCAAGATGGCCCTTCCAGCTTGCTCTCCTGTTCATGATGCCCGCCCGCGATGACTGTCGGGAGATCGCTCATCACCCCGGTCGGCAGCAAGAATACGCTCGATGGCCGGCACATCCGTTTCCGCCAGCACCGGCACTGGGTCGGATGCCATCGCCGCCAGCACCTCCGGAGAAAGGCCCTCATTACGGATGACCCATTCCATCGCCTCGCGGGTATGACGCTCCGCCTTCAGCTGCGCATAGAGCGCCAGTATCAGCCGGTCGCGGACGTCGAGGGCGTTTACCTGCGTATCTGAACGTTCTGCCTGCCGTTTCATGTCACATCCTCAAGACTGACGCATCACCCTCAGGCAATGCCCCTGCCACCGGTCACGCCGTAGACCTCGCCATTGATGAAGCTCCCATCCTGAGAGGCGAGCAGCACATAGACGGGCGCGAGTTCCGCAGGCTGCCCCGGGCGGCCAAAATCGCTGTCCTTGCCGAAATTGCGCACCTTTTCGTCGGGCTGGCCGCCGCTCGGCTGCAACACAGTCCAGAAAGGTCCGGGCGCCACCGCATTTGCCCGAACGCCTTTTTCGATCAGCTGTTTGGCGAGCGCTTTGGTGTAGGCGACGATGCCGGCCTTGGTGGTTGCGTAGTCGAGCAGGATCGGCGACGGCTCATAGGCTTGTATCGATGCTGTCGTGATCACCGACGAGCCCGGCTTCAGGTGTGGAACGGCAGCCTGGGCAATCCAGTGCAGCGCGTAGAGATTGGTCTTCATGGTGCGGTCGAAATCGTCGGTCGACAGCTCGTCTATGCCTTCGCGGTACTGCTGTCTCGCGGCATTGATGACAAGAATATCCAGCCCGTCGAGATCACCGACCGCCTTTTCGACCAGTTCCCCGCACCAGCCCTCATGGGTGATATCGCCGGGCAACGCCACGGCCACACGGCCTTCCGCCTCGATGAGCGCCACAACCTCCTCGGCATCGGATTCCTCTTCGGGCAGATAGGAGATCGCGACATCCGCCCCCTCGCGCGCAAAGGCGATCGCGACGGCACGGCCAATGCCGGAATCGCCGCCGGTTATCAGCGCCTTGCGCCCGGCAAGCTTGCCCGAGCCCTTGTAGCTCTTTTCGCCGTGGTCCGGAAAAGGCGTCATATTCGTCACCAGACCCGGCATTTCCTGTTCCGGTGTCGAAAATGGCGGACGCGGGTACTGGCTGCGCGGGTCCTGCGGCTCGAGGCGGTCTGTCATCGCGGTCTCTCCCATAGATAGATGTCCATCCGTGGTGCGTCCCGTGACAAGCGGATTTGTATCGCTCGATAACGCTGGCCGTCCGGTGCCGGATCTGGCCGTCGATGTGGACGCATCACACGTGACCCTAACGATCTGCGTCCACTCTCGTTCCATCATCTGGGGAACCGTGGGCAACGGCATCATGCCGCCGCACGTTCTTTCAAACGGAATATTTCTTCCGTATGGTCGTGCCCGCGGCCGCGGCGGGCGCCACATCCGGTTTGCCGAAGAGATAGCCTTGCGCCTGCGCGCAACCTTCATCGACGACCATGCGATATTGCGCGTCGGTTTCAATCCCTTCCGCCGTTACCGGCAGATCGAGGCTGCGGCCAAGGCCGATCACGGCGCGCACGATGGCGCGGGCATTGTCATCATCGCTCATGGCGGCAATGAAGCTGCGATCGATCTTGATCTTGTCGAACGGGAAACTCTGCAGATTGCTGAGCGAGGAATAACCCGTACCGAAATCGTCCATGACGATGGCGACGCCCAGCGCTTTCAACTGGTTGAGGATGATCAGCGTCGCCTTGCGGTCTTTCAGCAGCGCGGCCTCGGTGATTTCCAGTTCCAGCCGGCTCGGGGAAAGACCGGTCTGCATCAGCACCGTGCAGACGACATGGCCGAGATTTGCCAGAGAGAATTGCAATGGCGAGACATTGACCGCGATTTTCAGATGCGGCGCCCAGGTGCTCGCCTCACGGCAGGCCTCACGCAACACCCATTCGCCCAGCGAAATTATGATCCCGCTTTCCTCGGCTATCGGGATGAAAACATCCGGCGACACGACACCCCTTGTCGGATGTTGCCAGCGCACCAGCGCCTCGTAACCAACGACCTGACCACATTCGACGGATAGAACCGGCTGATAGTTCAGCAGCAACTCGTTGCGATTGACGGCAAGCCGCAAATCCGTTTCGAGCTGGCGGCGCTCACGCGCCTCCTGATCCATCAAAGGATCGTAAAAAGCCAATATGCCGCGCCCGCCGACCTTGGCGCGATAAAGCGCGAGATCTGCAGCGTGCATGATGCTTTCATCATCCTGACCATCGCGCGGGAAAACGGCAATGCCGATGCTGACGCCGACGGCGGTCGGGTCGTTGGCAACATTCATTTTCAGTGCGAACATGCCAAGGATGGTCTCGGCGAGCAGGCGCGCCTCATCCGCCTTGGTGTGCCGGGCAGTCAGGATCACAAACTCATCGCCGCCAAGGCGCGCGACCACGTCGCCTGCCCTTGCGCATTCATGGAGAATGGCGGCGACCCTTTTCAGCACGCGGTCACCCTCGGCATGGCCGAATATGTCATTAACCGCCTTGAACCGGTCGAGATCAAGCGCCAGCAGCGCAAATTCGTCCTCATCGTCGCAGTTTTCGATCTGCTGGCGAAGCCGGGTCTGGAACATCGTACGGTTCGAAAGACCCGTCAGCACGTCATGGCGTGCGAGATATTCGATTTCCCGTTGCGCCTCGCGCTTTTCCGTCAGGTCGCGAATGGCCATCACCTCGCAGGGGCGACCACGATATTCGATGGTTCGCACGGCAAGTTCGAACACCTGCTGCCGGTCGGCCCGCTCGCGGATCGCCTCAACCGGCGCGTGGCGGGGCAGATAAGCGGGTTGCCCATCGATGGCCTTGAACAGATCATCGGGATTTTTTCCGATGAGGGCTACCTCATCACTGCCAAGAAGTCCGGCAAAGCGGGTGTTAAGCTCAACGATACGACCATCGCGCACAACGGCAAGACCATCCAGCGTCGCATCGACAAGGCCCTTGAGATCGACAAGGTAACGATCCACCAGCGCCGCGGTGGCGGTCGCGCAAAGGATGAGGAACGTTACGCCGGACACGGCGCCGATCACCATCAGCCTTGCGAGGCTATCGGGATCAGGACCGGAAATGGAGGGATCCGGCGACAGCACCGTTGCCGAAACGGTGGTGAAGTGCAGCGCGCAGATTGCCAGTATCGAAGAGCCGGCCGGAAGGAGGATATGCTGTTTCCAGGAGCCGGGACGGCGAAACAGGAAAAAGGCCAGAAGAAAAAACACCCAGGAAACGGCAAAACCGCCAAGGACAGCACCCCAGCGATAGCTGACGGTGGCAGCGACATCCATTCCTGCCATGCCGACGAAATGCATGACGGCGACCGAAACGGTCACCAGCGTTCCGACGATAGCAGGGCTGTAGCCTGCCTGCGATGGAACCCGGAGCGCCAGCCAGAAACCCAGAACAGGAAGCGCCGCTGAAAGAGCCGTGAAGGAAAAATCAAACCCGATAGGGACCGAGCCCTTATAGGCGAGCATGGCGACGAAATGTGTGGCCCAGACGCTGAGCCCCCCGGCAAAGGCGGCAGTCAGAACCCAATAGGGCTTGCGGCCAACCGGACTTTCCTCGGCGCGCAACAACAGGTGAAAAAACGCGAGCATGCCGAGCAGGCAGATCAATGCCGCAAGAAGCACGACCGCCCGGTCGTGTTGTACCGCGACGCATTCCAGAACCGTGAACATGATGCACTCTCCCAGCCTCTGAAGAACCGCCCATGATCGCACTATGAATTTGGTTTATTTATAAATCTCTAATGCAACCATTGATAAATGGCGTCATCCGTTCTGCGCCGAGCAGGAAATGCACCGGACCGGCGCAAAACATTGCGCTCGGTCCGGCGACGTTAGAGAAAAAAGCCGTTATTTCCAGCTTCGATAGTCAGCCGCAGCACATCCAAAGGGCGCCGGGCCGTCGGCGAAGCGTTCCTGCAGACGGGCGCAACCCCATTCATTAAGGGCTGCGGGCATCATATTGTTGAGGTCCATGCCCGGCGAATTGAATTGCGACGGCGCGGCTGTGACATACCACAGCCAGTAACCGAAGACCGCGACAATGATGACGGCCACGATTGCGACGAAAGTGCCCACTCGCCGCAGAAGGCCCGGTTGTTTCTTTATCGCCGCACCGGCAGTGGAAGAGCCTTCCTGGGCCTGGCTCGCAACCATCGGTGCGATTGATGCCAGAGCCTGCGCCCTCTCCTCGTTCGACAGGTCGATCCGCTCCAGCTGGTCGTCGAGCAGAACCGGAAGCGCAGTATTGCCGTGCCAGACCGCCAGTGCAATATCGTGTTTTCCAGTGTGGCCAACGACGACAGGGATGCGTCCCCTTTCCAGATGGGTGAAGGACTGCCGCTTGGTCTTGGCGTCTCTGACCGTATCGGCATAGGTCACGAAAAGACGGCTGCGTTTTTCGGCGACTGCCGTCAGCGCCACGGGGATAATGGTTAAAGGGGCCGGATGCCGTAATTGCAGTCGGGCTCGCAGGACGCGAATAAGCGTAAACAGCATTGCCAGACTGCCGAAACCGAGCAGGGCGACAAATACACCGAGCGTGATGATGCGGTTCCAGAGCATATCGATGCCGAGGGAGATCGTTGCAAGCTCCGGGTTTTTCGCGGAAATGACCAGCCCGGTCTCATAGTCGCCGGAATGGAAATCGACGAACATAACCTCGACTTCCTTCGTGTAGCTCACGCCGGCGTGCTCATAAGAAAGGTCCGCCTCGCATGTCGTAAAGATTGCCTTGCGTGTCTTGCAGCTGCCGTTGATATCACCGCTTTCAATTTCCAGCGGATCTTTACTGATCTGGTAGTCGCGCAATATGCCCGGGCCCTCAGCCACAAGCATCACCGCCAAGATTACCAGAAGCACCGGAATGGAAAAATAATAGGCTGCCGGCACCGAAATGACGCCACGCTTGAGGCTCAGCGGCCGCGACGGAAGTTTTATCTGGACAAGGTTCATGATCGTCAACGTATTTTACGGGAGGTTGATGAGCGGAGTTTGCGACTCTCGCCCAGCGGAAGGAATGGTCGTCACACGGTCTAATCCGATGAAGTCCTTGAGAAAACCCCCGAAATTTCGGGATGATGACGATAATCGCCTGAAACCAACGGTTTGCCCTAAAACATCGCGCTGCAACTGCCCAAAAAAAACGGGCGGTAAGACCGCCCGTCACAGGTTTTCAGATGGTATGTGGTTTTACCGTTAGTCCTTCGTCACCTTTTCCAGCCGTGTCGTCTGGCTTGGATGGCCGACATAGTCCTTCACGCGCGCATTCAGCACGATGGGTTCGAACCGCTCGAACATCGGCAGCACGGCCGGCTTCTGCGCAACGAACTTTTCCTGCATCTCGGTGTAGATTTCGCCGCGCTTCTTGGCGTCCGGCTCAAGCGAAGCCTTTGCCGTCAGGGCAGTCAGTTCCGGAATGTCCCAGGCCGAGCGCCAGACGAAATTGCCGGCGTTGTTGGCGGCAAGCGAATTGTCGGGGTTGCTGGAAAACTGCTCCATGGAACCCAGCACATTCGGCATATAGGCGCCGGTCTGCGGAATGAGCAGATCGAAATCACGGGCGCGGTGGGCGGCGATCACATCCGAGCCGTTACCCTGCTGGATGTTGACGGTGATACCGATCTGGCTCAGCGACGCCTGGATCGCGGTAGCGAGGTCGATACGCGGCGTCTGCGCAATCGTCTTCAGATTAAGCGTAAAGCCGTTCTCGTATCCGGCCTCCTTCAAAAGCGCCTTGGCCTTCGGAACATCAAGCTTCCAGTCCGGGCTTGCAATGGCATATTCGAAGTTTTCCGGCACCGGCACCGTGCGCGCCCGGCCATAAGGCCCCATGATGGTCTTTTCCATGCCCTTGTAGTCGATGCCGTAGGCGATTGCCTCGCGGACCTTGGGGTTGGACAAAGGCTCCTTGCCGGCATTCATCGACAGGACATAGAAACCACCCGTCGGCACGCGCTGGATCTGAAAACCTTCCTTGTTGTTGAAGATGGCAAGGTCGGCCGCCGTCAGCGCGCTGGCGATGTCGATATCGCCGCGCTCCAGCATCAGACGCTCGACCTGGCTTTCGGGCACATGCCGCACGATGACGCGGCGCATTTTCGGGCTGCCGGCCACATAATCCTTGTTGGCCTCGAGAATGATGATCTCGTTGGGCGACCAGCGATTGAGCGTGAAGGGTCCGGAACCGGCGGAATTCGTTCTCAGCCAAGCATTGCCCCAATCATCATTGACCTCATGGGACTTGAGTTCCTTGCTGTCGACAACGCTGGCAATGACCATGGCCAAGCGATAGAGCAGCAGTTCGGACGTGGTTTCACCGGAAAGTTCGATGCGCACCGTTTTTTCATCCGGCGCGCTCACCAGCTTGTCGACATTGTCAGCATTGTAGCCAACGCGTTTAAGGTTGGCGGCGGCCGCCTGGTTCATCTTCAACAGACGGCTGAACGAATAAACCACATCCGCAGAGGTGACAGGATTGCCGGAGGCGAATTTAGCCTCGCGAAGATGAAACGTGATGCCCTTGTCATCTGTCTCCCAACGTTCCGCCAGCTGCGGCGAAACCTTGCCCGAACCATCCACCGAAATCAGGCGATCATAAAGATTGGCCATGATTTCGTTGGCCTTGGCTTCGGTTGCCTGATGCGGATCAAGCGACAGAACCTGAGCCAGCGACGTTGCGATGATGAGCTGGTCGTTGGGGGTTTTTGCCAGACTTGGCGCCGCGGGCACCAGCATGGCTCCCAGAACGGTGGTGAATGTGAGACGGATCAATGATTTTCTCATACCTGCTCCTCCTACAGATCGGTAATTATGGATGTGAAACCGGCGGCGCGGACCTGCGCCGACCGGCCTGAAACAGTCAAAGATGTTTGTTGTTGAGCGCTTCCAGAAGCGCGGCGATGTAGCCGTAGCAGAAGCTGAAGGCGACACCGACAGGGTCACGGCCGGCAATTGTCGGCACATGATCGGGCATTATCATGTAGCGATAGCCCAGTTCATGGTAGAGCTTCAGCGAACGCACCATGTCCATGTCGCCCTCGTCTGGGAACGTCTCCATGAACGACAACTTGCCACCGCTGATATTGCGGAAATGCACGTTGAAAATCTTGTCGCGGCTGCCGAACCAGCGGATGATGTCGTCGATCTCCTCGCGCGGATTATCGAGCATCTCGCCAATCGATCCCTGGCAGAAATTCAGACCGTGATAGGGATTTTCGCGCATCTGCACGAACTTCTTCAGACCTTCGACAGTGCCAAGCACACGCGTGACGCCCTTATAGCCCGGCGGCGTATAGGGATCATGCGGATGGCACGCGAGGCGCACCTTGTTGCTTGCCGCGACCGGCACCACGCGCTCGAGGAAATAGTCGATGCGTTCCCAGTTCTCGTCCTCGGACAGAACGCCGGCCAGACCCGGATCGGCATTGTGGTCGGCCTTGTCCCACCGCCACGCTTCATTGAGCGAACCGCCGCGGCCAAGTTCCATTTCGGTGCGCGGAATACCGATGAGGTTGAGATTGTATTTCGCGGCCGGAATGCCGGCCTTGGCAATATTCTCGATCATCGTGCAGACGGCGTCGATCTGCCGGTCACGCTCCGGACCGGCAAGCAGGATATCCGGATACGATGCCTGTTCGATCGGCCGGGAAGGCAGGGGCAATTGCACCATGTCCAGTACCAGACCGAAACTTTCGACCTTGTCGCGCAGACGCTCGAAGTCATCCAGAACCCAGCTCGCGGGCTTTCCGGGCGGGTCAGCGCTTATGTTTTTGACGCCGAGCTGCGCCCAAACCTTGAAATCCTCATCATCGCGTGCAGCAACCTGGGTGCCGACATACATCGATTCTCTCCTCTCTCCATGCAAGTCATCATATGACATCGCACGAAATAAGATGAGTGTCGAGATGCTATTGCGCCTCCGAAAGCAGGCGATATCGACGCTGGCTCGCAAGCATATGTTCGCGCATGGCTTTTCGCGCCGCATCCGGGTCCTGTTCGACGATGGCGCGCAGGATTGCATCGTGTTCCGCCTGCACTTTGCGAAGATAATTCGCATCCCCCGTTTCCGGCAGCGTTGGAAACTGACCGCGCGGTATCGAGCGTGAGCCGAACTGGCGCAGAGCCTCCAGATAAAAACGGTTATTCGTGGCAATCGCGATGGCCGTGTGAAACTCGTAGTCGGCGTCAACAGTGGTTTCGCCGGCATCTATGGCGCGGGCCATTTTCCGGTGCGCGGCCGAGATTGCGGCTTCCTGCTGGGCCGTCCGGCGATAGGCTGCAATGGCTGCCGCCTCCCCCTCCGTTGCCAGCCGGAACTCCAGCATTTCCAGCGTTTCCGCAATGGTGCCAGCTTCTGATTGGGTCAGCTTCACCCCGTCCCACTCACTGGTATTGCTGACAAAAACCCCCTTGCCCTGGATGGGAACGACATAACCGGCGGAACGCAAATCCGCGATCGCTTCGCGCACCACCGTTCGGCTCACGCCATAGGTGCGCTCAAGCTGCGGTTCCGTGGGAAGCTGGTCACCATTTCTCAGTTTACCGCTGCGAATTTCCGCGCTGAGATTGTCGATGATCGGTTGCGCCCGCCGCTCCCGCGGTTTTGTCATATCGTCCCTCATGCCACTCTTCCCTCTTGCGGAATACGAATCCCTTCGTTACTCATATGATGACCTTGTGTTACGTCATATGTTTTCATGTTAGCTCAGGGAGGAGTTGGGATGAAGTACCATCAAGAGTTTTTGCAATGGAGAATTGCGCGCCTGTGGCGAGCAGCTCACCCTGCCATGACCACTGAAGAATTCCTTCCACGGAAGTGCGGCCAAAAATGACGGAAATTTCTCTACGTGGGCTTGGACATCGTTTCCTGCAACTTGTCGTCAGCCTCTTCATTCTGCTCTGCATCACGTTCATCATTGGACGCGTCATGCCAACCGATCCGGTTGGCGCAATCGTTGGGGAGCTTGCGGACCCCAAGGCCTATGAGGCCATGCGGGCGCGGCTCGGACTTGACCTGCCGCTCTACCAGCAGTTTTTCCTCTATCTGCGCGGCCTGCTACATGGCGATTTCGGGATAGCGATCCTGACCGGCAACCCGGTGACCCGGGATCTGGCGCAGGCTTTTCCGGCGACGCTGGAACTGGCGACGCTGGCGATCATCATTTCCACCGTCATCGGCGTCCCGCTTGGCCTCGCCGCCGCGCTGTTTCGCGATACATTCATCGACAAATTTGCGCGTGTCTTCGCGCTAGTGGGGCATTCGATCCCGGTCTTCTGGTTCGGCATCGTCGGGCTGGTGATTTTCTACGCCAATCTCAACCTCGTCGCAGGCCCCGGCCGTGTCGACGTTTTTTATGAAGGCCTCGTCGAGCCGAAAACGGGACTGATGCTGGTCGATACCCTGCTTGCCGGCGAGACCGAGATTTTCTGGAATGCGCTTTCGCACATCCTCCTGCCGGCGATCATCCTTGCCTATATGGCGATGGCCTATATCACGCGCATGACACGCGCCTTCACGCTGGAACAGCTGAGCCAGGATTATGTGATGGCAGCGCGCGCCAAGGGCGTCAGCCCGGCACGCACGATCACCCGTCACGTGCTGCCCAACATCGCCGTACAGCTCATCACCGTTCTCGCCATCTCCTATGGCAACCTTCTCGAAGGTGCCGTGGTGACGGAAATCGTCTTCTCCTGGCCGGGCATCGGCCAATATATGACGAACGCCCTGCTCATCGGTGACATGAATGCCATTCTCGCGGCCACCATCGTCATCGGCTTCATCTTCATGATGCTCAACTTCCTGGCAGACGTGGCCTATACCACGCTCGACCCGCGCACACGGGAGGTCGCTCGATGACCGATATCACCCAGAATAATACTGTTCATGGCCGCAGCGCCCTGTCGCGGATATCCACAACGACGTTCCGGACACTCAGAAAGCTCGGTGACGAGCCGCTTGGAATGTTCGGTTTTGCCATCCTTGCCATCCTGGTTCTCGTCGCGATTTTCGCACCGCTCATTGCGCCATTCGATCCGGCGCGCCAAGCGCTCGACAATGCGCTTCAGCCGCCCAGCTGGCTGCATCTGGCCGGAACCGACGAATTCGGCCGGGATATTTTCAGCCGGCTTGTCTATGGCACCCGCATCACCATCCAGACCGTCTTGTCGGTCTCGGTTATCGTCGGCCCCATCGGCTTGGCGATTGGCGTCATGGCCGGTTTCTTCGGCGGCAGAACCGACGCGATCCTGATGCGCGCCACCGATATCGTTCTGTCCTTCCCATCGCTCGTGCTGGCGCTTGCCTTTGCGGCCGCCATGGGTGCGGGTCTCGGCACGGCGATCATCGCGATCTCGCTGACCGCCTGGCCGCCAATCGCGCGTCTCGCCCGCGCCGAAGCTCTCGTCGTGCGCAATACAGACTATGTCGCCGCCGCGCGCCTTTATGGCGCCTCGCCGCTGCGTATCCTGTTTTTATACATTGCGCCGATGTGCATTCCTTCGGTCATCGTCCGCCTGACACTGAACATGGCTGGCATCATCCTCACTGCCGCTTCGCTTGGCTTCCTCGGTCTGGGCGCTCAGCCGCCGCTGCCGGAATGGGGAGCGATGATCTCCAGCGGCCGTAAATTCATGCTCGACTACTGGTGGGTTGCCGTCATGCCCGGCATCGCCATCCTGCTGACGAGCCTTGCCTTCAACATCGCCGGCGATACGCTGCGAGACCTGCTGGATCCGCGCCATGCCCGTTCCTGATAGCTCCCCCATTCTCTCGGTCCGCGACCTCAACGTTCGCTTTGGCCGCAACTCCATTCCCGCCGTTTCCAATGTCAACTTCGACGTCGGGCGCGAGCGTGTCGGCATCGTCGGCGAGTCCGGCTCCGGCAAGTCCACGACCGGCCGCGCCGCCATGCGGCTTCTGCCAAAAAGCGCCACCGTGACGGCGGAGCGCATGGATTTCCTCTCCGAACCGCTGCTTACCAGATCCGAACGCCAGATGGGCGCGATCCGCGGCAGCGAAATGGCGTTGATCATGCAGGACCCGCGTTATTCGCTCAATCCGGTCCTGCCGATTGGAAAACAGGTGGCGGAAGCGGCCGAACTGCATCTGGCTCTCTCCGGCAAGGCAGCGAGAAACGCAGCGCGGGATATGCTGATACGCGTGCGTATCAATGATCCGGACCGTGTGATGGGGCTTTACCCACACCAGATTTCCGGCGGCATGGGGCAACGCGTGATGATCGCCATGATGCTGCTCGCCAAACCGAAGCTCGTTATCGCCGACGAGCCGACCTCGGCTCTCGATGTCAGCGTCCGCAAGGATGTGCTCCTGCTTCTGGACGAGATGGTGCGTGAAAACAATTCGGGCCTCATTCTCATCAGCCATGACATCCGCATGGTTGCCGCCTTCTGCGAACGGGTGCTGGTCATGTATGGCGGGCGCGTGGTGGAAACGCTGACCAAGCTGGAAGATGCGCAACATCCCTATACACGCGGCCTGATCGCGGCGATGCCCGATCCCCGCAATCCGGTCAGGCGTCTCAAGGTACTGGACCGACAGGCAATCGATGCGGAGGTGATGCGATGATCACGGTAGACAAGCTCGACGTTGTCTATGGCGCGAAGGAAAACCGCAATCACGTCGTTCGCGGCGTCAGCCTCAAGGTCAACAAGGGTGAAACGCTCGGTATCGTCGGCGAAAGCGGTTGCGGCAAATCGACATTGCTGCGGTCGCTTGCGGGTCTGGAATCGGTCTGGACCGGATCGATCGGCTTCGACGGCAAGCCGGTCGGTAAGGTGCGAAGCCGCGAAGAACTGAAGCTGGCGCAGATGGTGTTTCAGGACCCTTACGGTTCACTGCACCCGCGCCATCGCATCGGCCGGGCTCTGGCCGAACCCATCCGCGCGATGGGGCTCGGCGATGGCTGGTCGAAAGTCCCTGATGCCCTGCAACAGGTCGGCCTGCCCGCACATTTCGCCGAGCGGTTTCCGCATGAACTGTCCGGAGGCCAGCGCCAGCGTGTGGCAATCGCCCGCGCGCTGATCCTCGAACCGCCGATCCTGCTGCTCGATGAGCCGACATCCGCGCTCGACGTGTCCATTCAGGCGGAAATCCTCAACCTGCTTGCCGATCAGCGCGAGGAACGCGACCTCACCTTCGTTCTCGTCAGCCACGATCTCGCGGTCATCGCCCATATGTGCGACCGCGTTCTCGTAATGCAGAACGGCGTTTTCGTCGATGAGTTGACCAGGGCCGACCTTGAAGCGGGCGTTACCCACGCGGCCTATTCAGGCGAACTGTTCGAAAGCAGTTTCCTTTAGATCAACATCCAGCCTCTAGAGACAACCGTCCGGCGGAAGCGCCGGGCGGCTTTGTTTGTGATTGGCTCAATCAGCAATCCGGTGAAACTCAGGGAGAAGACGGCGCTTTGACCTCAGCGAGCTTCTGTTCGAGAAGCCAGGTCCACATCGCCTCATCCTTAAGCACTTTTCCCTCCACCGCCTGGTGGTTCGTATCCTCGAACACGGTGAGCCGAACATTGCGTTTCAACTCCTGAAGGCGTTGAACGAGAACCACGGTGTCGGACAACGGTATCACCTCGTCATTTGCACCATGAAAAGCCCAGAAGGCGGTCTTTTCATTGGTGCGGTTGAGATAATGCCGGATACCGCCGCCGGCGATCGGCACGACAGCCGCAAAAGCTTCCGGAAACTGTTCGGCCATTGACCACGCCCCAAATCCACCCCGGCTATAGCCGATCAGGTAGATGCGGCTGCGGTCTACCCGATGATCGGCCACCACCGACTGAAGAGCGGCTGCGACACGCTCGATCGGGTAAAGCAGCTCCTCACTGGGGTTTTGCGGCGAGAACACCAGAAAAGGAAAATCACGCCCCTCTTCGATCATTTTCGGCAGACCGCTTGTCCGCAGCTTTTCGACATCACTGCCACCCTGATCACCGCCATGCAGCCAGACAACGAGAGGGTAAGTCTTTTCCGAACCGGCATAGTCCTTCGGGGTGTAGAGCAGGTAATTGATGTCAGAGGCGATTGTGACATCGGATTTCACGGCTTTCTGCTCGGCCGAGGCAAATGTCGAGGTGGCAAGGGCAGCTACGGCGATCAGGCAGAATTTCAGATTTTTCATTTAGTCCTCCCAACAGACAGACCTCATTCCCGAGGCCGATGATTGAACTCGCAAGCCTCCGGCCTGGTTCAAGCCTTTCCAAGTCGAAACCGCTAACGCGAAAGAAACGACAATAAATGATTATATATTTCAATTAAGTACGAGATTTTCCTCATTACTATTCTTATCGTGATGGGAAAATCAGATCCTCTCGACCCATCGCCACCCGGGCCGACATATCGGCCTGGATTACCAAGTCGGGGCGTTCATTATTTGTTCTGGATTGGTGTTTGAGTCTTTGCTAATCATTGCAGGAACGGTGGAAATGGCCAGCCGATGCCTCGACGGCTGGCCATTTCCACCGCTATCCACGGACAGACAACCACATATCAAGGATTGCAGGCATGGCGGTTGCCTATCTGGACAAGTTGAACGAACAGCAACGTAAGGCCGTGGAACACGGCGTCGGGCTGACAGAAGGACAGACGGCCGGACCGCTCTTGATCATTGCCGGCGCCGGTTCCGGCAAGACCAATACGCTCGCCCATCGTGTCGCGCATCTGATCGTCAACGGCGCCGATCCCCGCCGCATCCTGCTGATGACGTTTTCCAGACGTGCGGCCTCGGAAATGTCGCGGCGTGTCGAGCGTATCTGCAAACATGTTCTCGGCAGCAATTCAGGCGCTCTGACCGATGCGCTGGCATGGTCCGGCACGTTTCATGGCATCGGCGCCCGCCTGTTGCGCATCTATGCCGAACAGATCGGCCTCAATATCGATTTCACCATCCACGACCGTGAAGACAGCGCCGACCTGATGAACCTCGCCCGGCACGAACTCGGCTTTTCCAAGACCGAAAGCCGCTTCCCGACCAAGGGAACATGCCTTGCGATCTATTCGCGCGCGGTGAATTCACAGACGGCGTTGAAGGAAATCCTGCGCCAGCATTATCCTTGGGTCGCCAACTGGGAGAGCGAACTCAAGCAACTATTCGCGGCCTATGTCGAGTCCAAGCAGGTTCAGAACGTGCTCGATTACGACGATCTTCTGCTCTATTGGGCGCAGATGGTGAGCGACCCCATTCTGGCAGACGATATTGGCAACCGTTTCGACCATGTGATGGTCGACGAATATCAGGATACCAACCGGCTGCAGGCCTCGGTGTTGATGGCGCTCAAACCCGGTGGCCGCGGGTTGACGGTGGTGGGTGACGATGCGCAGTCGATCTATTCGTTCCGCGCTGCGACGGTGCGCAACATCCTCGATTTTCCGGCATCGTTCAGCCCGGCGGCGGATATCATCACGCTTGATCGCAACTATCGCTCAACGCAGCCAATTCTTGCCGCCGCCAATGGCGTCATCGATCTGGCGCGTGAGCGTTTCACCAAAAACCTGTGGACGGAGCGGCAGTCGCTCGAACGCCCGAAGCTGGTGACGGTGAAGGATGAAACCGAACAGGCGAATTTCATTATCGATCAGGTCCTTGCCAATCGCGAGACCGGTATGACGCTGAAACAGCAGGCCGTGCTGTTTCGCACCTCCAGCCACAGCGGCCCGCTCGAGGTGGAACTGACCCGCCGCAACATCCCCTTCGTCAAATTCGGCGGCCTGAAATTCCTCGACAGCGCCCATGTGAAGGACATGCTGGCGGTCCTCCGTTTCGCGCAGAACCCGCGCGACCGTGTCGCCGGCTTCCGGCTGCTGCAGATGCTGCCCGGCATCGGACCGAAGAAAGCCGGCAACATTCTCGATACGATCGCGGCAGACCCCGAGCCGCTGCTTGCCCTTGCCGAAATTCCGCCGCCGCCGAAGACTGGCGATGACTGGACGGCTTTCACGCAAATGCTGGTGGGGCTGCGGCGTGGCCAAAACGGCTGGCCGGGCGAAATCGGGCAGGCAAGGCTATGGTACGAGCCCCATCTCGAACGCATCCATGAAGATGCCGATAGCCGCAAGGCCGATCTGCTGCAGCTCGAGCAGATCGCCAGCGGTTATCCCTCCCGCGAACGATTTTTGACCGAGCTGACACTTGATCCGCCTGACGCCACCAGCGATCAGGCGGGCGTGCCGCTGCTTGACGAGGATTACCTGACCCTGTCGACCATCCATTCGGCAAAAGGCCAGGAATGGCGTTCCGTCTTCATCCTCAACGTCATCGATGGCTGCATCCCGTCCGACCTTGGCGTCGGCACCACCCAGGAACTGGAGGAAGAGCGACGGCTGCTCTATGTCGCGATGACCCGCGCCAAGGACGGCCTGTCGCTGATCACGCCACAACGCTTCTTCACCGGCGGCCAGAGCCAGCAGGGCGACCGGCATGTCTACGCCTCAAGAACCCGCTTCATACCGGCAACCCTGCTGCAATTCTTCGAAACCACAACCTGGCCGATTGTATCGGCCGCCGCTTCCGAGCGTAGCGCGCAGCAGATCAGGATTGATGTGGGCGCGCGGATGCGGGCGATGTGGAAGTAGAAAGCCGGGGTTCAGGTAGCTCTTTCGTACAGGCGTCGTTTGCAATTGGATAAAAACCATTGGGAGGCTACCGACAATATCGGCCTGCACGACGAGTAAACGGACAAAGAGCAGATTGTCGAACCTGTCGCAGCTTCGACTTGCCGCCTTAGGTGGCCGCTCGCCTCTCGTTGTTATCCAATTCATGAATCGCACGAAGTATGTCTGACGCAACATCCTGCCATGTTCGCATTTGTGGTTTGAACTCGGCTATCTTCGTTTTCAAGGCAGCATACTTATCGGGTTCCAACAACAATACACGAACCAAATCCGCCAACTCATCTGGTTTCTCAGGATTGAAATAAAGGGCCAGCGTCCCGCCGGCCTCTCTCAATGCCGGTACATCCGCAGCAAACGCCGGGGTACCGCACCACAGGGCTTCGCTGATCGGCAAGCCCCATCCCTCCATCCTGCTCGGTAAAACGAGACCGTAAGCGTTTTCATAGAGCAGACGCAATTCCGCCTGGTTCGGATTAAGGACAAAGTGAAACTTGTCGACTATCGGACGGAATTTTTCCAGTTTTAAAAATTTTTCAACCCTTCTGCGCCTCGCGCCTGCCAACACCAACGCGGGGGGAACGACGCCGGAAGCCTGCAACAGAAGCATAGCTTCAACAACACATTCCAGGTTTTTACGGCCATTATAGATACCGACACCCAGAAGGTAACGGCCTTGTGGCGGCCTCTTATCAATCGGCTCAACTGTTGGCCGAAGCTCGTTACAAAGTGGTATAGCCACAACGTCCGGCACGGGCGGCAATGTTCCGATATTAGAAAAATGCTCTACTTCCCGCGCCGTAAATTCTGAATTCGTCAAAATCAACGCCGCGGCCCCTATGGCGACCTTGTTATCGTGAATGAAATTCCTCGGGAACGAAAATTGATTCCGGTGGGTGAAATTATGCAACGGGATCATGTCATGGAGCATCGGAATAAAGGTGGCTTTTTCGCCCCGTTCATTCAACGCCATGATGTAATCTGACATAATTTTAGGCCTCCCAAGCGAGACCAGAATCTGCCCGTCTAGATCAACCTCTCGAACTGCACCCGCCGGAATAGTTGCCCAACGTTTGCGATTGCGATGCTCAACTACCGTCCGCACCGCCCTGTAGAACAAAGACTTCAAAAAGTTCGTATCAAACAGATTCTGTCTGAGGCGCAGTGGCGTCGCGCTTGAAGGAACATTCGGATCCAGAACACCGGTTGGCGATGCATCCCCTGTCCGCGGAAAAACCTCGAAAAACCGACGATGCAACGGCGAATAGATTACATACCTTACTGATTTATCAGCCAAATTCAGTTCATAAGCGACTTCCATTACGGTTCGCGCGATTCCGTAATATTTAAACTTCACTCCCGAGTTCAGGAACAGTTCCGACAGATCAAAAAAGACTTGGGGCATTTACCGTCCTGCCTGACGGACACTTCCGTCATAAAACAATTAGATTGCAAAAACTTACGAGCTTATATGCCACGCCGTTGTCGATAGCCCACCATTGAGTTTGGCATATAGATTTTGGACAGAGCATTTGTCAATGTTGAGAACCTCTCGGTGGCGCAAAACTACACATTTCCGCCTAACAACTAAAGCGCGAATTGCCTCATATTCTGCTCCTGGCAAAAACGGCGGTTCGTGGCTTCCTCACTAGAGGGAGATTGACACTTAGCGATCACCCCTTTAAGTGCACTAAACCAATTTTGGATTAGACGTGCCTCGGCATTTGGGACCAGTGTTAAGCTTTGAGTTTTCTGAGCATGAAACTTGAGCAGATCATATATGAGCGTTACACACAGAACATCACTCCGCTAGTTTGGGTTTGTTCATCTAACGTGATAACACTCACCAAATGTAGTTTCTGCACCAATTTAGGAATATCGCTGTGATCGGATCATTTTTGTCGCAAAACGACAAGAAGCTGCTGGTACGACTGTTCAAAGAGAACTTCAAAAAGCACGTTAGCTGGTACTCGATGGCAATCGCGGCAATGGTTGTCGTCGCTGCAACGACATCTCTCAGCGCCTGGATCATGCGCGATATCGTTAACAGCGTTTATCTGAAACGTGGTTTTGATGTCGTTCTTCAGATTGCGTTTGCTGTCGCCGCAATATTCATCGTCAAGGGCCTCGCCACGTTCGTTCAGAGCTATTATCTGAGCAAAGCAGGCAACAGCATTGTCGCGGAGCAGCAACGCAAAATTTATGATCGCCTGCTGAAGCAAGGCGTATCGTTCTTTCAGAACCTGCCATCGTCGGAATTGCTAATTCGAGTAACCTACAATGCACAGGCTGCCAGAAGCGTTATCGATACGATCGTCACGTCGTTTATACGTGACCTGCTTTCGCTCATCGGCTTGATCGTGGTGATGTTCGCCCAGAATTTTCTTCTGAGCGCGATTTCAATGATTATAGGACCCATCGCAATCTTCAGCGTCCGTCTTGTCCTGCGTCGCGTGCGCAAGATCATGGAAGCGGAACTTGCTTCGCTTGGCGAAATCGTCAACGTCGTGCAGGAAACCAGCATCGGCGTCCGCGTGATCAAAGCGTTTTCGCTTGAGAAACTTATGCGTCAACGTATGAACAAGGCGGTGTCTGACGTTGAGCATCGCGCCAATGGTATTGCGAAGCTTGAAGCGGCGACCAGCCCGATCATGGAAACACTGTCCGGCCTCGCGATTGCCGTCGTCATTGCCGTTTCCGGTTATACTGTTCTGGAAAAAGGCGGTTCTCCTGGCGATCTGATGGCCTTTATAACCGCTCTGCTTCTTGCTTACGAACCGGCAAAACGTCTGGCGCGTATGAGAATCCAGATCGAAAGCGGCATGATCGGGGTCCGCATGATGTTCGAGGTTCTGGACGCCCCTTTGACGCTTGACGAAAAAAAGGACGCTCAGCCTCTCCCCAAGGCAAGTGGCGATGTGGAACTGAAGAACGTCAGCTTCGAATATGTTTCAGGCCAGCCGGTTCTGAAGGATGTCAGTGTGCTCTTTGAGGGCGGCAAAATGACCGCACTGGTAGGTCCTTCCGGCAGCGGAAAATCCACCATTATCAATCTTATGATGCGCCTTTACGATCCTCAAAACGGTTCCGTTGAAATCGACGGCATGGATTTGCGTGATGCTTCCTTTGCGAGCCTGCGCGAGCATGTATCTTATGTCGGTCAGGAAACTTTCCTGTTTTCGGGCACCGTAAAGCACAATATTTCCGTTGGCCGTGACGACGCGACAGAAGAAGAAATCATAGCTGCTGCCAAGGCTGCCAATGCGCATGACTTCATCATGAAGATGCCTGACGGCTACGACAGCAAGCTCGGTGAAAATGGCTCAGGCCTATCCGGCGGCCAGAGACAGCGTGTGGCGATCGCTCGCGCCATGCTGAGAGATGCCGACATTTTGATCCTCGACGAGGCGACCAGCGCCCTGGATTCAGAATCCGAAGCCCTCGTAAGGGATGCACTTGAGCGCCTGACCCTGAACAAGACGTCTATTGTCATTGCTCACCGGCTTTCAACAATCAATCGAGCCGACAAGATCGTCGTTATGGATAATGGACAGGTCGTAGAAGAAGGCAGTCGGCGTGAACTGCTTGCAACGGATGGCCTTTATAAACGCCTGCACAGCATCCAGTTCGATGCGGACGTAGCATAATCCTGATCCTTTATCAGGCCGCATTGGAAAGGTTTTATTGTGAAGGAACACTCTCGAAAGATCACGCCGGTTCTTCTTGCTGGCGGTGCGGGCTCGCGGCTCTGGCCTGTTTCGCGTGACCAGTTGCCCAAGCAGTTCCAGCCGCTGGTCGGCAATCTTTCGACCTATCAGCAGACGCTGATGCGGGTGGGTGACAAGGGGCTGTATGCCGAACCGCTTGTCATCACCAACGAGGATTTCCGTTTCTTCGCCCGCCGTCAGGCGGAAGAGATCGATCTGCCGGCAACGGTGGTGCTTGAGCCCGCCCGCCGCGACAGCGCCGCCGCCATGGCCGCCGCCGCCGTGCTGGCGGAGCGGCGTGAGCCGGGATGTCTGGTACTGGCGCTTGCCGCCGACCATGTGGTGCTGGATGCCGACAAGTTCTCCGATGCCGTGAAACTCGGCGCCAAGGCCGCCGATCAGGGTAATATTGTCGTCTTCGGGCTGGTGCCGACCGAGCCGCGCACTTCCTATGGTTATATCAAACCGGGCCAGGCGATCGATGGCGAGGAAGATTTGAGCACCGTCGATGCCTTCGTGGAAAAGCCGGATGTAAAGACGGCGATTTCCTATCTTGAAAAAGGTTATCTGTGGAACTCCGGCAACTTCCTGTTCCGCTCCGACGTGATGATCGCCGAACTCAAGGCCTTCGCGCCGGAGATTCTGGCGGCGGTAACGCAGGCGGTCGAGCAATATGAAAGCGACCTTGGCTTTGTGCGCCTGCATCAGGCAAGCTTTGAGGCCTCGCCGAAAAACTCCATCGACTATGCGGTGATCGAAAAAACCAAACGCATGGCGGTGGTGCATGGCCATTTTCGCTGGTCGGATATCGGCAGCTGGGACGCGATCTGGGAGATCGCTGAGAAGCGCGGCAACGACAATGCGCTGGAAGGCGATGGCGTGTTCATTGATTCCGAGGGCTGCCTCATTCACTCCACGCAATTGCTGACGACGGTGGTGGGCGCCAAGGATCTGGTGGTGGTGGCCACCAAGGATGCGGTTCTGGTGGTGCCGAAAAACCGGGTGCAGGATGTCAAGGGGCTGGTGGAGACGCTGAAGGACAGCGACCATGCGCCGCGAACGCAAGCGCACAAACGTGTTTATCGCCCCTGGGGATACATCGAACACATGTATGTGGATGAGCGCTACCGCGTCGGCCACATCACGGTTGATCCCGGCCACCGCATCTCGTTCCAGAAACATTATCATCGCTCGGAACACTGGATCGTCGTCAAGGGAACGGCGACGGTGACGATTGGCGAAGAGACGAAGTTGCTGACGGAAAACCAGTCGGTTTATATCCCGATCGGCCAGCCGCACCGGCTGGCCAATGAGGGGCAGATCCCGCTCGAACTGGTCGAAATCCAGACCGGGGCCTATATCGGCGAGGATGATGTCATTCGCATCGAGGATGATTATAAAAGGGCGTAATTGACGAATGCTCCTCATATAAACGGAGCATTCGGATTTACAGTCGATAAAGAGATGTCATTTGACCAGAATGCGCTGCCAGCCCCTCTTAATTTTTCGGCGGCGGGGCTAGCGCCAGGTCAAGCTCCCGCAGCCAAGCATCCGCTGACGCATCTGATGGCATACGCCAGTCGCCGCGTGGAGACAAAGAGCCGCCTGAACTCGTTTTAGGACCGTTAGGCACGGCACTTCGTTTGAACTGGCTGGTTTGAAAGAAGCGCCTGATAAAAACTCTTAGCCATGATCGAACGGTTTCCAAATCGTAGTCCCGTCGATCAGCGTCTGCGAAATCCGGCGGCCAGCTACCCGTTTTGACATTTCGCCAAGCGTGCCATGCAAGAAAAGCCAGCTTGGACGGCCTCAAGCCATATCTTACCGTATAAAAAAGATTGAAGTCTTGAAGCGCATAAGGTCCGACGAAATCTTCAGTCCTCTGGCTTGGCGCATCCGCATCACCCGGTACCAATTCTGGACTGATTTCTGTCGACAATATATTCCGAAGAACGGCAGATGCCTCTTCACCGTAAAGTCCGCGTGCCGCTACCCATCGAATAAGGTGCTGAATAAGCGTTTTTGGGACCGAGCAATTGACATTGTAGTGGCTCATGTGATCACCGACGCCATAGGTCGCCCAACCAAGAGCGAGTTCAGAGAGATCACCTGTGCCTAGAACAATCGCATTATGACGGTTTGCCAGTCGGAAAAGGAGCGACGTTCTAGCCCCAGCCTGGACGTTCTCGAAGGTAATATCATAAACCTTCTCTCCCTCTGCGGCGGGATGGCCGATATCCCGCAACATTTGCATTGAAGCCGGGCCTACATCGATCTCGTCCGCAGTCACTCCCAACGCCCGCATAAGTCGCCAAGCATTCGATTTCGTCGTATTTGAGGTCGCAAAAGCCGGTAAAGTCCACGCTAGGACATTTGAACGGGGAAGTTTCAGCAGATCCATGGCGTGGAGCGCAACCAGCAGGGCGTGCGAACTATCCAATCCACCCGAAACACCAATGACCACACGCTCGATGTTACTCGCCTTTAAACGACGAGCAAGACCTTGAGATTGTATTTGGAAAGCTTCTTCGCAAAGAACGTCAAGCTGACCTTTGTCATCCGGAACGAATGGAAAGCGAGCAACCTTTCGACGCAGGCCTATGTCATTTGCCGGAGGCTGAAGATGAAAGCGAATGTGCCTATAGGCTTTCGGCGCAAGATCGCGCCGATTTGCAACAAGGCTGCCGTTTCGTAGCCGTTCAGCTGCCAGAAGTTCCAGATCGACATCCGTAACGATCATACCGGCACTTGTAGAAAAGCGCTCGGATTCAGCCAAAAGAGTTCCAGCTTCATAGACCATTGCATGGCCATCCCAGGCAAGGTCAGTCGTCGACTCACCGAAACCGGCCGCCGAATAGAGGTAAGCAGCATTGCAACGAGCAGATTGCACACGGCAAAGCGCATGACGTTCGGCCGACTTACCGATAATAGCATTGGACGCAGAAAGATTTGCGATGACTGTCGCGCCGGCAAGGGCAGCCATGGATGAGGGCGGCGTTGGCACCCAAACGTCTTCGCAAATTTCAATCGCCAGCACAAAATTTTCTATATCCTGCGCAGTGAACAAAAGGTCCGTACCGATTGGAACCTCAGTTCCCAACATTTCTATCACGGCACCCTTTTCAACTATGGCACCCGATGCGAAGTGCCGCGCCTCGTAGAATTCGCGATAATTGGGCAGATAGGTTTTCGGTACAATACCTAGAAGCCGACCTCGATGCAGCACTACCGCGCAATTGAGAAGGTGTCCCTGCCAGCGGACCGGCATTCCAACGAGGACCACGGGCATTAGCGTCTCGGTACGCTTTCGCAGCAGTTCAAGAGCAGACTCTGTTTCATCAAGCAGCGTTTGCTGATGCAGAAGATCATCAATCGCGTAACCGGTCAGACCAAGTTCGGGCAGGACAAGAAGGCCCACCGACTGCTCGTCTGCCGTTTCCAGTAGCGGCGTAGTTGCCGCAGCATTGGCCAATGGCGAAGCAGGAGTAACCAAATGTGAAGCAACGGCACAACGAAGAAAGCCTTGCGCGTAAGCCGAGGTGAAAGTCGCGGATGTAACCTGTTTATTGCGTATCATTGTCTTCACTTGCACTCACGCCGCCATCAGCAACCACCCCGACCAGAAGCCATGAGGGTCTTACCCAAAATAAGGATGAAAAGCGCGGACGCCACTCTTTCCAGTTCAGCAGCACGGCTTCAACCACGCCCTGAGCAGCATTTTGTTCGGCTACGATCAAGGGATCAGGACAAAAATCATGCCACATGACAAGTCCGCCCGGACGAACCACCTGCAAGGCCTTTTCGGTATCGTTGGTGACTACATCGGCCGTATGGCCACCGTCGATCAGGATTGTATCGAAGAAATTCGGACCGAAAGCAGCTGTGTCGAACTCCCGACTGTCCATCAACATCTGGGTTACTCGCCCGGCCAATCCAGCTTCGCGATAAAGTCGTCCGATCCGGTTTCCACCATCAGTGACGCCGGATGCGTCTGAATACAAAGGACGCCCCTCATCATCCTTTTCCCCTTCAGGAAGGTTCAGCGTCCAGACGAGAGCTTCGGAGTTTTGCAGGCAAAGCCGCGCACCAAACCCCTCCCAGGTCCCAAACTCCAGATGATGTTTTGGTCGAAACGCACGGTATAGCTGTCCCAATATCTTCGCGTCATGGACTTCCATACGGAACTGGGTAAGCGGCATATTAACGAGATTAATCGGAGCTCGGAACGAGTAGTCCAAGCCAAGGCGTTCTCCCAGCATATGAGCGTCAACGATTTCGAGCCGGTTTTCTGGCACATCAAAAGCCAATGATGAGAGCCCTTGCGCGGCATCACTCAAGTTGGTCTCTTTTTGAGCCGGGTTCATCGAAAGCGGCGGGGTAACATTACGCCGAGCTTCCGCCTGCAAGACAACCGGCTCATTGAAACGTACTCGAGCCACACCAGATAGCGTCGGGCCTCTTCTGATAACAATCCCACGCAGGTCCTCGACCTGCTCAAGCGCTATCTCGACCGTAGTTTCTCCGCCCGGCAGTATAAAAGCTTCCGATCCAATGATATCCGAAAAACCCTCCCTAACGCAAAGAACTCCGATATCCGCTCCAGAGACGCCAACGGACAAACGTACGATTGCCGGTCCTTCACAGATTGGTTGCACTTTCCAGATCAAGCCATAGCCCCAGGCTGGTGCATTGATAACCAGATCACCGGTTTCTTCATCCAGAACACCAGTACTAGGTAGTTCGAATACTGCAGCAACGTTAGCCGCCTGTGCTTCCGTCGCCACAAGAACAGGTGCAACATAGACAGGCTCCCGTTCATGTATGAGCCTCAAGCCATCAACGGCAACCGGCGCGCCCTCAGGACGACGCAAAAGGAAATTCTCGCCGTCCATCACGAGAGCATCTTGGTAACCTACCGATGCCAACCATTCGAGCGCCTGAGATACGCTCTGCTTTCTTTCCGCCAAGGCATGATTAAGTTCGACGAGAATCCATGGGTTAAATTTGTCGAGTGTCTGAAGAGAGCCTTTCAACACTTCGAGATCGAAGCTATCGACATCAACCTTAAGAAGATCAAGCCTGTCCCATTCCAGACGCCGCATTTCCGCGTCCACTGTCGAGAAAGGAAACTCCTCCACTTCCGCGGGACTGCCCCAGACGCGGAATATCGCATCACGACGGTTACCTTCGGCCTCCCCCATTGCAATCTGCTGGACTTCGACATTTGAAATGCCGTTGAGCTCAAGATTGTGCCTAAGCATACGATGCGTTTCCGTCGGTTCGAATGCAACAACCCGGCCTTCAGGTGCGCAGCGACCAAAAAGTGCGGAGTAATATCCGATATTACCCCCGACATCAAAAATACGCCAATCGCGGCCGATGTTGCGGACACACCAGCGTTTGGTTTGCATCTCACAATAAGGATAGTAGCCCCGCATGTGGGCGTAGTACGCGCCAAGCCGAATTGGCTCTGCCTCTGGAACCATGGTCCAGATCGGAGCCAGATCGAGCTGGACAGCAGGAGCCGGAGCGTGAACGGTCAGACCTGTTTCATGTTCGGCCAGTCGCTGATCGTCAGAACCCGAAATGTGCTCTGGTCGCGAGCCAGACGGCGAGCTGAGGAAGGATTGCACAATGTCCCTGATCGATCGCCGCATTTATTTCCTCCACTGTCATAACTCTAAGATCGAAAGTTTCAAGATCGTCGTGATCGGCGACGCCGGCGGGACAACAACCCGTCAGGGCGAAAAGATGCGCACGCCCACAGCCCTGATTGCCACTAACGGCATAACTGCCAAAGCTAACCGCATTCTCAGCCACATAGCCGGTTTCTTCTCGCAGTTCCCGCAGCATCGCCTCAACAGCATCTTCCCCGGGCTCCACATGGCCAGCGGGAAAGGTCATGGAATAGCATCGAGCACCATGTTTATATTGCCATAAAGTCAAAATACGACCATCGGCGAGAATCGGCACGGCAATCGAAAAATCAGGCAAATGAACTTGATGATAATCGTCGACAACGCGCCCATCCGGCAACTCGACCATTTCAACCGAGAGCTCCAAAAATGGTGGAGCGTCGTAAATGGCATGAGTTTTAAGCACCTTCCAAGGCGCTCTATTTCCGATTGCACCATTTGAGTTCATAGCTGGGCTTTCACGCTTAGTTGAGACCCGCAGCAAACGTCACCGTTGCTTTTCGTTTCAAAGCAAGTGCGCTTAAGGTTCCTGTCTTAAACTCTGTATCCTTAAGAACAGAAGGCGGGAGTGGCAGGTTCCCGTTCTTCACCCGAGCAGCAACGTTGCGAATATCCTGCCCATCGGCATTCAATCTTTCGACTTCTGATACCAATGGATCACAACCAACCGCACGAAAACTCGCAAACCTATGGCGAAAAGCAGATAGCGTCATATCGACCAATCCTCAGCAAGTTTAGAGGTACGTTTAACTACGACATTTTCGAGTGTTATACGTGCCTTACCAGATGAGTGGAGGCGAATTTGTACGGGAAGCAATATGTCGCGAGGGGCAACATGCAACGATAGCTTGGCAGTTACCTTCCCTCGGAGAAGGTTTACTTTCTTTTCGTAAAGAACCTTGTCGCCTTGAAGCAGATCGAGGTTGAGCCTGCATTTCAACGGGTGATCCCATCGGCGCGATAGAGTCAAATCTATACGATAGTCACCGGGTGCCAAATGAGCGTAAGGCCCAAAAAAAATGTGCCCAACTTCACTGTTGGAGCGGATGACATCCTTCTCCCGAACACCTGCCGCACCGGCACGCATTTCTGGCGTCCAGTCGTCAACGTCCTTAAATATGGACTGAAGAAGATAACCGTGGCGAAGCCGCGCGGAAAAGGGCGTACGTCCGCACCCAACGAACCGCTGCATAATAGATTCAAAGCGATTATGAACCGCATTAATGCCAATGAAGCGTCTCGGCTCCCCCTTTTTTGCCAAATGCCGACGTTCATCAACTATCGCAGCAAAAAATCCGTTTAGAACTTCGGCAAGAGCCTCGCCTTCAGCCTTATCAGGAAGCCCGAAATTGATTACGAAAGCATCCGCCTGAGCAAGCGTGGCCGAATGCTCCGGGCCCGCTTGCCAAACTGTCACGCGATTAGAGAAACCAAGACTATCCCAACAACGGGTAAAAAGGTTGAACATGCGATCCAGAGGACCAATCCAGACGACCTGCGTGTTCCGTGGGGCATTCGCAAAAAGATCAACGAGAAACGGCAAGACGTGTTCTGGACTGCCGGTTTCATTGTCATAAGACTCTGCTCGATATCTTGCTTCCAGCGGACGAGTAAGCGGTGTCTCTATCGCTTCAGAAAGGGAAAGACGATAAGCCATATTGACGGTATTCGTCAGGCTGATTTCTTCCAGTTCTATTCCGTTGAGCCCCCAAACTTCCGCTTGATCGGGAATGTCAGGCCTCTTCACCCCGTCGATAAATTCTTCTGGATTATTCTCCACGCTTTTATGTGCGTGCATTGGTGTCGTCTGACGCGTGTGGTCGCAATGATAACCAAAAACTGCGGGTACAGCGTCGCTAACTTTTCCGTGAAGCATTACAAGGCGCTTAGAAATATTCGAGTCAACGTGCCAACCCAGGAGCATCCGCTCATCGAACCCATGGATGGCAAAAAGATCTTCGCGTCTCATGAGCTGGAAGTCACCCGGCGCATCATAAAGAATTGAATCAGCGCCGTAGACAATTTCATTGAGATGAAGGGTCTCTCCCATCGCGCGCGTTTCAGCAATAACTCCAGCCGGATCAAGCCGATCAAAGCTCTCCCACAGCGTCTCGGGTATCTCGAAACGAGGAGCGCAATAAAATCCGTCCTTCAGTCCGGCCAACTGTTCAGATAAGGACTGCGACCCGCGTGGTACAAAGATCATGTCCGTATTGGTCGACAATATCCAGCGGTTCGCAGGATTGGACCGCCTGACGGCAGCGTTACGTGAAATCGGCTCAAGAGCCTTCAGATGCGTACGAGACGCGAAGAACTGATTATGAACGCTTGGCCTTATGCGAATGATCCGCAAAAGGCGTTTCGCACGATCTGTCAGCGTGTCGCAGATCGCCTCCGGGAAGGTCGGAAAATCATCCGGCGTGTTGTAGTCGACGAAAAGAATTTCATCATTTTCGTCGGTCAGCACTTCCGCCATACAATTCAGGCTGAGAGCAGCCCTCTTGTGGAGGTTATAACCGTAACTGTCGTTCCTTCCATAGAGGACGATCGATATCATGACATTACCCGGTTATGTTTCGCTGCGGCGGCATCCGAGAGCCAATCGCCCATACCGGGTCTGATCAACGTTATGGCAGCCGAAAGCTTTGCAGCGTCGACTACTCGCCACGGATCAATAACCGCCTTCGGCCCAGCCGCCGCAATGTCGAGATTGCGGTAGACTTTCCAAGGCGTCACAATCGCGACCACATCTGCTCCCGCCATGGCGCTGTCCGCATCGACCTTAATCACGATCCCATCGGCGATCTGATCCGGAAGACTGACGAGCGCCTGCGGGTCCGTGATCCGCACACGATAGCCGATGCTGACCAGTTTGTGAGCGAGCGCTAATCCCTGGCTTTCCTCAATCACCGGCGTTTCCGGCTTGTAAGACAATCCGAGAATTGCAACCTGTGCTCCGGGATCAGCAGATGCCGCTATAGCCCTCACAAGACGTTCGGTCTGGTGATCATTGATGACATCCGTCGCTTCGGCGAGATCCGTGCGCGCGCCAAGGCTCCGTCCGAGCGCCGCGAATGCCTTGTTATCACGTGGGAAACAGGGACCACCATAACCGATGGCACCCTTGATGTATTTCTTCCCTATCCGGCTGTCGGCACCGAGAGCATCCGTCACAACATCCGCATCTGCACCGTCGAGGTGATCACACATGTCGGCGATCATATTCGCGTAGCTGATCTTTGTAGTCACGTAAGTATTAACGGCAATCTTGCAAAGTTCCGCATTGACCCAGTTCATTCGCTGGAACTCAGGATTGCTCTCTGTCGAGCCACGATAGACGCTTTCGAGCAAATCGCCCGATTTAGGGTCGCTTTCGCCGATAAGAATCATATCTGGATAAAGCATATCGCGGACCACAGTGCCGAGCGCTATGAATTCCGGATTATAACACAAACCAAGATCCGAGCCCACGGTTCGACCGGATGCGCGCTCAAGCGTCTGTCGCAGAATACCACCTGTAGAGCCAGGCATGACGGTGGAGGTGATAACGACATTGTGGTAGCCGCTCTTGTCGTGCAATGCCGCGCCGATGCTCTCCAGCGCAGAGATCACATAGTCATTGCGGAAAAAACGATCCGGTCCACTTGGGGTCGGAACGATGATGAAGGTCACGTCCGAGGAAAGCACCGCTTCGCGGATATCGGTCGTAGCGCGAATGCGCCCGCCGTGCTCCGTGATCAACTCCTGGAGTTGCGGCTCAGGAACCGGCGCCACACCACGATTGATTGAATCCACAAATGCGGAATTCAAATCCATACCAATGACGTCAAAGCCCTTTTTGGCAAAGACGGCAAGCATGGGCGCACCGAGTTTGCCCAGGCCTATAACAGAGAGTTTCGGCTTCATCATAATATCTCGCTACAGATCGGGCCGCCGGCCGTCACTTGTTTTTTCCACGTGCAAGCTCGGCCTGACGAGCAATCCAGGGATAGGTACGGGCCAGCCCCTGCTCAAGCGTAAGGCTTGGCTCCCATCCCAGCTTTTCTCGAATAAGGTCATTGTGGGAGTTACGACCACGTACACCTTGCGGGCCTGGAATATTGTGAATTTCGAGATCCTTGCCAGCCACTCGCATGGTGATCCTGGCGAGTTCGTTGATCGAAACCATCTCTTCAGAGCCAATATTCACCGGTCCGGCAAAGGTTTCACATCGCGTCAGCCGCAGAGTGGCCTCAAGGCACTCATCGACAAAGAGAAACGACCGCGTCTGCAGACCATCGCCCCAGATCTCGATCGCTCCACCGGCTTCAGCCTCCGCGACTTTACGGCAGAGTGCTGCCGGCGCCTTCTCGCGTCCTCCAACCCAGGACCCTTCCGGGCCAAAGATGTTATGATAACGCGCAACACGGCATTCCATCCCGTGATTGCGATTATAAGCAAGATAAAGACGTTCGGAAAACAGCTTTTCCCAGCCATATTCGCTGTCCGGATTTGCCGGATAAGCGCTGTCTTCCCGCGTTACGGGAGCACTCGGGTCGGTCTGGTTATGCTCGGGATACATACAGGCTGAAGAGCTGTAAAATACCCGCTTTATGTTGCGACGGTAGCAGGCATCCAAAACGTTGAGATTGATGGTGGCCGAATTGTGCATGATATCAGCATCATTCTCACCCGTAAAAATATACCCCGCACCGCCCATATCGGCGGCGAGCTGATATACCTCATCGAACCTGCGATCAATTACTGCTCGACAGTTAGCCTGCTCCCGCAAGTCTGCGATAACGAAATCGTCAGCCTCAGTTGCAGCGTATTCTGGGAACTTGAGGTCGACGCCTCTCACCCAGAAACCTTCGCGTTTCAGGCGCTTGACCAGATGTGCGCCAATAAATCCACCTGCTCCGCAGACGAGTGCCGTTTTCATGTGTCTCTTCCCAACAAGCAAAATCCGCAATTATGCGCCCGCAGCAGCTATCAGATTATGTTGGAAGTTTTCAATAGCTTTCGAATTATTTCCGATCTTTTCAAAATGTTTCTGCGCTAACCGGTCATCAATCGATTGCGTGACCGAGCCCTATACGTTAGGACGCCCTAAAAAAGGATAACGAGGCTCTCTGGCGTCCGCGGCGGAGTAACCGCTTGATAGCGCCCTTACATATCCGGGCTCCGCCACAACAAAAAAACGCATGACGAAAGAGCGATGAACCGTTGAATTTCGATACCCGAAAAATGCTGGTCGTTGACTTGGACGGAACCCTTCTCCGCACCGACATGCTATACGAAAATTTCTGGTCAGCCTTTGGCTCGAATTGGCGCTGTCTTTTCAGTGCAGTTTCAGCGCTGTCACATGGGCGCGCTCACTTGAAACGTCACCTCGCCCGCGCGGCAACCGTAGATGCAAGTGTGCTTCCTTATAACGATAAAGTACTGGCTTATATCGAGGAATGGCGAAGCGCCGGTGGTCGTGCCGTTCTTGTTACAGCCTCTGATCAGCAAGTCGCACAAGCAATAGCGGATCATCTCGGTATCTTTGATGAGGTACACGGCTCCGACGGCACACGTAATCTGAAAGGTGCAACTAAAGCTGCGTTTTTGCAAGAGCGCTTCGGAGAAAGTGGCTTTTTTTACATGGGGGACACCGCGGCCGATTTGCCCGTGTGGGAACGTGCGGAAAAAGCAATCACAGTCGATGTACCAAGAAAAGTGCGCGCGAAAGTCGAAGCACTTTGCGACACCGTGGAACACCTTCAGAGCGAAAAAGATTCTATAAAACCATATATCAAGGCACTCAGGCCTCACCAATGGTTAAAGAATCTCCTTGTATTCGTACCGATGCTTGCCGCACATCAGATAGATGGAGCAACCGTCGTCGCGTCGATAGCGGCATTTGTGTGCTTCAGCCTGATAGCTTCAGGCGTATATGTCTTGAACGATCTGCTCGATCTTTCTGCAGACAGAGCGCACCCGCGAAAACGAAAACGGCCGTTTGCCGCAGGCACCGTTCCCATCACACATGGCACCTTAATGGCGGGAACGCTTGTAGGTCTCGGTTCTTTTTTCGCGTTTTTTATAAGCTGGAAATTTCTGGTAGTCATGATCGGCTACTATCTGTTGACGACCGCTTATTCGCTCTATCTCAAGAGGTTGATTGTCGTTGATATCTGCATGCTCGCTGCACTTTATACGATAAGGATTTTTGCCGGTTCCGTGGCGACGTCGATTGGCATATCAATCTGGCTGCTAGCGTTCTCCGTTTTCTTTTTCTTATCGCTAGCAGCCATCAAAAGGCAGGCTGAGTTAATCGACAGCGCAGAGCGGGGAAATTTGAAACCAAGCGGCAGGGGTTATCATGTCGATGACTTGCCTATAATTTCAATGATCGCGATCGCTGCTGGCTACGTCTCCGTGCTCGTGATGACGCTTTATGTCAATTCCCCTGCAGTGATGGAGCTTTATGCACGCCCGGAGGCGCTTTGGGGGGTCTGTGCGATTCTCCTTTACTGGATCACCCGCGCTGTCATGATCGCGCACCGCGGTTTGATGCATGACGATCCGGTCGTGTACGCAGCTAAAGATGGCACCAGTCAAATATGTGCATTGATAATCTTGGCCTTCACACTGGGAAGTGCACTATTATGACACCAGGCACGCTGACTTTTAGGTATGCTATATTCGCTGCCGTAGCGACTTTTGCAAACCTGGCCACGCAACGGATTGTTCTTCAGACTGGAAGCACCGGTACCCACTTTATTGCCGCCATAGGAATGGGAACGCTTGTAGGTCTCGTCATAAAATATGCACTCGACAAGCGATGGATTTTCTATGACCAAGATATGGGAGTGAAAAACAACACCCGAAAATTCACGCTATACACAGTAATGGGCATTCTAACCACTCTGATATTCTGGGGAGCCGAGACCACGTTTTGGCAAATCTGGCAAACCGATCTTATGCGGGAAATCGGCGCCATTATCGGGTTGGCGATGGGATATGTCGTTAAGTACAATCTCGACAAGCGGTTTGTCTTTAACGACAAACGCGGAGAGCTCGCGTTATGAAAATATCTGGCTGGGGTCGATACCCTTCGATAGAGACCCAACTTTATTTTCCGCGCGATGTGGAAACACTGTGCGATTTGGTGAACTCCAAGCATAGTGTAATAGCCCGTGGCAATGGCCGTGCCTATGGCGATAGTGCGATTAATCCATTCAGCACTATTTCAATGAAATATTTCAATCGCATGCTCTCTTTCGAAAAGCAGACTGGTCAGCTTGTCGCGGAATCTGGAGTACTGCTGGGCGACATCATCAAGGCATTTCTACCTAGTGGTTGGTTCCCCATGGTCACGCCGGGAACGAAATTCGTTACTCTAGGTGGCATGATTGCTGCGGATGTCCATGGTAAAAACCACCATAAAGAGGGCAGTTTTAGAACATGTGTCGACTGGATAGATGTCCTGGACTTCAAAGGAGAGACTATCCGATGCTCCCACAAGACGAATATTAATCTCTTCGAACATACATTGGGCGGCATGGGTCTGACCGGGATCATTCTACGCGCGGCGTTCCGCCTCAGACGCGTCGAGACTTCGTGGATCCGGCAAACAACTGTCCCGGCTCCGAACCTGCGGACAGCAATTGAAATCTTCGAAAAATACAAGGACGCGACGTACTCAGTCGCCTGGATCGATTGCCTCGGGCGTGGAAAGGATTTAGGGCGTTCTCTAATCATGTTAGGCGAACATGCCTCGATATCCGATCTCCCAGCGAGACATGCCAACGAACCGTTCGGGCAGCCTGATAAACGGGTAGTCAGATTACCTATCACTTTGCCATCCGGTATTTTGAATCGAATAACCGTAAGCCTGTTCAACAAGCTATACTACAAAAAAGGGGTCAGCAAAACTGGAGAGCATCTCGTTGATTGCGATTCATATTTCTACCCGTTAGATTCGGTACTGGGCTGGAACCGGATATATGGTCGAAGCGGGTTTGCGCAATTTCAGTGTGTACTGCCGCTTGATCGTTCAGAAAAAGGAATTTCGGCCCTGCTTGAGGCTATTTCCCTTGCCGGAGCTGGCTCTTTTCTGGCCGTTCTTAAAAGACTTGGCCCGCAGGACAGCAAATTTTCCTTTCCCATGGAAGGCTACACTCTTGCGCTTGATTTCCCAATCTCAAGGAAAACCCTTCGTTTACTGAACCATCTGGACGAAATTGCCGTCGAGAATGGCGGGCGCTTTTACTTGGCGAAAGACAGCCGTATGTCCGCTCGCACGTTACGGGCCTCAGATCCACGCGTAGAAAAATTCATACATTCTCGGGACGAAAATGGCTGGAAAAGCCGCTTTATTTCGTCTCAGGCAGAAAGGCTCTCAATATGACGAAACCGGCTGTCCTTATTATTGGTGCTCGGTCGGACATTGGCAACGCTGTAGCCCGTAAATTTGCCGCAGAAGGATACGCTATCCAACTGGCAGCGCGCAATTCGGAAGGTCTCGACATCGAGAAACGTGATATCGAACTCCGTTACGGTGTCGAGGTCACATTGCATGAATTTGATGCACTCTCGATTGATACACACGAAGAATTCCTGAACAACCTTCCCCGTCTGCCCGAAATTGCAATCTCCACCATCGGGCTGATGGGTCGACAGGAGGAAAGCGAACGCAATCCTATTGCCGCGAGCCAAGTTATGCGCAGTAATTATGAAGGCCCAGCAAGTATCCTGGCACTTCTCGCCAATCGCTTCGAACAACGGGCATCGGGTACGCTTGTCGGGATCAGTTCCGTTGCCGGCGAGCGCGGCCGCGCAACTAATTACGTCTACGGTTCCGCCAAAGCTGCTTTTACCGCATTTCTCTCTGGCCTACGCAACCGCCTCGCGAAGCGCGGTGTCCATGTGGTTACAGTTTTACCGGGGTTTGTTGCAACCAAAATGACAGAGGGGATGGATTTACCGGCGGCACTGACAGCCGACCCAAAAGAGGTTGCGGTTGCGATTGAACGCGCCGTTCTACGCAAAAGAAACATCGTCTATGTACGTCCTGTCTGGCAGTTGATCATGTTGATCATTCGAAATATTCCGGAGCGCTTCTTTAAAGTGATGAAAATATAAAGATTTTATATTTTTCCGCTTCTGCGTGAAGAAACGTGCCTGATCGTGATCACGCCGATACCGGCGCAGCACTTGCATAGTAATTTAAGAGATCGTCGCGAAAACGGCGACAGAGAAGCAACAAATGGGAATGATTTGCCAGACACTTGAACCGACAGCGCCGAGGCTCGCACTAGTGAAGGAAAGCATAGCTGTGCTCCTATCCTTTCTGGTGCCGTTTCTAGCCGGTTTCAGCTTTGTGATGAACCATTTCTATGTGTCGGGTGGCTATCTACACGATAGCGGCTGGTTTGCGGCGCTGATGTGGCGCCCACAGGATTTCAACCTGACCAACCCATCCGTTATCGACAACAATCTTTTCTATAGCACACATCTGTCGCCAATCCTTTACGCCACTGGCCTGCTAAGCTTTTTCTGGCCATGGGGACCGATAACATGGTTTGCCAGCTTCCAGGGCGTAGTTCTCGGGGGCAGCGGTTTATTGGCGTGGATTGCTCTGCGCAGAATACCCTGCTTTGCAGAAAGACCGCTTTGGCAGGCCCTTCTGGCGTTGGCTTTTGCCTTCAACGGTCTGGCCATGTTTATCCTGGCATACCCCCATATCGAAGCGTTGGGTGCGCTAATGGTCTGCGCCTGCCTCGCCGCCTTCTTTAGCGGCAAACGGCGATTGGCGGCATTGTTTTTAATACTGGCGCTTTCGGTGCGCGAGGATATGGGCTTCCATATCGTTGCGCCGCTCGGACTGTTATGGGTCTGGACCATGTGGAGCAGCCGTCGTGTGACAGCTGGGAGCAATATACTGACGCTGCTACTGCCGGCCTTCTGTCTGTCGCTGGCAGCCGTGCTGATCCGCAGTTCGCTGTTTCCAGCTGATGGCGCCTTTACTCGCATCTACACTGGTGTCCCTCCTTATGCGCACCTGACGTGGTCACTGATGCAGGAGCGGCTCGCCATCTTGTTTACGCAGCGCCTCTATCTCGTGCTGCCCGCCGCAATTGCTTTGCTGGCGACGATCATTTGGCGCAATCCCATACCTTTTTTCGGCTTCCTGGCTTATATTCCATGGTCACTCCTCAACTTCACCGCCTTGAGTGATGCTGCCGGCCAAATGGACGTGTATTATCCCTTTCCCTTTCAGATCGCTATTTTCTGGTTTCTATGGTGGAGCGTAGCGCCGCAGATATCACATCTTAAGGAACCTCGTACGCTCCGGCGACAGGCGGGCATACAGATATTGCTTCCAATATTTATAATCGCCGGTATTTCCATCAGTTTTCCTTGGAGTACCCTTCTACCGGCCTGGAACAGCAATGTGGTGAGAGACACCGACAGGGCAGCGGACAATATAGAGCAAAACCGACATTTCTTGGGACGCATCAAGGCTGACCCGGCACTGCTTTCACTGCGTCCGCGCGCCTTTCTGCAAGAAGACGACCTCGATAATCCAAATAGCGATAACGGCCCACCCGAAACACTGGTTTGGCATACTAACAGTATCAGCCTTGCCAACGTACGCCAGCAATTGGCAAATTTCGAGGCCGATTCGCTGTATCGGATTGCTGGTACTCCATTCTATCTCGCTTCACACCTGCCGCGTGCGCAACTCGAAAATGCCGGTCTCGCCCTGTTGCCCGTGATCGACAGCAACCTGCTGCCGGAAATGAGAACACGGTACGGTCAGGTGAATACCTCTATTCTCGATCTGGCCGGTACTGGCGGTAAACACAAACTCTATGGTCCCGGCATGGTGCTGCCGCCGGGAAAATACCGCGTTGAAATAGACGCACGAATTTTCGACGAGCGCGCGGACGAAGCCACAATTGAGGTATATAATACCGTAACCGGTCCAGCCACATCCACGCTCCTGCAACGCGGGTTAAGCGGAAAGACCGCTACGACCAGCCTCGAATTCACTATCGGGCAGCAGGAGCTTGGCAACTGGGAATTTCGCATTGCCGGCAATAACCTGCACGGCATCCGTATTACTGGTGTCCGGCTCCACTCGACGGGTCAAGACGGCAGGAATTGACCTGCAACTGAGACTTTCCTCGTGAATGGAGAAATTGCGGCAATCCCGTCGCCACCCATCAAGACATCAGGTGGCGGGGTTTTCTGCATCAAAACGCACGGCAAATGCAGGCAGGTATAGTACACCTCGCCGCGTCACAAAGCGTTGTGAAAACCTCGTGTCACGTCACCTGCAACAACCGTGGTCGTTTCAGCGTTCAACATCTTTAAGTCTGCCAAGCACAGATAAAAGCAAATCCGTTGACCTTGCCCAATTGAACTGGCGCCGAAGTTCACTTGCTACTTGACTTCTAACGTCCATGTCCGGTGGGAAATTAGCCAATTGATGCATGGCATTCGCCCAATCCTGCGGTTTATCCGGATCACAAAAAACCACCACGCCAGGCAGTAACTCTGTCATGGCAGGTCTCGTGCTGCATATGCAGGGAACTTCAAGCATCAACGCCTCTAACGGAGGCAAACCAAAGCCTTCATATAGACTGGGGAAAAGTAATCCTCTGGATCGTTTTAATACTCTCGCCAACTGCCCGTCTGTCAGGCGACCGACTGGATGTATCTTTCCCGCGCTACTGGAGGTCAACTCCGCAGAAAACCCTTTTGGTGATTTTCCAACAACGACCAAATGATAGTCATCTGCGTTGCTGTAGCCCATCGCCTTGATCACGACGTCGATATTCTTATGGTAATCGTTGGAACCTATACAGACGAAATAAGGAGCGTCGGGTGTGAGAAAATCCACACTTTTGTCTTCCTCCCAGTCCAGAACATCGACACCATTATAAACGACGTGAATCTTTTCTTTCGGGATACCAATAATCCGCGAGATATCGTCCGAACTGCTTTCACTAACGGTTACAATAAGGTCGGCGTTTCTGATTGTATGAATGTATCTCTGCTTCCATTCGCCGACAGTTGATTTGTGGAATATGTCCTCAAACAGCAAAGGAATAACGTCGTGCACCATAACAACAGAGCGAGGAGGCAGCTCTGAGGGACACCAATGAACAGAAGGGAAAAAATGAATAGGCTTTTCGCAGGCTGATCCAACCGTGAGGGTCGCGAGCGCCTCTCGCCTTATTAGTTCCTTCAATATCTCACGAGCAACTCTGCCAACACCTCGCCTGTCAACTAAAGTTCCGGTACTATATTGGATGTTGAGACCCTGAACATATAAGGGAAAATATTCGGGACAATCGAAAGCTTCCCGCGACTTCGAGACCGTTCCCTGTTTTGAAAACCGCTTCCGTAACGCTCTTCGTATCAGACGCTCAGGATTAAGCGAACGGAGTGTCGCGCGGAAGCCACCTCTATCATTTTTCACTTTTCCATCGCCAACCCGATCTCCATTCAATTGTGTTGACATGACATCCTTTGCAACACGATTGACCACCTCCTGAGCATATTTTGAAGCTAACAGGGAGTTGAGTTCTTTAGCAATCTTCAGCTCATCTTCGTGGTTCAGCAGATCAAGGGCCATTACGTGCCTTTCGAAAGAGTGACCATAGTTTGATGCCCCACCTTGTCTTTTTAACTGGCTGACAGAGCAAAAGCACTATCCCATTTTAAACATGGGAATAAAAAAACTGGAAAATGAACCGAGCCAATTCAGAAAGCAGTCCCTGCTATTCCTCTTCGACGACTAGCATCATTTTCAATTCATCCGCTGACCGCCAGCACGGTCTCGGCCTCATAGATGGCGCAGACGATGTGATAGAACGTGCTGGCTGGCGCCGGTTCGTCGAGCATCGGCCTGTCGGCCGGCCATTTGTCGAACCACAATCCCCTGACCGGTGTGTCGAGGAAGGGTTGCAGCGCGCCGATGGCCCGCAGACCCGATGCGAGGTAACGCTGCCGTTCCTCGCCAGACGTGACGCTGGCAAGGCGCACCGCCGCCTTCAGCCATTCCGTCTGCGGCCACAGCCGCGCCAAGGCGTCATGCACTGAAAAATCGTCGTAAAGGCTCATGACCGCCACCTTGCGCCGCGGGCAGATGCCGTGCTCTTCGCCGATCTCGAACATGCGTTTGGCTTTTTCGATCGCCGCGCCGTTCTTGCGCAGGCTTCCCCAGCGCACCAGCAGCCACGCCCACTCGAACTGGTGGCCCGGCTCCATGATCCGACCCTTGTCGCTCTTGTGCGGCGTCCAGTCATGCTCGAAGAATTCTCGCAAGCCGCCATTGCCGCCATCGATGAAGCGCGTAAGCGCCAGATCGGCGATCTCGTCGGCCAAAGCCGCCCACGGGCCTTCCGGGTCCTGCACCTCCCAGGCCAGCATCGCCTCGAACAGATGCATATGCGGATTGGAGCAGAGCGGCGTGCGCGGCGGGTTTTCCTCCTCGAAACCGGCGACGGGATGTTTGTAGTCGCGCTTGAGGATGGCAAGAATATCCAGCGCCCGGCCGCGCATCTCGTCCTTGCGCTCGGGCAGGCTTGCGGCGGTCTGTGCGGCGGCGAAAAGCGCAAAGGCCTGATTGTAGAGATCGAAAGACGGATCGATGAGTTTTCCGGTCTGGTCGGCAAGGTTGCCGTAAAGGCCGTTATCGAGGCGATAGACCTTTTCGAACCAGCTCAAGCCGTGCAAGAGCGCGTCTTTCCACTGTCCCTGCCAGCCATGCTGGCCGGCAGCGGCGAAACAATAGGCCTGACGTGGCTGAACGCGGGCGCGGCGGTCATCGGAAAAAACCGGTTTCGCATCCTGGCCGAGGCGCTCGTAAAAGCCGCCATCCGGACGGGCGGAACCCGCCTCCCACCACAAAGGCAGGGCATCCTCATCCAGCCATTTCCGTAATGTTCCGACCTCTTCGGCAAGCGCCTGAGCGGCACTCGGAAATTGCACTGTCATACGTCAACTCTCTGTTTTACGTCGTATTGGAGGGGAGCCATACGCTAGCAGAACCTAGAAACAAAGACATCAACTGACGTTTTGAAATAGTCTCAACAGATCGTACACCAAAAACAACAGCAAAATTCCGTCCCACCACCCGCAAAACCCGGTTTGACTGACCACACTTTATCACTCGCGGCAGCACCAACAGCCGCAGGTCTGGAACGTTCCTGCTTCACCCTTAGGATGAACTCCCGGATTTTCCGAAAGGTTGGAAACGTCGCCAAACTTGGCATCAATGGCCTTGGCAAGCAGCGCGAAATCATGACAGCATTCGGTGTATGAACGCAAAGGGGATGATGACGGGAATGACGGCGATCGAAGAACTGGCCCGAAGATTTGTGCAGGCAGATCTTGGCGGCGCGAAAGTTCCTTTTGTGCAGCTAGAGGCGGATGGGCTCGTTCCTGAGGACTTCGAGACGGCAATGGCCGTTCAGCGTATATTCGCCGAGCTTATCGGGAAGCCGGTGAGAGGCTGGAAACTGGCGATCCGGCCGGATGGCCAGGCCGCCGGCGCGCCGATGCTGGATTGCCACCGGGCCGATGGTGACAATCTCGCTGTTTTCCCAAACGAAGGGACGGAAGGCATTGAGGTCGAAATCTGCTTTACCCTCGCCTCAGACATTCCCGCTGTGGGTGAGGTTCCCTTCACCAGAGGCGATTTGATACGGTATATCGACAAGGTCCATCTCGGTGCCGAGTTGCTCCGTTATCGACTGGCGGAAAAAAACCAGGTGCCTTTCCCGCTGTTTCTCGCCGACCGCCTGGCCAATCACGGCTTCGCCATTGGTCCCGAAATAGATCGGCGCATTTTGGAGGTCTTCGCCGGAAGCGACATGGACCTGTTGCATCTGATCGTGACTGAGGGTCCTGTCCATCTGTTCAATGCCACGGCAAAACATCCCAACGGGGATGTTCTTGCTCCCCTTCTTGCCTTTGCAAATGCTCCCATCAACAAGAGCGGCACGCTAATGGCAGGGCAAGTGGTGACGACAGGCAGCCTCTGCGGCGCGATAAGCAGTTCTCTTGCCGCCGATACGCATATTAAAATGGAATCAGTTGGGGCGTTTACACTTGCGGGTCATCGGCCGTTAGCTCTTCGGTAATCACGCGGCCGCACCTCTTCATTCACGCCGATCCTGCTTCATGCACCTTGTGTGATATGTCTCGGCAAGACGACAACACCGGTCTCTTTCGCAAGCTCGCCGATCGGCATTTTGTCTCCAATCGTCTGCCTTTAAAAACCGCTTGACCTCAACCATGGTTGAGCCCCTAGAAGTATTGTCACCTTGTTTCCACAAGGCTCATTTCATGCTCTTGAGCGAACAGTTGACAAAGGATACTCCATGGCTTTCCAGCTTCCCGACCTCCCCTATGCCCATGATGCGCTCGCTTCATCGGGCATGTCCGAAGAGACGCTGAAGTTTCATCACGATCTTCACCACAAGGCCTATGTCGATAATCTCAACAAGGCGATATCGGGCACCGAATGGGAAAAAAGCAGCCTCGAGGACATCGTCCGTGGCACCTATGACAAAGCCGCTATCGCGCAGTCCGGCATATTCAACAATGCTTCCCAGCATTGGAACCACAATCTCTTCTGGGAGATCATGGGACCGGGAAATCATACCATCCCAAAGGCGCTGGAAGATGCGCTGACGCAATCCTTCGGCTCGGTATCGCTGTTCAAGCAAAATTTCGCCCTCGCCGGTGCATCGCAGTTCGGCTCGGGCTGGGCGTGGCTGGTGGTGGATACCGACGGCATGCTGAAGATCACCCGCACGGAGAACGGCGTCAATCCGCTGTGCTTCGGGCAGAAGGCGCTTCTCGGCTGCGATGTGTGGGAGCACAGCTATTACATCGATTTCCGCAACAAGCGTCCGGCCTATATCGAGAACTTCCTCGATCATCTGGTGAACTGGCAGGCCGTAGCCACGCGTCTCTGATTTGAGCCCCACCGACCCGGCCTGTGCCGCGGCCCCCCGTGCGGCTGGCCGGGTCAGGCGCAGCCGGACAGCCGCCGTCCGGCTGCAACTCCATTCGAGCGTTTCAATGCCCTATGTCGTCACCGAAAACTGCATCGCCTGCAAATATATGGATTGCGTGGAAGTCTGCCCGGTCGAATGTTTCTACGAAGGCCAGAACATGCTCGTCATCCATCCCGACCAATGTATCGACTGCGGCATCTGCGAGCGGGAATGTCCCGCAGCAGCGATCAGACCGGATACCGAAGCCGGGCTGCATGTCTGGCTCGACCTCAACCGCCATTATTCCGGCATCTGGCCGCGCGTGCACCAGAAAAGACCGCCGCCTGATAATGCCGACTTCATGAATGGTGCTGCGGCCAAGTTTTCCATTTTTTCCAAGAACCCGGGAGCGGGCGGTTAGCCCGGCACTGCATGTCTCATAATCTCAGGCTGATCGATGGTAGCGTGATAAGCCATACGCATATTCCGCTCAAAGGCACCGTTTCACCGACGATTTCCCCGCGTGAATTCAAGGACGCAATGGCCGGTCTGGCCTTTACTGTGGCTTTGGCCACAGCCTCCCACGCCGGAGAAAGGGTCGGACGAACGATCACTTCCTTCATGCCGCTCAGCGCCGAGCCGCCGCTTCTGATGATCTCCATCGACGCCAGCAGCCGCATGGTCGATCTCATCGCTGCAAGCCGGCGCTTCTCCATCGAAGCACTTGCCAGAGGACAGGAGGAAATTGCCGACGTGTTTGCTGGAAAAGGCAACCTGCCGGACCGGTTTTCCATCGGCGACTGGGATGTCTGGCCTTCGGGAAACCCAAAGCTTGCCAAGGCGCTGTTATCCCTGGATTGCGAACTCGTCGGCTCCATCGATGCCGCAGACCATATCCTGTTCGTCGGCGCCATCATCGAAGCGACGTCTGATCCGCTGCGCGAGGCCCTGCTGTGGAGCGGACGCGGCTATACCGGCACGAATGGACGTAGTTCTGTTATTGCGTGAGGCTGGGTCCAAACCGCCCGGAAAGACGAACAAGGAGCGCGGGTGTCTGGGCAACACCCGGCAATTACCTTCCAAAGAAATTTATGACGGTTCCGCCGGCACTTTCTCCGCAATCTCCGGCCAGAGCCCCTCCGTCACCGCCATCAGCGCCGGCGTTGCGGCGGCAACCCAGGGGATGCCGCTGCCGGGGCGCGTTCCGATACGGACATCGAGACCCGCTTCCCTTGCGAGAACGACGCCGCCGGCGATGTCCCACATGGTCGTCAGCTTCTGCAGATGGCCGTCGAAGATGCCTCGTGCGGCAAAGGCAAGGCCGATCGATGTCGAGCGGATGGATTCCACCACCCAGCCGGCATGTCTCAACCCGACAGTGAGGGCCGCCACTTCTTCCGCGTCGGCGGCCGCACTGTCGCCGAGCGACATGACCTGCACCTCCTCGAAAGGCACATGCCGGGCAAGCGGTTTGCCGTTCAGCATCAGACCCGTCCCATCCGCCGCCGCATAGATATCCTTGAACACTGGCATGGCGACGACGCCGAGTTCCGGCCGGCCGTTGCGCACGAAACCGAGCGATATGCCCCACAGCGGCGAACCGCGCAGAAAATTGGCAGTGCCGTCAATGGGATCGATGATCCAGTAGGCGTCGTCGGCCACGCCGCCCATTTCTTCTCCCAGCACGGTTTCGTCGGGAAACGCCACCACCAGACGGTCGCGCACCAGCCTTTCGACTGTGGTATCGGCTTCCGAGACGAAATCCTGAAAGCCCTTCGTCCGGGTGGCGATGGTGTCGCGCGCCTCGAAAAAGCGAAGGGCAAGGCCCATCGCTTCCTCGATGATGGCGACGGCGCGGTCGAGACGCTCGTTCATCGTGTCCACGCCCTGCCCGTCTCACCGGCGCCCGTCTTCAACCAGTTGGTAAAAGCTTCGACTTCATCGGTCTGGATCGCGCCGACGCCAGCCCCGGCAAGAGCACCCCAGACGGATTCGGGATTTGAAAGCGCGCGCGTATCGTTGAAATGAAGGCAATGGGAAACGTCGAGCGAGTTGATCCACAGGCGGATATTCTGGCGCTCCATCTCGTCCTGGCCTTCGGCCAGATCAGCGATATCGCTAAATTTCACTTCGATCATCGGCGCCTTCAACGCTTCGATCCGACGCAGATCCTCGGCAAACTTGCCTTTTCTCACCCGGAACATCGGCATATGCGGGATCTTGCCGAACCAGTCGGTGTCCAGCACCTCGAAACGTTCGGCCTCAGGATCAATGTCGGTCTTGACCAGAACCTGATCCTCGACGCCGAGCCGCAGCACGGTTTCCATGACCTGCGGCAGATCGCGGGTGAATTTTGTGTCGATATTAACGGTGATCTTGCCACGCGCCTCTTCCAGCAATTCTTCCAGCGTCGGCACACATTCATCGGTCACAGTAGCCGCATCGCCACCCGCACCGGCCTTCAGCCTGGCAGCGCGAACCACCTCGAAAGGCAGCTCACTCACGGTCCCCTTCCCCGTCGTCGTACGGTCGAGCGTTTCGTCATGAATGACGACCAACCGGCCGTCGGCCGTCGCCTGCGTATCGATCTCGATCATCTCAACGCCGGCCGCAACCGCCGCGCGGACGGAGGCCAGCGAGTTTTCGGCAGTGGCGGTCCAAAAGCCGCGATGAGCGATGGTCAGTATGGCCGGATTGTCGCGCGAGCAAAGCGCAAGGACATTGCAGGAGCTGGAGGCATTTCGGGAGGCTGTGAGGGTTTGGTGCATGGTTTTCACTTTCGGACGTTGCATTTATCGGGGCTCTGTCGCCCGGGTCAGATTTTCCCCATGCCCGCCGCCATCAGGTCGTCGCGCAGAATGCGGCCGGCGATGATAAAGACGACGAGTGCGGGAAGAAGCAGGATGAAGGAGACGATGGAGGCGAGCGGCAGCTGCATCGAATAGGGGTCGAGATACATGTAAAGCTTGATCGGCAGGGTTTCGACAACAGGCGCGCCGACGATGAAGGACTTGTCGAATTCCTCAAAGCTGCCGATGAAGGACATCAGCCCGCCGGCGAGAAGACCGGGCACCGCAAGCGGCAGGATGATATGCAGAACGATGCCGATTGTTCCGGCACCCAGCGAGCGCGCGGCGTGGATGAGATCATCGGGAATGGTCTCCAGCGCCGCCGTCATCAGCCGGATCATCAGCGGCAGGGTGCCGACAATCTGCACGAGAATGACCCCGGTGACCGAATAGGCAAGCCCGAAGAGAAGAAACACCTGTCCGATGCCGACCGCGACGACCAGCCCCGGAATGATGATCGGCGCCAGAATGAAGATTTCCACCAGCCGTTTCAGCCGGAACGGAAAACGCGCCATGGCCCAGGCCGTGGGCAGCGCGATGGCCGCCGTCAGAAAGGTAACGACGATGGCGATGAGGATGCTGTTGATGGCGGCGCGAATGAGGCTGTCATCGCTGAGAATGCTCGCCCAGCGCGCCGTGGTGTAATCCTTCGGCACGACGAGTGGCGGCGACCAGCCATCGGCGATGCTCCAGAGGAACATCAGCGCGAGCGGCAGGGCAATGGCGAGCGTCAGCGCGCCATAAAGTCCGATGGAGACAAAAATCCGGTCTTCCGGCGTAAAGGCACGGCGGCGGGCAATGGTGGCGGGTTCAAGGGTTATGGCGCTCATCATGCGTCTCCTCGGTTTTGGCCGGGGCCGATGCGGGATGTGAGGGAATAATAAAGAATGAGCACGGAGACCGCGAAAAGGCTCAGCACCATGCCCATGGCATAGACCTGATTAAAACGGCCCTGATTGAACTCCTGGATCATCAGTACCGAGAGCGGCCGGGCCGTCGGCGGGCCGACGATATCGGGAATGGCATAGGAGCCCATGGAGCCGATGAAGGTGAGAAGTATGGCGGCGGTGATGCCCGGCATGGCGAGCGGAACTTCCACGAAGAAAAACGTCTTCAGCCGCGAGGCACCAAGCGTGCGCGAGGCGTAACGGATATCCTCGGGTATGGCGGCAAAGGCGCTGGTGATGATCAGCGTCATGAAGGGTATCTGCTTCCAGACACTCGCCAGAATGACGCCGATGCCCCAATCGTCACGCACGAGCTTCGGCAGTTCCAGCCCGAGCGGCGCAACCAGACGGTCGAGGAAACCGCCCCTTTCGAAAACGACGATCACCATCAGGCCGACGATGATGCCCGGCACCGCCATCGGGAGCTTGTAAAGACCGCTGAACAGCTTGCGGCCGAGAAAGCTCTTGCGGATCAACAGCGCCAGCGGCACCGAGGCCGCAAGCGAGACGATCACCGGCATCACACCGTAATAAATGGATGTCGTCAGACCACGGATCATCGAGGCGCGGGTAAATATCCGCTGGTAGAACATCAGGGTGAAGCTGCCATCTTCCTGCCTGAAGCTGCCGATCAACGCTGAAAACAGCGGGCCGCCGAAGAAGACCAGAAGATACCCTACCCCAGGCGCCAGCAAGAGAAGGAGCTGCGCGCGCCTGTCGCGAAGAACCGCGGCCATCACGCAGCCTCCCCCGCCATTCTGTCATCGAGAAGATGGACTGAACCGGGAAATTGCAGGGCGACCCTTTGCCCGGCATCGATCAAAGTTTCAGCGCCGGACTGGCTGATCCGGATCTGGCGGCCGCCGATCTCGACCGTGTAGAGCGCATTGGCGCCCATGAAGGAGACGGCGGAAACCGTGCCGTCACCGGCCTGATCGGCGCGGATGTGGATGTTTTCCGGACGAACCGAAATCTGGACGTTGCCGGCTGCCGCTTTATCCAGCGTGACGGCCTGCCCCCAGGGCAATTGCGCCTGTGTCCCTTGGGCGGATACGGGCAGAAGATTGGTCTGGCCGAGAAAACCGGCGGTGAAAGCGTGTTTCGGCGAGCGGTAAAGCTCGAGCGGCGCGCCGATCTCAACGACCCGGCCGGCATTCATGACGACGATCCGGTCCGACATCGCCATGGCCTCGGCCTGATCATGCGTCACATAAAGACTGGTGGCGCCGATGCGGCGGTGAAGTTCGGTCAGTTCGTGGCGCAGCGTATCGCGGAGTTTAGCGTCGAGGTTCGACAGCGGCTCGTCGAACAGCAGCAGGCTCGGCTGCATGACGATGGCCCGCGCCAGCGCCACGCGCTGCTGCTGCCCGCCGGACAATTGCCGCGGCATGCGATCCACCAGACCGGCAAGATTGCAGATTTCAAGCGCATGGGCGATGCGGCGTGCGCGCTCGTCTTTCGCAACCTTTTTCATCTTCAGGCCGAAACCGAGATTTTTGGCGACGGACATATGCGGGAAAAGCGCGTAGGACTGGAACACCATGGCGATATCGCGCGCTTCCGGCGGCGTCTGGTCGATGCGTTTGCCGCCAAGGTGGATTTCACCACCCGACGGCTGGCTGATACCCGTCAGAATGCGCAGCAAGGTCGACTTGCCGCAACCGGAGGGGCCGAGAATGGTGACGAATTCGCCGCGCTCGACGGTGATCGACACGGGATGAAGCGCCCGGCTCAAACCGTAATCCTTGGTGATATTGCTGATCTCGAGTTCACTCATGGCGAGGCTCCCTCCTGTTTGCGGCCGAGCTTGCCGGACCGTGGGAGGCTCTTTGTGCCCCACACGATCCGGCGATCCTGAAGGCGTTACTGGTTGAGCACTTTTTCATCGAGCGCTTCGGCAAGCGCCGTCGACATGTCCCAGAAAGCCGGGGCAGACAGGCGCGGATAGACGCTCTGCGGCAAAACATGCTCCTGCACGGCCTTCGGCATCAGATCATTGGTGACATCCGCACGGGGAGAACGCGAAGCCTTGTTTTCCAGCTTCCAGAGCTGGAATTCCTTGCTCATCGCCATATCGATGAGGAGCAACGCCGATGCAACGTTCTTGGCATTGGCCGGCACGAACATGGCGTCGCCCGATCCGACCTGACCTTTTTCCAGAAGCGTGACGCGGAAACTATCCGGCAATTGTTTGGTGCCGAGGAAGCTCATGACCTGATCTTCCCAGACGGTGCCCATGTGAAGCTGCTGGTTGTTGATGAGGTTGAGCGTGTCGGCATTGCCATTGGTCAGTTCAGCCACGGCAAGAAGACGGCGGTAATAATCCCAGACGGGCGTGAGGCACTCGGACTCCATGGCCCAGTCTTCGGCCTGCTGCAGCGTCTGATTATAGTCGGTGAGCTTTGCACGGCAGTCGCCGGTGAGATAATTAAGCGCCACCGAATAAATGAAGCCGCCGCCGGAACCGCCCTTGGCCGGCAGGGTAACGCCGAGACGCTTGGGGTTCTTCTCGGCCCAGACGAGCAGGTCCTCGAAGCTCTTCGGCACATCTTCGGCCTTCACGAAGGCGGAATCGTAACCGATGGCGGTCTGGTTGAGATGCACCAGCGGGAAGCTGCCGCCATGCGGCTTGCCGAAAACGGTCTCGGCCATTTCCGGATTGTAGTTGGCCATGTTCGGCAGAATTTTCGTCAGCGCAATATTGCCGACAACGCCCTTGGAAGAGAGAAGCGGATAACTGCCGCCACCGGCAAAATAGGCATCGACCGGCGAATCCTGGCCTGCCGCCTGCACCGCGATGAGTTGCTGGTTCGCTTGATCGCCCTTCACGTCGCTATAGGCAACCTTGATGCCATATTTGGCTTCGAAACGGGTGATCAGCTCCTTCCATGTATCGGCGAAGCTGCCGGCGAAATTATACATCGTCACCGCGCCCTCGGCTTTGGCGGCGGGAATGACGATCTCATAGAAATTGTCACGCGTAACCTTCGACAGATCGAAGTTCAGGTTTTTCATGTTGCTGTCAGCGGAAAGGCACGGCGCTGCCGTCGTCGCCAGCGCAAGCGCGGCGATCGCAAGAAATTTCAGGCGCATTGAATGGTTCCTCCTGGGGACCCGTTGTTGACCGGCCCCTTATTAATACACTCTAAGTGTAATATTTATGACAGTCCAGTGAAAAATGCTGTCGCGAACCGATGCCCCATGTTGCCGCCGCCCCGCGCAGCCGTTATCCAAGGCGATGACAACAGATCAGACGCCGCCCCAGACCTTCGACCGCCAGCCGCTTGCCAGCGAGAACGAGCGCCTCATTCTGGATATCATCCGCCGCAACGGCCCCATCGCCCGGGCATCGATCACCGGCCACACCAACCTGACGCAACAATCCGTGCACCGGCTGATCGAAGGCCTTTTGGAGCGCGGGCTCTTACGCACCGGCGCGCCGCTCAAAGGCACACGTGGCCAGCCAAGCCCCACTATCGAGCTGGTGCCCGAAGCAGCCTATTCGCTCGGTATTTCCATCAACACCGATTCCGTGGTGATCTGCCTCGCCGATTTTCGCTGCACCGTGATCGTCGAGGAAAAACTGAGGATGCTGCCCGGCGATCGGGAAATGACGCTTGCCGCGCTGTCGCTGGTTCTTGAAAGGCAGTTGGCGGAACACGCCATACCGCGCGAGCGGCTGCTTGGCCTCGGCTTTTCCATGTCAGGTTTCTTCGTGTCGGAAGACCGGGCATTCAACGCGCCTGAACCTCTACGAGACTGGTCGCTGATGGATCTGAAACCGATCCTCGAAGAAAGGTTTCAACTGCCCGTCTGGCTGGAAAACAACGGCACCACGGGTGCCATCGGCGAAAGCCTTCGCGGTGTCGGCTCGTGGTGCCAGACCTTCGCCTACCTGTCCTTCAACTATGGTTTCGGCGGCGGCCTCATTCTCAGCGGCCAGCCGTTTTACGGTTTCCACGGCAATGCTGGCGAATTCAGCGGCATATACAGCCCGGATGAATCGCCCAAGCGCCCGGCCCTGCAATATCTGATCGCGACTTTACAGAAAAACGGCGTCGATATCCATTCGATCGAAGCCCTTTATCGGCAGTTCGATCCTTCATGGCCGGGTGTGGAGGAGTGGCTGGCCGAGACCATGCCACAGGTGGATCGGCTGGTGGCGAGCCTGATCGCCGTTCTCGATCCGCAGGCTATCGTCTTCGGCGGACAATTGCCGCGCGCGCTGGGTCGAATGATGATCGAACGCGCGCATATGCCTTCGCAACGCGAGCACCGTTATGGTGTCGGGCCAAAGGAGGCGAAGCTGGTTCTTAGCGAGACCGAAGGCGATCCTTCAGCCCTTGGCGCGGCGCTGTTGCCGCTCCGGGTGCGCTACTTCCTGTAATAGCGATCATCCAGCGGTCTTCTGCAAATCCGGCGAGACCGCCGTAACCGGGGGGTTGCGGCGGACTGCATCCTTGCATCACGCCCTATTCGACCACCACCGACAATGCCGAACCCGTATAGATTGGCCTCACCTTCACATTGCCCGCATCGATCGATGCGAATGTGCCGGTCAGGCCGTTGGCGGAGATCACATCGAGCCGTGTGCCGGCAGCCGGTGCGCCGCCATCGAAGGCGAGCTTCAGCGTGGCGCCGTCCACCACCGCATTGCCCTTGATCTTCAGCCCGACCTTTTGTGGATCAAGCGTCAGCCCACCGGCCGACTGCGTAAAATCGCCGCCGATGACGACATCCTTTTTTCCCGTAAGCTGGAGCGTGCCGCCGCTGATCAGAACGCCGCCGGTTCCAAGCGCATCCGTAGAGGAAGCCACCAGCGTGCCATCCCTGAGGATCGTTCCGCCACCATAACTGTTGTTACCGCTGAGCGTCAGCGATCCGCTGCCGGATTTGACGAGACGCCCGTGCCCTGCAATATCGTTCGTCCAGCGGTCTGCGGCACTAAACCCGCCGGCGGCGGCATCCATCGTCACTTCGACATCGCCGTCAAACGCGCCGTAACCACCGGCGGCGGCTACCAGATTGATGCGGCCCCAGCCATTGCTGTCATCGAGCAGCGGATAACCAGCCTCGATGCCGGTGGAGAACAGAACGGCGCGACGCTCTGCGGCATCGAGATAGGGCAGGCGCGTTTCCAGCAGAACCTCGGCCCCCTTCGGCACCACCATCGGCGCATCGCCCACGGCTTTGTCGCGGCTGAAGGAAAAGGTCATGCGCCTGCGATAATCCACCTCATTCGCCGCCGCATCGGCGAACCGGTCAACATCCGGCTTTGCGCCATGGGCGAAGTCGACAAGCGACTGGCCCTGCGGCAGACGCTTGGCAAAATAGGTCTGCAAGGCTTCGTGGGCAGCCTTCTTCACCTCGGCGTTTTTAGGATCCTGCAACATGGCGGCGGCCATCGCCGTTGCCGTAATGCGGCCGCCGATCACATCGAGCGGCGAATGCATGCCGGCGACGATGCGGCTCTCGCCGAGTTCGGAGGCCGCCGTCAACAATTCGGAAAAACGCTCTGGCACGGCATAGGCATAAGCAATGGCGGCAAGATAGGCGGCATTGGTGTGGCCGCTAGGAAAACCGCCATCCTTGGCGCGGCCGCGATTTTCACGGGCATATTTCAGCGCCGGAACGACGACACCCAGATCGCTGTCATGGCTTTCGAAGGTGCGGTCGCCAATCGTTTCCTTGCCGGTCTCGATCACCTCGCCCTTGGCATTCATGCGCCAGGGCCGTGGTGTGGAATAGAAGTATTTCGCCGGCGATGTCGTACCCTCAGGGCCGCGGATCACCTTCATGAAGGCGACAAAATCCTTCAGCTCGCTATCCGCCGCACCCGCCTCGGTGCCCTTGTCGTCTTCCTTGCGGGTGATGACCTCGTTCGGGTCGAAATCCGCAAGCGTATGATTGATCGTCGTTGTCGCGCCCGCCCCTTCCCGATACCAGTCGGCAAGCGGGCCCAAGCCGTCGATGACGCTGTAACCCTGCGAACGGCGGTCATTCATATAGGCTTCGAAAGCGGCGGCACGCGTGCGGTTTTCACCTGTCACTGATAGCACGTAGCGCATGTTTTCCTGCCAGACGGCCGGATCGACAATCTTCACATGGCTGAAATCCGAGGGGCCGTCGCCATTCGCGCCGCCATCCGCCCATTTTTCATCACCAAGCGTCCAGATGCGATTAAAACCGGAGAGGATTTCGATGATCGGATTGTCCCGGTCGTCATAGGCGCGAACATCCTCGCCCTTCTCATTCTTGCCGGTCTGGTTGCGATAAGTATCGGAAAGCGGCAGCGGATAGGTCGCGGCAGGCTCCGGCACCGTGATCGCATAACCCTGACCTGCCGGCCCGGTGCGATCAAACGCTTGCGCGCTCGGAACAAGAACCAGCAATGCGACGGAGGCAAGCAGGGACAACCGTGCGGACGGAAAAGACGACATCTTCAGTTTGGCCATGACGAATCCTATGATTTGCAGCGAGTGACGCGTGACGAAAACAGGCGGCACGGCTTCCCGCGCGCCTCGTCATCAGGTTTAAACGGAGCGTATTTCAGTTTTTCGATAGTGCTGATCGAGAGAGCATATGCGGCAATATCCGCCCGAAAAAAGCGGAGAGATATGCCCGGAGACCGGCTCCGGGCATATCGCTTGATGGCTTGGCTCTTCCGGCAAAGCCGGAATGGCTGCCCCTTATTTCTTGACCGCAACCGCCTCATTGATCTTGGCGACATCGTCGGCCAGAACCTTGTAGGTCTGGTCGAGCGTCAACTCCCCGACGATCAACTGGCTCATCCGCTGCACGATCTGCTGATACATGGCGCTGCCGCCCTTGGCGCGCTCAAATTCGCGAGCTGCCTGCGGCACGTTCTTCTTGTTGTCGAGGAAGACCTTCATCGCCGCCTTGGCGTCTTCGCTCTTCAGCTTGTATTGCGGATCGACGATCTCCGCGCCCGTCAGGATGACGTAGTTTTCGGCGATTTCCCGCTGCACCTTCTCGGAACCGAGGAATTCGACGAAGTGGGCCACATCCTCAGGGTATTTAGTGCGCTTGAAGCCGACAATGGCGGTACCGCCGGGCATGGCGTAGCATCCGGCATCGCCGCAGGGCGCATTGATCGCGGTCCATTCGAAGGCGTCGCCGATCTTGTTCTGGAACGGATTGACCATCCAGTTGCCGGCAAGATAGGTCACGACATTGCCGTTGACGAATTCGTCACCCATGTTCTTGTACTGCGAACCGCCGGCGGCACCCCACATTTCCTTGGGGAAGCTGCCATTCTGCGTCCAGGAATAGATATCGGCGATGTATTTCTTCGACGCGTCATCGGGGAAGCTGAACTTCCCATCCTTCACATAGGTCGCTCCATAAGCAAAGGCACCGCCAGAGAAGCGGTGGCCGGAGCGGTCCATGGTAAAGGGAATCTGCACACCGGTTGACTTGGCGACGCGAGCGGAAGCCTCGACGATCTCGCTGAATTTCGCGGTCGGGCCGGGCAGCGGCTCACCCGCCTGCTCGAACAATGTCTTGTTGACGAAGGGCAGGTTCAGCGTCTGCGACGCCATGTAGCCGTTGATCGACTGCGGATCATTGACGTTGGGCAGGCGAAGCTGGTTGAGGCTGGAACCGTGCAGCTTGGCGAAGGCCTCCGCATCCTTCATGTAAGGACGCATGTCGAGATAATAGGTCGCAAGCTGCCAGTCGGTGATCTTGGCGATATCTGGGCCTTCGCCGACCGCCAGCTGTACCGGCAGTTGCTTGGAAACGGCATCATAGCCCGAAGACACGAAGTTGACCTTCACGCCCGGATTGGCGGCCTCGAACTCCTTGCTGAGCTCGGACATGCGCTGCACATAACCCTGGTCGTCATCCGTAAAAAGAAAAGTGATCGTGCGGGTTTCCGCCTGCGCGACCGAAAGACCCGCGATAGAAGCCAATACGAGGGCGCTGACGCCCGAAAACAATTTCACCATGCTCATCCTCCCAATGAAAATATTTTCATAAATCGAACAGAAGCTCCTCTGCTTAATTCGATTTATCCTGTTTTGCGACTTGACAGAATAAACGTCAAGCTGTTTGTTTTGGCGAAATCGCACAAATCAACGTAAAAAAGCGAAGATAGATTTGTGAAAATAATTTCATAAAGATCGAAGGGAGGCGATCCATTATGACGGATAGACCTTTGGCGACGACTGCGTCGCAACCCACATATACCGTTGCCGACGGCGAAACGGTGACAGCCTGGATAGTCTCCGATCTGGTAGAGACCTCGTTTCCGGGAACGCCCGCGCCGGCGGAGGACCGGGTGAACTACCGTTTCATCAATGGTTTCGTCGATGTCGGCGACCTGCCCTGCCGCAAGGCCTTCCAGCAGACCATGATCGGTCGCGACATCGCGCCTGAGGCTGCCTTTGCGGTTTCGCACCTTAACCTGCCGGGTTCCAACCGCCGCGTTGAATTCACCGGCTTCTGGCATGTTCCCACCCACGTGCAGCGCTGGCTGAAGGGCACATTCCGCAGCGACACCACGCGAAAAGCGCATTTCCGGCTGCGCACCTGCGGCGGCGTGCGCATCTGGGTGGGCGGCGTCGAACAGGTGCGCTTCGAACCCTTTATCCGCAATGTCGAAACCAGCCGTGACATCACACTCGAGCTTGCGGCCGGCGACAATGAGGTGCTGCTGCTCTGCGAGGATCTGGCGGAACGCGACATCATCTGGTTCTTCGAGCTTGAAGTTATCGACGCCACACCGCTGACGGTCGTGCTGCCCGTGCCGCTCGACAGGGAAGAAACGAAGCGTCTTGCCGCCTTGGTGCGCGACGTTCGTCCTGCGCAGGATGTGTTTTCCGGCACGGCGCTTGAACTGGTTTTCGGTGCCGCGCCCACAAGCGACCTGCCCGTGCATATCGCGGTGAAAAGCCATGGACATGAGCGCGCGGCGCTTGCGGAAGTGGATACCGTGCTGCAAGCCGGGCAATCCTCGCTGACGATCCCTGAAACCAGGGGCATTTCGGACGGGTATCACGGCGTCAGGATTACCCTCGGTTCCGGAGACGGAACTGTAACGCGGGTTATCGACGCGGCCTTCATGCGCGATGCCGCCCCGCAACCCGCAGCCGCCGATATTGCCGAGCGAAAAAAGGCGGCGCTGTCCTTTAGCGCCCGTTTCGGCGCATGGCGCATCGGCCGTGCGCTGGCGATGGTCGCCACCGGCAGCGATGACCTCAAGACCATCGGCGGCATCGTTGACGCTACGTTGTGGTCCATCGACCGGCGCGAAGACTGCTCCGATTTTATCATGATCCCGCTGCTCTGGCTGGTGCGCGCCCATAGTGACCGTCTGCCGGCCGAGATGCTGGAACGGATCAATGCTTCGATCCTCGCCTATCGCTACTGGGTGGATGAACCCGGCAATGACGTCATGTGGTTCTGGAGCGAGAACCACGTTCTGTGCTTCCACACCAGCCAGCTGCTGGCCGGCGACTATCTGCCGGACGCCGTCTTCACCGCCTCCGGCCGCACCGGCCGGCAACAGGCGGCGCTGGCGGCGGACCGGCTGGAGCGCTGGTTCGACAGCGTCGAGGCGCATGGCCTCGCCGAATGGAATTCGGCCGCCTATTACCCCGTGGATTTCATTGGCCTTCTCGCCATCGAGCATTGGGCAGGGACGGAGCTTGCCGCACGCGCACGCTACCAGCTCGATCTAATTTTCGAGATGATCGCACTGCATACGCTTGGCGGCGTTGCCTGCGGTTCTCAAGGCAGAGCCTATGACAAGGAATTGCGCGCCGGGCCGCTGACGGAACTGGCGCCGTTTGCGCAGGTGGCCTTCGGCCAGGGCTGGCTCAACAATGGCGTCGCCTCGCTGCCGATGTTCTGCTGCGGCGATTATCTGCCGCCCGTACATCTCGCCGCCCTTTCACAGCTTGAGGCTGGCCGTATGGTCGAGGCGCGGTATGCGCAGGGGCTGGAACCCGGCAAGCTCGTGCTTTTCAAGAACGAGGCCGCGCAGCTTTCAACCGTGGTGGATCATAAAACCGGTCGCAAAGGCCACCAGCAGCATGTCATGGACATCAAACTCGCCGGCCATCCCATGGCGCGGCTCTGGGTCAACCATCCCGGCGAAGATGATCCGTGGGGTACGCAGCGCCCCTCCTACTGGGCGGGCAGCGGCATCCTGCCGCGCGTGGCGCAACACCGTGATCTGGCGATGATGATCTTCGACACGGACGATCACCGCAACGACTGGACCCATGCCTATCTCGGCCGCGACGGGCTGGACGAGGTGCTGACGGAGGGCAACTGGCTCATCACCCGTTCGGGCCGAGGCTTTGCCGCGCTTTATGCGACGAACGGGCTCGAACCCGTTACCGCAGGCGCCACCGCCAATCGCGAGATCAGATCACCCGGCCGCCGCGCCGGCTGGGTCGGCGTCATCGGCTGCGGGGATGTCGCGGAGTTTGCCCGTTTTCGGGAAAAAATCCTCGCCACGCGCGTCACCTTCGAAGCCGAAAGCCGGCTGCTCTCGGTCACACCGCCGGGCAGACCGGACCTCACCCTCGCCTGGGACGGCGCGTTCACCATTGGCGGGCAAGCCATGGCCTTCGACCACGAGCAGCCCCAGCCAAAAATCACCTTCGACAGTGCCGATCCCACATCCGGCGGCGCGGCACGACCATTTTACTCCTAATCGGAATAACCAGATGAACCAGCCAAGCATGGAAAAAGACACTCTTCGGACGACGATCGACAATGTCGCCGCCGCCTTCAGCCGCCTCAAGGGCATTCAGGAAGGTCTGGCGAGCGGCAGTTCCGATGGCAAGATCCAGTTCGACGAATGGGATTGGGAAGTCGGCGTCGGCCTTTACGGCTTCCTGCGCCGGGCGCTGGCCGCCAACGACCAGAAGGCATTGGACGACCTCGTGACATGGTATGGCTGGCAGATCGAGCGTGGCCTGCCGCCGCGCCAGATCAACAGTTCCGCGCCGATGCTGCCGCTCGTCATCCTCACCGAACATGTCGACCGGCCGGATTTCCGGGCGCTGGTGGAAGACTGGGCCGACTGGCTGGTTCATGAATTGCCGAAAACCGAGGATGGCGGCTTTCAGCACGTCGTCAAGGAACGGCTGAACGAGGGCGAATTATGGGACGACACGCTGTTCATGGCATGTCTGTTCCTTGCCCGCGCCGGCGTGGTGTGCAAACGCCAGGACTGGATCGACGAGGCGGTCTACCAGTTCATGGTCCATACGCGTTATCTGTCGGATCCCGTCACCGGGCTCTGGTATCACGGCTGGACCTTCAACGGCCGCCACAACTTCGCCGACGCCTTCTGGGCGCGCGGCAATTCCTGGATCACGGTCGCCATTCCCGAACTCTTCGAACTGGTGCCGACGCTCTCCGAAAAGGACAGGCGCTTCCTCGCCAATGTGCTGGCAAGCCAGGTGCGGTCGCTCCGGCAATATCAGCGCGAAGACGGCATGTTCCACACGCTTCTCGACGACCCGACCTCGCCGGTGGAAACATCAGCCACGGCCGGTATCGCCTACGGCATTCTGCGCGGCATCGAAGCCGGCATTCTCGGCGAAGAGAACCGGCCGCATGCGGAACGGGCGCTGAAGGCGGTGCTCGGCAATATCGATGATGAAGGCGTCGTGCACGGCGTCTCCGATGGTACGCCGATGGGCCATGATCTCGAATTCTATCGCCGCATTCCCAATCTGCCGACGCCCTACGGGCAGGCGCTGACGATGCTTCTCCTGATCGACGTGTTCCTGAAAAGGCCGCAGGTATCATGAGTGCGCAGCCAGACATCACCATCACGGCCGATGGCCGCGACGCCACCGCCGACATCCAACGGGCGATCGATACGGTCTCGGCGGCGGGCGGCGGGCGCGTGTCGCTTTCGGCCGGACGCCATGTCAGCGGCGGCCTTCATCTCAAGAGCGGCGTGGAGCTGCATCTTGCCGAAGATGCGGTGCTTGCACCCGTCTCCGACTACGAGGCCTATGCCCATACGACAGTTTCCGTCATCGCCGAGGCATCCAACCGCGGCATGATTATTGCCCGGCGAGCAAGCAACATCGCCATCACCGGTCCCGGCTGCATCGAGGCGGGCGGCAAGAACTTCATTATCGGCGATGACGAGGCCATGGGAACCTATATCCCGGCGGCGCGCCGTCCGCGTGTCATCGTGCTGGAATCCTGCCTGAATGTGCGCCTCGAGAACCTCTTCGTCAGCGGTTCGCCGATGTGGACGCTGCACATGGTCGATTGCGACGATCTTGTTTTCCGGAATGTCCGCATCGAAAATGACCGCCGCCTGCCCAATACGGATGGCATCGTGCTGGACGCCTGCCGGCGTGCGCTGATCGAGGATTGCTTCATCTCAACCGCCGATGACGGCATCTGCCTGAAAACAAGTGCGGGGCCGGATGGCAACGCCGTCGGCGTCTGCGATAATATCGCGGTCCGCCGCTGCACGGTCTCGAGCGTCAGCTGCGCCCTTAAACTCGGCACGGAATCCTTTGGCGATTTCACCAATGTGGTTTTCGAGGATTGCAGGATCGTTGAATCCAATCGCGGCATCGGCCTTTTTTCCCGCGATGGCGGCGCCATGCGCAATATCCGCTTTTCGCGGATCGAGGCCGAGTGCCATGAAACGCCCGGCGGCTTCTGGGGCTCTGGCGAAGCGGTGACCGTCACGGTCGTCGATCGCCGCCCCGAACGTCAGGCCGGCAGTGTGGAAAACCTTGTTGTCGAAGATCTGAGCGGCTCGATGGAAGGCGCGATCAACCTCGTCGCCACCTCGAAGGCCGGCATTCACAATGTCACACTGGAGCGCATCACGCTGTCGCAGCAGCCCGGCAAGCTCGGCACCGGCCTGCAATATGACCTGCGCCCGACCAATGCGGATATCGCGCCAAGCCCCGATGCCGCCGGTCGCGCCAATGCCTGGACGCGGGATACCGAAGGCAGGATCGTCGGACTGGAGAATTATCCCGGCGGAATGCCTGCGGTCTATCTCTCCGGCGTAGAGGGATTTTCGGCGCGCGATGTCGCCGTTAGAAGAACGATGCCCTTGCCCGAGGGCTGGAACAAACAAGAGATCGTCGCGATGACGAACTTGTCCGAAGGGAGCAGGTGATGGGAAGTCTGAAGCTAGAAAACCTCAACAAGGCATTCGGCGCCGTTCATGTGCTGCATGATATCGATCTTCAGATCGAGAACGGGGAGTTCGTCGTTTTTGTTGGCCCCTCGGGCTGCGGAAAATCGACGCTGCTGCGCATCATCGCCGGTCTTGAGGATGTGTCCTCCGGCACCATCGGCATTGGTGGGCGCGATGTCAGCGCGCTGTCGCCAGCCGAACGCAAGATCGCCATGGTCTTCCAGTCCTACGCGCTTTATCCGCATATGAGCGTGCGCAAGAACCTTGCCTTCGGCCTGGAAAACCTGCGCTTCAAGCGGGCAGAAATCGAAAGCCGTATCAACGAGGCCGCGCGGATGCTGGCCATCGAACCGTATCTCGACCGCAAACCGAAACAGCTTTCTGGCGGTCAGCGCCAGCGCGTCGCCATCGGCCGCGCCATCGTGCGCGAGCCTGACATCTTCCTGTTCGACGAGCCGCTGTCGAACCTCGATGCGGCGTTGCGCGTGCAGACACGCGCCGAAATCACGCGGCTGCATCGCGATATCAAGACGACGATGATCTACGTTACCCACGACCAGGTGGAAGCCATGACCATGGCCGACAAGATCGTGGTGCTGCGCGCCGGGCGCATCGAGCAGGTGGGCAGCCCGCTTCAGCTGTTCGACAATCCACGCAACCTCTTCGTTGCAGGCTTCCTCGGCTCGCCGCGCATGAACATTCTCAAGGGCACAATCGTCACCGGCAGCGATGGCAATATGGAAATCGATGCCGGATATGGCGCGCCATTACCCTGCCTTGTCGATCCGGCCGCCGTCAGCCCCGGACAGGCGGTGCTGGCGGGCATACGCCCTTCGCATTTCACGGTCACGGACAATGCCGGCCTGCCCTTCGAGGTGCAGTACCACGAAAGCCTCGGCACAGAGACCTATCTCTATGGCAATCTTCAAGGCCAGAAAGAGCAGATCATCGTGCATCAGGCGGGCCATTTCGCGCCTGCCTCCGGCGCAGTGCTGAAGATCATGCCGGCGCGTGAAAGGGTGCATATCTTCGACCCCGCCACCGAACTGGCGCTGCCGCGTCTCAATAGCGAGGGGAGAGGGTAGCATGGCCAATCCGAAGCTTGCGAGACTGTCCGACCGTGCTCTAGATGCTGTGATGGCCATCGCCGAAGTGCCGCTCAACCTGATCGAGCGGCTGATCGGCAAGAAGCGCATGCCTTATATTTTCCTGATGCCGAACCTTGTTCTGTTCGGCATCTTCACCTTCCTGCCGATTGCGATTGCCGTCGGTTATGCCTTCACCGGCGGCACCGAACTCCTGATCAGCGACCGCCCTTTCGTGGGGCTCGAAAATTTCGGCAAGTTGCTCGATTGCCAGAGCTATATGGACCCCGGCAGCTGCCGGGAATCGCTGTTCTGGACGGCGATCTGGAACACGCTGTGGTTCGTCGGTTTCAACGTCACCGCCACACTGTTCGTCGCGCTGGTCACGGCGCTCATCCTCAACCGGGCAATGGCCGCGCGCGGGTTTTTCCGGGCCATGTTCTTTTACCCCGTGCTGCTATCGCCCGTCGTCATCGGTCTCATCTGGAAATGGTTCCTCGACCGCAACGGCCTGCTGAACGCCTTCCTGCAAATGCTCGGCGTGCCGCCGGAAATCTTCCTGCTGGATGTCGGCTGGTCGCGTTTCTTCGTGGTGGTGGTTTCAGTCTGGTTCCATATGGGCTTTTATACGCTCATCCTTTTGGCCGGCCTGCAGGCCATTCCGAAAGACCTCTATGAAGCAGCCGCCATTGACGCCGCCTCGCCCCGGCGCACACTGTTGCGCATCACTTTGCCACTGCTTGCCCCCAACCTGCTCGTCGTCCTGATCCTGTTGATGATCCGCTCGGTGCAAATATTTGATGAAGCATGGGTTTTGACCAATGGTGGTGGGCCTGGCACGGCCAACACATTCGTCGTGCAATATATCTACCAGATGGCCTTCGGCAGTGATCTCAGGCTATTCGGCCTTGCATCCGCCGCCTCGGTTCTCATGGGCCTTGTGCTTCTCGCGCTGACGCTCGTGCAATTGCGCCTCGGCAAAAAGATGGAGTCCTGATCATGTCCGGCAACCTCAACGCCGTCGCGTTCCTGACGCGAACCCGCCGCCCCGGCCGGATCGGCCTTACCGACGTCCTGTCATGGGTCTGGCTCATCGGCGGCACACTCGCCGTCCTCATCCCGGTCGTCTGGGCCGCCATGTCATCGCTGAAACCGGAAGCCGAAATCACCCGGTTTCCACCGAGCCTTCTGCCGCGCGCCGCCGTGCAGGTGGAGGTGCAGGGTTATGACAAGCCGCTCAGCGTCTGGAAAGCCACCATAGATGGTGTAGAGCGGGAAATGGCCATGGTCCGCCGTGTCGGCCTCAAAGCCCAGATGGTGGACCCCGCCAATCCCGGCCCACCCGTCAGCGTCGATACGCGCGAAATAACGCCTGTCCAGAAACTGACCATCGCGACGGAAAACTTCACCGATCCGCTGACCCGGTTCAGCTTCCTGACCTTTCTTAAGAACTCGGTCTTCGTCACCTTCGTCGCGACCGTTCTGACCCTGATTGTCAATGCCATGGCGGCCTTTGCGCTGTCGAAATACCGCTTCCGCGGCGAGAAGGCGATCTTCGTGCTGATCATCTCGACCCTGATGATCCCGCTCACCGTCGTCATGGTGCCGGCCTATCTCGTCATCGTCGGCGTCGGCCTCGTCGATAATCTCTGGGGCGTCATCATCCCTACCGTCGCGACGCCAACCGGCGTGTTCCTGCTGCGGCAATATATGCTGACCATTCCCGACGAGCTGATCGAGGCGGCCCGCGTCGATGCCGCCAGCGAATTCCGCATTTTCTGGCGCATCATTCTGCCGCTGACGGCGCCGGCGCTCGCGGTTCTCGCCATCTTCTCGGTTCTGTGGCGCTGGAACGACTTCCTCTGGCCGCTGATCGTCCTCAGCAGCCGCGAAAACTTCACGCTGCAGGTGGGGCTGAACGCCTTCCAGGGCGAGTTCTCGGTGCAATGGCACTATATTCTCGCCATGACCTTCCTCAGCCTTGCGCCCGTCACCGTCGTGTTCCTGTTCCTGCAGCGCTACATCACGACAGGGATTGCCGGCACGGGCATGAAATAAACTGCAAAATCACTTGGGGGGCGGCGCAATGCTGCCCCTCAGCACGAGGCGACAGCCGAGTTCCAGCCGGTGCGCCGGCCGGGTCGGATCAGCCGCCACAAGCCGCTGCTCCAAAAGCGAAAGTGCCGCACCGCCCAACCTGTCCGCCGGCAATTGAATAGTGCTGAGCGGCGGCGCGCTGAAGGCGGCCGGCATGATATCGTCGAAACCCAGCACCGAGATATCATCCGGAACGCGGATACCAGCTTCCGTTAGCGCCTTCAGACAGCCTAGCGCCAGATTATCGGCAGCGCAGAAAATCGCGGTAGCGTTTCTAAGCGGGCGCTGCTCGGCCAGCAGGCGGCGGATCGCGACCTCGCCCCATTCCGGCTCGTAGCTTTCCACCTCGATGACCATATTGGCCGGAACTGTCAGGCCAGCCGCCAGAAAGGCGTCGCTATATCCATCAAACCGCCGGCGGATCGTCGTGCGGCCCTTCCAGGTGACATGCAGGATATTGCGATGCCCGAGTGAGAGCAGATGCTCGATACCAAGCCGCGCGCCAAAACGGTTCTCGGCCGTCACCGTATCGACAATCATGGCCGGGTCTTCACCATTGATCAGCACCACCGGCCTGCCAAGCGCGGACAGTGCCTCGACCAGTTGCGACCTGTCATCATTGAGAACCACGATGCCATCGACATTGTCGGCATCGGCAGCCTGCGCCACGGCAACGGGATCGAGCCGGCTCGTTGTGCTGACAAACGGAACGATACGAATGCCGCGCTTCTCGCACTCGCGCCGGAAGCCGTTCAGCATCGTCCAGCTGACCATGTTGAGATCGCTCTGCGGTGCCGCATCATTGGTCATGGCGAGAAGCACGACACGCAAAGTGGCGATCGTCGCCTTCTGCCGGCGGTTTTCGAGATAACCGAGCGTGCGGGCCGCCTCCAGCACTCGCTCGCGAACCTGAATAGTCAAGGGGGCTGTACCGTTGATGGCGTGTGAAGCCGTACTCAGCGATACATTCGCCTCCCGCGCTACGTCCTTAAGCGTCGTTTTCCTGTCTATTTTCATAAAGGGGAATTCAACCACTCTTCTTCGGACGGTGCGGGCAGAAAGCCTGCTCAATGCAGTCGATCTGGAGAATACCCGTGCCTGTCTGCTGCTCTCTAATCTGTGGAAGACTACAGCATGATCCGTAAAGACGGAATTGAATTCTCTGGGTTTTTATCTCCGACCATAAAGCGCCGCCCGCGGCGAACCACAGGCGGCGAGGCGGTCAGAGCGCCTGGGAGATATGGTCGATGCTGTCCTTCACCGCAGCGGCGGGGTCTTTCAGGTCATGCACTTCCGTCGCAAAGGGTTCGAAGCTGTAAGGACCCTTGTAGCCGGTCGCCTCAAGCGTCCTGATCTGCGCGATGTTTTCCAGCCGGTCGTTGCCATCCACCAGAACACGGTGGGCATCCAGCATGTCGGCGACGGAGACGGTGGGGTCGACTACGCCGGAAATGTGCACGAGGCCGGTACGCTCGGGGAAGAACGCAGTCTCGCCGGCGAGATGATGGTGAAAGGTGTCGTGCACCAGCTTGTAGATATCGTCGCCACCAGCCGCGTCGATTGCTTTGATGGCCTCGGCCTTGGTGCGTAGCGACGAGATGGGGAAACCGAGCGGCTCGACAAGGCCGGTCAGCCCGCGTTCTTCAAGGATCGGCTTCATGGCCTTCAGCGCCGCCACGAGATCGTCGAAGGACACCTCTGTTCCATCGTTGAGCGGGCACATGACGAGCGCCTTCGCGCCGCTTGCCGCGGCATAATCGGCCATGGCAACGGCGCGCTGCGGCAGATCCCCCGACCAGACATTGAAGGGATAAAGCGCATTGATCGAGATGATCGTCACGCCGGCCTTTTCGGCTGCCGCCTTCAACGCGGACGGATCCACCGTGCCGACGATATCAGGCAGGTCGTTGCGGATTTCGACTTCGGTAAGGCCGAGTTCACGGGCAGTCGCGAAGAACTCCTCGAGGGAAAGTTTCGGCGCGGTGATGTGGTTGATGGCAAAACGCATGAAAGATCTCACTGATAAAGGGCGGGACGGGTG
>NZ_JAFLNA010000018.1:0-133191 GCF_017313405.1 Agrobacterium burrii
TGGGCCGATTGGGCCTTGTCGGGCAAGGCGGCCGAGGGGTTGGAGGAACCAGAGCCGCACGCTCGCGTCCTATGAATATCGTTGGCGGAACCCACGTGGTGGGGACCGCTCCAGCACACTCGCCCGCGGTGACGTGTTCGTCATCGACGAGGCGGGCATGATCGAGCCGGCAGCTCTCCCGGTTCGTCAACGAGGCGGAGGCGCGCGGGGCGAAGATCGTCCTTGTCGGTGATCATGAGCAGTTGCAGGCGATCGGGGCCGGCACACCGTTCCGCGCCAATACTGAGCAGATCGGCCATGCCGAGCTTTCCGAGATTCGTCGGCAGCGCGTCGACTGGCAGCGGGAGGCATCCGTCTCCTTCGCCACACATCGCACGGCCGAGGGCCTGGCTGCCTATCGCGAGCATGGCGATATCCGGCTTAGCGAGACGCGGAGGGTGCGCGAGGCGAGCTCATGCGCGATTACCTTGCCGATCGACACGAGCGGCCAGACGGCACGCGCGTTGCAATGGCGTACCGCCGCGCCGATGTCCGCGCCATCAACGACGCGATCAGATCGGCCCTGCAGGACAGCCATCGGCTGGCACGCGGCGAGGAGGGGCACGCCCCCTCGGGCGCGAACTGACATTTCAGACCAATGACGGCAAGCGATCGTTCGCGCCGGGCGACCGGGTCGTGTTTCTGGAGAATGACCGCGATCTTAGCGTTAAGAACGGGATGCTTGGCACGGTCGAGAGCGTCGAGCCTGGTAGGATCGTCGCGCAGCTCGGTGGCCCCGTAGGAAAGGGCAGGGCGACAGCATCAGCGTGCCGACGAGCGACTACGGGCTTTTTTCGACCACGGTTATGCGACGACGATCCACAAGAACCAGGGCGCGACGGTGGACCGCGCCTTTGTAAGGGGGTCGGGCACGATGGACCGGCATCTGACCTATGTCGCCATGACCCGGCATCGCGACGGCGCGCAGCTCTATGCCGGCATGGACGAGTTTGCCGGCCGCAACGCCGACCAAATGTTGGCCCAGGCCGCCTGGTCGAGCACGGGGCCGCGCCTTATCAGAACGACCCGAACAATCGCGACAGCTATTTCGTCACGCTGGAAAACGATCGCGGCCAGAAATATACGGTTTGGGGTGTGGACCTCGAGCGGGCCATGAACGAGGCCGCGCCGGAGATCGGGGACAAGATCGGCCTTGATCATCGCGGATCGGAGACGGTGCGGCTTCCAGATGGCACCACAGCCGAGCGCAATGCGTGGAAGGTGCATGAGGGCGGCGAGCTGGCCTATTCCCAACTTGAAAACCGGCTCAGCCGCTCAGGCGTGAAGGAAACGACGCTCGATTACACCCGCGATTTTGCCGAGCGGCGCGGGATCGCGGAGCAGATGGGGGTTCGCAGCGAGATCCCCGTTTTTGCAAGTGGAAAAAGTAAGGTTCGGTGCGGTCGGGTGCAGCCATGTGTCCGGCCTCGATATGCGGCGCACATATGGCCGCGGGCCTTGATGAAGTCCGCAGATTGGGTCCCAATCACCTCTACGCGCACGAAGCGCTTGGCTCGGAAGGGTTGTCCCAATCCCCGGTTCGACCGGTTCGTCATCAATACTCAGTCCTCATGCAAACCACTTCGAAAAGGCATGCCTCGAATGTGGATAAGCGGTTCCTTCCCGCCGCTGCTATGCGATTTGGGCGTTAAGCCAAGCCAAGCGGCAAATTGGCGCGATGACTTGAAAAGTGTTGCATCCGGAACCGCTGCAACAATCGCGCTGGCAGTTATGGGCCCGATACCCGGGATTGTCGCAAGACGCTGGCTGACTTCATTCGCGCGGTGCCAGTCTTTGATCTTGGTTTCGATCTTATCGATCTCAATCCTAACGCTGTGCAGTTGATCAGCCAGGCCGTTGAGAGCTTGTCCAACAGGTCGCGGACCTTATGGAGCATCAAGACAGCTTGTTGCTCAACGGATTTGACCGCAACAAACCGCATCGTTGGGCGCGTCACTGCTTCCGCGATAGCCTCCGCATCAGCCGCATCCGTTTGGCCGCGTTTGACATACGGCTTAACATAGGCAGGCGGCATGAGCTTTACATTGTGGCCAAGCTTTAACAGCTCACGGCCCCAATAATGGGCAGTGCCACATGCCTCGATACCGATCAGGCACGTCGGAACCCTGGTGAAAAACTTCAAAACTTCGCTTCGTCGAAGCTGGCGTTTAATGATGACAGTCCCGACACCATCGACGCAGTGCACCTGAAAAACGTTCTTCGCCAAATCAAGCCCGATCGTAGCAATCGTTTCCATGGACAGCTCTCCCAATGTGAGCGTTTCAAAACGACCACACTTTGCCACAAAACTCAGGGGGTGGGGCCGTCCACCACATCACCTCTGCTCATCGGTATTTGTTCTCACGTCGGCGTGAGGCGATGGAAAACCCCGCTCAAATCTGCGCTATTTACCCGTACGGCTCATATTTGGACGCCGGGGTAACATCCTCAATATCTCAGTGGTGTCGCAATGCTCAATCCGCTTGCTGGCAAATCGATATCCGCAAGTCTGCATCTTGCGCTGCCGCATCGATTGGTTCGATGGATAGACCAGATTCAGTCAACCTCATCGAGTGAAACCTTGCGGTAGTCCGGTGAACGCTCTGGATCTGAAGCATTGATAGATCCGCATATCGCCGCGATCAACTTGTGCGGTCTTCCAGCATTCCAGACCAGATAGTTGGTCTGCGTTGACGACGGGCTGTCCGGCCATTGCACCATTCGGCTGCCGTTCAGGTCGGCAGTAATCATGGAACGTGGGATCATACCCACACCGATGTCGCACGTAATTGCCGACTTGAGAGACTCGTCCGACGGAAATGTCAGGATCTGGCCGATGCCTTGTCCCATTGCTCCAATCGTCGTTTCGAAAAATTGGCGTGAAGCCGAGCCAGCCTCTCGCACCAGCCAAACCAAAGCGGTTTGCTTGCGGCCGTTGATCCTGTGATATTCATCGGACGACGCGAATATGAATTCTTCCGATCGTGCGAATTCCACTGTGAGGTCGGGGCAATCTGGTTTTTGCTCTGTTACTCCAATATCGATTAGGCCATCCTTGATGCAACGGACGATCTCCGCGTCTTCCTTGAGAGCGAGCTCGATTTCGATGTTCGGGTGACGTTCCTTGAAGCGACAGATTTCGGTCGTAAGCCAGTAATTGCCGATCCGTGGGGCGGCGGCGATCCGAACTCTCGGATTGCCGCCAGCCAGCTCGTTCAGGACGCTTTCAGCCACCTTTGCGCGCGCCGTTACGCTTTTCGCCTCCCGCAGGAAAATTTTGCCAGCGCTCGTCAGTGCGATCCGTCGCTTGAGGCGGTCGAAAAGCTGGACCCCATATCTTTTCTCCAGAGCAGCAACTGCCGCGCTGGTAGCAGACTGGGTCATGTTGAGCTGATCTGCCGCTCGTGTAACGTGCTCAAGCTCGGCAACAGCGATAAAAATTCGCAACTGATCAAGCGTCATCGCCAGACCCTCCAATGGCATTTGCGAGCATTTTACCGGGTGAGATAAATCTCATCCAACGAATAGTATCGCTACTTCCATTCGATATCTTCGATTGATTTGGCGCAACCCAGTCTTTTTGCCGCGGTCAGCGATCCAGTCGATCAAGTCACAGGTATACATCGCTGAAATGTGTTGGACGGCCATTTCGCCCGAACGTAGCCTATTTGGCAGTCACGGAGCCGTTCATGAAAATACCTGTCGACAGACGCGGGCTTCTCAAATGGGGAGCAACCGCCGCGATATCCACGATTCTCCCGCGGATGACGCTTGCAGCCGATACGCGGATGCGATCGCGATTTCCCGAAAAGGCGGATCTCATCCTTTTGACAGATCGGCCGCCGCAGCTCGAAACGCCGCTTCACTATTTCCGTCAGGATCTGACACCAAACGAAGCCTATTTCGTGCGTTGGCATTTGGCCGGGGTGCCGACCCGCGTTGATCTTGGGTCTTTTCGCCTGCGCGTGGACGGTGCCGTCTCGAAACCCTTGTCGCTCTCGATCGACAATTTAAAGAATGACTTCGAGGCCATGGAGCTGGTCGCTCTCAACCAATGTTCCGGCAACTCCCGAAGCTTTTTTGAACCGCGTGTCGCCGGCAGTCAGTGGAAGCACGGAGCAATGGGCAACGCCCGCTGGACGGGCGTAAGGCTGAAAGACATACTGGATCGTGCCGGCCTCAATTCCGGAGCGGCGTGCATCGGTTTGTCCGGTCTCGACAAGTCGCCAATGCCAACACTTCCCGACATGCGCAAGTCGATCGAGGTCGATCATGCGCTTGATGGCAATGTCATGGTGGCCTACCTGATGAACGGCGAGCCTTTGCCGCTTATCAACGGGTTTCCCTGCCGGCTTGTCGTGCCGGGATGGTATGCGACCTACTGGATAAAGTCGCTCGCTCACATCGAGGCCCTTCCGAGCCCGCTCCACGACATCTGGATGGATACGGCATACCGGGTTCCCAACAATCCAACCGCTGTCGAAAGCGAAAAAGATCTGGCAAAGGACACCGTGCCGATCAACCGGTTCAGCATCCATTCCATTTTTGTGCGCCCGGAGCCAGATGAGGTTCTGAAGGTCGGCCAGCCCTATCAGCTTGAGGGCCTCGCCATGGACAGCGGTTACGGCATCAACGGCGTCGACGTCTCGGTCAACGGAGGCGCCTCCTGGCAGGCAGCTAAGCTTGATCCTTCGCTTGGGAATTTTTCGTGGCGGCGCTGGAGACTGGATTGGACGCCTTTGGTGCGTGGGCCCTTCAGTCTGAAGGTCAAGGCGACCAACACGGCCGGTGAGCAGCAGTTACAAGAACAATGGAACCACGGCGGCTACGCGCGCCGAGTGATCGAGGAAACCAGGGGGATGGTCGTATGATTGCCCTTCGCCTTGGCTTTTCGATCCTGTTGCTTGTGATGATCGTATCGCCAGCCGCCCTGGCCGAAGACCAGCAGAGATCCATCGTCCTGACCACTCAGCCTCCCTACCTGCCTCCCGGTCCCGGAAAGGAGGCGTTTGTGAGCAACTGTCTGACCTGTCATTCGCCACGCTACGTGACCAATCAGCCGCAGTTTCCGAGGAAGACATGGGAAGCCGAGGTCAACAAGATGATCAAGGTCTACGGCGCGCCGATCGCGCAGGGCGATGTGAAAGCCATCACCGACTACCTGGTCCATTTCAACGGTCGGGAGACAGGTGAGCCATGAGCATCGACGAGGATAAGGGCACGGATGACCTCAACCAGACCGACGCGATGGCGCAAAGCGCGCGGCACGACTCGGGTATTCGCCCTCCGGCCGTTGCAATGGCCGTCGGGGCGTTGATTCTGGGAAGTGTCGCGGCCTATTTCATCGTGAAGCAGCCTGCCGTTTCATCGATCGCAGGCATCTTCCAGCCGGCGAGCTCTGCCGCGATCGATAAGGGCACATCAACGGGCATAACAGGCGACCCCGAACATGGGGCATCCCTGGCAACACAACAATGTTCCGGATGTCATGCACTATCCGGTCGGCTAATTGGACCATCCTGGCGGGAAGTTGCCGCACGCTACAGTGATGGAAAGCCTCAGGAGACCTGCCTTCCGCAACTCGTCTCGGCTGTCACGCATCCAGCCCCCGGATGGCCAGGCTATCCGCGAGGGCCGGCGCAATCCTTGTCGCTCGAGGACAAGCAGAACCTTGCCGCATTTATCTTGAGCAAAAAGCCTTCCGGAGCCAGCAAATGACGCCAACCGGCCATCAAGCGGTATCGCCAAATGATGACGAACTGCCCCGCGTCGACTACGATCTGATCAAGTGGCACGGCTTTGCTGCGCTGATCACGCTGTTTATATCGGCGATCTTCGGGACGCTTGTTGCGATCAAGTTTACCTATCCCGAGTTCTTGGGCTCAACGCCCTGGCTGACCTGGGGGCGTCTACGCTACGATCACACGCAGGGCATCCTGTTCGGCTGGCTGGGGAATGCGTTTCTAGCTTTCCTGTACCACGCGGTTCCCCGCCTATGCGATCGTCCAGTTCTGAGCCGAGGCCTTGGATGGGTGCTTTTCCTGGTCTGGAATTTTGTCGTTCTGCTGCCGGGCTGGGCGCTCGTCCTTGCAGCTCCGTCCCATTGGCTTTTCGCATCCCAGCCGCTGGAATGGGCCGAATTTCCGATCTCGGTCGACGTCTTCGCCACCGTCGGGCTTTTGCTGATCGTTTTGCAATTCGTCGTGCCGATCGTTCGCTCGCGCGTGCCGGGCGGGCTTTACGTGTCGGGCTGGTATATAGTTGGCGGCGCCGTTTTTACGCTGTTTGCCTATCCTGTCGGAAACCTCGTGCCGGAGTTTTTGCCCGGAGCCGTGGGCGCTGCCTTCAGCGGCCTTTGGATTCACGACGCCGTTGGTCTCTACATAACACCGTTCGCCGTTGCGATCGCCTATTACGTCATCCCAGCCGTCACCGGCCGGCCGATCTACAGCCACTTTCTTTCGATGGTCGGCTTTTGGCTGCTGTTCTTCGTCTATCCCCTGAATGGCACACATCACTACGTCTACTCCGCGCTGCCTATGGATGCGCAAAAAGCCGCCATTGTCGCCTCAGCCTATCTCGGCATGGATGTCATCCTTGTCGTCTTCAACCAGTTGATGTCCCTTCGCGGGCAGGGTGGAAAGGTCGGTGAAGATCTGCCCCTCAGGTTCGTATTCACCGGCACGGTCTTTTATCTCATCGTCAGCCTGCAGGGTTCGCTCCAGGCCTCGATGCCGGTCAACCGGCTCACCCATTTCAGCGACTGGGTCATCGGACACTCTCATCTCGCAATGCTGGGCTTCGCGACCTTCACGGCCGCAGGTGGTCTCATGCACATCTGGCGCTCGTTGCCGGCCACCCGGTATAATCCGGCGGCTGTCACCGCCGCCTACTGGCTGCTGCTGACAGGACTTCTGCTGATGGTGGTTGACCTGACCGCCGCAGGACTAGTGCAGGGCGAACTTTGGGGCACGTCGGCGCCATGGATCGAATCTATTCGTGCGTCCTCAGGATACTGGATCGTTCGTACGCTCTCCGCAGCCCCGCTCCTTGCCGGCTTCATCGCTCTTCTGGTCGCCATATCGACCGGACCGCGCTCAATGGCGGCTGGCTATATATCTCCCATTGCACGTGACCCTTCGCGCGGTTCCGTTCCAGTTCAGGCGGAGTAGCCATGAAAGTTCATCACAACAGCGAGTCCAAATCCCGCTGGTTCTCCTATGCGATGTGGATCGCGTTCCTTGCCGGCTTCGGGTTCTTTGCACTTTCCTTTGTTGCCCTGGGCATTTTGCCGGGGCGCCAGCTCGCGTCCCTAGTGAAAGAACAAGCACCGGTCAACATGGCGGCTTATACACCCGAACAGGAGCGGGGCCGGCAGATTTATGCCAGAGAGGGCTGTGCGTACTGTCATACCCAGCAGGTTCGCTTTACCCCAGAGGACGTGGCGCGCTTCGGAGCGCCAACCGAGGCCTGGGAGACAAAGTACGACGCGCCGCAGCTCTGGGGCACCCGCCGGATCGGTCCGGACCTCGCGCGTGAGGCGGCTGTGCGTTCCGACGACTGGCAATTGACCCACCTCTACAATCCGCGCCTGACGGTTGCTGACTCGGTGATGCCCGGATATCCATGGCTATTCGACGGCAAGGCCTCAGTGCCCACTCAGGATGCGACCGATCTTCTTGCCTATCTTCAGGTGCTCGGCCGGCCACGCATTGACTCAGGTTATGCAGCAGCACCACCATCCATGGACGATCCAGCCATGGCCGGATTACATGGCGAGGATCTCGTGCCCGCGGCAATTGCCAATGCGGTCGCGGCCGATCCGGCAAACCTCACCGCACCGGTCGTCGCGACTAGTAGCAGTTTCAACCTGTCTCGTGGCAAGGAACTGTTCGCAAGCAACTGCGCCAGTTGTCACGGAGCAAACGGCGATGGTCAATCGTCTGCAGCGGCAAGCCTGCTTCCCAGGCCTGCCGACCTGACCGCAAATCATTACGCCCCGCAGCGGGTGGCCACAGCACTGTGGAATGGCGTCGCCGGGAGCGCGATGCCTGCTTGGCGGGATCTTCCGCAGCGCGACCTGCAGGCCTTGACGTCTTTCGTCGTATCTCTCAATCAGGATCGCGTCACAGAAGCCAATGCAGGTGCTCAGTTCGTCGCGAAAGGCAGCCAGATATTCGCCGTCAATTGCACGACTTGCCACGGGCTTCAAGGGGAGGGTGACGGACCAGCGGCCGCTGCCATCCAGCCTCATCCCACAAATTTCCATATCGAGCGTCCGACCGAGGCTCACGCTTTAAGCGCCATCACGGACGGGATACCCGGAACCTCCATGCCGAGCTGGAAAACCAAGCTCGATGACCAGGATCGGCGCGCTGTCGTCGCCTATTTGCGATCGCTCTCAGCCGCCCCTATGGAAGGAGAATGAAATGTTTGCCGGCATCGTCATCGCATCGACCGGGATTGTCCTCGCGCTTTCTGTGGTCTGGTTGAGGAACCCGGCGTTCAGACGCTGGATCGAGGCTCCGAAATATCAGATCCTCGCGCAGGAAAAGCGTTTCGACAGATCGCGATAGAGGGGCACCATGTTATCAGTGGAAAACCTATGGTCCGGCGTTGCGCCGTTGAAGGATCTTCGGCGACCGCTGGAGCTGATACGGCAGTTCACTCCAAACTGGTTTGCGGCCGTCATGGGGACCAGAATCGTGGCTCTCGCCCTGAACGAGTTTGTTTTGACAGTACCTGCGCTCCGGAACATTGCATTCGGGCTCTGGCTGCTGAACTCCGTGGTCTTCATTCCCATGCTTGTCATCTACGCCGCGCGCTGGATCCTGTTTTTCCAGGAGGCCAAACAAATCTTCGATCATTCTGTCGTAACGATGTATTTCGGGTGCATTCCCATGGCGCTCGCAACCGTGATCAACGGGTTATCTTTGCCACTCCCGCGATTGGCACTCACCCGTGGACGCATGCTTGGCCTTGCTTTGAGCCCAGGCGGTTGCGAATGACAAGGGAACCAGTAGTGCAAGTTCAATCGTCGGGGCCAGCCATCGGGGTCCGATCGAAAAATCGTTGAACCGCAAGAACTGGAGGGCTGCAACGACGACCACGGCACCGCGAGCCAACCAGAAATCAAACGCGTGTGATTGGGGATCTCGCCGGTGCTGCGGTTCGTGTGCATCCAGATCTTGCATCTCTAGCCTTCGGAGAGCGAAGTTGCATCTGGTCCGATATGCTCTGGCCTCTTACTATGGGCAAACACTGATCAGTGTGCTGCGCGCTCCACGGCATCAGCAACTTCCTCAAAGCTGCGTTTCACTTCGACCTGCTCACCATTGACGAAGAACGACGGTGTGCCGTCGACACCAAATTTCTGAATGGCCTCCGTCGTCGCGGCATTGAGCTTGTCCAGATACGCCTGATCGGCAACAGCGCGATCGAAGCCCGCACGGTCGATGCCAATGCTAGCAGCAATCTAGCGCAGCGCCACCTCGGCGTTGGAGGCAGCAGCGATCTCGTCGAACTTCGACATGAAGGATACCGTCTCGTCGAATTTGTCCTGGCCCCGCGCATTCGCCAGCATGAAGATAACGGCATCCACCGAGTTTCGCACGAAGGGCCGGTAAACGATCTTCAACTTACCCGATGCGACATATGTATCCTGCAGTTTCGGCAGGTCTCGTTCATGGAAGTCGATGCAGTGGCTGCACGTCGGGGAGGAATAGACGGGGTCGGTTCCGGCTGGGGGCGGAATCCTACGTTAGCGATTTGAAAGGGCGGATCATGATTGCCCGAGCCGTATAATTCGCTCGGCGATGGTTCTGAGCACGTTTTGCGCAACGATCTGGCTTTGGGGTGGCAGGGCTGACGAGCGGAACATCTCGACCAGATGCTGCAAATCCACGGCCCATTGCCGTCGGAGCGGCTGTATGTCTTCAACCCGGCTGGCACGCCCAACGAACTGCGCGGTCTCGTCGGGGGCAGGATCAGGGAAGACCTCATCGTCTCGAATTGGCCCGATATCTTGCGCGCCGCTGCGACCATGGTCGCCGGCATCATGCCGCCCAGCCAGTTGCTACGTAAATTCGCCGCCTATCCGCGGCAGCACGATCTCGCTCTCGCCCTGCGCGAGGTCGGCCGCATCGAGCGCACGCTCTTCATCATCGAATGGATCCTGGATGCCCACATGCAATGACGCGCCAGGATCGGTCTCAACAAGGGCGAGGCCCATCATGCGCTTAAGAACGCCTTGCGCATAGGCAGGCAGGGCGAAATCCGCGACCGAACGAGTGAGGGCCAGCATTACCGTTTGGCGGGCCTCAATCTGCTCGCCGCCATTGTCATCTATTGGAACACGCTGCATCTTGGCCAAGCCGTCGCAAAGCGCCAGAAGGCAGGCCTGGACACGCCGCCGGAACTACTCGCCCACATCTCGCCGCTCGGCTGGGCGCACATGCTGCTGACCGGCGAATGGCCCAAAAGCAGCGGCAAACCGCTTACTTCGGGGAAGTGAACAACATCTGGAAAAGCTCCTCCGCCCGTTTCAGACCCTTATCTGTCAGCACGACAGATTTCGCCTTGCTGACCGGATCGCCTATCAGTCCCTTGCGATGGAGACAATCCAGCGCATCCCAGTCATGACCCTTCCACGCTCGCTGCCCGTTATGCAGCGTCAGCCAAAACAGCTTCGTCAATCTTGTCGGCATCACCGTCCATGCCGCTAAGACTACTACAAACTGATCAAATCGTCTGCTACCGATCCAAATTCAAAACTCAAGCCCTTAACGTAGGATTCCGCCTCAGCCGGAACCGACCCCATGAGGGCACGGCCTTTCAGCTAAAGGCGGTTCCATATACTTGAGCGCGGTGAATGAGGAAAAAATTATTTTGCTGCCGGGTGGAATAACGCGTGATTGCCAGCGTCTCTCTCCTGTCATTTCAACAAGGAGATTATACTATGCGCAAAACAGTTCTGATGGCTCTGCCGCTCGCTTTTCTCATGTGCACCGGTGCAGCCCTTGCTGGCCCTGCCATGGACATGGCCAAAACCCGTATCGAAGCGATCGCCAAGGGCGATGTCGCGACAATCACCAAGGACTACGGTAAGGATCCTTCCCTTGCCTGGATTGGTGGTCCGCTCGACGGCACATATGCGTCGGAAAAGGCGATAGCTGAAGTCTGGACCAAATTCTCGACGGGACAGGGCGAACAGACCGCCACAGTCGGCGAAGTCTGGGAGGCAGCCAATCCGAAGGGCGCGACCGTTGCAGCAAATGTTGTCTTTGCCGGCAAGAACAAGGTTCCCGTTCTCTATATCATGACCTATCGTGACGGAAAACTTGTCGACGAAATCTGGCAGGTTAACCCGCCTGCAAAGTAAGCCGAATGGTGGCCATGCCAGCATCCCCGGTATGGCCACCGATCCGAAGGGCTGATGATGTCGACAATGGCGATGCGACTGGAGGCGGAAATACCGGCATTGCGACGCTATGCCTTCGCGCTTCTGCGCGATCACAACCGCGCCGACGATCTCGTGCAGGATTGCCTCGAGCGTGCGATATCACGCTGGTATCTGCGTCGGACCGATGGTGACCTGCGGGCATGGCTGTTTACCATCATGCGAAACCTGCACATTTCGGCTGGACGCCAATCCCAGCGACGGGGGCCACACCACGAGCTCGATACCGTCACACTCCCCGGATCGCCCGCCGATCAGGATCATGGCATCGCCGTACGCGATATACTCGAAGCACTCGATAGGCTTTCCGACGATCAAAAATCGCTTCTGCTTCTAGTTGGCGTCGAGGATCTGTCCTATGAGCAGGCTGCCGCCGTCATTGGTGTTCCGGTAGGAACCGTGATGTCGCGGCTGTCGCGCGCCAGGCAGAAATTCCGATCCATTCTCGACAACAAGACGCCCGTGACCTTGCGAAGGGTAAAATGATGAACACCGGTTCGCCGATTGGCGAAGATGATCTTCAGGCTTACATCGACGGAAAGCTGACGCCTGACCGGCAGGCGCTTGTCGACGCCTATCTTGCTGGTCATCCTGAAGCGAGCGCAAGGGTCACGCAACAGCTTGCGGATCGGGAAGCCTTGCGTGTGCGGCTGTCTGAGAAATTCTCGGAGCCCATTCCAGCGCGGCTGCGCATCGCCAACCTTCAGTCCAATGCAGCTTTGCGAAGACAAGGTTGGTATCGCTCCGCCATGGCCGCTTGCATCTTCTTGGGAATGGGCCTGGCCGGTGGCTGGTGGCTAAAGCCTGAAGGCGTGCAAATCAACGCAGCGCGATTGTCCGAGGCGGGTTTCGCCGCGAACGCATCTGACGCCTATCGGACCTTCGTGGTCGAAGTAGTCCATCCGGTCGAAGTTGGAGCGGATGACGAGGCACATCTGGTCACATGGCTGTCGAAGCGATCCGGCCGGGCACTGACGCCACCGAACCTTTCGGCATTCGGGTATAAGCTGCTCGGCGGACGCGTCCTTCCGGGCGGTGGCGCTGCGGCTGCACAACTCATGTACGAGGATGAGAAAGGCGAGAGATTGGCCGTCTATCTGCGCGCCGGCCAATCAGCGCAGACAGCGTTCACGTTCGAAGAAAAGAACGGCGTGTCCAGCTTTGTCTGGGTGGATCAGGGGTTCGATTTCGCGGTATCCGCCTCGGTCGATCGGGCAAAGCTCCTTCCGATCGCAACTGCGATCTATCAAGGAATGATTTGAATCCGGTCAATGTCAGTGCGGTGTCAAAAATGACTGCGGCATTGTAAGAACGCCGCAGTCAACTTGTTTTGGGGTTGCCCATAACAGGTAGCCAAACTGTTAGTTGCTCTGCAAGACCGCATTTGCTGACGGTTCTGTTCCCTCAACGAGGATAACCTTAGGTGTCTTGGAGGCTTCGCCCGGTTTGACGATGGAGCGGGTCGGACTGGTGGCAGATGCCATCGCGGCACCTTTGGCATCCGTCTTGAACGCCACGATCGGTTCCGGCTGACCTTCGAACAACAGCGCATAAGCCGTGTCTGGCTTCAATTTCGAAACGCTGAGATCTACGATATCGATCAGGCCAAGATTGCGCGAGACGACCATTCCGCCGCCTTGCGCATCTGCGGCAGGCTTCAGCATAAGTGTGATGTTCTCCGGCATGTCCTTGCGTGGTTCAAGGTTTTGGCGGCCATCGCCTATCGGGACCGCATCCGGAACGTAGATCAGCGCTTGTGGGGCCTGGCCTGAGGGGATATGGGCGATCTTCTCATTCTTCTGCGTGTCGATCACGTCCACCGCGTCGCCATTTTCGAGGCCAACAAAGACGCGGCTGCCGTCGCCCGAACCCCAGACACCGTGCGGCAAGGCACCGACGGGAATGGTGGCTATCAGCTTGGCCTCGTCGTTCAGCGTGTAGACTTTTACGACGTTCTCGCCGCCGATGGTCACATAAGCCAATGTTCCGGCGGATGTTTTGGCGAACGCCAGATGGTTGGTGATCGGACCGCTATCGATCACGCCCTTGACTTTCAATGTCTTGGTATCAATCCGCGTCACCTTGCCGACATCCTTGTGGGTTAGCCAAGCTTCCTTTCCATCTGGCGTCACCTGAATGAAAGGCGAGAATGGCGAGACCACCGGAATGGATGCAAGCAGCTTTTTCGACGCGACATCGAACACCTGAACGACCGGATTGAAGCTGTTGGCCACAAAGGCGCGCTTGCCGTCTGGCGTAAAGATCGTCATGCCGGGACCGCTCTCGGTCTTGATGCGATCGGTCTCCTTGAATGTCTTCGCATCAATGACCGAAAGGTAATCCTCGCCACGCACGGTTGCCCAGACGTGTTTGCCATCCGGCGTGAAGAAGGCCTCGTGCGGGTTGCGGCCGATATAGGCGACACCTTTGATCTTGTTTGTCGCGGTATCGATGAAGGTCACGGAATTGGTCACCGTCGAGACGGCGACGATGGTACGGTGATCCGGCGAGAAGCCAAGGCCGTGGACGTTGACCTCACCCTTGTAAAGCGGGCTCAAGACATTCGGGCGTGGGTCGCCGAGCTTGATCAGGCCGAGAAGCGTGTTGGTCGATGGGTCGATGACAGATACGGTGTTGCTGTTCTGGTCAGCAGCATAGACCCGGTCCTTGGATTCGGGCAGGGCAAAGGCTGGCGTGCTCGCCATCAAGGCGATCAGCAGGGCTGCGGAACGTTTCATTTCGAAGTCTCCGGATTGGCGGCGACGGAGCCGCGCTGTTGTGTGAGCATCGAATTCATCAACTGAATTTCGTAAGCCTGCTCTGTGATGATCGACTGGGCGAGGTTTCGGATTTGCGGATCTTGGGTGGTGAGCAACACTGCCTTGGCCATGTCGATGGCGCCTTGGTGATGCGGGATCATTTGCGCCAGAAAATCGTAGTCTGGATTGCCTGTTTCGGGTACCGCCATCATGCCGGTATGCATTTTGTCCATGGCCACTTTCATGCTTTTGGAGAACGCAGTTGAAGGGCCGCTATCCTCCATGCTCATCGCCGGTTGGTGGTCGTGGAACTGCTCAGCAGTTGCACTTCCCACAATGGCAAAACTGGCAACAAGTATGAAACTGTAAACGCGCATGGCGGAATCCTTTTGGCTTTAGTGGATAAGAACGCTGTGGGTCGCCGTTTATTCCACTGCTCATCCGTATTTGTTCTCACGTCGGCGTGAGCGGTTGGCACGCGCGGTGCTATGCCGGTCTGCGCGAAGAACGACGGAACGCGGATGGTGACTCGAGGCGTGCCGAAATACGGCTTGTTCATATGCCGCCAAGAGGATCACGCGCGCTGGATCCAATCTGCCTGTGAACGATGTCTGAAGGACGATACTCGCAGCGGATTGCGGTATGGAGAATGAACGGCCGGTTGGAACAGGGCGAAAAAGCAGACATTCTAAGCCGTTCGACGACGGCGCCCAGTCGTCTGTCTTTTCAGAGGAAAACCAGCCTGGTCGATCGTAGGAAAACTTCCTACAGGGAATTCCGCCACTCTCAGATTTTGGTTTCACTCCAGGCTGGCGGTGGCTTTCATGACTGCTTTGGCGACCTCGTTGAAACTCATTTTAATCCGAACCTGTTGGCCGTTGACGAAAAACGATGGCGTGCCGGCGACTCCGAATTTTTTGTTCGCTTCGGTTGTCGCAGCATTGAGCTTGTCGAGATAGGCCTGATCGGCGACAGCGCGATCGAAACCCGCGCGGTCGATGCCCATGCTACCGGCGATCTCGCGCAATGCATCCTCGGCATTGGCGGCGCCGGCAATCTCATCGAATTTCGTCATGAAGGACGATACCGTCTCGTCGAATTTGTCTCGGCCCCGCGCATTCGCCAGCATGAAGATGACGGCATCCACCGAGTTTCGCACGAAGGGCCGGTACGCGATCTTCAACTTACCCGATGCGACATATGTATCCAGCAGTTTCGGCAGGTCTCGTTCATGGAAGTCGACGCAGTGGCTGCAGGTTGGGGAGGAATAGACGACCAGCGTGACTGGAGCGGTCTTCTGCCCAACGAAGCTGTCCTGGAATACGGCCGGGGTCATCAAATCCTGCACGGGTTCGGCCTCGGCCGATGTCACGCATCCTAAGGCAATGCCGACGATCACGGCCATCATACGAAACGTCATGTCTTCTCCTGTTCGGTTACAAAAAAACACTCCGCCATGAGCACTGCCGGAGTGTTTCGATCATCAGTCGGCCTTGAGGCAGGGCGAGACGAAGAGCGAGCGGTCGAGAGTGCCCTTGATCGTCTTGGCCGCGACCAGCAGCCACATGCAGACAAGTGCTATAACAAGAACCGCGCCAAGGATTGCGATAGACGACATCGGCACCATCGTTGAGAGACGAAGCGTGGCGACGGCAAACACGCCAAGCGGGAAGGTATAGCCCCACCAGCCGATATTGAATGGCAGGCCCTCGCGAAGGTAGCGCAGGGTGATCAGGACAGCAGTCGCCAGCCACCAGATGCCGTAGCCCCACAGGAGGATCGCGCCGAGGAAGCTGGCGCCACCGAAGGCCGGAGCAACGCTCGCCAATCCATTCGCCGACAACACGGCGGGTCCGGTCTGGCTCATGACGAGAAGACCAAGGGCACCGGTTCCGATCGGGCCGAGAGCCAGCCAACTCGAGGCGGCCATGTTGACATGCGGAAGCTTGTGGACCGCCATGCGCAGGAAAAGGATCACAAGCACGCTCATGGCCAGCGGAACCGAGCAGGCCCATAGCACCAGGCTGGTCATCAGCACCGTCAACTGCGTTTGAGCGTCGGCGATGTGGGGCAAAAGCAGGCCACCGCTGACGGCCGCCACCTCGCTCGCCACGATCGGCAGCAGCCATACCGCCGTCATTTGGTCGATCGAGTGCGATTGGCGCGTGAACATCATGAACGGGATTGCAAGACCGCAGGCCAGCGACAGTGTGACGTCGATCCACCACAGCGTCGTTGCGATTGCCACCGCCGTGTCGCCGATATGCGGGATGCCATAGATCAGGAAGCCATTGATGATCGTGGCCAATCCCATCGGAATGCAGCCGAAGAACATCGACACGACGGAATGGGAAAAGACCCGTCTTGCCTCTTGGAAATAGAGCAGCCAGCGTGCCGCGTAGAGCGTTGTGCAGGTTGCAAACAGCAGGATATTGAAGAGCCAAAGCGCCTGACCCATCGCGAAAAGCCCCGGATGCCCAGGAAACTGTGCGAAGGCGACCGAAAGGATGCCGGTGCCCATAGTGGTCGCGAACCAATTTGGCGTAAAGTTGCGTATGACATAACCTTGCATAGGAACATCCGGGGCTGGCGCTACCGGCTTCTTGAAGGCAACAATCTTGTGCATCGAATTTCTCCTGATCGTTGAGGAGAAAATACGGGGGTACATCGATTAGTTCCAACGCATAGTTCAGGATGTTTCAATCGCCGTTTCCGATTGATCTAGTTTTGCGGCGGCAGCTTCGAAAGCCGCGTGAAGGCGGTCGCGCAGCGTCCGCGAGGTATTGATCAGCGTCGGGCTCGGATGGGGGCAGAGGATCACCTCGATGCCGGCATCCACCAGTACCTCTTCAGCACCACTCGCCACCGCGCCCGCCAGGACGGCGACACGTAGGTTCGGCAGCAGCGGCAGAAGGCCTGCAAGTCCCTTGATGCCCTCGCGCCGCTCGCTGGCCACGATCGAGCTTCGGGTTGCGCGGACCCACGGGACCGTATTCCACAGAACGATGTCTCGGCGCGATATCCCTGCGCCAGTCAATGCCTTGCGCAGGTTCTTCGCCGTGCCGGTCGGGTTATCGATCGAAACGAAACGCTGGCCGCGTTCAACCGGACTTGGTCCAGGCGTCTCCAAAAGGATCAGCAGTCTTGCGCTGATACCGCCATCGTATGGATCGAAGTTCGGCATATCCCGGTCGGAGTTGAGCTGAAGGTGCTCCCGGAAGGCGTTCAATGGCTGCATATGCTCACTGTCAAGCGCGGCCAACCGCTCCTCGCGTCGATGCTCGTGCCAGAGCGTATCAGGTCCGCGATAGGTCATCGTGTCTATTCCGACAACAGTGCTTCGAACGCATCGGCCGCCTTGGAGCGATACCGTTCCTTATGCCGGAGCAGGAAGAATGGGCGCGGAAGCGGAGAAGCATTGGCCTCGACCAGCAGGCCGCTGTTGAGTTCGGTCTGGGCAGCACTTCGCGATGTCAGTGTTGCCCCCATGCCGGCCTCGACTGCGCCGAGCACGGCCTCGTTTCCGGGCAGGACAATTGCAACGTTCAACGCCTGCAACTTCAATTTCTCTTCCGCAATCATCGTCTCAAAGGCGAGCCGTGTTCCTGATCCGGGTTCGCGAAGAACCCATGTCGCGTCTTCAAAATCGGCCTTACCGAGCTTTTTGCCTCTGGCCCAGGGATGAGTTGGCGACACGACGAGGATCATCTCATCCGTGGCGATCATGCGCGACGACAAGGCCGGTCTGTCGACCGCGCCCTCTACAACGCCGAGCTCAACCCGCCCGGCCTCAACCGCGTCGCCTACCGCCTCGGTATTGCCGATCCCGACGTCGAGACCGAGACCAGGATAGCGTGTGTGAAACTTCGCTAGCCTGGAGGGCAGCCAATAGGCGCCAACAGTCTGGCTCGCCATAACCGACAATTCCCCGCGCAAAAGTCCCGCCAGGTCGCTTAGTGCAGACTCGGCGGCTTTCGCTTCGGCCAAGACCTGAAGTGCATGTTCGAGAAAGATCGTTCCGGTTTGGTTTAGGACGATCGAACGTCCGATCCGGTCGAACAAAGCCACGCCGTGGCGCTCCTCAAGCGCGATGACCGCAGCACTGACGGCCGACTGCGTCATGTTCATCGCTTTGGCAGCCTTGGTGATATGCTGTTGGCGGGCGACTTCGGCGAAGATGCGCAACTGGTCGAGGGTCATGAGGATAGCAGCCTTGAATTTGCTCCGAGTTATAATCGATTTTTCCGAATGTTCGTAGCAAAATTATGCGATGGAACTGATGCAGGATGCCGCTAGTTTCCTTCCAACCAGACACGGAGGAAATACCATGCTGAAATCCATCATCACCGGCGCGGCGATGCTTTTCGCCACGACAGCACCAACGCTTGCCGCCGATATCCACGTCTATGGTCCCGGTGGACCATTCCCTGCCATGAAGGAGGCGGCAGCCGCCTTCGAGAAAAGCTCCGGCAACAAGGTCATCGTCACCGCCGGCCCGACGCCGCAATGGATCGGCAACGCTAAAGACAACTCTGACCTGATCTTCAGCGGCTCCGAGACGATGATGTCGGATTTCGTGAAGGCGATGGACGGCCAGATCAAGGACGCCGATGTCGTACCGCTCTACTTGCGTCCTTCCGCTATCCTGGTGCGTCCGGGGAACCCGGAGAAGATCACCGGCCTCGCTGATCTGTTCAAGCCCGGCCACAAAGTGCTTGTCGTCAATGGTGCCGGGCAGAACGGTCTTTGGGAAGACATGGCCGGCCGGACCGGTGACATCGAGAAGGTGAAGGCCCTTCGCGCCAACATCAGGACCTTTGCCGCCAACAGTGCCGAAGCCAAGAAGGCCTGGACCGAGGACAAGTCCTTCGATGCCTGGATCATCTGGAATATCTGGCAGGTCGCCAACCCAGAACTCGCAGACGTCGTCGAGGTCGAACCGGACTATCGCATCTACCGAGACACCGGGATCGTGCTGACCGAGCGCGGAGGCAAGAATGCCGACGCCAAGGCGTTTTCGCAATTCCTTCAGGGCACCGAGGCCAAGGCGATCTTTGCCAAGGCCGGCTGGACCACGCCCTCGAAATAACCCTATCCCGTCTCAGGAAAGATAATGACAATGCAATCCACTCCCAAAAAGATCGCCGTGACCGGTGCTGCCGGCCAGATCTGCTATTCCCTGCTGTTTCGATTGGCGAATGGTGACCTTTATGGCAAGTCGCAGCCGATCGAACTGCGGCTGCTCGATTTGCCTCAAGCCCAGGACGCCGTACGCGGCGTCGTCATGGAACTGGAAGACTGCGCCTTTCCGCTGCTGCACAGCATCGTCACGACCGACGATCCTCGGCAAGCGTTTGACGGTGTCGACGCAGCGTTTTTGGTCGGGTCCCGGCCGCGGTCAAAGGGAATGGAACGGCGAGACCTGCTTGCAGCGAATGCAGAGATCTTTAAGGTGCAGAGCAGGGCGATCAACGAGGTCGCCGGACGACAAGCTAGAATTCTGGTCGTTGGCAATCCGGCCAACACCAACGCTTCCATCCTGATCGCCAATGCGCCAGACTTTAACCCAAGGCAGGTCAGCTCGATGATCCGGCTTGATCACAACAGGGCGTTGACCCAACTGGCGCGCAAGGCCGGCTGTGGCGTCGGCGACATCGACAGGCTCGTGGTCTGGGGCAATCACTCGCCGACCATGTTTGCCGACTGGACCTACGCAACGGCTGCCGGCAGGCCCTTATCCGAGATCATCGGCGACGACCATTGGTACAAGGAGGTGCTGATCCCTGAGGTCGCAAGGCGGGGCACTACGATCATAGAGGCGCGCGGCGCGTCCTCTGCAGCATCTGCCGCCAATGCAGCGATCGATCAGATGCATGATTGGATGCGTGGTACAGACGGGCGCTGGACATCGATGGCTGTTATATCGCAGGGGCAGTATGGCATACCGGAAGGGCTGGTGTGTGGCGTACCTGTGATGTGCAAGGACGGTGACTATAGCGTCGTTGAAGGTCTCGATCTGGACGGGTTTCAGAAAAGTATGCTGGACAAAACGATAGAAGAGCTTGTCGGCGAGCGCGACGCTTTATCCTGATATCGCGGGATGCGAGGCTGGCACAAAAGATGTGCGGCGATTGCACGCCTATTCTCCGCCTAATTTTGGAGAATAGGCGCCGGCCTCAGAAGAGGCGAATGCCACCACGACGATCAGCGAGCTGCAGTTTGAGGGGCCGGTTCAATTTTATCTTTCATGATCCGCTTTGACCGCCGAATGGGAAGGACGAAGCCCTCATCCAGATAGGCGTCGTCGGGAATGAAGCGCTCGAGCAAGCGTATCCGGCTGGAAACCGAGTCGGTAGAACTGCGATCAAATCTCGTCGCCAAGGCCATTTCGGCGGATTGTTCGTCGCAAGGATATTCGCCACTGTACCGATAGAACGATTGATTATCTGTTCAAAGTATCGCGCTTCAATTGTCACCGGCACCTTGGACGCCCGCCGCAGGTCATAAGCGCAAGAGGTGCAGACATGCTGGACGACAAGCCGTGTCTGAGCGAAGGCAGTAATTCCGCGGTGGCACGATGGGCAACGGTCGCGTAATCCGCACCCGTGGATAAAGCAGGAGATTCTAGTCGCGTGTCGCCATCGCCTCCGAAAAATATGGGGGCTGATCAGAACCGAGGCACGCAGGACAGAATTGCAGCCACGTCGAAGCAGCACGACGGGCTTTGATGACCAGTGGTAGCGGCATGTGTCTGTAATCACATGGCTGCAAGGCCATTGACGACAATCGGTCTCTCGCAAATCCAATGAGGCGTGGCCGTAAACAGCCATATTTTCCTGGCGGCGAATCTCACATTAAGTGCCAAAGAGAAGCCAGAGTCTCAAATTAAATGCCAAGTCTCAAATTAAGTGCCGGGCTATCTTACTGAAACTGTTAGGACTGGAATCTCACGATTAAATGCAAAACGACACCTTCAACATCGTGCATTCCTCCCCCTTGAAGTTTTTTGACGGTCTTAAGCCCTGTAGGCGACGAGCACGGCTCCTCGCGCGATCATCACGACACCGAGCCAGTTCGGCAGGGTCAGACGTTCACCGAGGAACAGCACAGCGAAAATGGACACGAACACCACGGACAGCTTGTCGATCGGCGCGACGCGGGCGGCGTCACCAAGCTTCAGCGCCCGGAAGTAGCAAATCCAGGATGCGCCCGTGGCAAAACCGGAAAGTACAAGAAATAGCCAGCTTCTGGTCGAGACCGTCGACGGCTCCTGCCAATTTCCGGTGATATAGACCATCGCGCCAGCGGCCAGCAGGATGACGATGGTGCGAATGAAGGTGGCGAAGTCGGAATTGACGTTTTCGACGCCGATCTTGGCGAAGATCGCCGTCAGGGCTGCAAAGCCGGCCGAAAGGAGGGCCCAGAACGGCCAGCTTGTAAGGAAGATTTTCATGCGGCTTGTCCATGTCCGGCCATCCGGATCAGCATGAGGCCGACAAAAAGTCCCGCCATCGACAGGACCAGCGAAAGAGCGACATATCCGGCAGCAACATCCGATTGCCCGCGTTCCCACAGGGTCACGGCATCTAGCGAGAAAGTCGAAAAGGTGGTGAATCCGCCAAGCAGCCCGGTTGTCAGAAACAGGCGCAACTCCTGCGGCAGGCCAGAGCGAAACACGAAAAATTCCGTGAGCAGGCCCATGACGACGGAGCCGACAACATTGACGGTGAGTGTGCCGTAGGGAAAGCCGAAGCCGAACAGGCGCGCCGCTCCCATGTTGACGGCGTGCCGGAAAACACCACCGATACCTGCGCCAAGGAAAACGATCAGATAAACCAAGATCGCGCCTCCTTCAGGATGTCGTGACCTTGAGCGCTTCTGCCGCCTCAACGTCGTGATGGACGACATCCCACTGTTCCAGGTGCTTGTAGACGATCACCTTGTGTTTCAGCAGCGCGCCATGGGTCCGGCAGAATTCCTCAAGCTGGTCGCGTGATGCAATCATCTCGACGCACATAGTCAGATCCGGATTGGGGATCTCGAAGCCCTCGTCCTGAAGCTTACCGCTGTTCGAATAGCCAAAATGCGTATGGTGCGCGACGGCATTCATGATGCCGGCCGACTTCGCCTGCAGGACCAATTCCCGGTAAAGAGGCTTCGATCCGAACCAACCGCCCTTGCCGGGCGCCTTCTCACGCGGCTTCATGTAGATACGGACCATGCCGATTTCGGTAGAATGCAGCTTGTGTTGCGTCACGACGGCGGGCCTTTCATTGAGTGTTGCGGTGGTAGCAAGTGACCGTAGACGGACCTTTCCGACGAGATCGCCGAGGCTCTGAGTCTGCATGTCACGCATGTGGCGAACCGAGATGTCGGGAGGAATATCGTTGGCGGCAGCCGTTTTCGGAACGCCGACGCGCTGCGACAGGTAGATGCTGGAATGGCCACTGCACAGATAGGCAACGAAGCAGGCGACAGCGAGGTAGACCGAATAGGTGGCGCCGAAGAGCTCAATCCCCATGATCATGCAAGCCAGCGGCGTATTAGTGGCGCCGGCGAAGACGGCCACGAAGCCAAGCGCCGCAAAAAGATCGACCGGTGCGCCGAGAACACCGGCCAGCGCACTGCCGAGACCTGCGCCGATGAAGAACAGCGGTGTGACCTCGCCGCCCTTGAAACCGGCGCTTAATGTGACGATCGTGAACAGCGCCTTCCAGGCCCAGCTCCAGTAATCCACGTGATCGGGAAGGAAAAAGCCAAGGATCGTCGCATCGTCGGGATTGGGCGACCAGACACCCAGACCGAGATATTCCCGCGTACCGAGCATGTAGACAAGGCCCAGCAATATCGCGCTGGCGAGCACCGGACGCAGCGGCGCATAGGGCAAGATCGCCTTGTAAGCTGATGATGCCAAATGGGAAAGCTCGGCGAAGAAATGCGCGGCCAGACCAAAAGCCACGCCGGCAATGACCACCTTGAGCAGTAGGACCGCATCGAGGTGGAAGCCGACAGCTTCGCCAACGCCGCCGAGATAGGCGATGGCATAATGGGTGTGGCCGATCCCCCAGGCATGACAGGTCCAGTCGGCAACAATGGCGGCAAGCAAGGCGGGCAACAAAGCCTCGTACTGCATGCGTCCGATGGTCAGCACCTCCAGCGCAAAGATCGCGCCGGCGATCGGCGTGCCGAAGACAGCGCCGAAGCCTGCGGCAATCCCTGCCATCAAGAGGATACGCACGTCGCCGGGCGCCAGTTTGAAGACTTTGCCAAAGGCGCTGGCAAGGCTGCCGCCGAGCTGGACTGCCGTGCCCTCGCGACCGGCCGAGCCGCCGACCAAATGGGTGAGCACCGTGGTCACAAGGATGAAGGGCGCCATGCGCAGCGGCACACCACCGCCCGGCTCGTGGATCTGGTCTACAATCAGGTTGTTGCCGGCTTCAGCCGACTTGCCGAATTTCTGGTAGGCCCAGACCATCGCAAAGCCTGCGACCGGCATGCCATAGATCAGCCAGGGAAACTCAAAGCGAAGCTCCGTTGCCCGGTCGAGGCTCCAGAGGAAAAGCGCGACGAGTGACCCGACCGCCATTGCCATGGGCACGACAATCATGATCCATTTCGCTAGACTGCGGACCTGGCTGATACGAAGACCAAAAAATGCAGAGAACGCCATCAGTTGGACGCTCCCGCAGATATACATTTCATTTTGGAAGACAGGTAAAGAATTCTAGGCACGACTCTACTCCTTCGCGTGTAGCGCGTTGAGTAGGAGTCATCAGCTTCGTCGGGGAAGCGGTTCGGCGTAATGCCCGGCAGAATCCATTACCGTTGCAACTTTAATACTCAGTCAAAATGAGCACTGTCAATCCCGCTCACCATGGAGAGCGGGATTGCTTGGCACCTTGCCACATTTTTCATCCTGAATGCAGTTCGAGAAGGGGTGCCGTTTATCTTGGCATCCATCAGCGCGATGTTCCGCATGCGTGCGGAATTGGGAGAAGTTGGCGGAAAAGCCATTGCCACTCAGGCTGCACGCCTCGCTCGCCGCCCCGAAACAGTCAGAAAGACCGCACCCAAAAGACCGGACACAAGCGACCCCATCAGGATCCCGATCTTGACGTGATCCTGGACAACTGGATCGCTGAACGCTAGCAGACCGATGAAAAGGGACATGGTGAACCCGATTCCACACAACAGGGCTACGCCTGTCATCTGACCCCAACTAGCGCTCGCAGGAAGATCGGCCAATCCCAGTCTTACCAGAACTGCCACCGTTCCCAGAACGCCGACCAGTTTTCCGAGCATTAGACCTGCCGCTACGCCCATTGTGAGCGGCTCTTCGAAGACCGACATCGATAAACCGGCAAACGAAACACCTGCGTTGGCAAAAACGAAGATCGGCACGATCGCGAAGGCGACCAGCTTGTGCAGCAGGTGTTCGAACCTGTGCAGAGGTGATTCATCGTGTGTGGCCTCCGGCGTCCCCGGCGTCAGCTTCAGCGGTATCGTCAACGCCAGCAAGACACCTGCAAGGGTCGCATGCACGCCTGATGCGAAAACCAACACCCAAAGGACCGCGCCGAGGGCGAGATAGGGCCAGAGGGCCTTCACGCCCATGCGATTGAAGATGATCAGATTTCCAACGACGAGGCCCGCGCCAGCCAAAGCGAGCAGGTTCAGTTCCGCAGTATAGAAGAGAGCGATAACCACAACGGCGCCGAGATCGTCGATGATGGCCAGCGCCGCCAGAAATATCTTCAGCGATGCGGGAACACGATTACCGAAAAGTGAAAGGACCCCAAGAGCGAAGGCGATATGGGTCGCGGTCGGGATTGCCCAGCCACGGATAACTGTCGGGTCGCTCCAGTTGAAGTAAAGGTAAAACAGTGCCGGAAACAGCATGCCTCCTGCAGCAGCCGCGCCTGGCAAGATGCGCCGGCTCCAGCTTGAAAGCTGGCCGTCGAGCATCTCGCGTTTGATCTCCAGGCCAACGAGTAGGAGGAAGACGGCCATCAAGGCGTCGTTGATCCAGTGCTGGATGCTCAGCGGGCCGACATAGACGTGCAGCACACGGAAGTAGCTCTCTGCCAGCGGCGAGTTCGCCGTGGCAATTGCCAGAGCAGCAACTGCCATCAGGATGATGCCACCCGATGCTTCATTGTCGAGGAACTGACGGAGAGTGGATTGAATACGGCCCTTGGAAAATGTCGAAGACATGGGTTCGCGCTCCTTGTGAGAGGTTGATCGAAGTCTCCGTCAATTTCGGGGGAAGCACGCAGCGCACGCAGCACGCACTGTAAGCTTTAAACTAGGGTATTTGCTCGACGATTTCCAGCAGATTCGGCCCTATAAGGACTTGGCCAAACAGGATTACCGTCATCAAGCATTATTCGTTCGCAAACATGATCTGCAAGCTTTTCGAAGCATCGGATGCGCACCGGGCTGGAGAAGTTGAGCAGCGAGCCGGAAGTGTGGGTCATCACCAGCGTGGGGATTTGCAGCAATCGTGCAAGGAAAACGCGCCGATGTTCGGGAGTGACACTCGCTCTGCGACACATCTGATCAATGCGACAATCCACCAGGTGCGCTGCAACGCTGATGATGACCCTTGACGCCTTGCGCAAATCGAAACCGCAGTGGACGCAAAAATGCTGGGGGACAAGCTTGCTTTGACGGTAGGCTTCGATACGTCTTTGGCAGGATGGGCACCGGTCGCGCAAGCCGCAGCGGTGGTGGCGGCAAGATACTTTGGTCGCCAAACGCCAGCTGCGGCGAAAATATGGATGTTCATCGTTAGCCAGGCATTGGGGGCAAAACTGCAGCCAGGTTGAAGTCCCCCGCCGACCGCTGCTTCGTAACGGCAGCAAGAGCTCCGTCGGGATGCCACTCGCCAGGGTCATTGCCACGATCTGAGCGTGGGATACACCGGCATTTGCGCGAAGCAGGTTTTCGATGTCGCTCGAGGGTCTGAAATCGATGGCTGGTGACCACATGCCAGATCCAAGTCCGAAGACGCGCGCGAATCCACGCGGTGCAACGCCGTTGGCATAAGCAAGACGGTGCAGCCAACTCGACAGCAATTCATCGGGTTGCGGTAAGACGTTGACGGGCCATCGGTCGGAAACGATGTGACGGTATCTCCGTTGTATGCTGATTGCCGGGATACCAGCGTTGCCCATCGTCATAACAGGTTGTCCCGTAAAGCCGGTTGGCGCCGCTGCGATATTGGGGTGTACCGTAGTTCGATGATGCCCGCCTTGGTGATGCGTTCGGTTCCGGATTGCACCGCCGCGACGGCCGCCTTTGTGATGATGGTGACGGTCTCGCCTATCAAACCCTCCGATAACCTGAAGACAAGACGAGCCAACGGCTCGCTGGACAGATCCGAGATCCTGGCAAGAGGCAACGCTGCTTCGAGGCTATCGAGCAACATCAGATAGGGCTCATCGTATTGCCATCGCGGGACTGCGACCAGATCAAAACGGGTTGCCATCTCGCTGGTGGCGTTGAGGAAGTCGTAGACGGATACGTCCCCGATCAGAACCGGGGCGATGTCATACTGACGGCCGATCCGTCGCAGGAATGCAAAAATCGCCTCGATGTCGCGCGCCCGTCCGCGCAATGCGTTGTGAAACTCGTCGAAGATCAACACCTTTGGCTTGAGACTTGCCAGCAAGTGATCCAGCTGTTCCGCCTTGCGGCTGACATTCCAAATGTCGCCCCCAGGAGCGTGGAGCGCCTGGAGAATGCTCGCGTAGAAATGGCCAAGGCCCGCGCCCTCTCGCGTCTGGACCATCCAAAGCTTCTGCTGGACAGATGTTCGCAGGTGTTCGACGGCAAACCGCTCCGCAATCATCGTCTTGCCATTGGCATAGGGGCCGACCAGCATCAGGCCCTGGGTTCGTAATGACGGCGGTCTTGAGAGTAGCTCGGTGAGCCGTATATGGCTGTCTTGAGCAACCTGATGTCCGATCCATCGTGGGGCACGGATGTAGGCGATCCGCTCATCCTGGTCGCGTTCAAGGTAGGATCGGACATGGTCGAGCAGATGGTCCGACATGCCATGCTACCAGTCTTCGACCGGTAGTCGGCTTTTCTGACGGGTGGGATGAGGTGAGGCAACGCGCGCCTGTTCCTGCATAGCCGCATAAGGCTTCTGCGACGCGCCCGCGTGGATACCGCGGACAGCAGTTCACAACTGGCGTCTGGGTTGTTTCGCAGTCCCGACGATAGCAGCGATTTCGCGGCGAAACTCCACCCTTGCAACACTTGAGCGATGGTTTGCATCGCGCCGGCGGGCGCGCTCAGCCTCATGTTCCCATAGCGTCAGCGACGTAAGCCTGCCATCGCGCCGTTCGACGGGTCGGAAGTGTCTGCCTTCCGGATCCCGGACATAGATATGGCTGATGTCTCGAGGGTCATATCTTACTTCCAGCTTTCCCAGCCGGTCGCGCTGCGGAATGAGGCCGCCAAGCCATGACGCGTAATAATGTACGGCAAACATGCTGATCCCCTGCGGCGACAATCTTCTTTCCGTACCCGGCAGAAACGACAATAGAACGGTGTGTGGATCGTCATTGAAGCGCGGTAAAGCTGCGTTGTTGCGCTGCCACTCCGTATTCGGCACATTCAGTGTCTTGGTGTTTTCCTGCCGGTTGTGATCGAGGATGGCCAGCGCAACGCACCGCTCCAGGTCCGCGAATCCGAGACAGGCGCGCCGTTCCGAGGGATATTCATCGCGATCAACCACAGACCTTCCGGTCGAACCGCGATAGGTGGCGAGGATAGCGTTGAGTTTGCCCAGCAGTCGTTCGACCACGCCGCCTTGATGCACTCTTCCGCGGTCACGATATCGAATGCGGATGCCATAATCGTCGCAGCCACGCTGGAAAGCGTGCCCCTTGAATTCCATCGCCGAGTCGGTGACGAGTACCCGAGGCCTGCCAAATGTCGACCAGGCATGAGCAAGGCTACGGTTGGCAAGCCATTCGTCCTTCGCGCACATCGCATGGGCAAGGCAAAGTCCGACCGACAGAACAGATGGTTTCTCCAAAGTCAGGCAGAAACCTAAAATAACGCGTGATGCCACATCGGTCACGATCGTGAGATAAGGCCGACCCACAAACACGCCAGTTCCGTCAACGACCTCCACGAAATTGATATCAGCCGGAGTGTGATCGATCTGACAGACGTCGAGCGGGTGAGTTGCGTGAATATATCCTGGTCGTGGCCTCAGCCGGAGCAGGTGTTTCGGATTGGCTGACCGTTTCTTGGCGATCTCTTCAGCGCTAAACAGCATCGGGATACGTCGGGCAACCGTAACGTATGACGGCAAGGTCAGCCCGGCTTCCTCGCAACGAGCGCGGATTTCAGCCACGACCGGGGCAAGGGGCGGAGCTTCCAGTGTCAGCCATTGCTCGCGCAGTGTTGTCGCTATGATTGCTTCAAGTTTTTCTGACAGCCGCTTGCGGCGGCTTTTTGCGGTGCGCGGGAGTAAGGCTGTCACCTTCCTGTCCATGCGATAGCGGACGAGGAGATTGTAGATTTGTCGCCGCGTTAGCCGCAACTCGGCCGCCGCGCGCGAAACGGCCACCTGCTTCGGCCCGATGCCATCAAGGATCTTGTCCAGTTCGCGGGCATGCGGAGCGCGACTGACCAATGCTCATCTGAGATCGCGCGTGTCGCCGGCAATCCCTGATCATGCAATTGCTTTGGCATGGGCAGACCTCGCTGAAATCCTTAGCGAAAAATCTACTGAAATTTATCGCCTAACCCTTACGTCCGTATGACAATTTCCGAGTTGAAAAATTAAACTAAAACCCACAGCCGGCATCGCTCTGACGCGCCTCGACGAGCGCCTCGCCCGCTCGCCGGTCGGCGGCGGCTTCCTCGAGCGCATCCAATTCACCGATGCCTGTGCCTCGCTCTGGATAGACGGCGAACTCGTCCATCTCGAAGACCTCGTCCTCCATGACGCTACCCGCGACATTCGCACACCCACCCACGAGCTGACAATCGCCCGCGACGTCCTGCGCACTCGTCGGCGTATTGCCGCCCAACCACCTGGCTGGGCGCTGTCGGCCGATGGCATTCGGATCCTGCGCAAAAACGCGGAGATCACGCAGGCCGACACGGATGAGGCGGCGGCCCCCGACGCCATCCGGCGTGCGGTCGCGAACGATCCGGAAGGGGCGGGGGACGAAGATGCCGACATCGGAAATCTCCCTGGCGTCGACTATGCCGCCATCGATGCGATGCTCGCCCGATCGGAGGCCGCGATCGAGAACGCAACGCGGCCTGGCCGGAGTAGCGCGGCGGATCGAGACGCACTGGTCTACGATCTCGACTGGGACGAGGATTCCAGGCTAGACGAATGGCGGAGCGTGCTGCGGCAGGCAGAAAACCTGCCGGCGGTCCTGCAGGCGATCGTCGCGCTCGATGCCTGGAACGAACTGTCCGTCCTGCAGCATGCGCCGTGGCTCGGTCGCCTCCTGGCCGCGTCGATCTTGCGCCAGGCCGGCATCACCACCGGCGCTCATCTCGCCGCCATCAATCTCGGTCTCAAAACCATTCCCGTCGATCGGCGGCGTCATCGCGACCGGGAGATCCGGCTTCTAGCCATCGCCCACAGCCTGATCGCGGCCGCCGATATGGGCATGAAGGAACATGACAGGCTGGTGCTGGCGCGCACCCTGTTCGAGCGAAAGCTGGAAGGGCGCCGGGCGTCTTCGAAATTGTCGGAGTTGGTCGAGCTGGTGATGGCAAAGCCGTTGGTGTCGGCCGGGATGGTGGCGAAGACGCTCGACGTCACGCCGCAGGCGGCGCGGCGGATAGTTTTGGAGCTGGGCCTCAGGGAGATGACGGGGAGGGGGAGGTTTCGGGCGTGGGGGATTTTATAGTACTCGGTCACATTCAACCGTCCGCATCAACCTAGCGGCAAGAAGCGACCACGGTGTTGTTTAAACCACGTGGCCTCTCCGACATCATCGGCCTGAGACACATTGCAGGACTGCGCGGCAAGAAAATGTTACTGGCCCCAGCACAGCCGACGCCAGGGGGTACCGCTCACCTCTTAACGCCCAACAAATTCCTGGAACAGTTTGGGCTCAATAAGCTTGATGCTTGCCTGAACTCGAAGTTATCGAGAAGGCTAGTATCTTGCGCACAGACGAATAAACGGGCCACGATGCTTCTTGGAGCGGTGGTCTTTGAGCAGTATGCCGAGGATCACGAGACCCGGACCGGATGGGAATTTAGATGAAGACGGAAAAGGTCAAGCGCCTTGAACCTACCCCTGCTACGATCAAGAAGCTGTTTGCCTACAGCGGTAACCAGTGCGCGATCCCGAACTGCAAAGATTTTCTGGTCGACGAGACTGGCGCAATGCTCGGCAAGATAGCACACATCCATGCCGCTGAAAAAGGCGGACCGAGGTTTCTTGCGTCGATGACGAACGAGCAGCGGCGCGGGCTCGACAATCTCATGCTGGTGTGCGGCAAGCATCACGACATCATCGACTATCCCGGAAATGTCGAGGTTTACAACGACGTGGCGCTTCGGAAATTCAAAGCGGAGCATGAGGGCAGGTTCAGAGGTGCGGAACGCCAGCTAATCGAACAAGTTAGCGACACGACTCAGGCGACGCTGCCGACCTATCCTAAGACGTTGAAGCGTCTGGGCGAGGTGTTTGGCGTGACCGAAATGATGGACCACGAGGAAGAGGTCGAAGGCGTCAGAATCTTCATCGATAAACTGAAGGTTCTGCCGCTTGAGCAACGCGCATTCGCTGTCGAAGTAGCCAGGCGCATGCGTTTGCTGGATGCCGAGAAGCTCCTCGTAGAGGATGTCACCGGCGCGTTTCACATCGGCAGCACCAAATTGAAGAACCATATGCGCGTACTGGAGCGCCATGTGCTCGGCTGCATCAACGAGGGCCATAACTATCAGGAGTATTTTGTGGAGTTATTTGATCGTAAGCCCGGGGGGAATCCGTGGATCGAGATGCTAGACTTTTGCGACAGGGTAGGAGTTAGCATTGATACCCTCGTCTACGATCTGGATTTCTCGCAGTATGACGAGTAGCAAGCCGTTGACCAGCCAGCTCCTATGGCCGCTGCGTCATTCGACCTGTTGCAATCGCATGCTTTTCCAAGGCGTCGAACAGAACTTCCTCTGTTGCTGGATCGGTCAGACGCCTTAGGGCGACAGCGCAGGCCTTCGCCCGGCGGTCTTCGGACAGCAGATCCCCGAAGAAGGAGGCGATCAATGCATATTCCATGTCGAATTCGTCATTTGCCAGAGTCTTCGGCTTGGCATCGTCAAGTCCGCCGTTCAGCCAGAACTCCTGGTACCAAAGCGAAGCGTACACAAACCTGGTAGTTAGGAAGTCGGCTACTCTGAGTGCGCCGGTTACATTGCCGAAATGCCTCTGGCAGACCTCCTCCCCGCGAAGCTTGAGCAGGCCTAGCCGAGCGTCCTCACTCATCCGCCCGCTTCGAATTTCGCGAGTAAGGCGTTCTCCGTTCGCGCCCTTGAGCAACGCGAGGTTCGCCACCAGCTTTGCCTTTACCTGATCGGGCTCGGCGCGTTCTCCTAGGATATCGCGGCGGGCAGCAACAACGCGCAATCTGGACGCTTCTGCCGACGTGCCCTGCCCCAAGATGGCGGTGATCATGGCGCGAGCACCAACGGTCAACTCAGGGGGTAAGAGTTGCTTCCGGCTGATTGGTGTCAGGTGTTCGAGTTCATATCGTAACAGTTCTCCGATGCTGGCCGAAAAAAACGTGCGATGCATTGCGGATGCCATGATGCGAAAGGATTGCTGAATGGTGGCTTCCCATTTCGGGAGTCGAACCATCTCCTCCAAAGCACAATCTGGTACGATTAATTGGATGTTGCTGTTCCCGACAAGCAGCTCCCGCAACTGCGGCTTTCGCATGAAGTTCTGGTCGACGACGAAATGCATGGTGACACCGTGGGTTCGGTCCGGATTGGCTCTTGCCTGAGCAGGCAGATCAACCTATCCGAAAACGAGGCCGCACGCTGCAAAAAGCTCGTCGCGATGCTTGATGAGGGCAGGGCGTAGGCTATGCTCGGCTGATCCGCTATCCGCTATCCGCATTTCTGCCTTTCTGTATTTAAGGATTTCTGGCTTTCGGGATTGCAAGAAAGACAGAAATCTGTATCCTTCGCTGCGCCACCGGGGAAATCGTCGTTGGGCCAAAGGGAGGCGAAGTTGTCCATTAGGCAAAGCGAAAGCAGCGACGAAAGCAGCGCGCCGGAGAGCGAAAAGGAATCGCTCAATTTCAAGGTCAGCTCCCAGTTTAAGAAGGCGTTTAAAGGCTTCGCCGTGTCGGAGGGGATCAGCATGACCGATCTCCTCAAGGAAGGTTTCGTACTCTCGAAAAAGAAGCGGCAGAAATGACTGCGCGCACCCAATCAATCCAACCTTTCCGAGAGCCTGAGTGGCGCAGGTGCCACTGATGACGTTAGACGAGACAGAGCGACCGCGTACCGAGGCGGAGTGGCTATTCGTCATTGGGGAAAGGCGAGGCTTTCCGATTGTCGATGGACTGGTTCCGGTCGAAGGCTATGAAACCTCAGGGTGCCCGCCCGAGGAAGTAGCAGTCATGGAGAAAGCACGTGACTACGGCGCGCGTGCTGTATTCTTTGAGGCCGGGCGGCACGGTCGTGCCCCGGTCGCGCAAGCTTTTGTATTCGATGCCAATACCGCGGGGGATGACGAGGCCTTTGCCCAACTCCACAAGCGGCTTTGGAGCTGGGGTGGTGTGCCTCTTGTCTATCGCGCTATGCCGGGGAGCATCCAGCTGTTTCGCTGTGCGCACCAACCAGACTTTGTCGGTGCGGACGACACCCCGGTTTGCCGCCCCATCCGAACCTTGGCTCTCGGTGCGGATATCACGGCAGCCGATGTTTGGTGGAATGCGGCACGCATCCGCAACGGAACTATCTGGGATGATCCGATCGCATGTGATCTCATGCTCTCGGCACAAAAATCGGCGCACAGGATGCTCGTTGAGGAGGTCCGCGCATTAGCCAAACAACTAACCGAAAGCCGCTTGCTTGAGCCGCGGCTGCGCCGTCGACTGCTCATCCTCGCCCTGCTCATAGCTTACCTCGAAGAACGCTTGGTGTTGCTACCCAAGGATTTCGAACGCGCACACAAGGGTGCGACCCGTTTCTTCCAAGTGTTAGGCGATGGTGCCGCTGTAGTGAAATTGCTTGAGACGCTGGAAGAGCGTTTCAACGGCCACATATTCCGCCTGACCATAGAAGAGCGTGCGGCGCTTCTTTCGAGCAGCGAACTTGCAAACTACGCTCGGCTTGTCGAGGGACGTGAAGATGCTACCGGCCAGCTGAGCCTGTGGCGGCTCTATTCGTTCCGTGATCTGCCGGTGGAACTGATTAGCAATATCTACCAGCTTTTCGTCAAGGACACCGCGAGTTCGATCTACACTCCGCCAGCGCTGGTCCGCCTAATGCTGGAAGAGACGCTGAGTTGGGACCGGCTGGACAAACTGATGGCCGGTGATGGCGTCATTCTTGATCCAGCTTGCGGATCGGGCGTTTTCCTCGTTGAAGCCTATAAGCGCTTAGTATTGCACTGGCGCCTTCGCAACGACTGGGCGCGTCCGGGTATTGACGATCTGCGCCCGCTGCTGCAGCGGGTGCACGGTATCGACCTCGAAGAAGGGGCAATCGAACTCGCGGCATTCAGCCTGTGCCTCAGCCTCTGCGATGCGCTTCAGCCCGAAGAGATACGCGCCAGCGTGAAGCTTTTCCCTCCCTTGGCGAACGAGACCTTGCACTGGAGTTGCTTCTTCGAGGCCAAGGAGCAGAGGCTCATCAAGGTGCCGGTCGCAGTGCTCGTTGGCAATCCTCCATTCGAATCGACGCTGACCACTGAGGGCGCCAAGCGGAGCTACGCGCGCTATACCAAAACGCACGGCCTGCTCGCCGACATGCAGCTTGCATACCTCTTCCTGCATGAGGCGTTGGAGCTTCTCACACCTAATGGGATCGTTGCCTTTGTCGAGCCAGCCGGTTTTCTCTACAACCAGAACGTCGCTCCGTTCCGAACTAGCATCTTCACCCGTTGGACTGTGCGCGAGATCCTCGACTTCGTCTCGGTAAGGGGTTTGTTCAAAAAGGGGGAGGCTGATCCCAAAGTTGTCGTAATACTTGTGGAAGCGGCGGAACCTGTTCCTGACGGACGTATCCTGCACGCCGTTTTTCGTCGCAACGGCAGAGCTACAGCTGAGCAAGGGTTCGATATCGATTATTACGATCTCCACTGGGTGAAGAACACTGAAGCGAGTGAGTCTGCCGACGTATGGCGCTCGAACCTCCTGGGCGGCCAACGCGTACGCGATTTGGTTGCTCGCCTTCGTCAATATCCAACGCTGCGAGATATGGCGATACGTCACAACTGGGACTTTGGTGAAGGTTACATCGCAGGTGGCAGGGCCGTTTCTCGGTCTGCGGAGCACTTGATTGGTCAGCCGCTGCTCCCCACAGAAGCGCTTTCGGAGACGGGACTTGACCCCACCCATCTGCAGATGGTGCCGGACCAGCCGATTGAGGGTCCTAGGTCCGCGAAGCGGTTCACTCCTCCATTCCTGTTGGTCAAAGAAAACGAGGATCTTCACCACGGGCTCTGGAACGGTCACTATCTGGCCTACAAACACCGCATTATGGGTTTTGCGGCAAAGGAATATGATCTTTTCCGGTTGCTGGCCGTCGAAGCGTGGTTGCAAAAGGAACGAACCGTTCTCAGAGCTTATGTGGCGGGGATTAGCGCCAGCCTATTTGTGCAGCGTGCCAGTGCAATCCTGCAAGCAGACATCCTAGCCCTACCGTATCCAGACAACGAGGACCTGGACCTGAGCGACAACGAACGCATCGTCGCTCAGGACATTGTTGACTATCAGCGAGAGTTCATCCGGAGAGGCACGGGATCAGCACTGATGCGCGTGGCGCCTAAGGAAGCGCTCGGAGCGTTCGACGACACTTTCGCTGCACAGATCAACGCCGTTTATTCGCGCACGCCGCTCCGCGCCCTCGGTCGTTATCATTGGGCCGGTGCCATTTGTGCGGCGTACGCGTTTGGAGATGGGGTTGTCGATTGGTCTGATGCAGATGCGTTAAGGTCCAAGCTGGATGCATTGCTGAAGGAGCGTCGCGGCTCCAGCCTCACGATTACTCGCATCACTCGGCTATACGACCAAGGTTTTATTTTTCTTCTCAAGCCAGATCGGCATCGGTTTTGGACCCGCTCAATCGCCTTACGCGATGCTGATGACGTCCTCTCCGATCTTAGGGGGCAGGGTTTCTAACGTGCTGGCGGATCAAGAAGAAGCCTCCGTGCAGGCCGGCACACTCAGCGCAGACATCCATCTTCCGGGTGAGTGGTTTTCGTCGCTGGTTGGGTTCATCGCCGGAACACTTCCTGGTTGGCGCGATGACCCGGCGAGGCCGGTCCAGACCAGCGAAACCGGATTGACGGCGCAGCTCTGCGCACGACTGAACAGCGTCAGCCGGCACTCGGCTGGCTGGGACTTCCTACAGTTTCGACGCGAAGAACCTGACGATGTCAAAGCGGGGCGCTCTATCGATCTTGTCGTCGCACCCAGTGGCGCGCTCATCTGGATTGCCGGTCGCGAGTATAGCGAGTACCGCACGCTCTTGCCCATAGAATGCAAACGGCTTCCGACCCCAAGCGGTAAGGATCGAGACGAGCGCGAATATTTGTTCAGCCAATTCAACTCTACCGGCGGCGTCCAGCGATTCAAGGCGGGGCATCATGGTGCGGCACACGCTCGCGCGGCCATGATTGGGTACGTTCAGGATCGCGATATCAGCTATTGGCGCGCGCAACTTGACGCATGGATCGAAGGGTTGATCGCAACCCCCGTTCGAGGATGGACTGCAGACGACAGGTTGGAATTGGCCTTGCATCACGCGGAAACGCGGGTTGCATCTCTGCAATCAACCCATCAACGGAACGGCGGCCTTGCGCCGGTGTCGATTGACCATCTCTGGATCGAGATGTAATCGATGGCGCCGTTCCGGTGGCACATATGCTTTGCAGATATCCTCGCCACCTGGCACGACAAGACGATCAGGTCGTGCCTGTATGAAGTCATCGCTCTAGCGCTGAGATATCTTGATCGCCGCATGAAGGAGCTTGCACTATTGAAAGCAGTCCCATGAAGCCGGAGTCAGGAACGAGAGGTCAGAACGAATTTTCCGGCTGGTGCGAGCCTGAGCAATTTCATGTGCAGCGATCCGACCCGGACCGTCTCGGCTGGGACTTTATGCTCGAAGCCGATCCCGATCGACCCGCTGATATTCCTCTCGACCAGCAGAACGAACTTCCGAAATTTCTCGTTCAGGTCAAAGCGACCGAACATACGACGGCAATCCCGCGCATTAAGCTCTCAGCGCTGAAACACCTAGTCGACGCTGACTTGCCTGCGGCGATCGCGATCCTCTTTTATTCCAAGGGTGGACGACGTTCCGTCCGCCGTCTGATCGTCCCCGTCGATGAAGCTGTGATCGAGGACACCTTGCGCCGAGTGCGCGAGCAAGAGGCGCAGGGCAACCGCTCTATCCATACCATAAAGGTGCCGATCCCTACCGAACGCGCCGTGGAAATCGGACGTGACGGGGAGGGGTTGTCGGCTGCCTTGCATGCCATGCTGAACGGTCCTTTTAGCGACTACGTCGCGAGGAAAAGCCATTTCCGAAGTACCTGCGGTTTTGATGATGCGCCAACAGTCGGCCGCTTCGTCCTCCCGGGCCTTGATGGCAAGCACAGGCTGGGTGAGCTCTTCCTCGGAGGACGACGGGAGCTTGACGTGAACCATCTGACGATTGAGCGGCGGCGCTTCGGCATCACGCTCGGCAACGACCAGCTCTATTTTCGCGACGCCATCCTCGAAATGGATGCGCCGCCGCTCCTTTACGCGTCGATCGAGCTCGAGTCGGACGCCGGCGAATGGATAGCCGTGCCTGTCGACGTCTTTGTGGTTCCGCCCTTCTTGGATGACCGAGAACACTCCCCGATCCGGCTGGCAAATCGGTTCTTCGAGGTCGTCCTTGATTTCGAGCAGGAATGGGCCGGGATCACCTTCGACTATGCCGGCGATCGCGAGGTCGACATTGAAGAGGCGATATCGATCGTGCAGGTTGGCGCCATCCTCGCTCGACCGAACAAGACCCTAACCATTCACTTCAAAGATGCACACATGGTGCTTCCCGCTGCTGACGAGCAGGGCCCGTTCAGCCACTGGATACCGGTGGCGCCGACACTGCGCCGAATCTGCTCCGCGATCGGTCGATCAGCGCGCCAGCCGCAAAGGCCGCTTCGGCTGGCGACGTTTTTTGACTGGGTGGAAGAACATCAAGAAGTCCTGGCACTATGCTCGACCCCCGGCGTCAATCTGTTCTTCCCGCGCTGGTTAGAGGATGGCATGGTCAACGAGCAGGACACCATCTTGGTTCCGATGTCTGTTGAGTTGACGGGCCTGCAATACACTGCACTCGTCGAAATTCCCATCGTTTCGGCGAGCAGCCAAGAGACGGAAATCAAGATCGTTGGCGGCCAACCGCAAGTGGTCGACGACGTCATCCGCCCTCCAGGTGCCGATACCACCGATTTCCTCGACTTGGCCGTGGAGGCCTCCAAGCGCCGCCGCAACATCATTGGACCCGCCCTTGTCGCGGGCGGCATCGTGCCGGCAAAGTCCGTATAATAGGCACCCTGAGTTGATGCTGACGCTCCGTGGCGTCAATTTTTTTCGACTGATTGCAAAAAATCCTGGTCTCCAGCTGCAAATCGGCGCGGGCATCTGCCTCGGCGAAAGCCTGCGCGATGGTATGACGGCCGTGAAGATCAAACCGCGGTGGCGCTTTGCCGTCGTCGGTTCGTCAACCTATTTCGAGCATCATGCGCTTCCCAGAACTCCGGATGATCCGCGTCACCATGTCTGCATCCGTAATATCTATCCAAGCGGCAAGCCCTATGCCTGGGAGTTCAGCCGGACTGGAAAGATCATCGAATACGAGCCAACCGGGTCTCTGTCGCTTGATGACCATGAAGTAATGGTCGAAGGCGCACTTTCAGGCGTGGGGCTGGCTTATGTCTGGGAGGAAAGGGCGCGTCCCCATGAAATGGAGGCGCCGCCGGTGGTTCAGATCCTTTCAGACCTTCAGTCTTTTTCCGACCTGTCTTCGGGCGTCATCCGAGCGATAATCCCGATAAGGTTTCTCACAGCTTCTTGCGGGAGCCTTCGCGTCAGGTGAGATAGCTCAAGGTAATCATTCGCTTCTTCCGGTGTTCGTCCATAGAGATGAGGTGCAACTGCAAACAGCATGTCGATTGGTTGGAAACCAAGAAGTTCGCAGAGGTGGATCATCCGTGTAACCGTCATCCGCGAAAACGCGCGTTCGTAGCGACCGTAGACGGCTGTCGAGAGACCGACCATGGAAGCAAATTCTTCTCTGGTCAGCTTTTCGTCTTCGCGAGCTTTGCGCAGGAACGCAGCAAGTCTCTCGTCCATCTCGTTGAAACTCACGATACCTTCGAACCCTGGTCGGCGATATAGTGGGCGGTCCACCTCTTCATCAGTGGTCTCAACGAGGCCCTTTGAACTCTTATATTTGAATAGGTCCCGCGTTTCCGACATCACCCTCAACCTCCCACAACTCTGCTTTCTCAGCGGTATAATGAACCAAGTGAACGAGTTGGGTATCGCTCAGTTCCAAGAATCAACCGATCTCTTTTTGTATCAATTTGGGGGTAAAGATAACAATGGGCGACAAGTTGCAAAGTTAGCCAATTTGGCGGAGTTGACAGTCGAATATTTACAGTGCCAACCGACGCAATATAGCGTCATGTTCGAGAATATCCAGCTATTTAGTTTTCATCGAAACTAGAGACCAATTGTCATCTTTGCTGGCGAAAACACCCTTCAATACGGTATCATCTTCGATCCACCCAAAATTTTGCAGTCATCTCACACGCGATAGCGTTTCCGGATATCCTAATACAGTTTGCAACGTGAACTGACGACTGAGCGCCAAAGCTTTTTTATCCCATTTGGATAAGGAAAACACTTGCTCCTTGGCCGCTTGTTCCGTGGGCCAGTCACCCTTATCGGTTACATTCTTCTTATTCATCATTCGCATCAAAATGGAGTTTTCAGTCGGGGAAGGTCAATACCGACTGACGCCGCTTGCGGGACAAAAAAACAACTCCGAGCGCGCCGCCCAATGCAACGCCACAAAGGAATATTGGATCAAGGATCAATACCCGTTGTCCCGCAAGTATTGGTCTATAGCCGTCTTGATGATAACCGTCATTTTGATTTCATTCTCGACTGCCGCTCGGGCGAGCCGTTGTTTGGTATCGAAGTCTAGAGGGCAATTTACGAAGTGCTTGCTTTCCCTCGCTTTGGACTGTTTTAGGTCCTGTAAGCGCAGTCTGGACGCCTCTTGGCGCAGAGCTCGTGTTGTGGTTCGCTCCCGGCGAACGTCCTCATCGGCGGAAATCAGCCTCCCGGTTTTTGGGTTCGGACTTGCTTTCGCGTCGGCTTGAGGAGCGGGAGCGCTCGCATTCGTGTCCGTCGGGTCTATGTGCGCGGCGTTCTTGTGAACCACGATCTCAGGAGCAGCCGGATCGGCCTGCGGAGACGCAGGCTGGCCGACTTGTGGCTCCTGGCGCGGCTTGCGAGGCGCAACCGCGAAATCTGTTACGCTAGTATCGCGCTTAACCATGGCATTAACCCCTTGCGTTTGTGTGGAGATAGCCTTCGACTTCGTGCTTGAATGCTAGAGCTTCTACACGGGCCTTTTTCACGGGTTCCGTGAGTTCGAGCATCTGCAGTGTTCCATAGCCAGTTCGAATCTCTCGATAGGGATTCCGTTCAACAAGTTCGGTTTCGAGCAGGTGCGAATTGTAGCCGCCCTCTTGCAGGTTGGCGACAAACGGACGGATCAGACGATACTCTTCAAGGGCCCGGTTCGGCATGCTAATCCGCGTCCTGTATATGAGGTGTGGAATCTGTCGCCCTACCTGATCGCTCATTTCGGCAACGTCGTTGGCGGCTTGTCCTGCGGCCACGATCTCGTCCTGCGCTGGTTGAATTGGCGTAACTACCACGTGAGAACCCGCAATGATCGTATCTCTCGTAACGGTGTCCTGGCCGGGAGAGTCCATGATCACTACATCATAGTTTGCGGCCTCGCGTTCGAGGATTTGCCGAATGCCAGCGTCCTGAGCCGCCGTAACAAGCGTTATGCCGTCCGGTTGATAGTTCTTATCGGTCGACCGCTGGAACCACGTCGAGAGATTTTGCCGACCATCCGCATCAATGAGCAGGACGGTTTTGCCTTCGAGAGCAAATTCCCCGGCCAGCAGGATGACAGCAGTCGTTTTTCCTGCACCGCCTTTACCGCTCACTGCGGACATACAAATCGTCATCGCTATTCCTTTGTCGCCCCAAAGATATTTCTCAAGCCCTAAAAACTTGGAGCGCACCCCTGCGTCGAAATCTTGCTTACGCTCCTCTCAACCGGTGAGCCTACATCGGGACGCAGGGATGTTGAGATCTAAACAACGGCAGCGAAACACGGTGCCATCCCACGAGGGAAAGGTGATCCACGAACGCATCGTGTGAAAATAAGGTGCTGCAACACGGTTCGTCAATACATTGGTTAAGATCGAAACAACGTTATCACCACACGACACGAACACACGACACGTATTTACCTAATGGCTGCGCCGTGTTGGCCCACCGTCGTAGATCAGTGATTGGATAAGACACATTGCAAGACCATACGGCTCGTTCGTGTGGCGGCGTCGTGTGTTCAATCCGAGTGGTGAAACCCGGAGCCGCGTGAAGGCCGACTTTGGTAGGCGCACGGAAACCGCACGGGCGTAGAGCGAAGCGTCCCTTGCGAGTGAGTACGGCTGCCATACCAAGGGCTTCTTAGCGGTGTTGGCGGTGAACCCTGGTGAGCGTTTTAATGCTTTGAAGCCGATGCGCAAGCGTCGGAATCAGTGGGCGAGGGGATGGGTGAAATGGGTCGGTATTTTTTGATGCTTAAGGGTGGCAGGATACGTAAAAATGTTTTACATTTTGATCGCTACTACTATCGAGGGACTGGCCCTCGATGCCTTCGCTTTGCTCTGGAAAGGCCTTCGGCTGATGAGTGAAAACAGTTTGGTGACGTCTGCGACTAAAGCCCGCAAAGACCGGCTCGTAAACGTGCGCGTTACGGATACCGAACATGAAAAAATCGAGGAGGCAGCCAAAGCGGCTGATATGAGCGTGTCGGCATTTTTCCGTTCGCTTCTGCTTGAGGGCGCAGGCGTTCGGCCGATATTGACGCGTGATGACCGCCTTATCATGGCGGCTCTGCTGGAAGATATGCGCAAGATCGGCGTGAACTTGAACCAGGTCGCCCGAGCCTTGAACAGCGGTAAGGCCGTTCATCCGAGCGAACTGGATATAAATTTCGCCAACGTCCAGTCCATTCAGGCTGCTGTAATGCTTGAGCTTCGATCGCTTTCAAGGCGTGCTGGCTATCAGCGGCGTGGGGAGGAATAGCGTTGGAGTTCTTCTTCGGAGCGTTCACAAGCGAATGGGAGCAGAAGCGCGCGGCGCTTCTGCACGAAATGTCACTTGGGGGAAAGGCTCAGCAATCCGAAGAAAACCTCTTCAAGTACGTTCATCAGATAAAGGAAATTAGGCGCGGGGGAGGCGGACCCAAGGCTAAGCCTATGCGGATGCCGCGCATGCAGTTTCCCCGGATCTCCATGCCTTCTGGTATCGCGGCGGCTTCCAACCGTGCGATGGAGGCGCGTCTTACCAGCGTTGCGAAGGGTAGTCAGCCAGCTGTTGTGAAAATGGCCTCCTATGGCGGCGGTGCACGCGTTGGATCGATGCTCAACTACGTCTCGCGTGGCGGTGAGTTGAAGGTAGAGAATGAAAACGGCGAGAAACTGGAAGGCCGTGAAGATCTTGCTCGTGTTCGGGGCGACTGGAACCATCTCTTTCAGAACCGGACCGAGAGCCGTGATATCGGAAGCTTCTCGGTGGAGGTCGCGGCGAGTGCGGATGGAGAGGATTTGCACGGGCGGGTGCGAGATATCCTGTCGAGCGGTTTTGGCGACCGCCGGTATGCTTATGCCGTCGCAGAGCGCGGTGATGGCTCATTGACGATTGATGGCCTTGTCGTTTTACGCAGCGGGCAGGGTGAGAGGCTTACAGCCGACGCCAAGGCCGCCGGGATCGTACAGCAACGTTTTGACGCTAGCGCCGTCGCAGGTCAGGGCGCTGCAAGGTTTTCCATCGGCGGCTATGGAAACGGTGTCGAATACGGCACCACGAAGGTTCGGGAGCTGATCGAGGACAGTGCTGAGGTTCGGGACGATCGCGGTCGCTTAATAGCAGACGGTAAGGCGGCCGGGGATCTCGTTCAAAAAGAATGGCGCGAAGAGCTTCATAGCCGCAAAAGCCGTGATTTGATGCATGTCATCATGTCGGCCCGTGCCGGAACCGATGCGGGAGCCTTTGAAGGCGCTGTTCGAGATTTCCTCGCTGACCAGTTTGCTGGACATCGGTACGTCTTTGCGATGCACGACCCAGAAACCGACACCAAGGAAGCAGGGGAGGGGGGCAAGCGTCCGCATGTCCATGCTCATGCTATCGTCACGATGCGATCAGAAGCCGGGGACCGCATCGAGACAACGCCGGCAACCTTCCGCCAATGGCGTGAAGTGATGGCCGAGAAGGCGCGTGATCACGGCATCAATATGGAAATGACAGATCGACGGGAGTTTGCCTCAGCGCCTGCGTATACGCGTAACCAGGTCAGGGCCGTAAACCGCGACGGTAGGACCGAGCACGTTGGAACAAGTGAGCCCGCTCAGGCTCGTTACGATGCCAAGCGATCAGGGCGACGCACTGTCGCGTCAAGTGATCGCAGCCGGCAGTACACGGTCAAGGCTCAGGAGACGTGGCAAAAGATAGCTGCTGTTTCCGGTGATAGGCGGACTGTAGCATTTGCAGCTGAACATCGTGATGTCATTGAGACGGGGCTCAGAGAGCTCGAATCTGCAAACAACTCAACAGTTGTTCACTCGGATTTCGGCGGCGATTTCCGTACAAATATGATATCATTGCAGAAGATGCTTTTGGAGGTAGAGAACATGCGCGAGCAGACACGCCAGGAGTTTGAATCATACGAAAAGACTGTCGAAACGGCTCTGTTCAGACTTGAGCGAAGCGCTGGACCCGATGACAGGGCCGGTTTCGATGAGGTTGCAACTACGGCCCGCGAAATTATGGATCTCCGCCGCGAAATGCTCGAGCTCACCGAGCGCGTTGGCGACAGACAGATTGGCAACGAGGCCGATCGGGAACCACTTGCTGACGCCATGGACCAGCGTGGGGGAGCGGATGAACGTAGTGGAGCCGTCCCCACTGACGCTGTCCGCGATGACGCCCAACGCCTCGCCAACGAGGCTGACGAGGTCAGCAAGAAGTGGAATGAGGCTGTTGCCAAGCATGGCGAAGCGGTTGTTGAGGCTGGCAATGATGCGATGATCGATGTCGAGCATTTCAGAGAAGGTATCGCGCTGGTTCAGTCGGGCGAGTTTTCTGAAGAAGACCTCGAAATGTTCGAGACCGGGCTCAGGTCAGCGCTTCGGCGTGCCGCCGAGCTCGCCGCCGACGGAAACGCCTACCTTCATGACGTCGCTGTCGAGGATCCCGAGCTTCGCAGCGAAGTCGAAAAAATCGACCGCGAAGACGGTCGGACAGACGAAAGCACGACCAACAAAACCGCATCCACGTCGGATGTTCCTGACGATCGTCAGCGCGACCTTCAGCTTGATGCGGAAGAGGAGCGGGGCCAATTGCCAAACGAGCGCGAGGCGCACGAGCTGGCCGACACAATCGAGGCTACAAACAGGCAACAAGATCGTGTAAAACAGGAGCGTGAGGCTGGACAGAAAGCAGGAGAAACTACGCGAACTGACCCTGCGCAGCAGCACGTGCCTCGTCTTGAAGAACTTGAGCGGGAGCAAAACGAACAGAGGGACCGCGATCGAGACGATCGTGAGCGGTGATAGGCCATGACAAACCGATACGTAATCCAGACTGAGAACAGAAAGTCGGACGAAGCCGTAGGAAAAGGCATCGTCGCGATCTTTGGCTTTGTTGCTGCTCTTGCTGCTATCGGCTTTGCGTATCAGACAGTCGTCGGATGGTATGACGCGACCGCGATCTGGCTTGGAGACATTGGCCAGTATCTCGCTAGCTTTTGGCCATTTTAGGCCTTCTACCCGAGCAAGTAGATTCTTACCGGCCCTAAGAGCGAAACTCTTAGGGCCTTTTCATATTCAGGCTGTCTCTGGGTCTGGAACGGTTGCAGCGAACACGTCCATGATATTCTTTCGCTTAGTCGGGTTCTTTCCGACGCTGTTTTTCTCGACCTGTTCGCGAAGCCTCTGTGTTGCAAGGGAATGCAGTGCTTCAATCTCGTTTCGCCGTGCGATGTCATCCGACGCTGCGCTATTGCGCTTCCGTGGGGCTTTGGGTCGGGCTGCGGGTGTGGATTTGGCTTTCGAGGTCAATGCTGCTGGATTGACGATACGCTTCGCTGGAATGGCGACCGGCGCTGTTACTTCCGTGGGCCTTAGCGACTCCGTTGCAGGAAGCTGCTTTTCCGGCTCTTTTTGCGCGGGACCGGCTTCCGGCATGTTCGTTTGGACTGCAGCCGAAGGCTCAGCTACCGGGGCTGTGTTTCCAGCATTCTCATATTCTGCAGTCGTCGCCGGGACCGGCTTCGATGGAAGGTACTCGATATCCGGGACACTTGGGATGTGAGCCTGGGCATAGGCCTCAGCTGCCTTGAACGGCTGGGTATTAAAGAACCGAAGCTTTTCAGCAAAAATCGGACGCTGGCCCTCTACCAATAGGATCATTCTGTTTTCTGGCATTTGCCGGACTTCCTGAGACATCATGAGGTCCCGCTCCCGAATTTGCTCGACCTTCGTCCGCCGTGGAAGTCCCATGATCTCGATTGTGCGAGACTCCGACGAGTAGCGAATGGTCCTCTTGCCGAGAGCTCGTGACGCATAGTCGGCCGTCGCTTGATCATTTGCACCAAGGATCAACTGGTAGCCGCAATTCCCCAAGAGCGAGTGCCGAGAGGTTTCTCCATATATCTCATCGAGGTTTTTCAGGTCCTGGATAATAAATGCGAGCTTGATCTTGTAACCGGCCACGTAAGGCAGCTTCGTCATGATCTCGTCCATGCGTTTCAGCTGGCGAAATTCATCGAGCAGGAGATAGACAGGAAGGGAGTTTGGATCGTGCTCGAGAGTGAGAATATCCATGACCTGTTGGACAAACAGGGTCAGCAAGGGCCTGAGAAGCGTGATGTCAGTGATGTTCGGAGCGAGGTAGATTGTTATAGGCCGCCGCTTCATGGATCGAAGATCCATGTCCGTGAAGTTCGTTGCGGCGACAACACGTTCGTTCTTGAAAGGCCGCATAGCCTTCTGGATATCGAGAAGGGCTGATGCAGCGGCTCGATCAGACAGTGAAAGATATGAGTTGAAACTCTCGACGGTAAATTTCGAGAGGTAGGGCTCTTTCTCCTTGATGTGCTTCATCAAGGCCTGGAGGTCTACGCCGCTGTTGAAGAAGGAGTTGATTTCGCCGAGATTGCGGCGGTCCCGGTAGAAGGGGCTTTCGAGAATGTAGCTTATCGCGCCGGCGAGGACCTGCTGCGCGGTGGCCTGCCATACCGAATTCTCAGACTCCGTGTTCTCCGGAACAAGAATGCTTGCAATGTTCTGAATGTCGGTTGTTCGATTGCCCCGTTCCGGTCGCACAAAATCGAGAGGATTATAGCTGTTCGTGCGCTCGGAGCCCGGTGCAAAAATGAAAACCTGGCTGCCATTCTTCTTCCGATAGCCGGCCGTCGCCTTGAAGACCTCTCCCTTTAGGTCGGTAACGATCATCGAGCCTTCATGCATGAGAGCATTCGGAATGACGTAACCGGCACCTTTACCGGACCTTGTCGGCCCGATGATCAGGTGATGGCGATCGTCCTGCGCCCGGAGGACCTTGCCTCCAAAACGACCGAAAATATGCCCCTTCTTGCCGAACCATTTCCCCGTCCGCAAACCCGCGATGTCCTGAAAAGCGGCGTCCCCTAATGGGCTCGTGACTGGTCTAAGGCCGAGATAGGCAGTAATTGCGGCGATCACGAAGGCAGGCACCAACGACCCCAGGGCGACCTTCTGCAGGGTAGGATTATCGCTGTAAGCCCAGAACTGTTGGATTGGCGCGAAAGGATTGCTTCGTATCGTTGTATCGAGGATTCTGCCGTCGCCGTAAAACAGGTGGAGGCCAGCGCCATATCCAAGCATCCAAGCCGCAAAGGCAACCGCGAGGCAAAACGCTAGATAGACGGCTTTGAAGCCTTTCGTCATGCTTCATCTCTTGCAAAGAAGATCTCCGAAACGCCGCGCTTGCCCCCTTCGCGGCGGAGCTGGATGACGATCGGGATCACCATTTGAATGTAGGACATTAAGTCCTGCTTCGAGTAGCCCGCCGACATTCCAGATTGCTGCATCATCATGGCAAGTTGCTCATATGCCCCCATAGGGGTGTCCGCATGAACTGTGGACATGCTACCCGGATGACCGGTGTTGATGGCGCGCAGGAAAGAGAAAGCTTCAGCGCCTCTGATCTCGCCCACGAAAAGGCGGTCAGGACGCATGCGCAGTGCCGACTCGAGCAGGTTTTGAATGGTCACATTGGACGTGCCTTGCCCACCTTTGGAAGCAACCAAGTGGACTGCGTTTTTCTGTGGCGGAAAAAGTTCCCGCGTGTCTTCGAGCGTCAAGATGCGCTCGTTCAGGTCAACTGAGTTGAGGCAGGCGTTTAAGAATGTCGTTTTGCCCGAGGACGTGCCGCCGCTGATAAGGATCGAAACCCGCTTCGTGATTGCAGTATGGATGAAGTCGTAGATCTTTTCTTCGCGCAGATATCGAATGAGCTCGCGATCGACGTCGCTCAATCCCCCCACGGCAACCGACACCTTATCCAGCGATCCGTTATCCCTGTAGTCTTCGAGCGAGAAATTCTGGACGACCTGCTTTCGGATCGTAATGGATCCTCCGTCAGGAGCTGCGGGGGGTAAAACGACCTGAATGCGCTCACCAGTCGGCAACGCCGCGCTCAGGATTGGATTGGCCTGATTCAAGAACTGCTTTGTTGAGGCGGCGACGCGCTCTCCGATGTTCTCAATCTCTTGCGCGGTAAGAACATCGATACGATGATGCTCCATATGATCTGCGCCAAACCGTTCCACGTAAACGTGGCCCGGCTTGTTTATCGCGATTTCGACAACCTTTGGGTCGTCAAGAAACGGCCTGATGGGCTCCAACGAACGGGTCAGGAAATAGTGGGGATCATGAACCAGTGGATTACCTGCCGGTGCGTTCACGTTTGATCTCCTTCATCGCTTCTGTAACCGGATCGTCGTACATGTCGCTGAAATCGAGGTCTTGGCGCACGAAGATGAAGATGCGTTCGCCCTGTGGGACGCTGATCGTTGGAGGGATACGAAGATTTTCCGAAAGCACGGTGTTTGCCATGTCGCTAAACGTCTGTGCGATCGTCTCGCGAGCGAGATCCGCGCCACGCTGCGCATCGTCATTGTTGGAACCTGAACTCTGTTCGCTTCCATATCCCGTCAGATAGCTTGCGCCGCCACTAACGATCGAGAGAAGGATAGACGCGCCGAAGCGTTCCCGGAACTTGTTATCAACGTGACCTGTCAATCCAGATCTACCGAGGCTATCGGCTCCGATGGAGTTCAGCCTCACGCTGGCACCATCGTCACGGATCAGGCGTGTCCACACGACAAAAATACGCTTCTGTCCACGCGTAACCTCGGACTGGTATTCGCCGATCAAGCGGGTGCCCGTAGGGATGATCACACGACGACCGTCGAAAGAATAGACATCTTGGGACGTGATAGCGCGGATTTGCCCGGGCAGATCACTGACGATTGCCGTTTCCAGAATGCCTGCAATAAGGGTGCCCTCGGGGACTAACGCATCGAGGCGCTTCAGCTGTTTAGCCTTGGCGCTGCGATCCCCGATCGCGCTCGCCGAGGAAAGATACTGGCTATTCTTATCTTCGCCGGCAACCGTCAGCGGCGTGCCGTTGGCTGAACTGTCGAGTGAACCGTTCGAGTTGCCTCCTAGATTCTGGTCCATCGTGATCAGCTTGGACTTGAATCTTTCCGGAAATTGTTCAACCGGCTCCACCTTCGGCGTCGCTTCCACGACCTCTGGCGGTGGCGGAACGTTAAATGGGGTTGTGTCGGCGGGTTTCTCCTCTTCAACGACCTCTGGCGGCGGTGGTAGTATAACGACCTGCTCAGGTTCTGACTTCGGCTTTTCTTCATCACGGACAAAGCCAGGGGGACGGAACGTCGTCGTGCGAAACTCTTCGTCTGACTGAGAATTGTCCCGGGGTTCATCTTTCGAGGTCGCAAGAACCATGTACGCGGCGACAACGCCAAAAATCACCAGCGCGGCCATCCCGGCCGTCTGGTTCCGTTTCGTGTTTTTGTTGCTGACATCAGTTTCGTCAGCATGCGCCATGGCTTCAAGTTCGGGGCTGCGCTTCATTAGTTGCCGCTCCTTCTACGCGTGCTTGCGTCCAGATCGCGTTGAGGTGCCATGATGTCGGGGTCTGGTGCGGCAACATCCGGTTTGCGGAGGTTGAAAATGCAGGTCCACTGGTTGCCGTCTCGGAGGGTGTATTGTGTCGCCGTGCCATCAACGACGATGTACTCGCCTTCTTTTCTGAAATTCCGAAGGGTCTCAGAGAAGTCAGATTGGACCGCAAAAATAGCAGGTACGCGCCCCTTGAACTTGAAGAACGTCTTCTTCCCATCATCGAAGACCATCGACGGCTTCAAAGCGGAGTCACCCGAGAATGAGTAGTCGATGTTGACGTTTGCCTTGTCGATATTGCTGATGTTCGGATTCGCTGCTCGAAACTCTGCCTCTTTTCGCAGAGATGCGTTCAAATCCTTCTCGGGATATACGAAACGGATGCCGAAAACCTTCCGTTCGTCTGTCGGCGCGTAGTCATTCAGCTCCAAGAAGTAGATGCGCTTGGATGTCACGACATTCATGTTCGTAGAAACACCTTTCGCAATTGGTTTTACGAATAGGATGTTGCCTTTCTCAGACGGTGCGACCTGCCAGCTATCGGTGTCGCCAAGCGAGATCGTCTCGAACTTTTCATCTTCATCAAAAATGATCATCGTTGAGATGCCGTAGGTTGCAGAGACCTTCACCACGTTATTCGGCTGGTAGACAACACTCGTAACGCGTGAATCCAACGTGCCAGGTCTAGGCTGCTGTGCGCCGAAGGCGTGACTCATCGTCACGGCCATGAAGGCCGCAGTGACAAATAGTCTAACTTTCATCCTGCTGCTCCCGGCGTAACCGTTTCCTGATCGCGTCGGTAGTTGTACACTTGGAAGCCAAGCGGATTTTCAAAGCGCCAATCGTTGCGCTCCGGCGTATCCGTGTATCGGAAGCGGACCACAGAGATGTAGTGCCGTGTGATGTTATCGCTCTCAGAGCTTTCGGTGGTCGAGAAGCGGACCAGCGCGGTGCTAGCGTTCGAGAACGTGACCGACTTAACGTCCACGGTGATTTTCTTGTTTCTGCCCAAGCGCCTGCCTGGGTTGTTCGGATTGGCCGCGCTCCATTCGTCTTGGAGCTCCTTAGCGGCGTCTGCCGTTGATAGGAGGGCGGCAATTCCGAAGTTTTGCTGTATCGCAAACGGGTCATAACCCTCGCGCGAGCGGATATAACGGACCACATTGGCCTGAGTAACGGCCTGCTGGTCGGTGAGGTTCGCAGAGCGCGTGAGCCCGGTTTTAACCTCAATGTAGCCGGTGTTTTTGTCGACCTCAACGATGTAAGGTTCGAAGCTCTTGAGCGGCACCAACATCACCAATGTCCCGAGCGACATAAGGGTGATGGCGCTCATTATCATGGCAACGAACCAAGCAAATGTCCTTGAGCGATTAGCCTTCTTTACGATCTCCTGTTCCCATTTATCGCCATCTTGAAAATAGCTCCTGAGAGCTTCGTTTGAATCTGCCATGGTCTAGCCCTTAAACCCCTCTGAACAGCCTGCGTTTAGCGCGGCACGCTGTTGCTACTGATGCGATTTTGCATCGCACTCGCACTTGCATTTCGAATATTTTCCCGCATGCCGGCTTGTGTCCGCTCGCGTGCCTCCATGCCGAGTCGGCCAGCTGTGCCGGAGGCACTACGCGCGCCGGTTAGCATTGCAGCTGGAGCACTGAAGCCTGTCAGGCCCCCGACAGTTCGCGCCACTTGACCGATTCCGGCCGCGACGCCGCCCGTGATCCCCTGAGCAAGCGTCTGAATGTTGAAGAGGACAAAGGCACCGGCAGCACACAAAAGAAGGAAAGCCGCGACATCATCGAGTTGAAGCCTGCGCTGGTCGGCCGCCGCAGTGACCTTCGTCAACTCTGGATCCATTGCGGAGATCAGGAACGCAGCAACCACGTAAACGAACAACGGAATAAGCGCGTACATCAGCACACTTTGGAACCACGCCATTCCGTAGCTTCGGGTGGATTGAAACAACAAACATGCGATGAAAATTGGCGCGGTTCCTAGCAGCACCCACATCATGACTTTAGCGAGCAGAAGGATCGCGAGAGCGACGGCAATAAACACGCCGACGAAAAACATGATGAGGAAACCGACCATTGCCGGGAGAACGGAAAAATATCCGGCCTGCTCGGCAAAGGCCCCCGCCGCTTTATTGGCCGTTTCCCAGATCATCGACAGGCCGTTCGTCGGCTCCGTGATGCCTGTGTTGCTGACAGCTAGAATGGCGCGGCCAACATCTTCCGGCGTATCGCTCAGCCAGGTGTAGAAGAATGTGTTGAAGTTACCCCATGAGTTTATGAAAGCAACGATCAGCGTCATCCTGACCACGCGGCTGATGACCTCGCCGACACTGACCCGAGCCGTCCCCATGATCAGTTGAAGACCGTAGTAGGCGACGTAGGCGATCAGTAGCACGGTTAGAAGCGGCGCGACTTCGCTGCCAACCACCCCATAGGCGCTTTGCGTGAAGCTAGCGCCTGTCTGTTCAATCCGATCCAAAAGCCCACCGAGGAAATCCTCCATCGCCCAACGCCCCTATTCAGTTGCTAATGTGTCGATGGCCGCGAGAGCGGCTGATGGATCACCGTTGACGTTCGTCATCGGGCCACAGTCGTGACGCGGATCCTCAACGAAAGACGTCATGTTGGCCGGTCTTTTGCAGGGTGCTGTTTTCTCTTTCGCAGCCGTTCCACAGCCGGCAAGCCCGGCCGTGAACGTCGCGATTAGAAGCACTTTTCCAGCTGTTTCGAATGCCTTAATCACCGTAGGTCATCGCCTTTTTCGAGTTCGACATATCGACAAGACGCTGCTGATTTTGGGCATTAAGCGACTGAACGGTGCCATTCATGACGCCAATCATTTCGTTCAGCACCAGCCCCGATTGAACTTGGAGCTGCGTGTTCTGATCGATCGAGCCCTTGATATCCTCAGCCTTGCCGATCTGCTGACCCGCTTGCTGGAAGGATTGCGTACGCTGCTGCACAGCCTGATTTGATCCAGTCACCAGAGCAGCTACGCCAAGGACCGTATTCATCACTTCCTCATACGACTTATCGCCTGAGAACGTGCTATCGGCCTTTCCCGAAAGGTTCTTCACCAGCTGCAGCCCGTTGATGAATGTGGAGGCTACTTTGCCGATATCGCCGCCCATGCTTCCGAAATTCGGTACGCCACCGCTCATCAAGCTGTCGAAGGACGGCATCTGGGAAACACTGAAGCCATTGCCGATAGCAAGGTTCTGCATAGGGCTTTGCACGCTTCCACGGTCACCCGTTACGGCTTTAAGTGTTTCTTCGACCGTCTTAAGCACCTCCTTGTTGGTATCGAGAATGTCGGTCGTTGTTTTCGATGTTTCCTGAGCAACCTTCAGGTTAGCATTGTCGATTGTGGGGACCTGAGCGTACGCTGTCGAAGCTAGAGCCAGCGAAAACGCCGTTGCGATCGTCTTTTTCATGGCAGTTCTCCTTTATTGTGTACTCAACATCAGTTTCATTTCGGACGCCCGTTCCCGTTTCTGGACGCACGCTTGTTCCGTCTCATTCCATTCAACGTTCAGCGCCGGATCACAGAGCTTTATCGTTTCGGGGTCTTTATCTTCGTTGTCTTTGACCGAAACTGTCTGTGAAGCCCCCGAACGACTGCTAAGATCAAGTGAGTTCTTGGAGTTCATCAGGTCCGCCATCGCTGATCCAAGACGAATGACCTGGTTCATCATTTCGAGATTGGCGTTGCGGGCTCCTGAGTTCTGGTCCCAGCTGTCCTGGATCGTGCCGGTTTGCATCTGCCCAAGTTGCTGCAACCATGAACTGACGTTGCCACTACTCTCAGTGATGGACTGGCTCGTTGCCATTGCTCTGATCGAGCTGTCACGAGCGCCCGTAAACGCGCTTGTGCCCCCTCCATAATTCACCGGAATATTCGATGTGTCTGACCCGCCAAACTGCGGCATCCATTTTTTCGTAATGCTCGCAACGTAGCCTTGGGTTTCCTTGAAGGGAGGTATGCCGCCATACTTCTGGACGTTCCCGGGACCGGCATTGTAGGCGGCCAGAGCTAGGTTCGTATTCCCGTTGAAACGCTTGAGCTGTTGCTTCAGATACCGCGCGCCACCCCGGAGATTGCCTTCGATGTTGTTTGGATCAACGCCGAGGTCCTTCGCAGTTCCCGGCATAAGCTGCGACAGTCCTGTTGCACCTACAGGAGATTTCGCGCAGGGGTTAAAGCGGCTCTCTTGATAGACAAGCGACATGAATAGCGTTTCGTCTACGCCCTCTTCCTGGGCAACGCGCTTTACGAGGCCGACGGTTTCCGGATTAGCTTGCGCAGCGGCGGGCGCATCGCCTCCCTTGCCCTTTTTGTACATCGAGCACGTCACGCTCGTGCTGACAGTGTGACGTTTCTTGTCTGTTTCCCTGATGTCGTCGGTTGTTTTCTCCCTTACTGTATCGTCGTCCGTTAGAGCTTCGTCGGTGATCGGAACCTGCGTAAAGGCCGCGTTGGGAGCGCCAATCGACATGGCTGCAGCAAGCAGCACCAGAGTGGGACTTTTCCTCATTCAGCATTCTCCCATCCGCAAAATTTCGCCAACCAGTTTTCCGGCTCGTCTCCGAATTGCTCCCGGAGTGCAGCGCACTCCTCAATCGTCTCCTTTCGCCCGGACAGGACTTTCACCAGATCAGGCATGCTCGACAGGTCGAGCCTGGCTATGACGGAGTCGTTGCCGTGCTTGATCAGGAAGGTTCGCTTCTCTGGCGGGGTGTTCTTGATGAAGTTGAATTCCTTCACCGTTAGACCGAAGCGCTTGATGTAGCTTTCCTCGTCTGCACGCGGATTTGGGAAGTGAATGTTCGTGGCAGACTGCTCAATGATCGTATGAGAGACCTTCGATTTGGCAATATCGGCGGCCGACTGTGTGCCAAAGCCCACGATGCCGTTGAGCTTACGAATGGTCTTCATTTTGTCGACAATGAACGCGCTGAAAGTGTCGTCCAGGAGCAACTGCCAGCCCTCGTCCATGAAGAACATGACGGGGTTGCCATCCAGCAGTTCATCAAGCCGATGGTATAGATACATAAGTGCGGGGGTTCGCAGCTCCTCGTTGCCAAGAATGTTGGTCATGTCGAAGCCGAATACGGTCCTGCCGGAGAAGGACAGCACATCGTGCGGAGCGTTAAAGAGCCACGCTTTCTCACCTTCGATCCAAGGACGAAGGCGGGAATAGAGATCGTTTGCGTCCGCCCGTGCACGGCCCATAAGCAGGTTGCCGAGGTTAGTGAGGTTTCGCTGTTGTGCCGGCTCTTCCATGAGGCGGACGACAGCGCGCTCGATGATATCTTCATCTTCCTGGGTGAAGTCGCGGCGATCACGTCCACCGAGCATTGCCTTGAGAAGGCGCTGAAGAAATTCTCTGTTTGGTCCGGTGTTCTCCAACTGGAGCGGATTGAATCCAGTTGGTGTCCCCGGGGAAAGGATCTCGTAAGATCCGCCGATGGCTCGAACGAAGATTTCGGCTCCGCGGTCCTTATCAAAGAAGACGGCGCGCGGCGTTGGCGAAACTCGCATGGCCTGCGCGAGCAGGAAGCTCAAACCGACAGTTTTACCCGAGCCTGTCGGTCCTGTGACGGTAAAATGCCCGATATCGCGGCGGTGGAAATTGAACCAATAGGGCGTCTGCGATGTCGTCTCAAGGATAGTGATGGGAAGGCCCCAATGCGTACGTTCCGCCTGACCACTGGCGAAATTGTGCATTGATGACAGGCCCGAGAAGTTCGAGCTGGAGAGCATCGCCTTTCTAGCAATATAGGAGTGGTTGCCGGGCAACTGCGCCCAAAACGCTGCCTCAAGATTCAGATCTTCACGCAGCCAGTTGATGTTCATGTCCGTGAGGCACGCACCAAGTTCCGAAACGCAGCGGCTCAAGCCTTCGAGGTCCCGGGAAATGCAAAGTAGCGAAAAATGGTGGAAGCCAAATACGGCTTCCTGATTCAGCATGCTGTCGAGAGCAAAATTGATGTCAGATTCTACAGACGTCCCAGCTTCGTCCGAGGCACGGATTTGTCTCTGAAGGCGCGTTATGCGCTCCTGCGCAATCGGCTTGTCGGCAAGGGTAAACGACTGCGTCAGGATAAACTCGTGGTTCACCTGTAACAGTCCGTCCAACATGCCGGGTCCAGTGAAAGGAGGGTATTCCTTGATGGACAGCAGTGCGCCATACCGCGAATCTTCGTCTACGGCGGCATGCGCGTGCAAAGCGCGCTTGGCGAAGTGGAGACGAGATGTTCCAATGAAGTTGCGAATGCCCATACGCGGCAGTCGCATCTTCCGAGACACACTACCCGTGAGGATAGAATTGAAGAATTCGCAGGGCTCGGAATACGGTTCGCCCTTGGTCTCTTCCTCCTGCCCCTCAATCTTTGCAGTATCGTCGGACTTCTTCCGGTAGGTTATGCCGAGCGAGCGGGCTCCGTATTTACTCAGTTCACGGACGATATTGCCGATCAGTTCCTCTAGGTCCATTACCTCTTCGCGAGTGGCCTGTGTTTTTGCGTCCTTGTTAGACTGCGTAAAAATCCGCTTGAGCGTGTCGCCAACACCAAGCGCCCCGCGCATGCCCGAACGGACGATCGTCAAGTAGATCTCGTTTGTGAACATGCGCTTCTTGCGAAGCTGACCCATGTATCGCGTATTCAGGATGTCGCAGAATGATTGATCAAACGTTCCGCCGATCTCGGTCTCGACCTCGCGACGGATCACGGTTGACCATAGGGAAAACCGGCTTGAGCCGAGCGCGCGGATCATCGTGTTCTGGACGACTGATCGCATATTCAATTCGGCCTGGTCTTCGGTCTGGAAAAACAAGCCGTCGAGCTTGATGACGCTTGCGAGCGATCCATTCTCGAGACCTATCACCGTGTCCGAGACATGCCGCATGTAGGGAATATGAATGGACATAGGCCGCTCGTTTCCGGCGACCTTCCCAAATCCTAGCTCTTCTTTGACGACTTTCAGCATGATTATGGTCCGTACGAGTTGGTGCCCCAAAAGCGCTTATTGGGAGTGCGGGGGGTCTTGCGTGACGAAACCTGAAGCACGTCGAGAATTTTCGCGTCCCATGTGCAAAGCGAGAAAAGGACGAGGTAGCCAACAGGCGCGAGCAGAAGTGCCGCGAAATGGTTTGACGCAAGCCAGCCGATGATGGTGAGGCCGATGATCAGCACCACCGCCATGTATGGCACGCCCCATAGGGTAGGTGATCGGGTCAGACCGATCACCAAAGGCGTAAGCGCCGGCTTCTCATCCGAGAACTCGCTCAACTTACTGCCCGCCCACCGAAGAAATCATCTGATCAACAATGGCCGGAGCGCCGAAGACGAGCCCGATGCCAATAACGACCGCGCCGGCAGTAAACCAAGACAAACGACCGGCAAATGCCATGAAGCCCAAGGCGATAACGGCGATGATCGCCAACAACCGGCCAAATGGGCCAGTGATGAAATCCACGATCATCTGCACGGCGGTCTGGATAGGGCCGAAAGCACCGCTACCGCCCCCGCCTGCCCCTTGCGCAAACGCCAGCTCTGCGCCGACGATCTGTACCGCCGCAACCACGCCAAGAAGCGCGATCACCTTAACCGCCTGGGATTGACCCAACTTCACACTTTTCATCTGACTCTCTCCTTAGAAGTGCATCACGCCGCCGACAAATTTGCCGGTCTTCTCAACGGCAATGACCCCGCTACCGTTGGCCGTATTCGTCGCCGCTGCCTCGCGGACGACATTTCCGGCCTTCCGCTTGCCCGTCGGCATCGGAAGGCCAAGCTGAAAATTGATGACCTTTGCTACGTACCCGACCGTCTCCTGAAAGGGCGGTACGCCGCCGTATTCATAGATCCGGTTCTCGCCGCTGTTGTATGCGGCGGCTACGAGCAGAGGATTTTGAAACTCATCGAGCAGGAATCGGAGATACTTGATACCGCCTTCGATGTTCTGCGCCGGATCGCAGATATCAACGACACCGAACCTCGTAGCGGTGTCAGGAATTAGCTGCATAGGGCCGCGTGCACCTTTGGGAGAGTTGCGAACCACGTCAAACCGGCTTTCGGCCCATGTGATGGCCACAGCAAACCCTTCGTCAACGTGATGGCGGCGTGCGGTCTCTACAACCAAAGCTTTGATCTCGTCGGGTTTCATCGGAGATGCGCCGCACTCTTTTCCACCCATTGCAGGCGGAGCCACCGCTGTTGCTGCGCCAATTTGGGTAAGATAACCTGTCGCCTGCTGAGCAGTCTGAGAGTCGCCAATTGATCCTGTCACATCAACATAGAGGGTGTTTGTTGCGCCAATCTTAGTATCCAGTGAAGTCGCAGTTTCGGTCGTGCTGTCCTGCTTGCTCGCGTCTTTCACTACGCCATCAGCACCCAAGACAAATTCTTTCGCTGGAGCCGCTTCGCCGGCCCATCTTTCAGCGAAATTGGTCGCAAGGGACGCTGGCCCAGAGGTTTCGTTTCCGTTGTATGCGCTAGCTATTCTGGTATTTTTTACAGCATCTTGGGCATGAGCACAGTTGGCCGACCACAGCGTAATGAGAGCTGTCCCAAAAAGGACGGTGGTGCCTGAAAAGCCTGCCATGCGAGCCCTTTTTTCCATCGTCTCCGCCTGCCAAACGGTGTTGTGATTAGGAAGAAAACCGATTAAGTTGATGCTTGTATGATACCGATTTGGCTCAGACTTACAAGTTTTTGTGCCAGTGTTAAACCCCCTTTCTCAAGGGAATCCGTTGCACCAAGATGGTTAGGGCTAGAAAATGATACGGACCATCATTACCGCACTCGTAAGTTGCGCAATGGCAACGCAAGCTTTCGCCGTGCCGGCAATCAATAAGGATTACGTCAAGTCGCTTGCCGCCCCCGGTAAAACGGCTTTGGTGATCGAGTATTATGACGGCAATGGAAAGGTTGTTGACCGGAAGGGCTACGCAACAGCCTCAGGATTCAAGGCTCTCTCCGGAACCGACTTCAAAATTGATGAGAAGACAACCGTACATCTGTACGGTCTCCAGGCGTGTAAGGGGGATCTGGTCAACCGGACGGAAGACTATGCCGGAACCTGCGATGACTATGCGCTTAAACAGCTTCAGGTCATGTTGCAGAGCGCAAAAGTGGTTTTCTGCCGCGCTTTCGTCAGCGAGCAGGGGGCGCCGATGCAGAATGCGACGTGCTACGGGTACTACAATTACCCTGGTGCCATGGACTCGGTCGATAATTTCGAGGAGCAGCTTCTTTCTATCGGCGCTCTTCGTCTCGCCAAAAAGCCTGATGGGTCAGTCGAGCGGCCTGATCTTCAGGAAGCCGAGAATCTCGGCAAAAAGGGCGACTTCGGCATGTGGGCCGATCAGCGGGTAAAGTCGCAATGAAGCGAATTGCCCTTCTCATGGCGGCACTGATGCCTTCCTGGGCTCTCGCAGCCCCGGAGGGCTATTTTGATTTAAGGCCAGACGGAATAACGCTCGAGACCGGGGACACGTGGGTTTCCAATGGAGAGCGATTCCGTCTCTATGGCATCCAGTCATGTTTGCGCGGCACCAACTATACCGATGCACACGGTAATACCCGCGATTGCGGCGAAGCGTCCCTCGCCGTTCTTGCCGCGTATATCAAGGACACGCAGCCGATTTGCGCACCAGTCGCTAAGGCAAACGACATTTCGTATGTCATTTGTTACGCGACGGTAGGGAGCCAGCGGCTCGATCTTGGGCAGGTTCTCGTCAGCAGTGGGTACGCTTTCGCTGCCTTGAAGAGCGACGGGCTCCCATATCATGTCCCCTACTCTGTGGCCGAACAGATGGCACAACAGAAAAAGGCTGGGCTCTGGCAGTTCAAAGACGTCCAGCACCCGTCGATCACCCTGAGCCGAGAAGCCAATCAGCGCGCCAGGAAGGCGGAGCAATGAAACATATTTCGTTATTTAGCGTCATCATCGCTGCGATCGCCACGCCTACAGTGGCAGCAGATCTACAATATTATACCCCGCGCTACTCGGGGCGCGTTGCACCACCCGTCCATTCCGCGCCAGTCAGATTGCCGATCTTCAAAGGCGTTGTAACCGTTCTGGACGGTCGAACTCTTTGGTATGGCTCTCTCGGACGGGGCTATAAGGTCCGCTTCGCAAATATCGATGCATGCGAGCTCCCGCAATGGGCTCTTAACCCCAAGTGGGTGGATCGAACGAAGGACAAAGCGCCTATGCCGGTTCCCTGTGGACCGCTTGCGAAAGCCTGGCTTAAGCGAACCATTGGCAACAAGGTGACGGTCTGCACGACGCTTGGCTATGGGAATGATGGCATTCCTCTCGCTCAATGCACGGTCAAGGGCCGAGACGTGGCGACTGAAATGTTGCGCGTAGGTTGGGCGCGGGTGGATTCGCCTTCCGCTAACCAGCAGTACCTTTCCTATCAGCACGATGCCATGGCTGCCCGTTATGGCATGTGGGGCACCTATGTGCTCGACATGAACGAATGGCGACGCAAAGCGGTTGATAAGACCCTTGAGCGGCGACCTCTGGCGGATTTCAACCTTTTGGCAGAGCGGAAGAGCGAGATTTCGCCACCGTTTGCTGACGCACGGAACAAACCTAAGAGGAGAGATCGATAGTTGCCGGATATCACACATATCGCGACATCGTTCGCGATCGATTCGATGGCGGGTTTGTTGGTTGCCATTCCTCTCTCGCTCGGCCTGATCGTGCCCCGCGAACGGTTGTGGTGGATCCACACCCCTTGCGCTCTGATCCTCCTAGTGACCTCAGCCTTTTTCAGGCAGGGCGTCACCTCGCTTTCGACAGCTATCTTGTCGGCTTTTTCGCGTTTGCGGCGGATTGCCGGGATATCCCGAACCGCCCTCTGCTCTACCGCGTCGGAATCCTGTGGGTTCGCAGCACTCTCTTTGATCGCCCCCGTCATTTATGCGGCCTCCGACCAAACAGACTCCCCCGCGATAGAAGCCAAGATCTCACACCGGCCAATTCCGCAGTGAACGAATGAGAGAGGGAAAGCTAATGAAAGCTCTGTATTTTGTCGCCGCAGGTGTTGCGGCTTTCGGCATGACACCTGCCGCAAAGGCGCAAGATGCGTCTTGGGGGTGCCAGATCCTCCTTTGCGCGGCGTCCAAGAACCCTTCGTGGCAAGGCGTTGGATATTGTGTGCCGCCGATGCAGAAATTGATTTCGGCGATGAAAAAGCCCGGCTTCTCGTGGCCGATCTGCGAAGAAGCTAAGGCCGGCAAACCCGGCCACGAGCCTTTCGAGGATTGCCCCGCCGGTTTTCAAGCCGGGCGGGCATCTTTTGGTCGCGACAACGATTCCCTCTTTGGCGGTGGGGAGGCAAATGTTTGCACAAAGACAGTCAACCAGTGCAGCAACCGCGGCGCTTTTCGGACGCTCTATGGGAACGACCGCGCAAACAAGCAGGCGGGCATCACAATGCGCGAACTCGATTCACACAATAACGACAATGGCTTTGGCGGTGGCAATAGCTGCCAAGTAGTTATCACACAGCCAAGGCCAATGAGGGCTGACCCGTATTACTTCGACATTCCGAACGATAAAGGCGTGAAAGAACGCCATTGGTTCAACCTCAATCTGTAGGCGTCGCTATGAACCAGAAGATTATACTCGTAATAGCTGCCAGCTCCCATATCGCATTTGCATCCAATGTCAGGATCGGAGCCATTGTAGCAATTCGGGTCCGAGAAGCCGCGCGTTCAATTGTTCGTCTGAGAGTTCAACGAAGCTGTCAAGGTCACGTACGATGACGACGCCAGTGTTCTTGAAACGTTTGGCGATCGTTTCGAGGAACCTGAATTCCACGGTATGCTCGCAGGCACCCATGAACAGGAAATACACCTGGTCGCCCCGTCTTTCCGATTCCTCCAGAACGCGCATGGTCCGCTGTTCATCCGAAGGGTCGTTCTCGCCGTCGGTGACAAATATCACGACCGACCGTTTCTTCGCCGCAATTGGTGCCTCTTTGGCATCCCCGCCGAAGAACCGGCTAAAGAAGCCCTCGCGTTCCTTTTCGCGCGGCAACCAGCCGAAATGCTGCAGATTGCGCTCCAGAACATAGCTGTAGGTTGTTCCGCCCTTCCAGCCGGGCACCTTGTCGATCACGTTGCGAACAATATAATTCTCGCAATCGTCCGACGTAACTGTCCCGACATGGTGAACGTGGCCCTTGCCGTTGCTAAAGCTGAAGACGTCAACCTTTCCGTCGGGGTCGAGCACGAGGCCGTAGGGCACCAGCCGTGCGACGAGCTTGCTTGTAGTGCCTTCCTCGTGTTCGTGCTCAAAAGAGCCCGAAACGTCCATGTCGAAGATCAGTTCGGCCTTGATGTCCGCCGCGACACCCGCCTTGTCGAGAGAAAGACGCAGCGTTTCCGCCGACTTTTTGAGGTTGAGTTGCAGTGCCATGGCCGATCTGTCCTCACTCTTTGAGTTGCTGAAGGATGTTCCGAAGCTGATATGAAAGTTCGCCGGCTTCGGTCGGTGTCAGCTTGCGGCTGTTCTCCAGCATCGTCGTCAGCGACGCCATGCTTCCCAAAAAGCCTGGAACCATGACGAGAGCAACATTCTGGATCGCCCTGATGAGCCGGAGCGGCTGTTCGATCTGCACGTCGCGCATCGAGGCACCGCTCCGGATCTGCGCCACGGTTTGCGTAAGGCTCATGGCCCGCTCTAGGAAACGTTGCGAGATCGGCGGCCGGCTCACGCGCAAATGGTCCGACAGAAAGGATGCTGCGAGCGCCGAGGCCTCGGCTTCGTCCCCCATGCCCTCGATCCGGCGGGCGTGCTGTTCCAGCGTCTCCTTGAATGACAAGAGTAGCTCAAGCGCCTCGCCCATCAGCCGGACCAGTTGGTCGAGTTCGATGCGCGCCGCTTGGAGCTCGCCGGCTGTGTCAATCCTACTATTCGCCTTCTTGAAATACTCTCCGAAAATTCCAGCCGCTGAAGGGGCATCGCACACGGCCTTGATGTCGATCGCGCCAAGGATGTCGGTCATTCGTCCGATATATCCCGTCGCCTTCTGCAGCACATCGGCCTGCGAGAGTTCGAGTGAGCGCGACACCAGGCCGCTATAATCCTGCTGGAGACGATGGCCCCAAAGGACCGCCTGCCTTTCACGTGCGCTTTCGACAACGAACGACTGTGTGAGCCGCAGCGCCTGCTGCAGCACCTCAGGTCTCGTCAACGGTGACAGTTTCCGAATGTCGGAAAGCTCTACTGCGATCCGCTTGCGCTCCACGCCGGGGATCGCAGTCGGCTTTGCTACCAACGGCATCTGCGCGTAACGTCCAGTTTTCGCCGTCGCACTGTCGTTCTGGGTGCTGGCGGGTGCCACAATTGTTGGCTTGGCGGGCGCATCAGTCCCAGCCGATTCGCCTGGCTCGGCCCTTGGCGTCCGTGACCGATCAGGCGGCGGAGCGATCACCGTGGGGCGAAGCCTGCCCTGGCGATCATCCGGCACGGTACCACGCGAGGGAGGGGCTTTGTCCTGGGGCATCGCTGTCTCAGGAAAAGTGCGCGAGAACGTCGTTGAACGTGCCGGTGAAGCCTCGGCCGACGGCCGCGTATTCCCAGCCTTCGGGGCCGAGCAATATGCTGCCTAGTTGGACGACATTGAACTCTTTGAATTCGTCCGACAGCTTGTAGGCGCCGAGTTGCTTCCCACTGCCGTCCGTCAGTGTGATTGTGCAGACGTCGATGTCGCCGAAAGCCGCTTCCTCCCGCTGTTCGGCACCCTCCTCGGTCTCGTGCCTGCCTCCATGTTCGGCTTCATGGACGGTGACGAAGATCGGTATCTCGTTGACCCCCGCCGGCAGCTTGGAGCCGTCAATGACGATGGTCTCGCTGTTGTTCTGCACTCTCTTGTCACCACTATGGAACAGCCCTCCGCTAGGCGTCTGGAACGATCCTTCGGGGTTTGACGGCAAGGTGCCGCCAGTCGGGTTCATCCGCGTGGTATTGTAGGTCGACAGTACGCTGGGAAGTTCCGTCACCTTCGCGCCTTTCCCGTCATTCCGCGCCTCAAGCGCGTGAACGTCGACATCATCGGTGTGGTCGGCATCGCACATCCACTCAACCTTCACGGTGAACTGCGCTCCCTTGTTGAGGGAAAGCTTCAGCTTTGGCGTCGCGGTGCCGGGCTTTTCAAGGGAGAGGGTCAGCATGCTTGTGAAACTCCTGTAATCTGACTGCGCTTATGTTTGGGCGAGTGGAAACCGGCGAGCGCATTACTGCGATGACAGGGCGGCAAGCTCCTGACGGGCGGCGGCGAACTTCTGCCGCGCCTGCTCGAATTTTTCCTCGGTCGACTTTTTCGCCGCCGCGACGAGGCCGTGGATCTCGCTGGTGGTGGCGATGATCTGCTCGATCTGCTTTGCCTGCGCAAGGCGATTGTCGCCCGGCGCCTGCGCGGCGGTGACCGCGATGTCTTTCAGGGCGCGGCCGCGCATCTCGGTCAGCTGCTTGTCGAGCTTAGCCTGGCGGTCGGCCAGCTGCTGCACGCTCTTCACCGCGAACGCGCCATGGATTGATAGCAGCGTCATTTTGATCGACGCGAACCGCGACGCCACCGTGGTGGCGGTCTCTTGCAGAGTCGCAATGCCTGCTTGTTCGATCTGCTGAATCACCAGCTGATCGGCAGGCAGCCGCGTGTAGGTGCCTTCCAGCGCCAGCGCGCGGCTTTCGATCAGCTGCAGCTTGTCCTTGAATTCCACCATTCTGGTCTGCGCGACCGGATCGGCCGGATTTAGCTGCGCTTCCTCGTCAGCGACATAGGCGCGCGCCTTGTCGAGGAACGCGTGGGCGACAGCCGCGGCCACAGTGAAATCGCTGAAATGCGCGCCATAACTCTGCTTCAGGGCATCGAGTGCCTGCAACTCGCCGAACAGCTTCTGCATTTCGCCGGAAAGTTCGCCTTCGAGCTTCATCATCCGGTCAGCGAGCGTCTTAGTTCGCCCGGTGATAAGGTCACCGATTTCCGCCAGAAATTCCGCGGCGACCTCCTCCGGCCGCTTGCCGCGAAACCTTCCCAGCAACGAACTCAGGAAACCCTTTTTTCCGCCGTTCTGGAGTTTGTCGAGGATCTCCGGGAGATCGGCATCCTCGACGCCCTGTTCGAGACGGCCGAACAACTCGAATACGGCGGCCGCGCTGTTCTTGTCAAACCGCGCCAAGAAGCCGTCCAGCGTCCGCTGCAACGCCTGCTCGGCCTCCAGGCCTATCCTGATGACCTCGCCCGATTGCATGGCGCGAAAGTCCAACGCCGCAAGCATTTTCTCGGCTTCTTGTACCTGCAGCTCGCTAAGTACAATGGCGCCCGTGTTAATCGGTATCGCTGGAACGTTACCTTGCAGGGGTACGCCGGTGAGGAGGCGGGGAGAAGAGCCGATGGTTGTCGGTTTCATAACATATCCTCCTCAACATAACATTGCTTGCGCGGACGTGATGGGAATCTTTATAGCTGTAGTGTCTAAATCGCAAGTCGATACGATTCTGGGGGTTAAGCTGCCAGCGCTACGTCTATGGCCGTCAAGGTGATGCCGGCACAGCGAGATCGTCAGCGATGCTCTTCAAACATACGTGATGTGTGGGCCTCTCCGCCACCGCGGACCCATGCCATCTGGTTGTCTGTCAATGATTAGAGCAATCCTTGATTTGCGCTCCGTGGCAGTGCCTGGTGGATCCGCTCCAGCTCTGTCTCTATGTAGGTGCATCACGCATGCAGGCACGCTTCACTTCCAGAAAGCGAAATCGCTCTCCTGCCGGCCGTTGGACGATCGGTAACAATAGTGAAGCGTGCCCCTTGAACCTCTAGGTACTCGAGATCCCATATTCTCTTTTGCCCTCGCCAATCCCCTTGGCGGATAACTTCGAAAAAATCAGGAGACGACGATGAACGATGTTGCGACCCCGGACGTGAAGGACAGAGCACAGGGATTGCTTTGCCCTTCCAGCAGGGTCAATCATCGTCATGAGCGAGCGTCAGTTGATCGAAATCGACTATTGCCCGGACTGTAAGGGCGTCTGGCTGGACAGAGGAGAACTCGACAAGATTATCGATTGCAGCCTTACCCGGAACCCCCGGTTGCTCAGCATTCGAGGATCGCGAAGCTGCAGCCGTTCGCGCCGCACAATCCCGCTGAGGATTATCGTGACGGCGGCCATGGTTCTGGCCTATTACCCACGTGCAGAACCGCCGTCACGGATCGTTCTGGGGCGGCTCTCAGACTAGATGGAATAGGCCTCAATCGCGTGTTCAAAAAAACAAGGAGCTATCATATGGGCGCTGGCCATTCTCACACGGCGGCACGTCCCACGGGCACATCTGCTGGGCGGCACAAGAGCAGGCTGGCGACAGCTCTGGGATTGACGGTAGCGTTCATGCTGGTCGAGGTCGTCGGCGGTCTATGGACGGGCAGCTTGGCGCTTTTGGCAGATGCGGCCCATATGCTGACGGATGCCGGTGGGCTGGCTCTGGCGCTGATCGCTATCCGATTTTCAGAGCGACCCGCGACGCCGCAAAAGACCTATGGCTATGTCCGCATGGAGGTTCTCTCAGCGCTGGCAAACGCAGTGGTTCTCCTGTTGCTGACGATTTACATCTTTTATGAGGCCTATGAGCGGTTTGTCGACCCGCCACAAATTCTCGGCGGTCCTATGCTGATCGTCGCAGTCATTGGCCTGACGGTCAACCTGATTAGCATGAAGCTGCTTTCCCCCGGATCGTCCGAAAGCTTGAATGTCAAAGGGGCATATTTCGAGGTGCTCGGCGATATGCTGGGATCGCTCGGCGTCATCGTTGCCGCCGGGGTGGTGATGTTCACCGGTTGGTCGCTTGCCGATCCGATCATCGGTGCAGTGATCGGGCTGTTCATCCTTCCTCGGACATGGATTCTCCTCAAGCAGGCCATTCATATCCTCATGGAAGGTACGCCGCCGGAAATAGACATATTGCTGTTGGACAAGAAGCTCATGAGCATCCCGGGCGTTGATGCCGTCCACGATTTGCATGTGTGGACAATCACATCTGGGATGGATGCCATGAGCTGTCACATCGTCGTTACCGATATGGCTGAGGCCCGTTCTATCCTCTCCAGCGCACGCAGGGTTATGGAAGAAAGCTTCGGCTTGTCGCACGTTACTATCCAGGTGGAGGATCAGGCTACGCGCGAGGCGGAAGGCGAGATGAAAATCTAGTGTTGCCGATCTCTTCGGCCAAGCGCACAACTCAATCAACCGAGCTAAGGGCGTCGACATGTATGAACGCGACAGAAGCACGAGGCAATCCGGCCCGCCTTGGCAGCCAACGAAAGCCGGTCGGCTGGTGGCCTGGTTCGACATTCTTATAGGGCTCGCCCTCCGGTCGCTCCTGGCCTGGATCGGCTATGTCTCTGCCGATGGAATCCTGAACTGGATCGCGGGCAATGCTGGTGCCGTCATCGAAAACGGCAAAACCATCGCCGGGCGGGGGGTCGGTAAAGATGCCATCATCCTCATCTGGGCGATCGCTGCATTGGTGCTGGTGGCTATCTTCCTGACCCTGGCGAAAGCAGGGCGGTTTTTTGGTCGGCTTGCGCCGCTGATCCTGCAGACGGTCTTCGTGCGATCGGCTCGCCAATATAGTTGAACAGGAACAGATTTTCCGCTTGTAGCTCTAGTTGCTTGAGGTCCTATAGTGGCAGCCTTGAACTCAAGGATATCCCATGACCGAGCCAGTAAAGACCCGATTCAGAGTGAGTGGTATGGATTGCGCATCCTGCGCGACGAAGATCGATACGGCTGTCAGGCGTATGCCTGGCGTCGAGGACGTATCGGTTTCGGTGACCGCCGGCACTATGACGGTGACGCATGACGAAAGCAGTGACCTGACGGCGATCGGAAAGAAGGTCTCCGGGCTCGGATACAGTGTGGTTCCTATCGCGGATAAAGCCACTGCTGCTCCGGCTCCAAACGCTGCGCATGTGCATGGCCCGGGCTGTAGCCATGACCACACCGCCGGTTCGCACGATCGCGTGGATCATGACCATGACGGCCACGAGCACAATGGTCATGACGACCACGATCATGCAGGTCATGATCATAGTCAAACAGGCAAGAGCCTTGTTACTCCGCTTGTCGACGCGTCGCAGATACGATTCCGGGTCGGGGGCATGGATTGCGCGTCCTGCGCGACGAAGATCGACACGGCCGTCAGGCGGATGCCCGGTGTCGAGGATGTATCGGTTTCTGTCACAGCCGGTACGATGACGGTGAAGCATGACGGGACTAGCGATCTCGAAGCAATCGGCAAGAAGGTCGCCGGGCTTGGCTATACGGTCGCGCAGTTGGTTTCCGATGAAAAGAAAATGAGAGCCGCGTCTGCAGGTGTGCATGACAACGGTGAGCATGCCGATCATGACCATAGCAAGGCCGGCGGCGACGAACCGGAAAGCCTGCACGGGCATGACCATGGACCGATGAATGGCCCGTGGTGGAAGAGTAAAAAGGGGCGATTGACGATCGTTGCCGGTGGTGCGCTGGTTGTAGCCTATGGGATAGGCCATTTTTTTCCGGCCATTGCCGCCTTTGCCTTTACGGCTGCGATGCTCGTCGGTCTCGTTCCAATCGCACGACGCGCCGTGATGGCGGCGTTGGCCGGAACGCCGTTTTCCATTGAAATGCTAATGACGATCGCAGCTGTCGGTGCGCTGTTCATCAATGCAACCGAGGAGGCTGCTGCGGTCGTGTTCCTGTTTCTGGTCGGCGAACTTCTGGAGGGTGTTGCTGCCAGCAAGGCACGCGCGAGCATCCAATCCCTGACGGAACTGGTTCCCAAGAATGCACTGCTTGAAGAGAATGGGCAGACGCGGGAGGTGCCGGCAGAAAGCCTCGCGGTTGGCGCTACTATTCTCGTGCGTCCGGGTGACCGGATCTCGGCCGACGGCGTAATCGTCTCCGGCGAAAGCTCGATTGACGAAGCGCCGGTGACGGGCGAAAGCACACCTGTGGCCAAGGGTGTGGATGACAAGGTCTTTGCAGGCACGGTCAATGGAGATGCGGCACTTCGTGTCCGAGTCACGGCTGCCGCCGCCGACAACACTATTGCTCGCGTGGTAAAGCTCGTCGAGGAAGCGCAGGAGTCGAAGGCGCCCACGGAACGGTTCATCGACAGCTTTTCCCGCTACTATACGCCAGCTGTCGTCGCGGTTGCCGCCCTCGTAGCAACCATTCCGCCGCTGTTAACGGGCGGCGTCTGGTCGGAATGGGTCTACAAGGGCCTTGCCATTCTGCTGATCGGTTGCCCTTGCGCTTTGGTCATATCGACGCCTGCGGCCATCGCCGCCTCGCTTTCCGCCGGGGCGAGGCGCGGGCTTCTTCTCAAGGGTGGCGCGGTTCTCGAAACCCTCGGAAAGCTGACGGCCATTGCGCTAGACAAAACGGGTACTTTGACCGAAGGCAAGCCGAAGGTCACCGACGTGATCGCCTTCGACCGTAATGAAGCCGATGTGCTACGCTTTGCCGCAGCGCTCGAAACCGGATCAAGCCATCCGCTGGCCATGGCCATTCTCGGCAAGGCTGTGGACGAAAAAGTTCAGATTCCCGCAGCAGAAAAAGCCAAAGCTCTCGGTGGCAAAGGTGTGACCGGGACTGTCGAGGGTCTCGAGATTTTCCTCGGATCACCGAAATCGGCAGCCGATCGCATGCCGTTGTCGAACGACCAATTGACGCTCATCGCCAGGCTGAATGATGAGGGCAAAACAGTCTCGGTGCTGATTGTCGGCGATTTGCTTGCCGGTGCCATCGCCATGCGGGACGAGCCACGGGCAGATGCAAAGGCCGGACTGAAGGCGCTGACCGATGCCGGCATCAAGACCGTGATGCTGACGGGCGACAACGCACGTACGGCGAAGGCGATCGGCGCTCAGCTTGGCATCGAAGTTCGAGCCGAGCTAATGCCAGAAGACAAGCAGCGCATCGTGGGTGAACTTCAGAAGCAAGGCTACGTCGTCGGCAAGATCGGCGACGGCATCAACGATGCGCCGGCGCTCGCGGCCGCCGATGTCGGCATCGCCATGGGTGGCGGCACGGATGTGGCGCTTGAAACCGCCGATGCCGCTATCCTGCATGGCCGTGTCGGCGACATTGCTGAGATGGTAGAGATCTCGAAAAGAACCATGCGCAACATACTCCAGAACATTACGCTTTCGCTAGGATTGAAGGCAGTGTTTCTCGTGACCACGATCATGGGCATAACCGGCTTGTGGCCGGCGATTTTGGCGGATACCGGCGCAACCGTGCTGGTGACGATCAACGCGCTACGTCTCCTTCGCCCGATAAAATCATAAACATTTCAAATCGGATTCAATTACTCTCATGACGCTCGAAACCAATCTTTCACGACGCGGCTTTCTTATTGTCTCTGCGTCGTCTGTTGCAATGCTGACGGGTTGCGCAACCTCATCACCCGAAGGCCGCATTGCCCCCATGCCGGCACTGGTCAAACGGCCCGTCGGCCCGCCAACCTCAGCTGAACTTGAAGCTATGTACGGGCCGCTTCAGGATGGTGGTTTTCTCATTCCCGCAACGCCATATCAGCAGATCGACCCGATATTCTATCGCCAGCGGGTTATCGATCCGACGGGAGAGGCGCCCGGAACCGTCATCGTCGATACGCCTTCACGTTTCCTCTATGTCGTAGAGCCGGGCGGAACCGCGATGCGATATGGCGTTGGCATCGGGCGCGATGGTTTTGCCTGGCAGGGAGATGGCGTCATACACTGGCGCCAGACTTGGCCGCGCTGGAAGCCACCGAACGAAATGGTTGCACGTCAACCTGAACTCAAACAATATTCAATAGAAAATGGCGGAATGGCAGGCGGTCTCGACAATCCGCTTGGGGCACGTGCGCTTTATATTTTCCAGAACGGACAAGACACACTCTATCGCCTCCACGGCAACAAGGATTGGCGCTCGGTCGGCAAGGCGGTGTCATCGGGCTGCGTGCGTCTGATCAACCAGGACGTCATTGATCTTTATGCCCGTGTCCCATTTAAGGCGAAGATTGTCGTCATGCAATGACGACCCGCAGGCACTGGCGGATCCTGCTTGGCGGCACTGTCGTTCTCATCCCGATTATCATTGCTTACGCAAGTTACGCTTACTGCGTCTTCCACGGAAAGGTTGACCCAGAGGAGGGCTATCATTGATGTTTGTTCGTATGCGCGCGCGGCAGTTGGGCTGGTTTGTCATCCTTTGGGCTTGCGGTGTTCTCAGGGTCGGATTGATGGGACTTGCAATCAAAATCTGGCTGGGAGCGTGAAGATGCCCTCCCACCCCCGTCGATCGCTCGAACACGTAATCACTCAGACTGTCGGCCCGTGCCAAACCATGATCTTCACATCAAGCCATCGCTTCTGGGTTGTCGGTTGTTTTGCCGGTGTCCTAGGGTTTGGCGCGCCACTTCTTGCTTCGCAACAAGCGGATCATGGAATCGATTACAAAACGCTGACGATCGAACACGCGGAGGTTATCAGGGGCATGAAAGGAATGCCCGATGTCGCCTATCTCACTATTTTCAATGGCAGTATCTCGGACAAGAGACTGACGCGGGTATCAATTCCTGGCTACAAAAATGCAATCCTGATGCAGAGGACGGACGGTGCTGGCACGGCTCGGCCGACGCCACTTACGCAGGCTTTCGTTGTCATACCGAAGCAGGCGGAGTTGTTCATGGGCCCTGATACGCTCTTCTTCGAACTCGAAGCCATGCTTGGTTTCCCTCAAGGCATGAGCATCGAAGCCGAATTCGATGATGGCAGCAGCCTTGTCGCGTCTTTGACGATCCGTGCGCCCGGTTCCAACCGCACCGATCATCATCATGGCGACGGAGATTGAAGTAACTGAGCGTAGGCCACTGAGCTGTTTCTTGAACAGAAGGAGCTTTCGATATTCATTACTTAACCAGATTTGATCTGCGTCATAATGCTCTGCTGTCATACTTACCGGGCGTTGACGTGTGTGGTTCACGTTTGACAAAATGAGAGTGTGAACGGGAAAAAATGGGCAAACGTTGCCGGTAAAGAGTTTCGGTTCGATCATGCAGACCATTTCGAAGAGACAGGCAAATACGCGATCAGGACGGCGCTGGGTCTTAAGTCATGGCTGAAAAAACTCCGGTCGTTGCTACAAGTGCAGTCAGCGTTTCGGATCTTAACTGATTTTCGCATTCTGCGGTTCGTTTCAACTTTGTGCGATACGTTGGCCGAAACTTCTGCCGCAATATACGAAACCGGAATTCTTCACATGCAAAATGCAAGTTATAAAATCTGTCTTGCCTCAGTCTCATTCTAACCCTGTCTTTCGTCATTCAGTCTCGTGCTTGTCTACAACAATGGCACGAGCTTTGGGATGGTTGCGGAACAATCCATCGTCGTTGCCGGATTGCTGCTACAGGCGTATCGGACGCCGATCATGCCAGAGGCAATTGCGGTGTGCACGAGTGCCGGTGGTGCAGCGGGAAATATTGCCAACCGTCTTTTGAACGGCGCCGTGACCAACTGTCTCGATTTTTATACAGGTGTATGGCACTCTTCGACGTTGCATTAGTCGCCGGAGCGGCGGCACTTGTATTCTTGTACTTCGCGCAACCGAAACCAGCGCGGAACGCATCGCCGCTTGAGAGCCGGGAAATTGCTGCCCATGGACGTCGGCTTGTGAGAAAGAACGCCGCAGATATCCGGGCCGCTCTTTACGACAATCGATCTTCCCGATTCTACGCCCTAGTGAATTATTTACTTGCACCTCTAGCCGCTAGAGCCTGTAAACCGGTTCGGCAGCGACTTTGCTGATGGTAATTTGCTGGAACGGCACCAACCGTTTCAGGCCCTCGTGGAAACGCAAAAATTCGAAATAGGATATGTTAGAGCATGAGGTTCGGGAAAACAGACGGCAGAAAATCAGCGTTTTACAGGCCGCAACTGGGCAGTGTCACGCTGAGTGTGTGTGTTGCCCTCTTCCTGCTTTTCACGAGCAACAGAACGTTCTGGTCGAAGGTCCATACCTATTTGGCACAAGAACCTACCTCCATTTTTACGCTCTACATTGCCATGATTGCCTTGTTCACTGCAGCGTTGACGGTGATCTCTACCAAATACGTGATTAAACCGTTTTTCATTTTTTTCGTCATGGCGTCCGCTGCGGCGTCCTGGTTCATGGATCAGTTTGGTGTCGTTATTGACAGCGATATGATGCGCAACGCTTATCAGACAACACCTGCCGAAGCACAGCATCTCATCACATGGGGCTTTGTGGGACATCTTGCCCTATTCGCATTTTTACCGATGGGTCTTATTCTTTGGGTTCGCGTGGTTCACAGGCCAATATTGGGGAAGATCGCTCACAATTGCGCTGTCATTGCGGGTTGTATGCTTGTCTTCACCGGCGCAGCAGTGTCCTATTCCGCGACCTACACTGCGGCTGTTCGTGAGCATCGAGATATCGCCAGGGCCTTGAACCCCGTGACGCCTCTCGTGAGTGTTGTAAAACTATTCACACAGGTCCAGGCCGAAGCTAAAATAGTTGCCCAACCGCTTGGACATGACGCGAAAGTCGTTCCACCGGTGAATGGCTCCCGCAAACCCCGAGTAACCGTTATTGTTGCAGGTGAAACAGCGCGTGCCCAGAATTTCTCGTTGGGTGGCTATCAACGTGAAACGAACCCGCTTCTCGCGAAACAGGACATCATTTACTTCCCGGAAACTTACAGTTGCGGGACAGCGACAGCGACGTCCTTGCCTTGCATGTTCTCCAAGTTCAAGCGAGTCGACTACACGCACGAAAAGGGTCTCGAAACCGAAACACTGGTCGATGTAATCGAGAATTCCGGTATCAAAGTTGAATGGTGGGACAACAGCACAGGCAGCAAGGGAATTGCCGACAGAATACCCTTCGTCAACCTGTCGGCATCGAACGATACACGTTACTGCAAGTTGGGCGAGTGTCAAGATGGCGTTTTTTTGGACAAGCTCGAGGCCTGGCTCCGCAATGTCAAACAGGACAGCGTCCTGGTTCTTCATCAAATGGGCAGTCATGGCCCCGCTTATTATCTACGCTATCCCGATGCCTTCCGGCGTTTCACTCCAGATTGCCGCACCGCCGAACTTGGAAACTGCAAGCCGGACGAAATCGTAAACACATACGACAATACAATCCTGTATACGGATTTCATACTCTCTAGTATCATAGAAGGATTGAAAGCGAGTTCAGAACGCGTCCAAGGGAGCATGATATATATGTCGGATCATGGCGAATCTCTAGGCGAGCAGGGGCTATACCTCCATGGTGCGCCCTATATGCTGGCACCGGATGTCCAAACCAAGATTCCCTTCGTGCTGTGGATGGATCGGCAGTTTGAGGAGTCAATGGGTGTTGACAGGGTTTGCTTGTCAAGCAACAGGAATTCCCCGCAGTCGCATGACAATCTTTTCAACAGTGTCCTGAGCATGATGAACATCAGTTCCAGCATCTACGATCGGTCACTCGATATCTTTGCTGAGTGCAAGCGATTCAATCCATCCTAGGAGCATCTACGCGACTGTGCGGGACGCCTCGAAAGTAAAGAAAAATGCGATTTATTGATTTGGTTGAGGATCGCACCAATTCCCGAGACTGCTTCCCATCCCGCATCAACGAGCGTGCAGCCTAGCGAAAATGAGAAAGGATCGTCGTGGTCTTTAGGTCGTTGGACAGGGCCCTGTCCTTCTGCGGACTGCCTCCGATAAGGAGTGGGACAGATTAAGACAGGCAACGTGTCTGATTACGGAGTTAGTACCCGGAGGCTTCAAAGGCCTTTTGTGATCACGAAACAACCAGTCCCCGAAGATGCCAGAATTTCGCTCCACACAAATACGAAGCGCTTAATAGAAAAATTTTGGCTGCGTTTCAGCTAGAGCGTTAGCGTATCAATGCGCTGACTGGAGACGCCTGCGATAAGTTAGCGCGATTGGGATCCACGCTCACTGATATTCAGAGAAGCGCTCCGAGTTTGTGAATACGTAAATACTGGGAAAATGCCTGACACCGCCCATCGACGTAGCCGGACTGCGTACAAAAACAGCTTTTTTCTAATCTCGGTGTTCGGGCATGTCATTAAGCTGATCTTTTTGTCCAAGTCGTGACCGCGTGGACATCGCCGCTTCGTCCCGCATGAAGTAAGAGGCACGCTGACTGGCTTCGCTCCAATCCCAAGGCCGCCCCCACGTCTATAACCTCAATCGATGCCAGCGTATGTCAGATCATGAAGGTTTCGCCATGGCCAAAAAGCCGAAGCCTTACGAGCCATCGAAGGTAAGATTCGGGCAGCTATGTCCCCGATTTGCTGCACCTGGGCACATGCTCGCTGATCGCGAACGGTACTCCAGTGTGTCACTCGAGACAACTGGCAGTCGAGAAGTCATCGGCGTGCGGATGGGCAGGCAGTCTTTGGTCACGACCATCATTGGTGTCACCGGGCTGTGGCCAGCAGTTCTTGCCGACACTGGAGCGACGGTGCTCGTCACCATGAACGCGCTGCGCCTGCTGCGCCCATTTCATTGAGTAAGAGGGTTTTCAGACGATATTTGCCGGGATATACCGCTCAGAGCCAGCGCCAAGGGTCTTTGGCACCAGGTGGAACTGTTTTAGCAAGAGCGCGGGTAGGCTCGCGAGAACGGAGTATACTTATGAATCTAAGGGTCGCTGCTTCTGGCGTGTTCGTGGCTCTCATTGCCGCGACAGGCGTTCCCGTCTCCTCCGACGCACATGACTTCAAGGCGGGCAGCCTTGAACTTAAACACCCTTGGTCGGCCAAGGCACCTCCGGTTGCACCCGTACTTGGCGCATATCTCGTGATCGTCAACACCGGAGAGGAAGCCGATCGGCTTGTTGGCGGCAGCACGCCCGCCGCCGAACGTCTGGAGCTACACGAGTCGACACTGGTCGATGGGGTCGCGCGCATGCGACCCGCGACGCAGGGCATCGAGATCCAAGCTGGGGAGACCGTGAAACTGCAACCGGGCGGAGCACACATCATGCTTGTGAACCCCAGGCAGCGCCCAGGCGAAGGAGAGAAATTCAAGGCTACTCTGCAGTTCGAGAGGGCGGGTCCCGTCGAGGTCGAGTTCGTGGTTCAGTCAAAGGCGGAGGCGCCGTCGGCTTCCCAAGACCATGGTGCCCACACCAAGCCGTGAATTAGCGCGAAAGCGGAGGTCGTCCGGGTCTGAATGTCTGAAGGTGTCTGCTGGGAACAGGACGGGCGCCTTCGTCAATTTCAAGATGGCGTTCATCGCGTGACCGATCCGCGGACAGGTGGCAGCGGCACACCCAAGGCCAGAGCCATAGCCATAGCCTGTTTTTCACTTCACGGCGTATCTGAGCAAACTAGCGTTTGTCCGATGGCGGTGATGAGATAGCTTCCCGCTCGTCGCCGAACCATTCATGGACGATGATCCCATGACCAATCAGTAGTTGACCAGCATCTGAGGGCCGGTTTCACCTCCGAACCGGGGCTTCACATCAAGCAAGGCGGCTGTTCTCTCGATGATCTCTTTGGTCATCGGAGCCGCGGTGGAAGCCGCGGTCCTTCCTCCGTTCACACCTGTTTTCGGCGCATCGATGATTGTCAGCACGACGTATCTCGGCTTGTCCATCGGAAAGCCCGCGACAAATGCGTTGAAGTTGATGTCGCTGGCATACCTGCCATTTATGACCTTGTCGGCAGTCCCGGTCTTTCCGCCCACATGAAAGCCTTCGACCTGGGCGCCTCGGCCAGAACCCTTGAGGCCGTTCCAGTTGTAGAGGAACCGCATGTCCGCACTGGTCTTCTCTTTGATGACGGCGCGGGAAACCAATGCTGCATCGTCTTTCGAACGTGGAAGGAAGGTGGGGTTCATCAGGTTGCCGCCGTTGATCAGAGCCGCGGCAGCAACGGCGGTCTGCAGTGGGGTGGTGGCTACGCCGTGACCGAACGAGATCGTGACGGAATTGATCTTCTTCCACGTTCGGGGTTGGGTAGGGGTCGCTACGCCGGGCATCTCCGTGTCCATCTTGGAAAGCAGCCCCAGTCTCGTAAGAAACTCCTTATGCCCCTCTATCCCGACCCTGTCGGCAACAGCCGCCGTTCCGATGTTCGATGAATACTGAAAAACCTCAGGGATCGATAGCGGTCGGTTCTTTCCCTTGAAGTCCTTGATCGTGAACCCACCCATACGGATGGGGCGGGACGCATCCACGACGGAATTCAAGGTGATCTTCTCCGCGTCCAGACCCATGGCAAGCGTAAAGCTTTTAAATGTTGAGCCCATCTCAAATGTGGCGTTGCTGATCCGGTTGAACCAGCCTTTTTCGTATTCCTTGTCGACCGAGCCATCGGGGAGGGTGCGCGAAGGCTGGTTCGGATCGTAGTCAGGAACGGAAGCCATAGCGATGACCTCTCCAGTTTCCACGTCGAGAATGACGGCACCAGCAGCTTCTGCCTGATAATTCGTAATCGCGCGCGCCGCGATTTCGCGAACGATATGCTGGACGCGGACGTCGATCGAAAGCCTCACAGGCTCGAGCCGCGTATCGTTCGTCAGGCCCGTCGCTCGAAGGTCGGCATACCCTTGCTGATCGATGTACCTCTCCATACCGGCAAGACCGAGGTTGTCGACATTGACATGGCCGACAATATGGGAGGCGGTGGCAGCACCCGGATAGAAGCGTCGCTTCTCCGGACGGAAACCTATGCCGGGAATCCCAAGCGCAAGAATATCAGACTGCTGCCGGGGCGTGAGCTGGCGGCGCAACCACTGAAAGCCGGAACCGGATCGGAGCTTCCTGTGCGTGTCGCTCCAGTCAAGGTTTGGCAGCACGGTTGCAAGTTTCTCCACAACCTCATCAGCGTCGACAATACGTCGCGGTTCCGCATAGAGCGACACGGTGTTGATATCAGTCGCTAGAAGCTCGCCGTTACGATCGAGAATGTCCGGGCGCGTTGCGACGGCATTGGCGCTGGGATGAATGGATCCCGTCACCACCGGGTCGGTCAGGCCATACTGGACGAGACGTGCGCCGACGACAATGTACATCACCGCAAAGCCTGCAATCAGGAAGGTCAGTCTTTGTCGACTGTCACGCTTGCGGCGTTCGGATGTACCGACAAAGGCTTTAGTAACAGGCTTAACCCTAGATTCCACACTGAAATGGGCGCGGCGGTTAAGCCGTACGATAAAACCTATCATATCTAACCGTCATCTCCGAAAGCATTGACCATGAGCAGCCCAGAACGTCCGCCGATGTGTAGTTTGCACCTGGCGGGTCTGAAACCAATCGAGGATTTGGCACGACACCAACCGCAATGAAGTTTGAATTAATATACACTTAAAATTGCATAAAACTGATTAACGTTTCGTTATCCTCGCCCGTCGTGGATGTTGATACGCAGCCCGTCGCGGAGCGGGAGAGACTGTCAAACGCAACACGATGTTTTCTGGAGGACTTCCAAATCCGGTCTTCGATCTGACCGGGGAAAGTGGATCATCACCAGCGAATTCAGGAAAATACCAGCGCTCAAGGCACCAAAGGATACCGTCTTGCCAACGCCGTCGATTAATGCGAATGATTTGCAATTGCAATATAGCAAGGGCTATGAAGGCGAGGCGGGGCTATGGACAAACCGATCAAAGGCTGGCGGCGGACCGTGGGTGAGGCATCTCTATCGGATGTTCACCGTTCCATCGGAGTTGCTGCGGGATCAGGAACCTTCCGCAGGGCAATGGCCTTTTTCGGCCCCGGCTATCTAGTTGCAGTTGGATACATGGATCCGGGCAACTGGGCGACGTCGCTGGCTGGTGGATCGAGGTTCGGATATGCGCTGCTCACTGTGGCACTTGTTTCGAACATTATGGCGATTGTCCTGCAGTCGCTCTGTGCGCGGCTTGCCATTGGCTCCGGGCGGGATCTGGCGCAGGCGTGTCGGGACGCTTTCCCCAAGCCAGTGGCTATGGTTTTGTGGCTGCTGGCCGAGATCGCCATCATCGCGACAGACATCGCCGAGGTGATCGGCACCGCGATCGGCCTCAACCTCATCTTCGGCATCCCGCTGGAACTAGGGGTGATCATCACCGCACTGGACGTTTTCCTGATCCTGTACCTTCAGAAGCTGGGCTTCCGTTGGGTCGAAGCGCTCGTCATAACGCTGCTCGGGGTGATCGCTGTCTGCTTCACCATCCAGATCGTGCTTGCCGATCCGGATTGGGGTCAGGTGATTCTCGGATTCGCGCCCACCACCGAGATCATCACCAACCCAGACATGCTCTATCTTGCGCTGGGCATCCTCGGCGCGACCGTCATGCCGCACAACCTCTATCTCCATTCTGGAATTGTGCAGACCCGCGACTACGGCCACACGCTGCCCGAGAAGCGCGAAGCTTTGAAGTTCGCGACGATCGACTCCACCGTCGCACTGATGTTCGCTTTGCTCGTCAACGCCTCCATCCTCATCCTTGCCGCGGCGACTTTCCACAAGACCGGACAGACGTCCGTTGCGGAACTGGGCGAAGCCCATAATCTGCTGGCTCCACTGCTGGGCCTTGCCATCGCTCCGACGCTGTTCGGGATCGCGCTTTTGTGCTGCGGCATCAATTCGACCGTGACCGCGACCCTTGCTGGCCAGATCGTCATGGAGGGGTTCCTCAAGATACAGCTAGCGCCGTGGCTTCGCCGCCTGATCACACGGGGGATAGCGATCATTCCCGCCGCAGGCGTCACCATCGCATTCGGAGACAGCGGCACCGGACAGCTACTGATCCTCACCCAGGTCGTCCTCAGTCTCCAGCTTTCCTTCGCAGTATTTCCGCTCGTGATGTTTACTTCTGATCGCGCGAAGATGGGGGAACTCAAGGCACCGCTTTGGCTCACGTCATTTGCCTGGCTCATTGCCGTGGTGATCGCCTTGCTGAACATCAAGCTGCTGTACGACTTCGTCGCGTAGTAGACATGAGTGGCGACTACGCGATCATCTCACCGTGAGTAAGTGGACGCTGTCCATCATCGTTTCGGTTTTCAATCGTGATCCGTGGTGCACATGTCATGATTGGCCAGCGCCCGGATCACGTAGCAGTCGCGCACCTGGTTGGAGTGGCAGTGTGTCGAAATCCGCTCGAGTTCTGCCTCTAGCTTCCTCAGCCGTTCGATCTTCTGTCGGACGGCGATGAGCTGTTTTGCCGCGATCCTGTCAGCCTCTTCGCATGGTTTCTCCGGATGCTGGCTGAGATCGATCAGTTCACGGATCGCTTCTATTGTCAGACCGAGATCGCGCGCATGCCGGATGAACGAGAGGCGTTCCTGCTCAGTTCTGGAATAGCGGCGTTGGTTGCCCTCCGAGCGCTCCGGCGGCGACAGAAGCCCCATCTGCTCGTAATATCTGATGGTTGGCACTTTCACACCGGTCGTCTTCGACAGGTCTCCAATAGTGAGCATCGATCCTCCATGCGGCACGAACAGGGCCGCGATATTGCAAAATGAGGATTTCCCCATGGTAAATCAAGTGAGTCCTTCGTGTCCGGCACAGCATGGTCCACCGTTGTCATCGGTAGGTCCCTACAATCATCATGTCGAGGGAGAACCGAGCTTCCTCGCACGCCAGTCCCTGAGCCATAGGAACGTCTCGATCCCGATCGCCACACCAAGTGCGATCGACGCGATCGAACCGACGATCGCTTCCAGCAGGTCGTGGCCCGTCACCCAGCAGACAACCGCGAGCGTAAGCTTCACAAAGGTGTAGCCCGCTACCGAGAAGACCGCGATACAGGATGCGGCGCAGGCGAATTTCATGGTCCGGTTTCTCATCGGGCAAAAATAGAACCCGGAGCACTGGATGGAAAATCAAGTTGTCGTGCAGTTCGTCCTCGAAACGATGCATTTTCGAGGGGCAGCCCTCTTGCACCTCAAGCAGCTAGAGGTCCTATGATTGCGGCGAATCGGTCAGTGGATGGGTGCTCGAGCATTCTCACTCGATAATGGAATCGTATTTAACCGGGAACACCGTCCTCGAACACGCTTGCCGGACGCAGTTCCCATGAACCAGGGCATAGAAACGCCGCATGACTTCGATGTCCAAGATGATCCGGGTACCTGGAGCATGTCTCATCCGCGCCGTTATCCGCCGAGTGGCTGCACTAGCCGTCGTCGGCGCTGCCCTGTCGGGTTGCGTCGTCTCCGACATGGCTCTCGACGACCTCTCTCAGGCGGCACCTCAGATTTCCGGGAAGCTGCTGACGGAGATGTCGAAGATGGGAATGAAACCCGAAAGCCCTGTGCTCGTCAGGATATTCAAGCAGGAGAGTGAGCTTGAGGTCTGGAAGATCAACGGGACCGGTCGCTATGCTCTGCTCAAGACCTACCCGATGTGCAGATGGTCTGGAAAGCTGGGTCCTAAGACTGCCAACGGCGACCGTCAGGCACCGGAAGGCTTCTACCACGTGTCCAGAGGGATGCTGAACCCCAAGTCCCAGTACTATGTATCCTTCAATCTCGGCTACCCGAACAGGCTGGAGGCCGCACTCGGCTACACGGGAGAAGCGCTCATGGTCCATGGTGCCTGCTCTTCCTCCGGATGCTATGCGTTGACCGATCAGGGCGTGGGTGAGATCTATGCAGTCGTCTCCAAGGCCCTCTCGTCCGGACAGGATCGTTTCCAGGTCCAGGCCTATCCTTATCGCATGACTGCTGAAAACATGGCGCTGCACAAGGATGACGAGAACCTGCCGTTCTGGCGGACGCTCAAGGAAGGCTACGATGCCTTCGAACTGACGAAGCAGCAGCCCAAGGTTTCAGTATGCGGTCGCCGCTACATGTTCAACACTGAGTTTGTCGGGGGCGAACCGCGTGATCCTCTGGCTGCTTGCCCGGTTGTCTCGGCCCCACAGGATCCGCAGCTCGTAGCGCGAATGGCTGTGGAGAAGAAGAAGGTCGATGCCGCAATGGCGGAGCGAGGCTCTGCGGTATCCGCGTACGTCGACGGCGGAATGCATCCCAGCTTCCGTGCGCTTCTCAAGAAGGACGGTGCCGAAAAGCTTGCGGCCCGCATATCGGGGATAAACTATCCGGTCAGCAGGCCAGACGCAGCGCTGGCCGATCCCTTCAAGGAAGTGCGGAAGCGTTCCGAGGCAGCGACGGCGACAGAGACGGGTGGAGATTGAACGTGGCCAAGCCCGATGATCGGATGCGCAGGGTGAAACGCAACAACTGGATCATGCTAGCGATCCTGGCGACATTCGTCGTAGCCGTTTTCTCCTACAGCTTCCTCCACATAGGTCGGGAGGCAAGGCCGGAGGGCGCAGGTGCTGTCACCTCGGCACGGCCGTGACCGGGTGTTGCGATGTCCATGGATAGCAGCATGGGGCTGCGAGCCGACATTCTGATCATCGGCGCAGGGCAGGCCGGGCTTGCCGCCGCCAATGCTCTGAAGACGGCAGGGCTGAGCTTTCTGATTGTCGATGCCGGACAAGCGATCGGCGATAGCTGGAGGAACCGATACGACACCCTCACGCTCTTTACGCCGCGCCGCATCAGCAGTCTCCCTGGCATCCCGCTGATCGGTGATCCCGATGGTTACGCCACCAAGGATGAATTTTCAGACTATCTTGAGCGGTACGCCGCGAGCAACGGCTACCCGATTATCAGATCGGCGAAGGTCGTCAGGCTTGAAAAGGTGGACGGGTTATTCCTCGCTTATCTGGAGGGCGGCGGACGCTTGATCAGTCAGGCGGTGATCGTCGCCACGGGTGCGTTTTCCACGACCCGAACACCCGAAATCTCCTATTCACCCCCATCCGACATTCAACAGATGCACGTCGCGGATTTCCGCAATGCGGGCTCGATCACGAGTGGCCCTGTTCTGGTCGTCGGAGATGGTGCAAGTGGAAGGGACGTGGCGATGGAACTGGCGGCTTCGCATCGGGCACTACTGGCACGCGGAAGACAGCGGAAGCTGCTACCGGAGAATATTCTCGGCCGCAGTATATGGTGGTGGCTTGAGCGGCTCGGTTTTCTGCGGGTTTCCGCTTACGGGCTGATCGGAAGACGGATGCGAGAGGCAGATCCATTTCCCACGCGCGGCAACGATGATGCTTCTCTCATCCGGAGTGGCGTTAGCCTCAAGTCCAGACTGGTCGCTCTCGACGGTAGGCGGGCTAAATTCGAGGATGGGACGAGCGAGGACATCGGTTCGATCATATGGGCGACAGGATATGCCGAAGACTTTCGCTGGATCGATATCGAAGGGGCGGTCGGCAGCCGACATGAAGCGGTCCATCGCGAAGGCATTTCCCCCGTCGCGGGCCTCTACTATGTCGGACGACCATGGCAGCGAAACCGTGCTTCAGGTCTTATCGCTGGCGTTGCAGACGATGCGGCATTCGTCGTCGACCATCTTTGCCGATTGCGTGCCCAGAGGACCTAAAAAGCTAGGTTTCGTCGACCACATGGCCGATGACCTTCACAGCCGCTTCGCGACCATCCTCGACGGTCTCTATCTCCAGTGTGCAGTGACCGATACCGTGCCTGTCCAGCAGCATCTTGCGCACGGCGCGCTTGACCCCAGCGATTTCTGCGAGAGACAAGTCCTTGATTACGAGATGGGCTTCGAGAGCATTGTGTTCTTCGTCGACAGGCCAGATGTGGACGTGGTGCACGTCATTCACCCCGTCGACGGAGCGCAAGTCCGCGACGACCTTCTTCACATCGACCCCCTCGGGTGTCGCCATCATCAGGACACGGATCGATCCACCGATCTCGGTGAAAGCCTGCCATAGAATGTAGCCTGCGATCATGAGGGTGATCGCCGGGTCGATCCAGGTCCAGCCATAGATGAGAACGAGTGTGCCAGCGATGATGACACCCACGGATCCGAGCGCGTCCGAGACATTGTGCAGGAACGCGGCGCGGATGTTCATGCTGGTCTTCGAAAGGGCGTAGGTAAGCATGGCCGTGACCACGTCGATCACGAGTGCGATGCTCGCGATAATGACGACAGTCCATCCCTCAATCGGTTCCGGCGTGATAATCCGCAAGACGGCCTCGTAGACGAGATAGATGCCGATGACGATCAGCGTCGTATAGTTGATCAGCGCCGCTACGATCTCTGCCCGGACGTAGCCGAACGTCATCGTATCGTCGGCGGGACGGCGTGCGATCCTACGCGCGCCGTAGGCGATCACGAGGGAAGCGGCGTCGCTGAAATTGTGGATTGCATCCGCTATCAAAGACAGACTGCCGGAGACGATGCCTCCGGCGATCTGGGCAAACGTGAGAAGCACGTTGACGAGGATCGCCCACCAGATGCGCTTGTCGCCGGCATCGGCTCCGTGATCGTGGTGGTGTCCGCTCATGCGCTCAGGCTCCTATATCTCAAGTCAGGATTCAGGAACCTGTCTTGCTCGCATCGATTTCGGCCTTGACGAGGTTCAGGAGACCCTGGGGGCTGAATTCGGTAAGAGGCTTCCCGTTGACGAAGAATGTCGGTGTCTGTTTGACGTTGTTGGCTTTAACATCGGCCATGTCCTGAGCGAGAACTTTATCGACCGACGTCGATGCCGCGTCCTGGCGTCCCTGGTCGATATCGAGCCCTGCCGATGCAGCGATCTGCCACGCCTTCTCCAGATCCGGCTTTCCGTGATCAGCCCAGACAGGCTGCTGATCCAGTATGGCCTCGAGAACGGGCTGGAAGCGGTTCTGCTTGCGGGCGGCTTCCAGTATCCGCACGGCATCGTCGGATCCCTCATGGAACGCAGTGTAGCGCAACACGAGGCGGACGTCGGATCCCGTCTGCGCCATCATCTGCTTGACGATCGGATAGAAGGCCCGGCAGGCCTCGCAGGACGGATCGAAGAACTCGACGATGGTGACGGGAGCGGACACCGGTCCCATGACAGGCGAATGCATCCTGACCAGGGTGTTGTTCCCCGACACGGGGACTGGTGCAGGTGCAGGTGTCGGCTCGGTGGTGTTGCCGTTATAGAGGGCAGCGCCTCCGGCGAACACGACAATAGCGGCCGATGCCGATGCGAGGACGAGGGTGCGTCTGTTCATGCTGATGTTCTCCGGCGCACGATAAGAAGTAGGATGATGATTGCGGTGAATGCTGCAAGAGAGAGGAGGGGTATGGGAAGCGCCCCGAACAGCATCATCCCGTCGCCCGAGCAGGAGGGGCCCTGACCGCATGGTTTGATGGCGGTCGGGATGACCTTGAAATAAAGGAGATTGTGGAACGCAGCAATCAGCCATCCGATGGCGGCCAGCGGCGCTGCATAGAACCACGCCCGGCCATCCGACCGAAACGCTGCCACAGCCAGCAGGACAGCCAATGGGAACATGAAGGCGCGCTGGTGCCAGCAGAGGTCGCAAGGAGCCTGGCCCATGACTTCCCCGATGAACAGCGCACCCAAAGTCGAAGTCAGAGCGACCATCCAAGCCCCGAAGGTCGGCAGCCACGCCCTGTCTTCCGATTGCACTGTCGCCTTACGCATTCTCTGCCCTCAATCTCTGCCCTCAATGGATTCGCTCCCATTGTGAGACCTCTAGTAGCTTGAGGGTCAAGACCAGTTGCGGAAGAAATAGGTGTCCCGGCAAAAATCGAAACCTGGCTCGGTGCGTCACTTCAGCGCAGAACCGACAAAGGGTGTCAGAATGCTCTTGAACCTCAGGCTACTAGAGGGATTACGGCTTTCCCACGAATGATTCCCGATGACATGGGACAGTGGTGGGAGGTTTGATGAAAGGTGTGAGGATTTTCCGGATCGTGATCTGGTGCCTAGTCGCGGTGGTCGCAACAGGGCTGTTGATCCTAGGCCGTGATCTGAATGTGCGTCCGGGTAATGTGGCGGATGCGTCGAACTCATCTTCCCCCGCCATCGGCAAGCCATTTCGCCTCGTTTCGCATAAGGGTCAGATAGTCGATAACGGCGTTTTGGATGGAAATCCGTATCTGGCATTCTTCGGCTTCACGCACTGCCCGGACATCTGCCCCACGACGCTCTTCGAGCTGACCGACCTCATGGCAGAGCTCGGCTCTACTGCGGACAAGTTCAATGTCATCTTCATCAGCGTGGATCCCGAGCGCGACACCGAGACGATGCTGAATGGCTACATGACTTCCTTCGATCCGCGGATCATGGCGCTCAGGGGTACGCCCGAACAGACGGCCACCGCAGTGAAGGCATTCGCAGCCTACTCCCGCAAAGTGCCGACCGATGGTGGGAACTACACCATGGACCATACCGCGGGCGTCTATCTCATGGACGCAGATGGCAGCTTCAAAGGGACACTCGACATGCATGAGCCCCGCGAAGTCCGGTTGCAGAAGATCCGCAAACTCGTAGCGGGATCAGCGTGATCAGCCCGGATGTTCACCGGGCTTAATTTCAATACTCAAGAGGATATAAAGTGCAGCCAGGAAGTTTGACACGACGCGGATTCATGATGGGCGGGGTAGGGGTCGCAACGGTAGCTCTGACAGGCTGTTCCGCGACGACAGCCGAAAAGGAGCGACCCGCATCCATTCCGGTCGAAAGTCCCGCTCTCGCCACGATATACGGGCCGATGCCAGAAGAGCAATTCCCGCTTCCTGCGATCCCCTACCAGAAGATCAGCAAGCGCTTCCACCGCCAGATGGTGAGCGATCCCACGGGTGAGCGGCCCGGCACACTGGTCGTCGATACGGCGAACTATTTCCTGTACCTCACATACGAGGGCGGACAGGCGATGCGTTACGGTGTTGGTCTTGGTCGGCAGGGATTCGAATGGTCAGGACAGGGTGTCATCCAGTACAAGCGCCAGTGGCCGCGCTGGACGCCGCCTGACGAGATGGTCGCCCGGCAGCCTGAACTGGTGCCGTACAGCATCGCAAACGGCGGCATGGCCCCCGGCCTGAAGAATCCGCTCGGTGCGCGGGCGCTCTACATTTTCCAGAACGGCGAGGACACGCTGTACCGGATTCATGGTTCCCCAGAATGGAATAGCATCGGAAAATCCGTGTCGTCGGGTTGTGTGCGGATGATTAATCAAGATGTGGTAGACCTCTATGGCCGGGTACCGGACAAGGCTCCGATCGTCGTCACCAGTCTACCTCGATTATCGGCGGTGTAGGTACCGTCGAGCGGGTTCCGCACAGTCCTTACTTGACATGGCGACACCATCGCACCCGACACATGCCTTGACATTTAAATGATTATGGAATTGTTTAAATGTATGGAAGAAAAACTAGCCCTTGCTGCGTTTGCCGCCATCGCACAGGAAACACGGCTGCGGATTATTCGCCTGCTCGTTACCGCGGGCGCTGATGGAATGGCGGCGGGTGCGATAACGCAAGCCCTGGAGACCGCGTCGGCTCCCAGGGTTTCATTCCATCTCAACCACCTTGAACACGCCGGTCTGATTGAAAGCCGCCGTGAAGGGCGCAGTATCATCTACAGTGCGATCTTCCCGGCGCTCTCCGACCTCGTCGCATTCCTGATGAAGGACTGCTGTTCAGGTCATTGCGAAGTCTGTGATCGGGCGATCGATCTCTTCGCGAAATGCACCGGGCGACCGCAGAAGGTTGTCGAGCCCAAACCCATCGTATGCGAGTGAGAGAATGAGCGAACTGCGTGACATTCTGGAGACCCGGCAGGTCGGCATCTATTTTGCGGCCGTGGTTCTCGCCGCCACCGCCGCAGGCATCGTGTCCGGAACGACGTCACTGGAAGTGGCGATCAATCCCGCACTGGCCTTCATGCTCTTTGTCACCTTCCTCCAGGTTCCGCTCGCCGATCTCGGGAGGGCATTCCTACAGATACGGTTTCTCGGTGCTCTGCTCGTTACGAACTTCGTTGCCGTTCCGATCCTCGTGTTCGGTCTCGTGCATCTTCTCCCGGCTGACCCGATGATCCGTATCGGGGTCCTTCTGGTGCTCCTAACACCATGCATCGACTACGTCGTGACTTTCGCGCATCTGGGCCGGGCTGATGCCAAACTCCTTCTCGCATCGACCCCGGTGCTCCTGATTGCGCAGATGGTCCTGCTTCCGTTTTATCTCAAGGTTTTTCTCAGCGACGAGGCTGGCAATCTCGTGCAGATCGAACCGTTCATCCGCGCCTTCGTCTGGCTGATCGTGTTTCCACTGTTTGGGGCCGCGCTGATACAGTTCTCTGCTGCACGGCTCGGCTTCATGTCCAGGGTTTCGAGCGCGCTCGGACTGCTTCCCGTCCCAGCGACGGCTGCCGTGCTCTTCATCGTTGTTGCTGCAGTCGTTCCGCAGCTTGGTCTCGCTCTCGATGGAGCGTTGCAAACATTGCCAGTCTACATAGCTTTCGCGGTCATCGCCCCCTTCATCGGCTGGATGGTCGCGAGGAGTTTTCGCGTAGCGGTACCGGGTGCCAGGGCCATCGCTTTCAGCGCGTCCACCCGCAATTCGTTGGTGGTGCTTCCTTTGGCATTTGCGGTGCCTAATGCGATGCCGCTTCTGCCTGCGATCATCGTGACGCAGACCCTCGTCGAACTGGTTAGCGAGATGATCTATATCCGCGTGATCTCAAGGTTCGGATCGCAGAAGACCGAGATACAAGCCTAGAAGTTGACAGACACCAGTCGCCTGATGAGCGGTTATTTCAAGCTTGCCGCTGTCGTCGCCAAGGCACATGCCGAGAACGAGCAATTCGCAAGCGACATCGCACTTTATCTCGCTGACCTCGAATGAGATCGCTATGATCTGGGAGGGGCCCCCAGTTTTAAAACCCCTCGGGCTACACCTCAACCAAGGTCATCTCGTCGGTCATGCATCAGCCGACCGATCCCAGCGAACGCCAGAACCGCTAGTGCGCCAAGCCCCGTTGTGGTCGCGAGCGACCAGGTCGCACCGATATGGGCCATGGCAAATGCCAGGGCGAACGGTGCGGTCGCAGAGACGATCAGCCTCGCGGCCATGACCTTGCCCTGAAGCCTGCCGTATCCCTCGCTGCCAAACAGCATCAACGGCAGAGTGCCGGTGACGATGCTGAACAGGCCATTGCCCAGACCGAACACAATGGCAAAAGCCATCGCGCCGGTCACAGAGGGCGCCGTGACGATCAAGATCAGCACGCCACCGGGGATCAGCACGGCGGCGATCGTCGCCAGAACCAGTGGCGGCAGATTGCCGCCAAGCACCATATTGGTGAAGCGGCTCAACACCTGCGACGGGCCGAACAGTGTGCCGACGATGGCCGCCGTGGCACCTAGACCGAGCCCGGATAGCAGCGGCACCATATGGACCAACACTGCCGCGCTGACGAGGGACTGCAACGAGAAGCCAGCCACCATCAGTATGAAGGCAACGCGCCTGACGTTCGGGTCAAGAACCCCTTCTACCACGTGCCCCGACCCGGTCTGTTCCTGTCGACGACCCTTGGAAAGGCCGTACGACAGCCAGACGTGGAGAGGCAGACAGATCAGGAGATTGAGCCCGGCGAACACAAGATAGATGTTCTGCCACGAGAGGTGGGCATGCAGCGCCGTGGTAATAGGCCAGAAGATTGTCGAAGCGAACCCCGCAATCAGCGTCAGATAGGTAATGCTGCGTTGAGCGGTCTGCGGCCGGATTTGTACGAGCAGCGCGAAGGCTGCGCCATATTGCACCAGGTTCGCCGCGACTTCGATGACGATCAACGCTACGACGAACGCAGTCTTGCCGGGAGCGAAGGCGCAAGCAACAAGTGCTGCGGCGGCGATCGCCGAGCCGGCCGTCATGACGCGACCCGCGCCAAAATGGTCAATTGCCCTTCCGAGCCATGGTGCACTCAGTCCGCCCAGGAGAAGTGCCGCCGAAAGCGCACCGAAGATCCATTCCGTCGACCAGTTCAGATCTCGTGCCATGTCTGGCGCGAGAATGCTGAAGCTGTAATAGAGAGTCCCGTAGCCGATGATCTGTGTGAGGCCCAAGGCAAGGATGGCGGCGATCGGCGGACGTTCGGTCATATGGATTTGAGGCTCACGCGCTGCTCAAGCTTTTCGGCCTCTTCCTTCCGCTCACTGTAGCGATCGGTGAGATAGGAAGACGCATCCCGTGTCAGCAGGGTGAACTTCACCAGTTCCTCGCAGACGTCGACGACGCGATCGTAATAGGAAGATGGCTTCATCCGCCCGTCCGCATCGAACTCCTGGAAGGCTTTGGCCACCGACGACTGGTTCGGAATCGTGATCATCCGCATCCAGCGGCCGAGAACGCGAAGCTGGTTGATGGCATTGAACGACTGCGATCCGCCAGACACCTGCATCACCGCCAAAGTTTTGCCCTGGGTCGGACGAACAGACCCGATCGACAATGGAATCCAGTCAATCTGCGCCTTCATAATCCCTGTCATCGCCCCATGGCGTTCGGGGCTGACCCAGACCTGACCCTCCGACCAGGCCGATAGCTCGCGCAGTTCTTGCACCTTCGGATGGCTCACCGGTTCGGCGTCAGGCAGAGGCAGACCGTCCGGATTGAAGATCCTTACCTCGCAGCCGAAGTGTTCGAGCAGCCGACCCGCCTCGAGCGCCAGGAACCGGCTATAGGAGATGGTCCGCAGGGAGCCGTAAAGGATCAGGATGCGCGGCTTATGGGTTGAGAACGCTGGACGCAGCGCGCTCAAGTCCGGCTGGCGCAGATGCTCCAGCGATGCAGCAGGCAAATCAACCAATGCGCTTACCCTCGCTGTCGAGTACCTGTTCACCATCCTCCTTGGTGAAGGCGCCTTTGTGCGTCTCGGGAAGGATTTCCAGGACCACCTCCGACGGACGCGCGAGCCTCGTGCCAAGCGGCGTAACAACGAACGGCCGGTTGATCAGTATCGGGTCCTTCAGCATGGCGTCGAGCAGCTGATCGTCGGTCAATGACAAGTCGTCCAGGCCCAATTCCGTATAGGGCGTTCCCTTTTCACGGATCGCCTCGCGCACTGTCAGACCGGCGTCAGTGATCATCTTCGCAAGCTGTTCGCGAGACGGCGGGTTGTTAAGGTACTCGATCACCGTGGGTTCGATACCGGCATTCCGGATCATTTCCAGCGTGTTGCGCGATGTGCCGCAATCCGGATTGTGATAGATGAGGGCGTCCATGGTCAGACCCTTTCAATGGCGTCGGGTTTGGAATGAGAGGTTGCCTGCACGGCGGCGCCGCGCTCGTACCAGCCCTTGCTGCGGTTGACGATCCAGACGACTGACAGCATCACCGGAACCTCAATAAGGACACCGACGACGGTCGCGAGTGCGGCGCCCGAGTTGAAGCCGAACAGGCTGATTGCTGCGGCGACCGCCAGTTCGAAGAAGTTCGAGGCGCCGATCAAGGCCGACGGACCGGCGACGCAATGTTGCTCGCCCGATATCCGGTTGAGCAGATAGGCGAGGCCGGAGTTGAAGTAGACCTGGATCAGGATGGGCACCGCCAGCAAGGCGATGATGGTCGGCTGGGCGATGATCTGCTCGCCCTGGAAGCCGAACAGCAGCACCAGCGTGGCAAGGAGCGCCACCAACGATAGTGGCTGGAGTGTTTTCAGCAGACGGTCGAGGGATGCCGATGATCCGGAAGCAAGCAGACTTCGGCGCAGGATCTGGGCGGCTATCACCGGCAGAATAATGTAGAGCACGACCGAGAACACCAGTGTCGCCCACGGCACGGTAATGGCGGAAAGACCGAGCAGCACGCCAACGATCGGCGCAAATGCCACCACCATGATGGCGTCATTCAGTGCGACCTGCGACAGCGTGAAGAGTGGCTCGCCCTTGGTCAGGTTTGACCAGACGAACACCATCGCCGTGCAGGGCGCCGCGGCAAGGATGATCAATCCGGCGATATAGGAATCGATCTGCACCTCTGGCAGCATTGGACGGAACAGATAGCCGATGAACAGCCAGCCGAGCAGCGCCATCGAGAAGGGCTTGACCGCCCAGTTGATGAAGAGGGTCACGCCAATACCGCGCCAGTGACGACCGACCTGGCTCAAAGAAGCAAAGTCGATCTTGATCAGCATCGGGATAATCATCAGCCAGATCAGCACGGCGACAGGAATATTGACCTTGGCAATTTCAGCCGCGCCGATCACCTGGAAGACATCCGGCATCAGGTGGCCGAGGGCAATGCCGGCGAGGATGCACAATAACACCCACCACGTGAGATAGCGTTCAAAAGCGGACATCGTTGTTATCCCTGCAGTGGTTTGGCGAGCAGTGCTGCCGAAGCCGGACAGAGACTGGCCGCCTGACGGGTCTGCAAGATCGCGGCCGGCGCCGTCGTACGGTCTATCGGCCTGAAGCCGAGGGTTTCGAAGAAGGGAGCGGCGTTCGTGGTTAGAAGGTAGCCAGTGCGTGCGCCCTCCGAATAAGCCCGTCGCAGGAGGAGGTCGGTAGCCCGGCGGCCAAGGCCCTTGTGACGGTTGGCAGGCGTGATCACTACAGATCGCAGCAGCGCATTGTCGCCATACAGCTCATATCCACCGTAGCCCACCGTGTCGACGCCACGGGCAATCCGAAAGAATGTTCGCCCTGCGTCATCAAGATCATCCGTTGTAAGGTCGGCGTTTTCGAGCGCGCTGCGGAGCTCGTCTTCATGGCCGGTGATCGGGAGGAGCGCCAGCGAGGTAGCGCCTTCCGTCGCGCCGATCTCACGAAGCTTGGTTTCGAGCGCCAGCTTGTCGATCGAGGTGATCGGCAAATTGATGAAGAGGGTAATGCGGTTCTTGAGGTAGCGTGCCGCCAGGGCAAAGGCCCGGCCAATCTCCACATCAGAACCCTCGATGGAAGCAGGGTCTTCGACACCCCAATGGGCGGTCATCGGATGGCCAAGCCAGACCGGGCAGGCCTCGCCCGCCGCGTTGTCACAGACAGTGAAGATGAAGTCCATCTGCGGAGCGCCCGCCTCGGCAAAAACGTCCCAGCTTTTCGAGCTGAACCCGGTCGCGGGATAGCCAAGCGCGTCCAGAGTTTTCAGCGCCCAGGGATGGACCTGTCCCTTCGGGTGGCTGCCAGCCGAGAAGGCGCGAAAGCGGCCTTTCCCCTCGGCATTGAGGATGGATTCCGCCAGGATCGAGCGTGCGGAATTGCCCGTGCAGAGAAAGAGCACATTATAAACGCGGTCGGCAGTCATTGCAGGTTCTCCTTGGCTGTCGGAGCGCAGCAGGCGGCAACCTCGGCGGCCGGCGCGCAGATTTCGGGATGTCCGGAGCAGCAGTCTTCCATCAGGAAGCGAACGAGGCCGCCCAAAGATTCATAGTTGGCGGTGTAGATGATCGAGCGGGATTGTCGCTGCGCGGCAATCAAGCCGGAATGCTCAAGCTCCTTCAGATGGAAGGAGATGTTCGATGGTGAGACCTCGACTTTCTCGGCCAACGCACCGGCCGCCATGCCGTCGGGGCCGGCAACCACGAGGATGCGGACGATCTGCAAACGTGTCTCCTGAGAGAGAGCGGCGAAGGCACCGAGAGCTTGACGTTGATCCATATTTCAATCATCCTTGAATCATTGAAACGAGGATTACCGCAAATGAACGCGATCGACAACAGCAAAATCTCATCTGAAGATATCAGCCTTGGTTTGCTTCTCGACACGCTGACTGGCGCCCGGGATCTACCGCTGGTGTTCCACTACGATGGGCACCCAGTGAAGACGGGCTACCATGTGACGGAGGTCAAGGCCGGACATTTTTCGGCGCTCGATTGCGGTGCAAATCCCGAAGCGTGGTCGGAGATTTTCGTCCAACTGTGGGACATCGATGAGGACGGCCGAACGCATATGCCGGGCGGCAAGTTCTCGGCCATCATCCGCAAGGTCTCGGAACATGTGAAGCTGGACGGATCCGCGAAGCTGACATTCGAAGTCAGCGACGGCGTGAGGCCCATGTCGCTGTATTGCTCAGCCATGCCGACGCTTCGAGACGGCGCCTTGCACGTCGAACTGTCCCCGCGGCCCGCCAGCTGCAAACCGCGTGATCGCTGGCTCTCCGAGCAGCAAACGCAGTCCAGCTGCTGCGCGCCGTCGGCAACTGGGCAGGCCTGTTGCGGCTGACGACGGCAGAAGGGAAACTGGCCAAGGAAAAGGCCGCGTTCAATGGGCTGATCAGGGACGAGCCGCCCCACTTGGGCGGCTTAGAGAACTGGTTTTCAGCAGGAAGCCGATGCAATGTCGATATCGGTAGTCGCGCCAATACCGGCCATTATCAGGTGTGTCGCCATACCTTAACCGCTGAGATCAGCAGGATTGCGGCCAGCGCCGGAAGGAGGAACTCATTTGGCACTATGCCAAGCAAGAGGCCCCCGACGAAGGTGCCAACGATCGAGCCTGCCGCCATGACCAGTAGGAAGGTCTTGTTGCGCCCGAGGACCGAGAAGCTTTGATCGCGGCTGTAACGCGTGAACCCCACCAGCATCGTTGGCAGGCTCACGGCAAGGGATAGGCTTCCGGCCAGTTTGATATCTGCCCCAAAAAGCAGGACCAGCGTTGGGATCAGCAGCTCTCCGCCCGCCACGCCGAGCAGGGATGCCACGATCCCGATAATGAAGCCCGCCACTACGCCTGCGATCATCTGGGCTACACCCGTTAGAAGAGGCTGACCTGCTGTCGCGTCGTGGCCGATCATTAGGACGACGGCGATCACGACCAGCATCGCGGCGATGACCTTGTAGAGCGTTTCCGACTTCAGGCGCGTCGCCCATCCAGCCCCAAACCATGCTCCGAGCAGGCTTCCGGCCAGCAGATTGACCACGATCGGCCAATTTTCAGCGATTGTGCTGAAAGGCACGGTCGAAGCACGGAACGGGAGTGCTGTAGCGACGACAACCAAGCTCATGGCTTTGTTCAGGATAACAGCCTCAAGGGCCGCAAAATTGAACAGGCCGATTAGCAGAGGTAGCCGGAATTCCGCACCCCCAAGGCCGATCAACCCGCCGAGGGCACCGATAATTCCTCCGCCTGCAAAGGCCATGGGGAGATTCTGAGAGGCAGGCGATGACGTGGGGGAGTTCTGAGACATCGATATAGTCCGTTAAAGATATCGATCCTTAGCGGACATATGGCTCGCTAGCAAAGTGCGCTAGGGCCGATACAGTCCTTTTGCTTGACTGTCAGGATAACGCGCCGAGCTGCGTAACGCCGTCTACCAGGACGAGCGCCAGTGGATCCTCAACGAGCTTGAAGCAGCTGAACGGCAGCTTGGGCAAGAAGGGGCTGCATTTGACGCGCAGCTGAAGCCGGTGCCGCCCGAGTAGGGGCGGACTAATGAATAGAACCGGGTAGGCTATGATCGAAAACGCAACTATTGCATCAACGTACAGAGATATGCTCTGTGTAACGCACATATTAGGGTCATGGGGGCACGATGACACTTCCCGCAGCATCTACTATCGAGGCCGGTACATCCATACTCTTTTTGGGAGCAGGATTTTCGGCTGAAGCAACCAATACCAATGATGAAGATATCAAAGACGTTTCAGGTTTAATTGCCGATCTGCTCGGCAAAGTCGGCATCACTTCTGTCAACGGTTATGATCTTGATACCGCAGCGGAGGAGTTTCAGGAGTCTCACGGAGACGAGGCCATCATTAAGGCGCTGCACACAAACTTCCGAACAAAGACTTACACTGCGGATCAAGCTACGATCGTCACCCAGCCCTGGCGAAGGATCTATACGACAAACTATGACGACGTGATTGAGACGATTTGCTCGGATAACCGCAAGCCTTTGACCAAGCATGGAGTCCATGACCCTGTGAGCGAGCCCATGCCAGGGTCAACTCAACTCCTGCATATCTACGGTGATATTGGTAAAGCCTCGGCTACCGAATTCGCGAAGTCTTTCTTGCTTTCGGAGCGTCAGAGGGACAACTCGCCGTTCATTAAGTCGCCGTGGATGAGAGCGTTCCAAAACGATATGCTCGCAGCATCGAGTGTCGTCTTCGTCGGCTTTTCTCTTTCAGATATCGACATCCGTCGGCTTTTGGGCTCATTGCCGCCCGAAGTCCTACAGAAGATTCACTTCATCGCTCATCCCGACGAAAAGCGTCCAGTGCTTACACGTTTAAGCAAAAATGGCACCGCCTACCCCATTGGATTAGCTGCATTTGCTTTGCACCTCGGTGCTAAGCGCCCTGGTGCGCCAATTACTTCGTACACCACGCTACCGATCTCTATGCAAGAAATGTTCTTCTCGCCAAAAATGGTAGCATCGATATCTCCTACAGATATTGAGAGGCTTTTCATCTCTGGTGCTCCAGATCCGGACAAGCTCGCGCACTCAGACATTTCCGCCGAGCCAGGATCATACACGATTTCTCGTAGCCGTTATGCATACGAACGTGCTGGTAATAACGCGACTGGTGCCAGGCCAATCTTGGTCAACAGCGATATCGGCAATGGTAAGACTATTTTCGCCGATCAGATCGGGTATCTATACGCCCAGAAAAACTTTCGGGTTTTCAAGTTCCAGCGGGAGCCGGAGAACATTGGTACCGTGTTGGCATACCTTCAATCACTCGAAGAATCCGCGTTAATGATTTTCGACGATGTGATGCGTTTTCGCAAGCTGCCGACGGCAATCCTAGAGCTACAGAAAAGCAATCTGATCATTCTCGCCACCGTACGGACCAGCTTTCTTGAAACCTCTCTGTCAGCTGTTAAGTCCCGCCTTGGGAATGTTACGACCATTGACATAGACCTGGACAGCCCGATGAGAGAGGAAGCATCTCGCATCGTCGGTTACTTATCGGTGAATGGCCTGCTCGGGCAATACGCCGACCTAACTGATCCCGAAAAGCTACATTTCGTTGAGAAAAAATGCGGAGGACAACTACGCGATATCGTGCTGAGCCTATACGAAACTGGAAGACTCCACGAGAAGGTCGAAGATCTTCTAATCAGTATCCAGAAGTTGGACAAAGGTGCGCAGGATTTGATCATCTTCAGCGCGGTCTTAACCCAGGCTGGATATCAGGATCTCTCTGAGGTTTGGCTGCTCACCGAATTGCTTGACTACTCCGGTGCCTTTGAAGATCTGCGCACGACGCTGCGGGAGCACGGCCTTGGCGGCCTTGTTAGGATCGACGATGGCGATCTGAGCATACGATCGCCGGCACTTGCTGAGTTTATTTTGAAACGTGTCTTCAACATAGAGACAATTCTCGATGTTGTGAAACGCGGATTATTTTCTGTCGACAGATTTTTCCGCGACGAAAGCGATCTGATCAAAATGGCGAAGGGACTCCTGAAGTTTTCAGTTTACGGTCGCATAATCCGTAATGATCGACAAAACGCGATAATCGAGACATTTTATAATGACTGCCGCTTGCTGTCTTTTGCAGCTGAAGATCCCCTGTTCTGGGTCCAGAGATCCATCTGCACAATGAACGATCGCCAGTTCGGTATCTCATTTAAATTCATTGAAAATGCCGAGGGACTTGCGAGAGCTCGCCGTGGTTTCGATACCTATCAAATCGACAATCACAAGGCGCGGGTTCTGTTAACCCAAGCGCGCGAGGAAGGGGTCAGTCCAGACGGCAGTCTTGAGCGAGATGCGATATCTCTTCTCCGTGCAGTGCTGGCAAGAAAAAATGACGACCTCTATCATCCGCTATCGGTCATGCGACTTTACGCAGAAATTGTTGATAGACATGTCCATGGCTTGTCTCCGGAACAGAGAGCGTCTTTAAGAGGCTCAATCGAAATCGGTATTCAGAGCATTTCCAAGTTCAAGCACACTGGGCGATTTCGGAATCTTACCGAGCTCCGCAACCGCCTTGCCGCTGCTGCGAAAGCGTTGGCCTGAAGAGACTACGGGAGCCCGTTTTGGCCCATTAGCGTTCCGAGACGCCTGACTGTCAGGATAACGGGCTGAGCTGCGTAACGCCGTGTATCGGGACGAGCGCCAGTGGATCCTCAACGAAATTGCAGCGGCGGAAGCGCAGCTTGCGGAGGAAGATGCCGCATATGATGCAATGGTTCTCGCAGACCCGCCCCATTAGGGCGGCTCTCAAATAGCGAACGATCCTGGTCACGATCTACCTTGCCATCGCTATTGGCAGCTCCTTGATGTTGGTCGTGTAGCGGGGAGACCGACTGTCGAACTTCGTTTGCCATTCGCGCTTGATGCCGGCCGAGGCGGGAATGAGAGCGCCACGGCCAAACTTCTTATTCACCGCATCGAGGGCGGTCATTAGCCGGTCGGACTGGTCGCGATCGCGGGCGTCAAAGAGCGGGCGCTGTTGCGACTGCGCCGGCACAAGATCATTCATAATGATGCCGGCTTTCGCGTAGCGATGGCCGTCCCTGAAAATCTTGCGCGCTCCGCTCTGAGCCACATGGATCAGATCGAAGGTGTCGTTTGACGCTTCGGGCAAGTGCACTGTTGTCTGCGCAGAGTAGGGTCGATCCTTCTCGTTAAAACGCGACGTGTGCATGAAGACCGCCATATGGGTGGCCTCAAGGCCGTAGCGGCGCAGCTTTTCTCCTGCCCTCGTCGCATAGGCCGCAACCGCTTCCAGTATGCCGGCAAGGTCCGTAACCGGCGCTCCGAAGGAACGCGTCACCGCGCAGCCCTTGCGTTGCGGCGGCACGTCTTCCAGCGGCAGGCATGACAGGCCCTGCAATTCCAGCACGGTGCGTTCCCCGACCACACTCAGAAGTTTGCGGGCCAAGCGCGCGTCCATGCGCGCCAGGTCGCCGGCCGTCTCCACCCCGAGGCCAAACAGTTTGCGTCCCGAGGCCGCACCGACGCCCCACACCTCGCCAACCTCGATCCGATCGAGCCAGCTTTGCCGCAAGGCTGCATCCGTCAGATCGCAGACCCCGCCAAGCTCAGGATTCTTTTTCGCGACGTGATTGGCGAATTTAGCGAGCGTCTTTGTGGGGCCAATGCCGACGCATGTCGGAATCCCTGTCCAACGCTGGACCGTCGATCGCAGATCGCGACCGAATACTTGCCGGTCAACCGGCCGGATGTCGGTCATATCGAGGAAGCTCTCATCGATCGAATAAACTTCCACGTCCAGCGACCATTGCCGGTAAATCGCGTTCAGGCGTGCGCTCATGTCGCCGTAAAGTGTGTAATTGCTGGAATACACAGCGACATTGTTAGTCCGACAGAGGTCCCGGATCTTGAAGAAGGGCTCGCCCATCCCAATGCCAAGAGCCTTTGCCTCCGCCGTTCTGGCAACAGCGCAGCCATCATTGTTCGACAGGACAATGACGGGCCGCTTTTCAATGGAGGGGTCGAAAACCCGCTCGCAGGAACAGTAGAACGAATTTCCATCAATCAGCGCAAAGGAAGTCATCTCCGCTTCCTGGGTCTGAGCCAGTGGACGTTGCACATGGCGACGCCCCAAATCTCGACTTCCGCGATTTCGGGCAGGTCGAATAACGGCATATCGCTATTCTCAAACAGGAGCCGCGGTCGATCGCCATTCATTCGCAGACGCTTCAATGACCGCTCGCCGTGGACCGTTGCCACGACAATATCGCCATCGACCGCGGTCACGCTCCTGTCCACAACGATCAGGTCGCCGTGGAAAATGCCGGCATCCCGCATGGAATTGCCGTCAACCTTCCAGAGGAAGGTCGCAGGCGGGTTGCGGATCAACAACCGAGTCAGGTCGATGGATTCATCAATGTAGTCATCTGCGGGAGACGGGAAGCCGGCGCAAAGCCCGTGCAGCAGTAGCGGAACGTAAACCTCCGCTTGGATTTTCAGGCCGGCAAGCATTCTAAAAGCACCCTTCACGAGATACGAGCGAAAGGAACAAATAGGGAACATAGACGGCGGCAGAATGCAATATAGAGGATTACGCGATGATTATTTTACGCTCGCCTAATAAGAGAAAATTACGTCACCCGGTACGGTAGCGACCAACGGCTCACCAGCGGGGCCGGTCCTCGTCAGGTGACCCATGCTGCCATTCATCAAGATACCTGAAGACGGTCTCCTGCCCGGATTTCAGTAGCGCAGGATCACTCCAGAGGATCCAGCCGGCGATAATCAGGGTCGCTATCACGACCATTCCGACGATCTTCCTGATGAAAAATATTACGATGAAGATAGCGATGAGCGCGCCAACGCCAGTCCTCAGTACTGGAGGGATGTTTTCGAGAATATAGGCGTCGAGCATGTTCATATCGTCGCCTTATATGCGTTGACGTCGCTCCTTCGCCTTCGGCCGGAGCAGCCGTCGCAACAGCAGAGCGGCCGCAAGCGCAAGCGCGGCCGCAAGGATCATCATCTCAAGGGGCTGCATGCAGCCCGGCCCTACGGACGCCTGCGGCGACTTTCACTTCTATAATCTGTTCGATATTGCCAAGCCTCAATCAACCTTTGCCGCTCCCGTCGCGGCCCTCAACCAAATCCAACCCAATGAGACCGAAATAGAGGCGCGGCTTGCGCCGCGCCTCTATCTCAGCGGCCCGCCGTGGGTGTCGGTTTCTTCGCCATCGAGACAACAAGCTTGAAAATCCGCTCAAGACCTTCCGTGTCGAGCTGTCGGATTTCTGAGATCGTATTTTGCAGGAGCCGGGAATGTTCCTGATTTTCGCCCCATAGATGCGGAGCGGCAGGGGCTAGAATTTCCTCTGGCGTGGCGTCCAGAACTTCGCAGAGATGAATTAGCCGGGAGACGGTCAGTCGGGAAACACTCGTTTCGTACCGATGATAGACCGCGTTACTCAAGCCAAGCAGGGGAGCGATTTTGGAACGTGACAAGGACCGTTTATCGCGGGCCTCCCGAATACTCGTACTGATTTTGTCGTCCAGTTCCGCATTCAGATGGACTTTGCCGTGATAGGGCTTCCGATAGACCGGCTTTTCAAGATCAGGATCCTGGACCAGCTGTAGGCCGAGTTGTTCAACCCAGTTTTCTATCGTTGGACCTGCCATGGTGTTACCGCGCTGTAATTTCTAAGCCTGATTATTTGTTACCGAATTGGCTACGTGATAGGAACCCTGAAACATAGGTTTTCGACTAAATTTGGCGCATCGCTTCGCGACCCCGCTCTATGCCTTCGGCACGGAGCCGCTGGAAAAGCGTCTCCGCCCTGCGGGTAACGATCGCTTGCGCAGCGCGGCGGTCGCCGCGAAACAAATAATGATTTGCGCCATATTGGGCTATTCACTGGCATTTACAGTTTGATCGCAAGATACCATATTGCATCAAACCGAGGTCAGGTTGTGACAGGACACTAGCCCGTTCTGCCATGCCGGCAGGGGGCCGCTCTGCCTCGAAACAGGGCGGCCCCTTTTTATTTCTGGGGTATCATCGTCGTGGATATTTTCATTCCAGCAGTCATCGCTTTGGCCGGTTACGTATGGCTCCTGTTGAGAGCGAACCGAACCTTCCACGCCATTCGCAAGGAGCGGTTCGAGCACACAAATGCCGCTGGCGTTCTGCAATTCGACACCTACGAAGAGTTGCGCAAATTCGAGAGCCGCGAAGCCAGCAATCAATTCTGGATCAACGTCGCCGCCGTGCCTGGCGGCGTCATTCCGCTCGCCGCCCTTTTAGCCATCATAGCCTCGATCGCTGAGATGCCTCCTGAACAGCAATTCGGCGTGGGTAGATCAACGGTGACACCTTCGGTGTCCTGCTTGCTGGATGAGGGAAAGAGGAGCGCTGCCCTCTCTCCCTCGCAAGCGAAAAAACGGTATCCCCGTCCTTCCTTCGCGCTTTGCGCTCCGTGCAGGATCGCCGCTTACGCGCCGACCCTCTGTCTTTGCCTCCGGGCGGGCGAACCCCCTCCGTTTTATTCCCTTGCCACCCTCTCTCCCGCTGCTCCGCGCGAACTCGGGAGCAGGAGCGGGGCTCCTGCCCACGAGGGGCATGAGTGACCGCTTCGCGGAAATGGAAGGGCCAGACATGACCAAAACAGCAACCGTTTACCTGCTGGACCCGGAGGCGGGGACCATTCAAACCGTCGAGATCGATGCGCGCAGCGCCTTTGCTCAAACCTACACCTTGATTGGATGCGAACTGGTTCAGGTGGTGCCGTTCGATAGCCACCATGTGCTTGTCATCGATGAGGACGGGTTACAGGACGGACTAACATCCTTCACCATCGCAGATGGATACCCGCAGCCATTGGCCGGGAAAATTGTCCTTGTCGGTGCGCAAAACGGAGAACACTTCACGCCTCTCCAAATCACCATCGAGGACGCCGCCAAACGGTTCACCGTCTGCAAGCCGGTGCTTGTTCCGGTTTTTGCGTCAATCGATGAGACGACCATGAATGGGGTTATCCTTGCCGGTTTTCTGACCGGCCTGCAAACGCGGATCACTCGCACCATGCCCACCGTCATGGCGGGAGTGAAGAAATGAGCATCACCGTTGCATTCTTCGAGCGGGAAGCCGCCGACCGTGTTCTAGAAATCTTAGCAGACACCTTCGCCGCCAAGATCGCGGCGAAGGACATCGAGCATAATTTCAGCTGGCTCACCCACTCGCCCGAACGTCGCGCAGACCGCGAACTTGAGGCGCTGGCCCAGCGGCTGAACGATTTTGCCAACTATGCCATGGACCTTTGGACGGAGGCTGCGACCCCTATCCCCGGTCCCGAAATCGAGGCTTTCACGCGACGGCACATTGACGTCACTCGCAAATATTGGGCAGCGGAAAGCCGTTGCGCCAACTGGATGATAACCGGCCCTGCCCGCTTTCCCGTTGCTCGCAACGAAAAGCGCATGCGGGTTTCCGACGCCCGCCGCGCCGATATATCGGCCCATGCGGAAAATGCCCGTAAGGCAATCAGGCGCAAGGCATACCCGCACGGAGCAGACGGTGAGCCGATCCGGGCCGGCGATCCCGAAGCGTTGCAGCGGATCGCATCACGCATCGAAGACCTGGCCTTGTCCATCGACAGGATGAAACGAGCCAACGCCATTATTCGCCGGATGGAAAAGGACCATGCCAGCGAAGCCGACATATTGGCTCGCGTGGTGTCGGAAACAGGCTTGCAGGAAGAGCAGGCGGCACGGGGCATCACAATTGCGCCGTGGCAGAGCCGACGCGGGTTTTGCACGACCAACACCCGCGCCGAGCTTCGCCGCATGCAGCAGCGCTTAGCGCGCCTCGCGGCGATGAAGAAGCGCGGCGACAGGTCGGAGGAAGTCGAGACGGAAGCGGGAGCTGTGGAGGTGAAGGAAAACACCGAAATAGCCCGCATCCAGATGATTTTCCTCGGCAAGCCCGACGAGGAAGCCCGCCGCATCCTCAAATCCCATGGCTTCCGTTGGTCGCCCTCGCAAGGCGCGTGGCAGCGTCACCTTAACGAGGCGGGACGCTATGCCGTCAAAACCGTCTTGAGCAAGATCAGCGGCGCTAGCGCCGCTTGATCCTCCCAACCCATCGAGGATTCGAGGTATGACCGAGCAGATTTTTTCGTCTTGGAGTTTTGCGGAAAGGGCGACCCGATGTTTGGAGGCAATGCCGCCGATTGGGGCCTCTACATGACCGAGGACAGGAGCCACGCGTTCATGAGCGCCGCGATCTGGTCAAAGCCTATTTCCCGACCGAAAAGGAAGGAAAGGCGGCTGGTGACGTTGCAAGCAAACGATACGGACTGATTTCCGTGCTGCTTGTGCCACTTGACCCGCGCATTCCCGTTGCGCAGCTTCGCTGGATCGTCGGGAATATGCACGTTGGCACAAGCGACGAGGAACTAACCGCCGATATCTCGCCCGTTCGGAAGGCTGGCCGCTAGGCCAGTACGGGGATTACGTGGCTCAGGCCTGCGCCTATGGGCTTGCCAGCCACAGAGCCAATCAGGGGCTATATGCCCACTTCCGGTTCTAGGGGGGTAACGATGAAGCACTCTGTTTGCAAACGCTGTGGTGGCAGCTTCTGGGAAAGCGAGAAAGACGCACGGGAGGAAGACCTTTGCGAGGAATGCGAGGGAAAGCCAGCGCCCAAGCGGGCGGCCCGCCGCGACGTCGAGGTGTTCGATATTCCGTCCGGTCTTGGCGGGAGCCATACCGTCGAGATTGTCAGGGAGCTGCAAGGCGGTAAGGAGCGGTTGCGCGTCTGGTACGGGCGCGCAACCGCCACAGGCTGGGAACCGTGGAAGGATTGGGACGGCTACCGTTTCGACGCCGACCGCGCCGAGTTGAAAAACAAGCGGACAATGCCGCTTTTCAAATAGCCCCCTGGCCGCGCCGATCGCGCGGCCCGTCCATCAGGAGGACCGACATTGAGCCGATATCCCATCACCGTAAAATCAGAGCTTCAGACCGATGAAAACGCCGTAATCGGTTTCGACCCGCCGTTGCGCACGTACTTTCTGCAGGCGTTTCCCGACGAGGCGACGGACGCTTGCGCGCTATGGCTTGGAGGCTTTCTTGAAGAGTATCCGAGCCTTGAATCAATCATCAATGCGGCTCGCGCCGAGGGATATGACGTTCACGGGCTGACCCATGATGTCATAATAGCCTTGACTAAGGAGAGCGGGACGCCGACGCCGCCGAGCATTGCCGAGCGGCTTGGCATCGTTCGCTAACCCACCAATCGAAGATTATGTTCTGGGGCCGGTTTTACAGACTGGCCCCATATCCGTTTTCGCAGGTCGGACCCATGCCGCATCGAGCGGCCCAGGTCCGAACGAGGGGAGCCCTTGCCCCTCCCCTCGCGCTCCCCTCCCGCCCCGTCAGGTCTGGGCCGCGTAGAAGAGAGCAAAATTGACCGCCAGCATAACGACCAGCATTCCGATGGAAGCCAGAAGGAAAACCCCGAGCTTTTTCAGCGTGCTTTGCGGCTGCTTCTTGCGGCTGAAAGCAACGACGCCCGCCGCACCGAGGGAAATGCCAATGATGGCTGGGAGTGACATCATGTCATGGACCTTTCAGATGGTCGCACGACCTGCTTGTGCGGGAGTCCGTGCTTAATTACGATGTAGTTCGAGACGTTCTTTAAAGTTGCGCGGCGGAACCCCTGCAAGGTCGCGCAAGAGGCATAGCGACTATTTCCCAGGAAAAGATATGAGACCATTGCGAGCATATGCAATTAGGGATATTATAATATCCTCGAAAGGATATGTATCATGCCGCTCTACATCAAAGATCCGGAAGTCGATACGCTCACCGAAGAGCTGATCCGCTTGACCAAGACATCCAAGGTCGATGCCGTGAAGACGGCCCTCCGGCACGAGATCGCCAGCCGCAAGGGCAGCTTGCCAATGCGCGAGCGCCTGGCCAAGTCCCTTGCGATGGCGCGGGACGCCGGTCCCTTTGCGCCGGGGGATCACAAACGCGAAACTGACGAAATGTGGGGCGAAGACTGATGCTATTCGTTGACGCTTCCGTGGCCGTCGCAATCCTTGCCGGCGAAGACGACGCCGGCGAGCTGATGAACAGGCTTGAACAGCATGACGGCCCCTTTTACGTGTCGGCGGTGGTTCGCATGGAAGCCTCGCTTTCGCTGACGCGGCGTATGGCCGAGGCGACAGGCCGCGACCGTCCCGCTACGCCTGACATGCTCGCTAAGGCGCGAAGGATGGTCGATCAGTTCTTCGCGGACCTAGAAGCCAAGGAGGCCATGATCTCGGGAGATGTGGGGACCAAGGCGCTGGATGCTGCACAGCAGTTCGGGAAGATCGTCAATCACCCGGCAAAACTGAATATGGGCGATTGCTTCACCTATGCCTGCGCCAGAGCTTACCGCACGAAGATCGCTTACAAGGGCAACGACTTTGCCGAAACCGATCTCGGCTGGTGACCGTCAATTACAACGCGCGAGGTAGTCATGTCCGGAGATGTATCGCAGATTTTCTACACATATTCTCCATGCCGTTGGACCGAAGGCGAACGACGCTGGAAAGATGACGACGCCGGCTTTGATATCTTCGACACATACGAAGCTGCGAAGGAGGACGCGCTGAAGCTCCGTGAAGACATTTTGGGTCAGGGAGAGACACCCTGGACCCCTGTCCAGATCGAGAACCTTGTCATTGCCCCCATGAACAGGGAAAATTTGCTGCTTCTTTCCAATTCGGGCTTTGAGGCCGCTGTCATCGAGCACGAGGTGTTGGACGTGATCGATTAAGGTCAGCCACGACGAGCGGGATTTTCACATCCGGCGTGGGCTCCGAGGAGCAAATCCATTTCCTGCGGCGTCAGAACTTTGCCGGTTTTGAGAATGTAAGCTGCGGCATAGGTCAGCTTCTCATTCACCTCGTTCTCACCCTGCGGCCGGTATTGGAGGATTGCCTGTCGGGCTTCCGCTTCTTCTCTCATCAGAGCGTCGTCAAACTGAGCGCCGTCTGCCATCGCATGGAGCGTGGCGATGTGCTGATCAATCAACTCCTCAAGGCAAGTCTCAATGTTCTCCTTACAAACGAGCGCTTTGTGCGTGCGATGACGGGATGAGCGTGGATCGGATGACGACAAATCTATCATGGCTGAACAACTCACTGATCTATGAGCGTCCTAGCGTAGACCACTGCTTGCGGTTGAAGGCACGATACACTACGAAGTTCCACGAAACGAAACGAAATCAGCGCCGGTAAGCCTTTGGAGAAGAACGGAAAGTTTTTCATCGCGCCCCCTAAGGATGGGCGGGGTTTCAAGGAACTGTTTAAGCACCTCGCCGCTGCGGGGGCTGGACGCCGCTTGGACAGCGACGGGTTTCCGTCGGGTCCGTGGACGCCAGAGCTTCTGTCCGAAGCCATTTCGCAGATAGATTCCAACCGTGTCGGCGTCGATTTGCGAACGGTCCAGCTGTGGTTTCAGGAGAACGACAAGGGTGTGAGCGCGGCCAACATTCGCTGGCTCGCGAGAATATTCGGGTGCGATGATCCGTTAGCCACAAGCGAATGGCAGATGGAGCTTATCGCGGCTCAGTCCCGGTTGGCCGCAAAGAGGCGAGGTTCGAGAAAGCCGGAAAACCGTCCCAATCGGATTCCGGATCTTCCGCTTGCCGAGACCGAGCCCGTTGAGATCGTCTATGCGGCGCAAGGCGATGCGCAGACCCAAAAGCCGCGCTTCAGTCTCGGACGAATGTCGGAGGCGGTCTTCACACGCGGCTCGCCCCTGAACCTGCCCGCTTCGGTCTTCGCAGGCGCGTCGGCTCTCGGGTTCTTGGCGTATATCTTGGGCATTCACAGCGCGATCTACACCCGGGCCGATGGCATTGTTAAGCAGGTCGGGTTCCTTTGGGCACCCAACTGGACCTTTTTGTTTATGGTCCTCCTGCCCGTGTTTTTCGTGCTGGTAACGGAGCTTCTGGTTTACTGGAAAAACAATGGCCGGATGGTGCTGGCGGGCCATGGCGACAGGCTCCAGAGCGGCCGCGATTGGGAACATCACCTGAAGGCCTATTCCTACTCTTATTGGGCCGTTTTCGTCATCTGCATTCCCTTCGCGGGTATCTTCCAGTGGATTGCGGTGGATCTGATGCCGCTGCTGAAGGGAAAAGGCGACTATGCGATAAGTTGGGGCACGTTGGCGCTCATTCGGCCCGAGGTGGTCTCGGTGCCAATGTCGATCGTCTTCACAGGCCTTGCATATCTCTACATGTGCCTCTGCTTCTATCTTCTGTTCGCAGGGCTGATCCTGCTCCATACGATCCTTCATGACCTCTGGACAATTGAGGGTGCCACACAGTTGCGTCCGGATGAGTTTCAGCGGGAAGCCGGCGCGATTGCCCTAAGAGTGATGGAGGTAATATTCCGGTGCACCACGGTTGGTATTCTGGTCGCCATTTGCATGAAGCTGCAAAGCGCCTACCTCGCCTCGAACGGCAAGGACATCGTGACGTGGCTCGTGAACGATAGCTCCGTTGTCATTGACGGCTATGCCAACGGCCGAAATGGCTTCCGCTATAGAATGCCAACGCATTTCAGCAGTCTGTTGGTGGCGATCTCGTCCTGTGTAGGCTTCCTGTTCGGGTCCGTTCGGTTTGCAAGACGCTTCCACATGCCGCTATGGCGGATGTCGGCGGTCGTCGCGTTGCTCTTCGCAACCTACATGCTGATCGATGCCTTTGACGGTTTCTCGATCCTCCTTGGTATCGCAACCCTGCTTGCGACATACGCCCTCTTCGATCCGGAGTTCGGGCGGCGGCGCGCAGACGAGATAGAAAGCGATCAACGTGTTTCATAGCTGGCTTGATGGTTGGGACGAGCGGCGCGCGCAGCGCGGTGACGAGGCCAAGAAGACAACGCCTTTCGTGATCGACGCCGATCGCGCCTTTGCCGGCGCACAGAATACCGCGTCTCTGGAAGAATTTTGTCTGCTTGCAGACAAGGCCGCTTCCGATCCGGGTTTTTTCGAGCGACCGAGCGGGAGCGTTGACGGCTTTGACCTAACAGACGGATGGCTCAAGTTCCCGTCCGACATCGCGACGGACGTTGACGAGAACAATATCGTGTGGGCAAAAATCACGGAAAGCGCGTCCAGCAAAAAGGCATTGGTGATCTTCCACCACTGGAATGCTGACGCCCGCAACGCCCAGATCGCGACATTGTTTTCGAGGCGCGGCATCACCGTGATCGAGATCGCGATGCCCTATCATTTCGAGCGCAGCCGTCCCGGCTCGCTTTATGCCGACTACATCCTCAGTACCAATCTCGGGCGAACGCTCCAGTCCATGAGGCAAGCGGTTTGCGATGGCCGGAAAGTCATTGGCTGGCTGAAAAGCGAAGGCTATCGCGAGATTTCGGTTCTCGGCATGAGCCTGGGCTCTTGGGTCGCAGGATTGATCGCGGCGCACGAGCCCGCCGTGTCGAAAGCCTCGCTGTTTCTGACAGCCGGTAGCCTTGCGGATATGGTTTGGACAGGACGCGCGACACGATCCATCCACGAGAGCCTTGCGCCCCATATCGAGCTGAACGATCTCAGAAGAGCGTGGGGACCGCTCAATCTGGAGAACTACGCGCAAAACCTAGCGCGACCGGACTTGAGGCTTCACATCGTCCTCGCGAAACGAGACACAGTCGTTTTGCCCGATCTCTCAGCCCGATTTATGCAGAGGCTCGAGAGTGTCGGCGCTTCGCCCCACATCCTGGAACTGAACTGCGGGCATTATTCACTCGGTATTCCGCCTTACATCCTGCTGGCTGGCCTGAGCTTGAACAGGTTCCTGTCGCGCTGATCAGTTCTGCCATCATGTCTGCGGCGCGCGCCCGCCGAGTGCCGAGTATTATTAACCTCAGAAGGCCATCTTGATCGTACGAGGATCCGCACCTTTCAGCAGTGCTTGTCGTGCCTCCGTAGCTTGAGCAATTACATCTTCAGGGAAGTCCCTCACGAGATACGGCAGCTTAATTCCCCGACGATTGGCATTCATCACGCCGTCGGCCTCAATCCAGACGATATCATAGTCGGGTGCGAACTTCAGGCGAGCCGGATCCGGGTGAGGGGTGATGCAGTGCAACTTCGTCTGGGACAGGATAACCGAATGCAAATAAAATATGCCATTCCGTTTCCACCAACCCGATATATGACGGCTTTCCCCTGAAGGATCGAGCTTCGCGTATGCTGCCGCGTTCTGATGGCAGCGCTGTGGTTCCATCTTCATGTATCTCAACTGAGCGTCAGGCACTCGGTCGAACTCGTAAAATTCCAGAGCGCGGATTTCCTCGTTGAGCGCATCTTCCTCTGGGGACGTGGGAGCCATCAGCCGTTCCAGCTCACAAAGCATTGCCAACCGCAGCTTTTCTCGTCCCTTTTTCGCTTCCCCCACACCACTCTCCTCACATCTGTTCTCGGGTTACTCGCCGCGCGCGCTGGTGATATAGAACCCGAAATCACAGATTCGTCGAGATGACTTCATCAACTTCTGGGTGTCCGGCTGACATGAGCGTAGTGAAATCGTTCGGCTTGATCGTCCGACGAACTTCCGGCGGATAGCAATTTCCGCCCCCGGTGTAGTCCCTGAAAGTCGCACGGGCTTGCTCGTTGGTCAGGACATAGAACGTCGGGGCCATCGTTCTCAGATCGAGTTCGATAAAGACGAAGAAATCCGCATCGCCTTTCTTGTCCCACTCGACAGGCCAACGCGTAATTTCGGTCGGTCGCTTCAGGAACTGCCGCGTCTTAACCTCTATCGATTTCGGCATGCCATCCACCACGACGATAACATCGTGTCCAGGTGCGCCCTCCGGACTCATGTAAGCTGCCAGCCCCATGGTATTTAGCTTGGCAACTGTCAGCAGCTCGCCCAGAGTGCCGGATTGTGGGGATGATAGCTTCTGCAAGTTCAATTACTCCGGCAACTTTTTAAGCATCAACAGTCGATTGCCGGGGACATAGGTTATGATCTTGTCCTGCTCAAGCGCATCCAGCACGGCCATCGTTTCTTCCTGACTGAAGCCAGCCGCAACCATAGGCACGCCGATGTCGTAAAGATTAATCGACATCTCCGGCGCGGCCTTGAGGGAGCGTAGCCGCTCAAGCAGGGCGGCTTCTGTCTCTGAAAATCTGCTCATGTAAGCTTCTTAACGTTTTTCCGGCTCAATTGTCTCCATGACAAAGCCGCCGCGTTCAAAACCTCTTCTGCGAGATGCCGAGGCACCCTTACAGTCGAAGCCTCGGCGCCGCCGTGATCCGGCACAGCCGAACCTTCTCCTCGACCCTATGCCGACCCGGGTGGAGCCGTGCCTGGCACTCCTGAAGTCGAAGCCACCCGAAGGCGATGACTGGGCTTATGAAATCAAGTGGGATGGCTATCGGCTGGCGATCCACATCGAGCCGACCGGAATCCGCATCCTCACGAAAGCCGGCCACGACTGGACATCGCGCTTTCCAGAAATAGAGAAGGGCGCGCGGGATCTGGGTGTGGCTTCCGCGATCATAGACGGCGAGGCGATCATGTACGACCAACAGGGGAGGAGCGATTTCAATCTCCTTCAGTCATCGCTTGGCGGCCGAGCTGGCAAGAAGACATCTCCGGCGCAGTTTGTGGCGTTCGATCTCCTGTATCTGGACGGTCACAACATCCAAAGCACAGAGCTTCGAGTGCGCCGCCATCTTCTGCAAGATCTGATCGGAAACCACGAGGGATCTAGCATCAAGTTTTCTGAAGCCTTCGACACCGACGGTGCGACCTTGTTCCAGGCATCCTGCGATCACGGTCTCGAAGGAATCATCGCAAAGCATCTGGATAGCCCATATCGGTCCGGCCGCCTTGGCGACTGGATAAAGGTCAAGTGCATTCAGTCCGAGAGCTTCTTCGTGGTCGGATACGAGCCTTCGGCAACAGGCGGCTTCAGATCGTTGTTGCTGGGTGCTTATCGCGGCAATCAGGTCGTCTATGTCGGGAGTGTCGGAACTGGCTTCAAAGAGGCAACGTCTCGTCAGCTCCGATCCATGATGGCCAAGCTGCCGTGGAAGAAGACAGCTCCTCCTGTCCTATATTCCGCTACGAGCAGCGTGACATGGCTGCAGCCCACTTTGATTGCCGAGATTGAGTATCGCGGATGGACTTCGGACGGCAAGCTGCGGCATTCCAGCTTCAAGGGTTTGCGCGAGATCCAGGACAACGCAGAGGTCTACACAATCGAAGCTCCATAGTGGCTTTTGCCGCCAGCCGACATCACCACTCCATGATCGCGTTCACAAGTCGGGATCTTCTCCTCATTGTAAATTGCGTATATGTCGCCGAAGTCCGCTGGATCGTGGCCAACGAGTGGTTTGGATCGTGCACAGCGAGTGTTAGCTGTGATTCGTAGCCATCGGTGATTTTCGGTAGCGTCGGATTGCTTAGAACCCACCCGAAGGACACCACCGTTGACCGGGAGGACCGCAGAATGTTGATTGAACTCGAATCCCACCAGAAGCGCCAGTACGACAAGTTCCGCATCTCCATCATGGACATAGCCCATGCTTTGCAGTGTGCGCGTTTCCTCATCAAGAAAGGCTGGCACTCGCACGAGTGGGAGCGGCGCGGCACCATCTACCTGCAGCAGTCCGCATTCACCACCTCGCTGGTGGTTTCCTACGCCCGGCCGTTCACCCCTGCCCGCGGCCTTTCCGGTCTGCAAGCGCGGCTTATCAAGTGGACTGTTGAGGAAAAGGCGCTGCACGACCGGATTCTGACGCTGCGGAATGAGGTCTACGCGCATTCTGATGGGGCGTCCTATTCCTTCCAGCCATGGCAGGCTGAGGGGCTGACCACGGTCATTGAAATGTGGCCGCAGAGGCGTCTGTCCAAGGAGGACACCTTGGCGTTCGAGGCCATGGCCACTCGTATCTTGGCGGCACTGCGCGAGCGCATGCGGCGCATCTTTCCAGCGCATTGAGATCAACGCTAGGGGACCGCAATTTCCCTAGAAATGCTTTTGCGGTATGGTCAAAATTGATCTCACTTCACGGAGGAATATTCGGACATCCTTAAAGCGGTCCGCCAAGCAGGGGCGCATCCCCTCATGCATCAGGGGACTCTCACTATCGCGTACAATATGCTCTAAAGCACACGGCAGGAGATCGGCGGATTAACGATGACTTCAATAGCGCAACTAATGGTTAAAGTGCATGACATCGCTGATCCCTGCGAAGAACTCCGGCAGGGGTTTCGTGCGTTGGCAGTTGACCCCTCAACACCCTCAGATGTACAGCAGCCTCTCTCGATCTGGCTGACGCTATCGAGAAGGTCTTTCTGATAGCGCACTACATCATGAAAAGAGAAACGTCAGCTTCAGGTCATTGAGAGCGATGCGGTGCGTTTATGCCGGAGGAAGTCGGTCCCGGCTTCCGCTTCGCGGCGCAAGCTAAGCCTCCTGCGGCTTCCTTTCTCCCGGCAAAACCGCCTCGAGAATTCCTGCTTTCCCGGCCTGAAGAATGGCCGTCGCGATGCTGAAAGCTCCGATACTCTTCATTGTTCGTTTGGCTCATGGCCTTGGCCACTTGCTCGATGGAACTAGCTGACGTTCAAAACCTTCTGGCCGATGTATGTGCCACCACCACCACCTATGGCCGCCGATACCATGGTGACCACGTGCGACGCCTCGAGGCTCTGGGCGCCGCACACAGATAAACCGGCTAGAAGTCCGCCAAAGAGACAGGCAAAGAACGGTTTCATCTAAACCTTCTATCCTCATTTTCACCCCCAATATTGTCCATGTTCGCGCGAAATTCCAAATTCGGCTGACATAATGTCACCTTTGCGCGTGCTCGCGGGCCGCCCAAAACTTTCTCATTTGGCTGAATCACTACGAACCAGATCTGCCCGGTAAGCGGAGCGCCCCAACACTTGGAGCGCAGCGGGCAGATCGATCCCGGGAACCGGCCGGCCGGTTCACTTCTGGAATGAGCGTCCGAGAAGCGGACGCACGATTTTTTCATACCTGTCCGCTCTTACGACAGGTCGCGGATCGCGCCAATGGGCAAGCGCGCAAGCGCTGTCCCTCGTCTGGAAAAACGGTTTTCACCGCCGAGCCGGCGAACCTTCCGTTTTTCCCTCCTCCGGACCCATGACCCGCTCCACCCCCTGACGGGAGCGGGCTGCGCCCTCCCCCTTCGTTCCGCCGGATGTGGGGGCACATCCTACGGAACGTAGGCAGAGGCTTCGCCCACTAGCGGGGCTTGCTCCCAAGGAACCGGGAAAACTTTGGAGATTGACCTATGACCGAGATTATCAGCATTCCGCTTAGCAAGCTTGATACGGACCCGAAAAACGTCCGCAAAACCTACAAGGCCGAGGGCGTCGAAAGCCTCGCAGCCTCCATTCTCGCCAATGGCGTTGTTCAGAATATCGTCGTGCGCAAGGCTTCCAAGGGCCGCTATTTCGTTACGGCGGGTGGTCGGCGGCGGGCTGCTCTCTTGCTCCTTGCCGAGCGCGGCCAGATCGCAGCTGATTATGCTGTAAACGCTATCGTAAAGACCGCCGACGAGGCGACAGAGCTGAGCTTGACCGAGAACGTGCAGCGTGAGGAAATGCACCCTGTGGACCAGTATGTGGCGTTTCAGGCCATGGTCAACGAAGGCAAGGCAATCGCGGATATCGCTGCACGGTTCGGTGTGACTGAAATCATCGTTCGCCGCCGTTTGGCCTTAGCGAAGGTCTCGCCGGTCTTGCTGGACCTGTTTCGCAACGACGAAATGACGTTTGAGCAGCTGACCGCCTTCACGGTCTGCGATGATCATGAGCGTCAGGAACAGGTCTGGGAGTCTCTCGATCGATGGAGCCGCGATGTGTCGCGGATCAAGTCGGCACTGATGACAGACGAAATTGCCGGAACCGACAAGCGTATCACGTTCCTCGGCGGCCTCGATGTCTATGAACAGGCGGGAGGCGCGGTGCGCCGCGACCTGTTCGACGCGCAGGGCGGCGGGTTCGCGCTCGACGTAATACTGGTTGAAAAGCTGGTCAGCGAGAAGCTGGCAGCGGTGGCCGAGCCGTTTTTGTCGCAAGGCTGGAAATTTGTCGAAACATACATGCAGCGGCCCGACTGGATTTTCGGCGTCCCTCGCGTCTATCCGAAACAGATCGAGCTTTCCCCTGATGAACAATCGGAACGTTTGCGCCTGTGCGCCGAGCACGATGAACTCGTAGAGCTCATGGACCGTGACGAGGGCGAGGAAAGCCATTCCGAGCGCATCGATGCCATCAGCGCACGACTGGATGAACTGGACTCGATGCAGGAAGTCTTTTCCGACGAGGACAAGGCAAAAAGCGGGGTGGTCGTTTCCTTGGACTACTACGGGAGGCCAGACATTGCCGTTGGCATCCGCAAACCGGGTGATGACGAACAGAGCGAGCAAGTGGAAACGGAGGATGACGACAACGGGTCCGAGGCTTCCGAAAAGGTTGAGGAAATCGGCCCGCCGAAGATCGTCCATTCTGCCGTGCTGGTCGAAGACCTGACAGCGCAGAAGACCGCAGCGCTCCGTGTCGAACTTGCCAACAATCCCGATGTTGCTCTGGTCAGCGTCGTTCACGCCATGCTGCTCGATCTTGTTTATCCCGGCACCTATGGCAGTTCGCGAGGGATGACCGCGTTGCAGATCGCCGTGACGCATGAGCGTCTGCAAGGTTCGATGAAAAGACCGGATGCAAGTCGGGCGACCGAGGAATGGGACCGGATTGCCGAGAACTTCGGTTATCATCTCCCCGGCGAGCCGGAAGACCTATGGGAGCATCTCCTCGATAAGCCGCAGTCGGAGCTTCTGGGACTGCTGGCCTATGCCGCAGCGCACACCCTTAACGCTGTCGAGACGAAACATAGCTTCCGCAAGGACGCATGCGCCCACGCCGACCAGATCGGGCGCACCCTAAAGGTTGAAATGACAGACTGGTTCGAGACGACAGCCGAAAGCTATTTTTCGAGCCTGAACCGCGCAGGCATTCAGGCGGCGGTGGCAGAAGTGAAAGGCGCTGATTTCGCTTCGCGTGTCGCAAGTATGAAGAAGGCCGAGGCGGCGGCTTTTGCCGAAACCGCAATCAAAGGGTCCAACTGGCTTCCGTCGCTGGTGCGGATCGCGCCTGATCAGAAGGCCGAGAACGAACAGACTGAACCCCGTTCAGAAGATGAGCAACCTTTCCCGATAGCAGAGGAATAGCCGCGCTGCTGTCAGCCGGTCACGTCCTCCAGCGTGACCGGCTCCCCTCTCGTTACGAGGCAAAGTCATGTTCGATCACCTACCCGACCCTACCAAAGCAGCGGAATGCTGCTGCCAATTGATTCAAGCGTACCTGTCCGATCCCGAGCACGTGGATTGGAGTGACGTTCAAACGGCAGTTAACACGGCGCTGGAAGCTTTCAATCTTCCGCCCACGTTCTTCGAAGAACAGGTTTAAGCCGTTTGATTCTTGGTTTGTACCGCCCCGCCCGTCTTTGGCCCGACACCAGAGGCGGGCGTTCTGTTGTCCGTAAAATTAGTGCAATACGGAGATGAAACCCCGCTTCTTAGGGTCCGGATCGTCGCGAACCGCGCCCCTCCGTTGAGAGGAGGCCCAGGCCCCCTCCTCTCAAACTCTCCTTCCCACCCGTGGTCAAAAGCCTTCGAAAGGTGCTCTTAATTGAGAAGGTGCGCCAATTTGGTAACGCAGCGGCGTGTTGAGGTGCACGTGAATATGACTATGAACCCTTGAATTGTAGCCTTAATGGGGGAATTAACGCCTCTCGATGGCGAATGGAATCTGAACGAGCGCTCAAATCTTGCGCCAAGTTGGATAATCAAGCTATGTATTGCAACTAGCCGGAATCACCTACTGCTCCGGCTCGCATCGTTTTTAATCCAAGTCTGGAGAACACGCAGGCCCAGAAAAGAGAAAACCGCTCCCGAGAAAACCCGGAAGCGGTCTGCAAAAAAACCAAATAATTAAGCAGATTTGTTTTCGCAGACCACCCTTCCCCTGTCAATAAGAAAAGCACCTTTTCGGGTAACGGCGAAGCTTTGTCTGGTCCCTTGAACAGGAGACAGGACAAATGAGGGAAACCCTCACGAACAAGCGGCTAACTGGCCGTAGAATGACAAAGGAGAGAGCCGAGTTCCGGCGACTGGCACAGTCAACGGAAGTCGGAACGGTGACGCGGGGCCAGTTGGCAGTGTTGTCACAGAGCCTTCCATGCACTGGCCTAATTACCAGTACCGAAAGCCATCTCCTTACAGTGATCATCAACACCGCCCGGGCCGACGCCTTCGACAAGGGTGGGCGACCGATTGTGTTCAAGTCCAACAATCAGCTGGGGTTCGAGATCAACCGCTCGCCTGGGCGGGTCAGCCGTATCCTGTCGAAGTTGTTCGACGCCGGGCTTGTCACCATGCAGGACAGCGCGAATTTCAAGCGCTATCCGATCAGGGACGGCGAAGGCGAAATTTCAGACGCGTGTGGCATCGATTTGCGTCTGCTGATTGCCCGCTACCGTGAGCTCGACGCCCTAGTGCAGCAGAAGCGACAGGAGAAACGCGCCAGCGACGCCGCTGCCCGCCGCTTTCGCGACGCACTCAGGAGCGCCCGTTACGCGCTGGTGAATTCCGCCGATTTGACGAAAACCGCGCTCGCGAGCCTTGCATCTCGCATCGACCGTATCGCTGCCTTTGTTGGTATCGTCGGCAGAGCGCCCGCTTTTGTTTTGAGGCGTGCAGCGAGCCTGCTGGAGTGGCTTGTTGGACGCTCTCTCAAGGCATCGAGGCGGCCGCAAAGTGTGTCTGATTATGATAATATGACATGCACGAATGTCGAAAACGACATGCACAAACAGATTACAACCCCCCATCCCTTTGACTTGAGTAAAGAGGAACGGCGTCCGTCTCACGCCGGACAACACGATTCGGTTAAGGCTGGCTACGCCAGCAAGAGGGCTTTTGAAGAAAGCCTGACGAGAGGATCCGACCCAGACAATAGGCAATCTCGCCCGCAGCAAGGGATTGTTGCTCTTGATGATGTGTGGAGGGCGGCGCCATCGTTGAAAGGCTATTTCACCACCGCGCCACGCAGTTGGTCCGATCTCGCCCGCATCGCCCCGCAGATTTGCCGCTTGGCGGGTGTCTCCGAGGACGCGCGGCTTCGCGCCGTCGATCAAATGGGCCAACAGGCCGCCGCGATCGCCATCGCGGTCACGTTCGAGAAATATTCTCGCCAAGAAGTCAGCTCGCCCGGAGGGTATTTGCGCGCCATGACGGACCGGGCGGCATCTGGTGAACTTCATCTTTCGCGTTCCGTCTTCGGGCTTGCCGCCCGCAACTCTATGGAGACCTAAAATTGAGAAAAAACCCTGTTTTTGCGGCACTTTTGTTCGCCCTGCTTTTTTCACAACCTGTTAGCGCGACGGAATATTCCGGCCGAGCACGCGTGATCGACGGTGACACCTTCAGCATTCGAAAGCAGCGGATCAGGATTGCGGCGATTGACGCCTGCGAGCGCTCGCAAAAGGGCTGGAAGAATGGAGCCGAATGGGCGTGTGGTGTCGAGGCTCGCAGCTATCTCTCTCGCCTTATTGACGGGAAGCATGTGACATGCACCATCATCGACGAGGACCAATACCGTCGCCTGGTCGGACAGTGCTTCATCCAGCAAACCGATATCGGCCTTGAAATGGTGAAAGCAGGTCAGGCGCGACTTCTGTTGCAATATCTACCGCGTGGCAACTCAATGCCCCTTGACGCTTACCATCAGGCCGAAGACACCGCCCGAGGCAGACGTTTGGGCCAATGGGCGGCCGAGATCGACGCGCCGAGCAACTATCGCCGTTCCAATTCTCATCACTAGCCCAATGACATTGGACCTGAAACTGTCGAGATCTGCTTTTCATAGCGCCAAATTGGCTAACTAGTGGAGGAACAAACCGTTTGTTTCCGGTTGTGTGCTTGCGAAAGGTGCATAATATTGGCGCAGGAATAAGCGGTTATTGTTGTTGGTCGTGCAGGTGACGTTTGGTAGACGCTTTCAGTAGCCACTCCTCCAAGGCGGTTGCTCTTGATGCCCGTTCGCACTTCGACGCGGTTTGCGCAAAGCTGGCTATCCACCAAATTTCCCCGCCTTCGGCTTCCTCGCGAAGCAAATTTGGCAGCCTTCCAGCCTCCTCCGCTGCGCTTCGGCCTCCGGTGCGCACCGCTTTCCGCTGTGCCTTGTGAACGCTCATCGCAACCACCAAAGAGGAGTGACCACCATGAAAAACATCACCAACTACATCCAGTTCAACGGCGACAACATCGAAACCGCAGACGGTACCGGCCTCATCTCCACCATCGAGCGAGACCTCGAAATCACGGTAACGCCTTTTTCTTCCGCCAACGAGAGAGCCCCGACGCACCGCGTTTATGCAACATCTCCCGCAGGTCACAAGCTCGACGTGGGCGGCATCTGGAAAAAAGAGAATGGCGAAGGCAGGCCCTACTACACGATCTCGATCAAGCGCATGGGCTTCAACGCCAATCTGGGCCGGTTCCCCGGCCAGGACGATCCGACCCTTCAGGCAATCATCGAGTGGGAACCCCGCGATTGAATGCGCAGAGAAGCCCGGTTCATGACCGGGCATCTCACCTCGAAAAGGCTAAAAATCCGCCAAATAGCTGGATTTTTGGCCCTTTTCGTGTTAGGTTGAAAAGTAATTGGAGATTTGTCGATGAACATTCATTCCACCCGTCCCGACCGCTCCCCGGAAGCCGTAGCCGCTCGAAAGAAGAGCACCGATCAGGCTCGCGCGATGAACATTCGCCAAGGCTATCAGGAAGACGACGCCCTGCTCGAAGCGGCAACTGCTGCTTACGTTGCCGGCGATCTCACCCGCGAAGAGTATCGCGCCCGCATCTTGCCGCAGCCCAAGGGCTGATCATTTCATTCAAGTCTCAAGAGGCTCAAGGCCGTCTGCTAGCGCAGACGGCTTTTTGTTGGTTTACGCATGGCTGAAGAACACCCCAAGGGTTCCTACACTTATCCCAACACGTCAGACGATCCGGATCGCCAGAACGTCCTTCGTAACAAGTTCGGTATCGAATCCAAATCGGAGCTTCGCACGGTCGAGTACCGTGCAACGCAGGACCGAATTTCGGAAATCCTTGAGGGTGATGGTCCCAAGGGGAACTTTGATGCCGCTCATCTCAAGGCGATCCACGGCCACATATTTCAGGATGTGTACGAATGGGCGGGTCATACCCGAAACGAAAGCCCGGTGGTTGACGGAGCTCGTGTCGAGCCGATTGGTGGCCTCTCAAAAGGCGGAACGTCTTTCCTGCATGGCGCGCGTATAGACTTGGGCCTGAATGAGGCGCTGAAGCCTATCAGCGATCCGCAGGCGCTACGAGCCGCCAGCAGGGAAGAATTCGTTGAGCGGGCCGCAAAAGCGCTGTCAGAACTGAACTACGTGCATCCATTTCGCGAAGGCAACGGAAGGACCCAGGAAACCTTCATCACGGAGCTCGGCCGGCATTACGGGCACGACATCGATATGAGCGTGATCAGCAAGACCCGTATGATTGAAGCGTCCATTGCCACGACAAATGACCCTGCCAGCCCGGCGCTGAAGCACGTCATCGAGGATGCGATAGACCCCAACCGCCGTGAGGCGCTGCGCGGTGCCTTCGCGGATCTGGAGCAGGTCGGCGAGAAGCCCTTCGAGCATTATGTTCGCACTGCCCGCCCGGGCGAAGAGATAGAGGGCCAAGTGTTCGGCCACGACAACCGCGTTGCAACCCTTGTGACCGAGAACGGTATTATCGCTGTCGATCGCGCTGACCTTCCAGAGCGGATTCCGGCCGACGACGAAGAGGTGAAGTTCACCGCCCGATCTGACTTCCGAACCCTGGGGCGGCCGAAGCAGGAGGCCCAAGCGCAGCCTCAGAGCGTCGAGCAAAAGGCTGAACAAGCGCCGCAGCCGTCAAATCAAAACGCAGAGCTCAAGGCCCTCGAAGCGCAGCATCTGGCAACCCTTCAGCAGCAGAACGACCGGGACGACCGGGATCGTTAGCCCGGCTTCCTACCCGTTGCAGTACCGGCAACCGCAGCGCCGTTAGCGGCCCCTGCTCCCTTGTGTTTGCCGTCTCCCGTTTCGTTGGGTGATTGACGGACAAGCTACGATAGCCCCTCCCCCATTCAACCGCTTCGCGGTCCTCCTCTCCGTTGCGGCCCTCCGGGTGCATGGGCTCGTCTCGACTATCTCCGTTTTTTGCCGTCAACCAACGAAAAGGAGACGGCTATGCAGAGCAAGGACACCTACCAGCGCATCACGGATGCCATCATCGAGCAGCTGGAAGCAGGAACGAAGCCCTGGATCCGCCCTTGGCGCGGAACTGTTCGCCGCTCGCCGGTACCGCAACGCGCCACCGGCGAAGCCTATCGCGGCATCAACGTGATCATGCTGTGGCTTTCCAGCCAGCTCGCCGGCTACGACGAGAACACCTGGATGACCTACCGGCAGGCTCAGGATCTTGGGGGCCAGGTCAGAAAGGGCGAACAGGGAACCCTCGTCGTCAAGTACGGGACCTTCACTCCGAAGGAGCAGGAAGCCGACGACAAGAGCATCCCGTACCTGAAGGGCTACACCGTCTTCAACGTCGAGCAGATCGATGGCCTACCCGACCGCTTCAAAAGTCCGGTCGAAGACATTCCGGAGGGCTCCATGCCCCTCATCGGGCATGTCGAAGACTTCATCGGTCGAACCGCTGCGAAGATCACCTATGGGGGCAAACACGCCTGCTATCGTCCAGGTCCCGACGACATCGAGATGCCGCCGCGTGAACGCTTCCTAAGCGAAGTCCATCTCTACAGCACGGTTCTGCACGAGCTCGGTCACTGGACCGGCGCAAAACACCGTCTTGATCGCGATCTTTCCGGCCGGTTCTGCACTGAAACCTATGCCGTGGAAGAGCTCGTTGCCGAACTTTCGGCGGCCTTCGTATGCGCAGACCTTGGCGTTGAGCACGATCCGCGCGAGAACACAGCGACCTATCTCGAAAGCTGGCTGAAGGTCCTTAAGCAGGATAAGCGGGCAATCGTCACAGCCGCTGCCAAGGCTCAGGCTGCCGCTGACTATCTTCACAGCCTTCAAGGCGCAATGGATATCGAGGCGGCCTAGCGTCCCCTCTAACACCAAGGCAGTCGTTGCGACGAGGTTCGAAACGGAGGCAATTTGCCTCTGTTTCATACCGATTCTCTCCAACTCGGAGACCGTCAGATGATAAGGACGATTCTCAAGCAATCCGTTGTCAGCTGACAATTGAAATAACCATATGAAATGTCACATGAAATTAAGAGGCCGCAAATGGTTAATTTCGGTTAACCAAAAACTGCTTGACGGTTATGCGGTCTATGAGATCATTTGCGCAAATCGAAGAGAATTGTCAGGTTTACCGTGAATGGCGAATAAGAGCGCAAAAAGCACTAAAGTCGACAAAATCGAGCGCGTCTCGATTGATAAGACTATAGCCGATGATGCCGCGAAGCTCAGCAGCAATCTTCAGGAACTTTCCGCTCGGCTGTTTTCACCTGATGCGCAAAAGGCACTTCGCCGATTTAGTAGCACGGAAGCCGCAAAGCTGCTCGGGGTAACGGACAGCTACGTGCGTCATCTGGCGGCTCAGGAAGATTCTGTTACCTCCGAGAAGACGTCGGGGGGCCGGCGGACTTTCTCCTTGTCCGAAATCAACACGATCCGCCAGATTCTGGGTAAGACAAAACCAGCCTATCTGTCCGGACGCCGGGAAAGCGAACATCTGCAGGTTATCGCAGTGACCAATTTCAAAGGCGGATCGGGTAAGACAACGACCTCCACGCATCTCGCTCAGTATCTGGCTCTGCGCGGCTATCGCGTCCTCGCTGTCGATCTCGACCCGCAAGCTTCGATGTCCGCAATGCTGGGCTATCAGCCGGAATTTGATGTCGGCGAAAACGAGACACTGTTCGGGGCTATCCGATATGATGATCTTCGTCGCCCGGTAGGGGAGGTGGTTCGCGAAACCTATTTCCCCGGTTTGGATATAATCCCGGGTAACCTTGAGCTCCACGAATTCGAGCACGATACGCCGCGAGCGCTCGCAGAAAGAAACGGATCCGAAACCGACATGTTTTTCATGCGTGTCGGCAACGCGCTGGCTGACCTCTCTGACCGATACGACGTCGTCGTAATCGACTGCCCACCGACCTTGGGGTTCCTGACGCTTTCGGCGCTATGCGCTGCGACGGCAGTGCTAATCACTGTCCATCCCCAGATGCTGGACGTGGCATCCATGAACCAGTTCTTGGCAATGACATCGGACCTTCTTTCGGTGGTCAAGGACGCGGGTGGCAATCTCGAATATGATTGGATGCGCTATCTAGTCACGCGGTACGAGCCAAACGATGGCCCACAAGCGCAGATCGTTGCTTTTCTACGAAGCTTGTTCGGAGATCGTGTTCTGACCTCGATGATGGTGAAGTCTACGGCTATTTCTGACGCCGGGCTCTCAAAGCAAACGATCTACGAGGCTGCACGGGAATCGATGAATCGGCAGACTTATGATCGCGCTGTGGAATCAATGGATGGGGTGAACCTCGAAGTTGAGGCACTTCTCAAGAGTTCATGGGGGCGGGCATGAAGGGCCGTGACATTCTGAAAAATATGGTCAGTTCAGCGGGTAGCGAAGGGCCACCTAAGGCAACCACTCAATCTCAGCCACAGCACAAGCCAGCTGGCGCGGTGCGAGCCATGAACTTGTCTCTTGGTCGTCTCGGCGATGAAGCCGCTGCGGCCAAAGAGCTACGCTTGGCGCTTGCAGCCGGTGACAAGGTCGTCGAGTTGACCCCGGCCCAGATTGACGCATCCTTCATTCAGGATCGCATCCCGACGGACCACGATGCAGCCCTTGAGAATCTTATTTCCTCTATGCGCGAGAGCGGGCAGCAAGTCCCCATCTTGGTGCGGCCACATCCCACGAAGGAGAACCACTACCAGGCGGCCTACGGGCACCGTCGATTGCGCGCGGCCATCGTTCTGGAACGCTTAGTCAAAGCCATCGTACGCCAACTGACCGACGAGGAACTTATCGTCGCGCAAGGCCAGGAAAACGGGCCGCGCGTTGATCTCAGTTTCATCGAGCGCGCTCTTTTTGCGAGGCGGCTCGAAGAGCACGGCTTTGATCGCGACCGCATATCTCAAGCGTTGTCTGTCGATAAGCCTGAAACCTCGCGGCTCTTACAAGTGGCCGACGTCATTCCAACAGAAATCATTATGGCTGTTGGGCCCGCCTCTAGAATTGGTCGCCCACGCTGGCTGGCCTTTGCCGAACTGTTGAAGGACAAAGCGGCGGCGGCACGGGTAGCGGATTCCATCGCGGACCCTCATTTCAGAGGAATCGATACGAATGAAAGGTTCGCTCGTCTGTGGAGCCAGGCTCAGGATGCAAAATTGCCGAAGAAGAGCACCGCGGGCAAGATTCGCACGCGCAAGGGTATCGTGCTTGCATCGATAGAGCGAACCACCAAGGGCACCAAGATCACAGTTACATCAGAAGAATTTTCAAAATTCCTTGACGCTCGTATGAGCGATCTCGTTGAACAGTTCGAAAAAGAAAACGCTTCTGAAACAGACCATTAGTTCGATTGTCAGCTGACAATCCGATCGCAACTAGGAGATCAAATCCGCAAAAGAAAAAGGCCCCCAAACGTCGCCGTCGTGGAAGCCCTTCTCATATGTGTCGCAACTAGAGAATCGCATTTCCCCGAATCCCAGTCAAGAGTCTTTGGCGCTGTTTTGGCGAGCGGATTTCTTTTGCCTTTGTGAGGGCTAAAGAGATGCAAACAGGAAGTGTAACGACGCCTTTTGGGCGGCGACCAATGACGCTTGCTCTGGTGAAACGGCAAATAGCTGTCTCCGAGATCAAGTCGGGTAAGAGTGCTGACAAATGGATGATCTTTCGCGACGTCAAAGAAGCGCGCGAGCTCTTCAAGCTGCCTCCTTATTCGATAGCGGTGCTTGATGCGCTGCTGACGTTCTATCCGGAAAAGGAATTGCGTCAGGACGCGCAGTTGGTGGTATTTCCTTCCAACGCGCAGTTGATGGTACGCGCCAACGGAATGTCCGGAGCAACCCTTCGGCGGCATTTAGCGACCCTTGTCGATGCAGGGATGATTGTCCGCAAGGATAGCCCCAATGGCAAACGATACGCTCGAAAAGACGGGGCTGGGGAGATCGAACGCGCATTCGGATTTGATCTCTCGCCGCTCTTGGCTCGATCCGAGGAGTTCGCGTTGGCCGCTCAACAGGTGGCGACCGATCGCCGCGAATTCCTCAAGGCCAAGGAGAGCCTTACCCTCTGCCGGCGGGACGTTCGAAAGGTTATCAGTGCCGCGATCGAGGAGGGTGCTGAAGGCGACTGGGAAGCGATAGAGGCTGTCTACCTCGACATCGTCCGACGGATTCCCCGCACCCCGTCAGCTTCCGACCTGGCGAAAATCCTCGACGAAATGCAGCTTCTTTACGCAGAGGTCATCAACCGGCTGGATTTGATGGATAATTCGGAAGATATAAGCACCAATGGTGCTCAGACAGAGCGCCACATACAGAATTCAAAACCGGAATCCACCAATGAACTTGAACCTAGCTCAAGAAACGAGCAGGGCGCGAAGCCGAGTGAAGCCAGTCGACCGACGAGGGAGCCGATAAAGGCATTCCCACTCGGTATGGTGTTGAGGGCTTGCCCGCAGATAAGCGATTACGGGCCGGGCGGCCAGATCGCAAGTTGGCGAGAGCTTATGTCAGCCGCTGTTGTCGTTCGTTCGATGCTCGGCGTCAGCCCGAGCGCCTATCAGACCGCCTGCGAAACCCTGGGACCCGAGAATGCGGCCGCTGTCATGGCCTGCATTCTGGAGCGGGGGGGCCAGATCAACTCGGCCGGCGGTTACCTCCGTGATCTGACGCAACGGGCGGAGAAGGGTGAGTTTTCGCTTGGTCCGATGCTGATGGCCTTGATGCGCGCCAATGCCGGGAGTGACCGACAGGCTGGATGAGATGGTTATATTCCGCCCCGTCTCCGGCTCACGCAACGCCGGTGAGGAAGTTATCCAGCAAGACGTTGAACTCCCTGTGCCTTTGCCAGTGGAGACCGTGTCCGGCATTTTCCACACGAACCGCTCCACGGTTCCAGAGGTTCGCGAAAGCCAGGCTGTCAATGTAATCGAGATTGATCACGGGGTCGTCGGCGCCGTTGACGATGGCCAGCGGAATAGGCGAAGTTTCGACAAGGGTTCGTTGATCGGGGTGCTTTCCGGAAAGGGCTGCATCGATCATCAACTCGCGGGAGCGCCCGTCTGTTCGTCTGACAGCGGTTTTCCAGAACGTGTCATGGACGGCGTCCGATCCAAGCGCGAGTTCAATGACCATGTCGATTTCCGCTTCACTCAGAGTCTGTTTTCCCGTGTAGGCGAATTCCGGATTGGGAAGAAAGCCGAGCGCTGCCCCTTCAGGGCCCGGAGGGATTGGCGGTGTGCCGAAGATCATCGTGCCCGCGGCATTTTCCGGCAGGAGCCTCATAAGTTCCAGGGCGACGTGGCCGCCGAGAGAGTGGCCGAGTATGGCGAAACGATCGAGGCCGAGTGCTCCAATCAATTCGCAGATTGCACCGGCGTATCCGTTGAAGTTGTACGTGCGCAGCGGATCGATGGCGTCGGAAGACTGACCATGGCCCGGTAGGTCGACGGCGATGACCCGGCGTTTTCCGGCCAGCGCCTCGATCTGGAAATGGAATGTTTCCTTGCAGACCGAATTGGCGTGGATCATGAGGAGGGGGATTTCACTGCCGGCTGTGTCGAAGACTGCGATCTGTCCATGGGATGTCTCGATCGTTTGTTCACTCATCATCAATGCTCCGTGTTCACCTTCAAATTCTCGTCCTGACCGAGTTGCCGAAGGACCTAAACGATCTCTGTGACCACAATCTGAAGCTCGTGTTACTTGACACCCGCAAGCCACCATCCGGCAGGGTCCCGACCGCCTGAATGTTAGAGGCCAATTTTCCAGTTATTGGGCACATAAGTCGACTTTTACTGAAGTGTTTCAGCCCTCTTTAGATTCATGAGGTTCATAGAATTCCATATTTCTCACGGTGATATTTATGCGTCGTATTGTAGAAAAATCGATTGTCACCGGATTGCTATCGGTGTTGGCCTCGCTGGCGATCTCGTTCAGCATTGTGCCGTTGCTGGGCGGTCAAGTTGCCGGCGCGGGCCTGCTCATGACCATATTTTGTCCGCTGGCCATATCGATCCCGGCGTCGGCGCTGCATTTCACCCAGTCGGATAAAGTGCGACGGGCAGAGGCAGCGACGAAAGAAGCTCTAAACAAATTGGCTGATGCTTATGAAACCCTCCGTATTCAGTCTCGAAGCGACGGCCTGACTGGCATTCTCACTCGAAGCGCATTCATGGAAGATCTGGCTTTGACGAGTCGACGAGGTGGGACGGGAGCCCTGCTATTCCTGGACCTGGACTACTTCAAGTCGATCAACGACCGGTATGGTCATGCGACCGGTGATGAAGCTCTTCGCTGCGCCGGACTTGTCCTCGCGAGCTTCTTGAGCCATTCAGATTTCGCAGGACGTCTTGGCGGTGAGGAATTTGGATTGTTTCAGAGCGATCTGGCGTTCGAACAAATGCGCGGTCGTTGCGAGGAGGTTCGGGAGGAAATCGCCCGTATCGTCTTGAAAACACCGTCTGGCACCCAGGTGCGGATCTCCACGAGCATAGGTGCATGTTATTGCCGGCAGGGCTTTGATCCATCGGACTGCCTGAAGGCAGCGGACCAAAATCTCTATCAGGCTAAAGCTCTGGGCCGAAACAGGGTCATTGCATAAACACCGTTTACGGTTTTTCCAGAATCCACTGTCGGTGTTCTGACATCGAAATAGAATTCACTCTCACGACAGCGTCGGCTGAAAGTGTTTCTGGGCCTCGCCCGGCTGCCAACAGAATGGTTGGGGAGAGGGGGAACATCCATGTTTGCTGATAACGATCAGGCATAACAAACTCTCCTTCACCCGCGTGTAACACCCCCCATGTCATTCCACTGCCTCTGCTGCAAACCCAATTGATCTCCCGCTGCATCCGGGGCCACGCGAACATTCGACCTGGTATGGATCCATCCGGATCAGAGACAACGTAGTTGGCTTTTTCCAACTGGTCGCGGTCATCGGAAGACCATCCGCTGATATTAACGTGTTGTGGAAGACCTTTCATCCCGGGCATCGCCTGGAGACCGGACCCGGTGGCATTTGCTTCGACCAGACGAGATCGGACTGTCCACAACGCAAACATGGCAGTGACCTGATCGCTCTGCCGCTGATCAATGATAGTAAGCTTCGCATTGCAGACGGCATCCGCTATCTCTTGAAAATTGTCTTCAATAGGCTTGTGGCCATTTTCGCTACGCTCCTCCCACAGGCGGGAAGCACAGAAAACGGCGTTCTCTGGCTTTGCAGGAAAGGTCGCGCCGTCCCTTCGCGTAACACGAACAAGGCCGTCGTCGTTGCAGAACCGGGCAATACTCTTGCGGGGAATAATATGCTGTCTCTTTGTCAATTGGTGAGGGTTCGTTGTTCCCATCGTGACCTGTTCCTCGGCATGTGCGGGTGGGGGATCGGCCTTGGCGGGCGCTCATGCCGGCGCCACGCGCAGTTCCTCCGTCACAGAACCAACCGCGCAGCGCGCCCCAGTTTACGTTCTGTATTGTTGTAGTATCCCGACGCCTGCGTGACCGACTTGTGCAAGGATTGCTGCATCGCCTCGGGCAGGGGAATGCCGCGGTTGGCAGCCTCTGTCAGGTAGCCAGAGCGGAGACCGTGGGCCGAAAACTGCGCCGGGTCCAGTCCGGCCTGCTTGATGCGCGTTTTCAGGATGAGGTTTACAGACTGCGGCGTCATCGCACGCCGATCGAGATTGCCCCACTGGTCGATCCGGCGAAACACCGGCCCCGCTTCGATCTTCGCCTCTGTCAGCCAATGCTTGAGTGCCGTCACAGGTCTGCCGATCAGGACCACATGCTCGTCGTCATCCGCTGAAGTGGTCTTGGTGCGACCGAGATGGATCGTTAGGCAGGGGAGGAGAGGGGAGTTCTCATCAGCCGGATTTGCCCGAACCGGTTCCTCGTCGACCAGATCCTCGACGCGCAGTCCTGCCACTTCGGAACGGCGTCTGCCGCCGGATGCGAAAGCCATCAGCAGCAGCGCCCGATCGCGCAGATCGACCAGCCGATCGCCCGCGCAAACGGCGAGCAGTTTGGCAAGGATATCACCGGTGACTGCCTTCTTGCTCTTTCTCTGCCGCGGTCGATTGCTGGCGCGAACCGCCAAGCGGAGCGCGCTTTTCAGCGACGGCGCCGAAAACGATCCGATCTGTCCACGCCAGCGCGTCAGGATCGACCAGCTCGTCAACCGGCGGCGAACGGTCGCCGGCGCATGCGGGCCGGTGCTTCTCAGCAAGCCCTTGAGGCGTAGAGCGATCGCGACGTCCTCAGGCATGCCGTGATCGGCATTGGTTTCCCGCTCGACTGGATCCCAAAGATGATGGGCGACGAATTTCAGAAGCAGACTTTCAGGGGCAGGCCAGGGGAGGGGAGTGCCTGTCGCCAGCACGCACCATGCCTCCAGATAGGCGAGATCGGAGGCCAGCGCCCGCATGGTGTTGTCGCCCATGCCTTCGCTGGCGAGGTGCTTGAGCGTCGCGACGTCGTCGTCGGTGAGAAGTTCGGCGAGCTGGTCTCTGCGATCAAACGGCAAGATGGCGTCGAGGGCATCCAGTTCTTCTGCACGCTTCAGAACTGTCTGCTCTGCCGCAGGCACGATCTGCGAATTTTCATTCATCTCACATGTCCTGTCGATATCGCGAGTTTGCAAATGTTCCGGAAATCCCGTATATTCCGGAGCAAAGGAGTTTTATCATGACATCCACGGTTACCGCTGCGGCGGTTTCGAAAAATTTCGGGGCTTATCAGGATGCGGCCGTTCGCGAGCCGGTGATCATCACCAAGAATGGTCGGCCCCGCACGGTTCTGATCGCTTATGAGGACTATGTGCGGCTGGCGAAGCGTGATCGTCGGGTAGAACTCTCGTCGGACGTCAGTGACGATGACCTCGCCGCTATTGAAGCATCGCAGATGGAGCCTGGTCTGGATCATCTCAATGCCGAACTGTTGACGGACAAGCATGCTGCCGACTGAACCCAAGGTTGGCTGGCTGTTTCGATATTCGTATCTCTGGCATTGGCAACATCTCGAAGGCCGTGAGGAAGGCGACAAGGACCGTCCCGTGCTGGTTCTGGCGATTGTTGCCACACTGGAAGACGGAATGCCGGCAGTGCGGGTTCTGCCTGTCACGCATTCGCCGCCGTCCGATCCGCAAGACGCTGTTGAAATTCCGGCGGCCACCAAACGTCGCCTGGGCCTTGATGACGAACGCTCCTGGATTGTTCTGACCGAAAGCAACCGCTTCGTCTGGCCCGGTCCCGACGTCAGGCCGATGGACGGTGAAACCGGCTATTACGGTGCGCTGCCACCAGCCCTGTTTGAAGAGATCAAGCGCCGGTTTGTCGAGCAGGCGCGGGCGCAACGTCATCGCGCGACGGCCCGAAGCGAATAGCTGCCCTGTAGTGGTGTCATTTTCTATCCCCGTCTGGTGGCTGCGACCGTGATTTGCCCGGACTTTACAGCGTCCGGGAGTCGAAATCCATCACTATCGATACTTGAATACTATCGATGGTTAGAACGCAAACCCGCGATCATACTATGTGAGGAATAGTAACTTTCATATAGAGTTCCTTTAGCAAATCATTTATCATTATTTCAATGGCTTACGATCTCACGAAAATCAGTATGACAGCTCTGATGCGGCCGGCTTTTGACGCCGGTGTGGCTTTTAGCTCCGGATTTCAATTGAAGGGCTAGGCGGAAATTCCGACATCAAAATCTCCGCTTACGATTTCATGCGGGGAAGGGGAGGGGGCCAGCTAAAGCCCTGAAGCTTTGGTCAGATTCACGCGGAAGCGATCCCGCCGGCGCTGATATCTGCGGGTCATTTCCGCGGAAGCATGGCCAAGCTGTTTTTGGACGTAGCGTTCGTCGACCTCGGCAGAGGAGGCGAGGCCAGCGCGAAGGGAATGTCCAGAGAACTTGAAGGCCCGCTCGATCTCGCTGAGATCGCCGCGAACGCCTGCGGCCATTGCGGCCCGCTTCACAAGCCGCGCCACCTCTTTGTCGTTCAGTCGCTCCGAGCCAACGGCCTTCCCTTGTCCCGTGACGCGGCGAAAGAGGGGGCCATGAGCCAGCTTGGCAAACTTGATCCAGGTCTCGATCGCGGCGACTGGACAAGTCGCATCAGACGAGCCGCGACCGACCTCGACCTCTCGCCATCCGGTTTTCCCGCGCAGGGTGACGAGCATGCCCTTGTCGAGGATCTCGATCCAGCCGCGCCCGTCTTCGGTCTGGTCTGCCTTCAGATCAAGACCAACGATCTCGGAGCGGCGAAGACCTCCTGCAAAGCCGACGAGCAGCATGGCACGGTCGCGCAGACCGCGCAGCGAACCGCGGTCGAGCGTTTCGACCATGGCGATGATATCCTCTGCCATGACCGCCTCCTTCTGCACCGGCGGCTTGGCATGGCTGTTGCGGATCCCCGCCATAACGGTTGCGATGTGCCGGTCCCTACGATCAAGGGCGAGCCCGCGCTGCGCATAATTCCATGACAGGGAGGAAAGGCGGCGCTCGATTGTGGAAACGGAATTGGCCTTGGCTCCTCTCTCGGCCGTCCCGGAGGCGCAGGCGGTAATATAGAGCCCAACGGTTTGCGGGTGTGGCGGGAGCGGAGCAAGATTTGACCGCCGGCACCAAGCAGCAAAATGCTTCCAGTCGGAGGCATAAGCCTTGCGGGTATTGGCGGAACTCGCGGCTTCGACATAACTCCGGGCGCGATCAGCAAGGCTTGCAAGATGGGCGAGCGTCTGATCCTGACCGGCGGGAGAGGAGAGGGGGCTGTGGCCTGCCACCTCCGGCGCGGAAACATCACCGCCAGAAGCAGTGCTGAGAGACGGCGCTGAGGTCTCCTCGACGTGAATTTTGGTGTTTTGCTCGATGATTTGGGCCATTTCTCTATAATGAACAATACGTCCGATAATGCAAGATTATCGGACGTTTTATATCAGCGACGGGGCGTGCGGTTCGGGTCGATATCACTGGCTAAAACCGCGCACCTGATTTACACTCCGGCGCATGGATTCGCTCGCGCCCTCCGCTTCAACGGCCCCCGCCTGGTCGCCCCGCCTTCCGGGCTGGGCGCTGCCGCGCGGTCGCGACGTCAACGAGTCCGACGCTGCCTTCGCCGCTGGTATCGCTCTGAAATCGCTGGATGATGTGATCCGCACCGAGCCGGAATGGGTCGGTTGCTGGCGTGATCGACTTGCCCTCAAGTCGGCCGTCGTCGCCGCGAGAATGACTGGCCGCAGCGAGGAGGAAACTGCTCTCCGCGACGCGGTGCTGCTGACCGCCGCCGGCGACGATCCCGGCCCCGCCGGAAGGCTGTTTCTGGCCACGCGAATGCTGACGCGCCAATCCGGGACAATCACTACGCCATTCGTTAAGGAGGTCTGCGCGTTGCTGGGGATCCGCTGGGACGATGCTCTTGCCTTGGTCACGGATCTCGTCGATACGGCGACACAGTCCGGGCGCGTGGCACCCCTCGCGCTGGCCGATTTGATATCGGCGATCGCGACCGTTCGCCCGGATGCCGTGGTGTTGGCCATGGGGCTGGCAGACGTCGTGCTCTCGCGAAAGCTGAACTGGCCGATGGCTGTGCCGCTGCTGTTGCCCGAGCGCTATGGCCCTGCCTTCCGCACGATCGGCGGTCGCGGCCGCGTTCGCCCAGGCGAGCCGGCTTATCCGAAAGCGATCTGCCTGGCATTAGTTGATGGCGTCGAGGCTGCGCTGCGGTCCGCGGTCGAGATCGATCGCCGGGCGGCGCGGTTGCTGGCCGTAGCACCAAAGGTCCGGACGAAGGGCGGTGATCCGGTGATCCGCAGACTTCTGTCTGAAGACGCGGTACCGGCCTCCGCGCCAGCCAGTGATCTGTCGCGCTGGGCGGCAAACCGGCTGTTCGAGCGCCTGGAAATTCTCGAGGCGGTACGAGAACTCTCCGGCCGCTCCTCCTTCCGGATTTTTGGGTTGTGATCATGGCCGAATCCGCTGCAGCCAAATCATCGCGCCGGAGGGCGAACGTCGCAAACGAACTCCTTTATGATCGTGAACTGGATCAGTTCCCGCCGGAGATGCGCTGGCGGGAATGGATGCTGCGTGTAGAGGCGGTGATCTTTGCCTCGGCTGAACCGGTTTCCCGCGAGACGCTGGCGCGGGTGGTCGGAAAAGACTGCAGCGTCGATCTGCTCATCGATGATCTGCGCGAGGAACTCAGTTCCCGTCCCTACGAGCTGGTGTCGGTCGCCGGTGGTTGGCAGCACCGCACCCGGCCGCGGTTCGCCGAAACGATCTGCGCGTCTTCGGCGCCGACGCGAGGAGGGGCCGCGGCACTGTCGGAGTTCGAGGCGATGGTGCTGATGGCGGTGGGCTATTTCCAGCCGGTGACGCGTGGCGAGCTTTCGAAGATCTTTGGCAGGGAGGTCAGTCGCGACACGATCGGTAACTTACGTGGGGCGGGTTTCATCGGCTCAGGTCCGCGCAGCCCGACGCCAGGCGCACCCTACACCTATCTGACAACCAAGCACTTCCTGTCGGCCTTCGGCATGGAGACGCTGCGCGATCTGCCGGATGTCGAAGCGCTTGAAGACGCCGGTCTGCTCAATCGGCGGGTTGTGCAGAATGAGCCACTTTCGGATGAGGAAAAAAGCGAGGTTGAATAAGCTCGCTGCCTAGCCGTCTGCTCCAAGCTGTTCAATCATTCAGAAACTGACGGTCGGAGTGCGTGACGAAGTTATGAAAGCATCTGCAGCCCGTGCTTTTGCAGGAGCGACAGGAGCTTGAGCGCCGGTCCACTCGGCCGCTTGGCACCCGTTTCCCACTTCTGGACCGTCGACTGGCTCGTGTTCAGATACCTGGCAAAGACTGGCTGGCTGACATGGTTGTTCTCGCGCAGCGCCTTGATATCGCTTGGCGTTAGTTCCTGCGGAATAACGAGGCAGTCCTCATCGAAGGTCCGCATTGTTTCCTTGTCGATGGTTCCAGCAGCAAGCATGCCTTCGACCGCACTATGGATTGCTTCAAAGGCATGTTTTTAGCTTAGGGTTGGCCGTCGGCCCATGTCCCAACGGGAAACCTTTTCAACGATCTTGACCCCAATCGCACTTTTAATATTGCCGATCAAAGACGCAAAAGTTTGATCGTGTGGGTCGAGGATCGGTTGCGCAGAGGATCACAATGTTAATGCTACATGTGTCCCCTGCAACATACACCGCAAGATCGCCTGATTGGCAAGAGAGGGGCTATATCTAGAAGCGCTGGGCATCAGATCGCAATTCCAGCAACAAATATCTGCTGTGGCCAGCACGCGTGTAGACATCTTGCCCCCGCAACTTCTTAGGCACCTGGCCAAAGAACCGTTGCGCGAGGATCCAGCAAAACATCGCCCAGGCCGCGCCCGCGCACCAACCAGCGAGCACATCTGTTGGATAGTGCACGCCAAGATATATGCGGCTTAGGCCAATGATAACGGTAAGCACCATCGCGACGATGACGAAATAGGCCCAGTCGGCCCG
>NZ_JAFLNA010000019.1:0-130011 GCF_017313405.1 Agrobacterium burrii
GCCGTCGTCAGGGCAGGCGCCAAGATCGTTCTGGTCGGCGATCCCGAACAGCTCCAGCCGATCGAGGCGGGTGCTGCTTTCCGCGCCATCGTTGACCGCATCGGTTATGCAGAACTCGAGACAATCTATCGCCAGCGCGAGGACTGGATGCGCAAGGCATCGCTCGATCTGGCGCGCGGCAATGTCGAGAAGGCGCTGGCGGCGTACGACGCCAATGTCAGGATCACGGGCACGCGACTGAAGGCGGAAGCCGTCGAGACGCTGATCGCCGACTGGAACCACGATTACGACCAGACGAAGACGACGTTGATCCTCGCCCATCTGCGCCGCGATGTTCGCATGCTCAATGTCATGGCCCGCGAAAAGCTCGTCGAACGCGGTATCGTCGGAGAAGGCCAGGTCTTCAGAACCGCCGACGGTGAGCGCCGTTTCGACGTCGGTGACCAGATCGTCTTCCTGAAGAACGAGGGATCGCTCGGTGTCAGGAACGGCATGATCGCACACGTCGTCGAAGCCGCGCCGAACCGCATCGTGGTGATGATCGGAGAAGGTGATCAGCGGCGGCAGGTCACCGTCGAACAGCGCTTCTACAGCAAGCTCGATTATGGCTATGCCACGACGATCCACAAGAGCCAAGGTGCGACCGTTGACAAGGTCAAGGTGCTGGCGTCGCTCTCGCTCGACCGGCATCTGACCTATGTGGCGATGACCCGCCATCGCGAGGATCTGCAGCTTTATTTTGGCCAGCGATCCTTTGCCTACAGAGGCGGACTTTCGAAGGTTCTCTCCCGCAGGAACGCCAAGGAAACCACGCTCGATTACGAGCGCGGCACGCTTTACCGGCAGGCGCTGCAGTTCGCAGAGAACCGGAGCCTGCACATCATGCAGGTGGCGCGCACGCTCGTCCGCGACCGGCTCGACTGGACACTACGCCAGAAGGACAGACTGGCCGTTCTAACACGGCGGCTTCGGGCGCTCGGTGAGCGTCTCGGCCTGCAGCAATCGCCGACCACTCAAACGATGAAGGAGGCCGCGCCGATGGTCGCAGGCATCAAGACATTCCCCGGGTCTGTCGCTGACACAGTCGGTGACAAGCTCGGCGCAGATCCCGCCCTGAAGCAGCAATGGGAGGAAGTCTCCGCGCGCTTCCGCTATGTGTTTGCCGATCCCGAAACGGCATTCCGGGCGATGAACTTCGACGATGTTCTCGCCAACAAGGAGATCGCGCGTCAGGTGTTGCAGAAGGTCGAGACCGATCCGGCGTCGATTGGGCCGCTGAAAGGCAAGACCGGGATCCTCGCCAGCAAGGCTGATCGCGAGGCACGCCGGGTGGCGGAGATCAATGTGCCCGCCCTGAAGCGCGATCTCGAGCAGTATCTGCGGATGCGCGAAACTGCCGTGCAGCGGCTGCAGGCCGATGAACATGCGCTGCGCCAGCGTGTCTCGATGGACATTCCGGCGCTGTCACCGGCGGCGCGTGTGGTGTTGGAGCGGGTGTGCGATGCGATCGACAGAAACGACCTGCCGGCGGCAATGGGATACGCGCTCAGCAACCGGGAAACCAAGCAGGAGATCGACGGGTTTAACCAGGCCATCACCGAGCGGTTCGGGGAGCGCACGCTGCTTGCCAACACCGCACGCGAGCCGTCCGGAACGCTGTACGAGAAACTGTCCGAGGGCATGAAGCCCGAACAGAAGAAGCAGCTGAAAGAAGCCTGGCCGGTCATGCGGACGGCGCAGCAGCTTGCTGCTCATGAACGCACGGCACAGACGCTGAAACAGGTCGAGGAACTGCGCCTGACACAACGCCAGTCTCCGGTGGTAAAGCAATGAGCCGGCGCTACACCATCATGTTCGTGAGTGCCTCCATCCTCATCATCGGCGCCTTCGTGACCAGTGCTGCGGTTGGCGGCTACCGGGTGAACCTGACGCCGAGTGAGCTGCTCGGGCTCTGGCGGATCGAGCAGCTTCATCGCCCTGTCGAGGTCGGTGATCTGGTGTTCATCTGCCCGCCGGCGAATGCGAAGTTCGAGCAAGCGCGCCGTCGCGGTTATCTCCGCTGCGGTCTGTGCGTCGGGGGAGTCGCGCCGCTGATCAAGACAGTTGCAGCACTGCCCGGCCAGCATGTCGAAATCACCGGTCACGTCGTCATCGATGGTACCGTTCTCGCCAGCTCAGCCGTCCACGACAGGGATGGCGAGGGCAGGTTGCTTGTGCCCGATCCTGGCGGCGTCGTGCCGCCCAAAACCCTGTTTCTCCATTCATCCTTTGCGAGCTCCTATGATAGCCGATATTTTGGGCCGGTTCCGGATTCCGGTCTTCTTGGCCTGGCGCGGCCGATCATCACCTTCGATCCATGACAATGGTGGTGGCCAAGTGGACAATCGATGGAAGTCTGCTCTGCTTGTCCTCGCCTCCGTCATCTGTGGCTGGCTCGGCTGGAGTGGAAACGTGTCTCTTCTCCCGGTCGCCATTGTCTTCCCGGCGCTTTGGGCGCAGTCGCCGTCGCGGAGGGTCGCAGCACTTGTTTCGACCGGGTACTTCCTCGCCGCCTCACGGGGCCTGCCGCAGGGCGTCGCCAACTTCTATACCGCCGATCTCTGGCCTGGGCTTTTTTTCTGGGCGGCGGCCTCAGTGTCGTTCGTCGGCGTGCATGCCGCACTCTGGACGATGCGTCCTGGTGAATTTGCGTCCGGGAAGAGGGGAGCGGGTTCGGCAAGGGCCGTGCGCTATCTGCTGGCGATGGCGTTGACGGGGCTGCCACCCTTCGGCATCACCGGATGGGCGCACCCGCTGACGGCGGCCGGCGTGCTGTTTCCGGGATGGAGGTGGTGGGGCCTCGTCGCGACCGCGATTCTGTTGGTCGTCATGACCGGTCGGAGATGGCAAATCGCGGTCGCAGTCCTGGGAGGACTTTACGTCTGGTCCGCCACGGACTGGATGCCCCGCAGGCTTACACCCGGATGGGCGAGCGTCGATCTCGAAATGGGAGAAAGCCTCGGCCGCGATTCATCGCTAAAGCATCATCGTGGCCTGATCGCCACGGTTCGCAAAGCCACTGCTCATAAAGACGGCATCCGCGTTGTTGTCCTCCCCGAAAGCACACTCGGCTTCTGGACGCCGATAGTTCAGCGCGTCTGGCAAGAGGGACTGCGAGGCTCCGGCCTCACCATCATCGCCGGTGCAGCCATCGTCGATCCGCGGGGCTACGACAATGTCATGGTGACGATCTCGGCCGACGCGGCGAATGTGCTTTATCGCGAACGCATGCCAGTTCCAGGCTCGATGTGGCAGCCGTGGCAACAATGGACCGGGCAGGGCGGTGGCGCGCGGGCCGACTTCTTCGGCAACCCGGTGGTTGAGGTTGGTGGAACCAGGATCGCGCCGCTGATCTGCTACGAGCAGCTTGTCCTCTGGCCGGTCCTCCAATCGATGCTGCATTCTCCCGACATCATCCTTGCCATGGGCAATGGCTGGTGGACCGACAGCACCTCGATCGTTGCGATCCAGAAGGCGAGCGTAACCGCCTGGGCGAGGCTGTTTGGCCTGCCTGTCATCATGGCCTTCAACACCTGAGGAGATTTTTACGATGGTCGATGCCGCCCTGGTTCAACATTGCGCCGATCCCGGTCTGAAACTCGCCGTTGTCGAGCAATTCATCGAACGCGCGGGCTCGCAGGACCCGCTGGCGATTATGGTTCGCTCGGGAAACCGCACCGTGCTCGTGCCGAAACCGAAGACACCGGAAGAGGCGCTGGCGCTGATCCGCGACAATCTCGGCCGTAACATCGTGCGCGTCGGGATGACGCAATATCCCGCCGGGCTTGGTATCCTGGAGGCGGGTCAGCTGAAGGCAGATCTTGTCGACGCGTGCGAGAACATCCGCATGGGCACGGCGCTGTTCGCGAAGATCTACCGGATCGTCATCAAATGGTATGGCGGCCCAACGAGCGAGGAGGTGTTGCCGCAAGTATTCGATGACGCGATTATCGCGTGGCAGACGGGGTATTTCGAAGGGGTGGCGGTGTTTCGCGCGGAAGACCCTGGTCAGATCAAGATCGCTCAACCAATCGGTCGCAAGCAATCAGAACCCCATCCGGGCGATGGAGCCGACGCAATCCCTGTCGAGGCGCAAACCGAGGCTGAAGTCAGCAATCCGAACAATGCCAGCATTAGGATCGACCTTTCCGGCATCGGCTCAAGACCTTAGGCTCGCTGGTCCTGCAGATCTGCAAAGCATTTGTCGCTCTGCTCCCCTAGCGAAAACGCCAAGCGACCTCTATAAGAGCAGGTAGAGCAGTACGCGCTGCTCCGGGGTGTGGAAACCCCTACTCAGCGGTTGATGCTGGCCGATGCAGCATCAGAATCCTCTGGCTTTATGGCCGGGGGCTTGCGACGTATGTCCAGGCTCCGGCTAAAGGTCGTAGGACTGTCTGAGTACAGTTTCCAACCCCCGGCTTGGGATCAGAAGATTAATGTTGGCGGGGGCGCACCGCGGACGATACCTTGGTTGGATGGCAGATGGTTTCGGAAGATTCTTCGATGCTAGAAACATGTGAACTGCGCCCCGTGGTCGGGCTGACGCGTGGCCTTAACAAGACGGATGTGGAAATTCTCACCATCAATGCCGTGCGGCTCCACCGGCAGCTGCTTGAAAGGTCAGATCAACTGTTCCAGGCGTTGCCGGACGACTTCAAGACAGGGAAATCTGCAGGGGGAGTGCAGCATCTCCAGTACATCGAAGCGATGATTGAGATGCATGCCCAAATGGGCTCGCTGAACACGCTGGTCGGAGTTCTGGGCTACATTCCAAAAGTATCGGTTAACTGAGTCCTCCCTCAGATGAGCCTGGCGCGGACAGCGAGCGCAACGAGATGTGGCATGGTGTGAATTTCGAGGCGCTTCCGGGTCTCTTCGAGTTTGCTCTTTACCGAATTGTATTTGACGCCCTCTAAGTCTGCGGCTTCCTCCATGGTTTTGCCAACAGCAATCCAATTTAAGTAGGCGGCCTCTTTGGGGTCGAGCCAATCGGGACGCTGCCCGTCCGGTATCAGGGGCATCAACGACATGCGTATATGGAGCTGGCCGACCGCGGCGGCTGCGGCGATCGGATTGATATCTCGGTCGAGTTGGAGTGTTGTCAAATCGGATGCCAGTGTAAACATCGACGTCGAGCCGTTCGCGGCTTTAATGGGAATCGTAATTCCTGAGCGAATGCCAAAATCGGCCGCTAAGTCAAAGAATTTACGCTCTTCCTTTGAAAATCGCTGCCTTTCTTGCTCTCCGCTCCACGCAAAAGCCTGCTTCAGAGACTTGGCTCGGCTGACAACAGGATCAATGGCTTCGAATTTTCTCTTGAAATAGAGCGCCCGCCATTCTGGGTGATAGTTAGAGGCGGCGACCGTATGACCTGGCCTGATGTATAAATAGGCATACCCGCCGAAGCCGGCCTGTTGGGTAAGTTGGGTCAGGGCATCCTTCAGGACATGTTCGTCGCCTCGAAGTGCGGCAAGATCGGTTAGCTTGTCCAGCCAATGTTGCATTTTCTACTCCGTCTTAGTGTCAGGTGGAACAGGTCATTTACACCTCTTAGCTGTTGCCGCTACCAAGAATCAATCTAAGATTGCATAATCCTTTTTATGGAACTTTTATGGATAAATTCGGTGTTGTGACCAGCCCAAACTAGCAATCCCTTGCATTGGAATCTGCAACGTTGATAACGCACGGTTGACCAAGTTAATAAATGGCCAGCGTTCATGACGCATCGCAATCCGGATCTCCCGATAAGCCTGAGCTAGGCAGCACCGGTCCATCCATGTCGAGATGCTCCAAAACTCGAAACCAACAAGAAAAAACGGCTTGCTCTCATTCACCTAGTGCAAAAGGAGCGCGAACCGTTATCACACGGGCTCTTCGATCCGAGGCGCTCTACAGACTACGCAACTCTCAAGCTCTTACATTTTACAAGCCACTGTCTTGCAAATGATGTTCGACATTATCACTCCTTCGTTGAAGGATTTTTTTACAGCGGCTAAAAAGATCGATTTGATCGGCGAACAATTTTCTCGGCCAGCCATTTAAGAAGGAACATCCTTCTTAATAATAAAGAAGTCCTTTACTTTGCTTGTGTGGTGTCAACATCCAAAAATATTATTGCGTAAGAAGTATGTTTTTACGCAATCTTGACAGAACGACATGATCCAGTTCAATGAGTGAACGTCGTTATCATCGACAACGTTCACCTCCGTACGGTGGTTCAATCCAATGCGATCGCGCTGTCTTGCAACGCAAACGAGGCTACAAACGGGATCCAGGATCAACTTGAAGCTCGTCGCGGAAGTCCCTCGGCAGAACGGCGGCCACGTGAGCGCTAGCGCAGCCATCGCACGTGCTACCGGCACCTGAAATGCAGTCGGTGTTGTCCCGGACTGGTGCCGAACGTGTTCGAAAATCGCCGACTGAATGTCTCCTCGTTGGAGAAACCACACTTCCCAGCGATGTCCTTGATAGACAACGAGGTGTTAAGCAGAAGGTCACGTGACGCGTCAAGCCGCAGCGATTCCACAACCTTACTAGGCGTGTTGCCGAGTTGCGCCCGATAATGTCGCATGAATGTCCTTTCAGTCATGTTCATACGCCTGGCCAAAGCGGGCACTGACAGATCGTTAGCCAAGTTTTCAGACATCCAAGCGTGTAAATCCGAGAAGCGATTGCTTTTGGACTGCAGGTTCAGAGGAGCACTGAATTGTGTTTGGTCACCAGGACGACTAAGAAACATGACGAGGTGCCGTGCAACTGCGAGTGCGATCGACCTGCCCATGTCCTCTTCTACCAGCGCGAGAGCCAAGTCTATACCTGCGGTCACGCCTGCCGATGTCCAGACATGACCATCGTTGATAAAAATCGGGCCACGTTCGACAATGATGTCGGGAAAACATCGCCCCAGTTCACTGTAGTGTTCCCAATGTGTTGTTGCCCGGCGTCCACGAAGATGGCCGGTCACTGCCAGGGCGAACGTACCGCTACACACTGCGGCCAACCTTGCCGATTTCTCGCACTGACGGGAAAGACAGGATCCAAGATCTTTGTCGTCCAGAAAGAGCCTGGGGTTCGACCCTCCGGGTACTATCAAGGTATGCTGTGAGGGCGCGGCAGCGTCGATCTTCAAAGTTTTCAACATGAGGCCAGAAGGCAAGCCTACCTGTCCGTCACGCGAGACCACAGTGACGTCGTAAAAGTGTGCGCCGCTTTTGTTCAAATAGTTAGCCATGAGGAACACCTCAAATGGCCCCGAAAAATCAAGCAGATTCATTCCGGTGTAAGCAAACATTTGCACCGTGATCGCCTCAGCCATGAAGTCCTCCAAAACTCCTGAACATCAGTTTGGCAGAATTCGTCAACTATCTGACCTTTCGCCGGCTGGCATTGGCATATCATAGATGTTTTTAGAGTCGATCAAGGCTTGTTCTCACATGACGTTTGTATCTGATGCCGAACTCAAAGTGCCGCATAGAATTCATTGAAGTTTCTAGTGATGAACCAGCTACGGTGAATACAGCTGTCTCCAAGATTTCGACGCACGCAATATACTCTGCGCTCAATTCCGATGCGACGTTCCAGATGGCGATCCGGTTTGTCCTTGTGGGCGACATCAGTGTGTGGGAAACCTCCTCGTCGACCGGATATTTGATGGCTTCCGTGGCAACACAGCAGCCTTCGATTGAGCTGCATTTTGTAGAAAAGGGGCGCTGTTTCTCAAGGACTAATAATTCTGTCGTTGATGCGAGTGCCGGGACCGCCTATCTGCTTCGCGACACCGTAAGGCACGACCTGATGAGTGAACCAGGGACATCTCAAATCTGCGTCACGATGCCCTCTGCCCACTTTATGCGTCTGTATGAAAGTAGATTTGGAGATCCGCGGCAAGACCTTTCAAGCATGCATTGCATGGCGAGTGGCATCCAACCAAAGTTGCAGTGTTTGAAGGAGGCGGCCAAACTCCTGATTTCCGTTAGCAGTAACGAGCGACCGACCGGGGGGAAATCGCTTGGAGCCAGTGTGTTGAGCGAAGCATTTTTTGCTATGTTTATTGAAAGCTGGCCTCGGCGGGGCTGTCAAAGAAGGAACGAAACTGTAAGGCCGTTTTACGTTAAGCGCGCCATCGACTGGATACATGCCAATGCTATGCAGAAAGTCAACCTGGAAGATCTCGTCTCCGCTTCAGGTGTTAGCGTTCGGACGCTGCAACTCGGGTTTCGAAATTTTGTCGAGCTGAGTCCTATGGGATATTTACTTAAGTTTCGGCTAGAGTGCGCATACAACGATCTAGTGACCGGCCCTGAGACTGTTACAATCGATGATATTGCAAGGCGCTGGGGCTTCACCAATCCTGGCAAGTTCTCAGCTCAAATTCGACAGAGGTACGGACAAAATCCACTAGCGATCCGCAAGGCTCAGCGATTGGATGCCGCTGAACAGAATATCGATCGAATAATATTTCATAGCTCTTTCTAACAATAGACTCCGAGCATCAGCACAACCCGTTCAGATCAATGCTTTCGCCCAAATCGGTATTACTAGCGGATCAGGGCGAAGCAAATTTGGCCTCAAGCTGTAATTCACTTCCATACTTGGCAATTTGGCAAATTAACGTTAGCTGTTGGTTATGGGATGGCCCTCCGTTCCGAGAACATAGAGTATGATGCTCGTCATTGAAGGAAGAGGAGCCAGATCATGACGATTTCGATACTTCCCATCGACATAGGAAAGTATCGCTCCGGCGTGGACCGCCTTGCGAGTTTTTAGCGATACCGTGATTTTGCGCTCTTGAGAGTGGACTTAAGAGCGCAATGAGGAACTATGGCACACGCCATTTTGCTGACAGGTCACGAACGGCGTCGTCGTTGGTCACCGGACCAACGGCTGGAAATTCTGGAGGCAGCATTTGCTCCGGGGGCAAATGTCTCGGAGGTAGCGCGCCGTTTTGATGTTTCGACGGGGCTGCTGTACACGTGGCGGCGCCAAGCGCTGACTGTGAAAGATGGGCCTGCTTTTGTGCCGGCGACGGTTATGGATTTCTCGGGCAGTGCCGTTGGTGGGTCGGCGGCCGTCTGTGTTGAATTTGCCGACGGCACGAAGGTGAAGATTGCGTCTTTTGCACCTCACGACCTTGCTGCTGCCGTGATGCGCGCGCTCAAATGATCCCGATCAGTTCAAGCGTGCGGGTTTGGATTGCGAGCGGCCATTGCGATATGCGCAAGGGAATGCAGGGTCTTGCTCTGATCGTCGAGAAGGTCATACTCGACACGTTCGCGCGGCAGATTTTCCGGCAAGGGCCTGCGGCCGCGCTTCTTGCCTTCCGGCTTTTCCGCTGGCGGCAGGCCAGTGTCCGGCAGGTCGATGACGTCGTCATCTTCACTGTCGCCATCATCCTCGCCGGCAATCTGTTCGGCTTCATTGAAGAGGCGATCGACGTGCTTTTCGCTGCGAGGCGCAAACCGCTCCTAGCGCATACCAATCGCACTCAAACTACGAAAGAAACACCGGAGTAGCGTTTGATCGAACTGCCCTTCCTGCTTAAACATGAATTCGGCGGCATCACCCGGAACCCAGGCTTGCTTGTAGGGTCGCTTCGATGTGAGAGCATCATATACATCGCAAATGGATGCGATTCGAACTGGCAGAGTGATCTCACATCCTGACAAGCCTTTGGGGTAACCCTTTCCGTCCAGTCTCTCATGATGGTGCATACATATATCCAGAACGGCGTCGGGCATATCTCCCTGACGTGACAATAGCTCATAGCCTTGGAGCGGATGTTGACGAACCAGTGCCATCTCCGGGTCGGTGAGCCGACTGATCTTGTTCAGGATGTCGAGCGGCGTTTTTACTTTCCCGACGTCGTGCAGCAAACCACCCAGTCCTAGGACCTGGATGGTATTTTCGTCGGCCTTGATCGAACGGCCCAAATGGACCATCAACGCAGTCACGGCCACTGAATGAAGGAATGTATGTTCGTCCCTGGTTTTGAGCCGACTTACCGCGACCAACGCACGCGCACTATCATTCATGCACGCCGCGATTTCGTCAACGACACGCATCGCGTTGCCAACAGGTATGCTCTTTCCCATTCTTGCGTCTTCGAACATCGTCTCAATGAGTGGCTTCGCGTGTTCGATCGTTTGGAGGGCCCGCGCCAGCTGGGTAGCGCGCACGGCGCGACGGGTGCCGCTATTTCTCCGGGGTGGGGCAAGAGCGACATCGGCACCCTCGTCCGTGTTGATGACAATGTCGTCAGCACTACTGCTTCGCAGAGATTCTGCATCTTTGGGACAAACGAGCAAAAAGCGGCTTTTCCAGAAACGCTGACCTTTCCAGTCACCGTCAACCGATTCGATGAACATCCCCAAACGCACCTGCTCTGGTTTGATATGCTTGAGCATCTTCGTATAACTTTCACTTTTAAGGCGGGGTTTGATAACCGACCGACTGTGCCGTAGTGGACGAGCACATCTGGAAGGGGATTTCAGTCTTTCCGGCAACTCTGCGAACCCTTTGGGGAACCACATGGTGGCTCCTTTTCTTGCGCGTGACCTCTAAGCCGCGATCACGCCCGTGGTTTCGAACTTCTCGAACATCCGCTCCAGATTAAGGAAGCAGATCATTCCGCCGGACTGGGCGATGATCCCATCAGCGTATCGCATGCCTGGAGACATGCTGATTTCCGGAACCGGCTGAAGCAGCGATGCGGGGATCGTCAGTATGTCCGAGACCCTATCAACGACGAGACCCATGGCCATATCAAAAACTTCGGCAACGACGATGGCGCTGCGCTCGTTCGGGTCGGTACTTCTCATGCCCAGCTTGTTGGCAAGGTCGATGATCGGGATCACCATGCCGCGCAGGTTCATGACCCCGATGACCTCCTCTGGCGCATGCGGGATTGGGGTGGCCGGGCCCCATCCGCGAATTTCGCGGATGGTCGTCGTGCGCACACAAAACTCCTGATCGTGCAGTCTGAAAGCGATGATCTCAAGCATCTCCGTCGTACCGCTGGCGGAGTGTCGTGAACTTTCCATCAAAAGTCCTCCCAGGTATCCTTGACGGCTGCATTGCCGGAGAACGCTTTGGCGACCTTGCTTGCCAGTTTACGGACAGGGGAATGAGCAGGACCCGCTGCCATGACAGACGCGGTCTGACGCAAGACGCCGCCGAGCTGAAACTGCGAGATGAGTTCGCGCAACCTACCGCTCTCATTGGCAAGCGTGGCACCTGCGGCACTGGTCTCCTCGACCATAGCGGCGTTCTGCTGGGTGACCTGGTCCATCTGATTAACAGCGGTATTAACCTCGGCAAGGCCAACGGACTGCTCTTTCGCGGAGGAGGCAATCGAGTCCATGTGTTGGTTGACCGTGACGATGTAGCCTTCGATGGTCTTCAACGCGTCACCGGTTTCGCTCACGAGTTTGACGCCACTCTGTACCTCGACAGAAGAGTTGCGGATTAGATCTTTGATTTCCTTGGCCGCTTGAGCCGAGCGCTGAGCTAGTTCGCGTACTTCCTGGGCAACAACAGCAAATCCCTTGCCGGCATCTCCAGCACGTGCCGCCTCGACGCCCGCATTTAGCGCCAGGAGATTGGTCTGAAAAGCGATCTCGTCGATGACGCCGATAATGTTGGAGACCTGGTTTGAAGAAGCCTCGATCTTCTGCATGGCATCGACGGCATTGGCGACCACCCGTCCGGACTGCGCCGCACTCTCATTGGCCTGCACCGCAACCTTGCGGGCTTCCTCAGCGCGTTTGGAGGAATTAGCAACATTTACGGTGATCTGGTCGAGGGCTGCGGCCGTTTCCTCAAGGGCTGCGGCCTGCTGTTCGGTCCGCTTGGAAAGATCATCGGCGCTGACACTGACCTCGCGGCTGCCGTTGTCGATGGCGCGGGTTGCGTCGGCCACAGCCCGCAGGGTTTCGGATAGCTGCGCCACTGCAGCGTTGAAGTCGGAACGCAAGGTTTCGAAGTTCGGCGCGAATGGGACTGCGAGTTGGAAGGTCAGGTCGCCGCTTGCCAGATGCTTCAAACCTTCGCCCAAACGGAGCGTTGCCTCCGCCATCTCCTCTGCACGCGCGCGGTCAGCTTCCGCCTTGCGCTGACGCTCCTCTTCCGAAAGGCTGCGGTTGGCGGCAGCCTCTTGCTCAAGACGAAGGTTGGCGACAGCATTGGAGCGGAATACCTCGACGGCGGCTGCCATATCGCCGATCTCGTCGGCGCGGCCTTCGTAGGGGACAGCGGTCGCGCTGTCGCCAGCGGCAAGACGCCTCATAGCGACTGTGATCGTCTGAATTGGTTTGGCAATACCGGAAACGGCGAACCAAATCGAGGCTAGGATGACGGCAAGACACAGCGTGACAATCATATAAGTGAGCATCATTGTCGAGTTGTAGGTTGCATTACTCGCTACCTGTCCGGCCGTTGCGCCGTCGGAGTTGAACACAACAATTTCATCAAGCAGCTTATTGATCTGGTTTGCCTTTGGGCGCATCAGTTCCTGCTGAAATTTTACAGCTTCAGCGTTTTTTTGTGCTCGCGATAGCTCGATCACCACAGTTCCCAGTTTGGAGAGTTCCTCAAATGAGGCTTTCACCTTGGCGATACGTTGGCGGCCAAAATCATCGGCGACATAGGTCTCGTACTTCGATATCGCGTCGAAAAACGCTGAGTTCGCTATCGAAATGCTTTCCTCGGCAGACGTGATCGCGGCGGCGTCCAGAGCGACGATATGGTTAAGATAGCCGCGCCGCGCATTGCCAAGTTCTATGCTCATGTCTTTTGACAGGCTGACCTTAGGCATCCATGTGGATGTAATCACTTCAGTGCTTTGATTAAGGGCACTCATGCTGAAAATTGCCATAACGGCAAATCCAAGAACGGAGACTGCTATCAGTGCGAGGGCAGAAATAAGTGCAGTTTTGATTTGAGGCCGTTTCATTTTTAGCTCCCAGCAGGAAACGCTGCTTGTATGAACGCATGGACCGGAAGCAAAATCATTCTGCCGAAGGTGCGAGGGATACGGTTTCATTCCGCGAAGTATTTCGTCTAAACAACGCTCTCTGATTCAGGTCGACCAAAGCCGCAATACCGTGTCGGAGAAATGTGATTTTTGACGGATAACTTTTTGTGAGTGAAGCTTCGCATTGGTTTACAAAATATAACTAAATTTGTAGCGTTCTCGTTGTCTTGCGTCGGCTGTATGGACTTGCGTGATTCGTATGATCCTAGCCTTATAAAGCGTGCGCTATTCTCTCGTTGTCGCCAGGCTTGCTGAAATCTCGCATGACGTTTTTTTGGGCCGTCGTCTGATGACAAGCGGATTTTCTCCGTATGTCGCGCGAATATCGGCTGCAAATTTTCCTGGATTTGAGAACCTCCATCGTCGGGCGATCTCGTCAACGGTGGTCGATGCGGGCTCCGAGACCAGGTCCTGATAGGCTTTTTGCAGTCTGACATTTTGTAGAAACGCCATCGGGCTGAGGCCACAAAAACTCTGAAACCCGAGTTGAAGCGTCCGACCGCTGACCCCCGATACCGCCGCGAGTTGTTCCAGAGTTACTTTGTCCGCAGCATGAGACTGGATCCATTCCATAGCCCTTTTGATGTAGAACGGCCTTGCAGAATGGTTCGTTGGATGACCAGACGATCTTGGCCAGCTTTCGGCGAAAAACGTGAGAATGCCTTCACAGAAGAGTTGGGCGGCTGTGGAGGTATCCTCCTGGACCGGAGCATCGCGTCCCAACGACAACACCAAATCGACGATTTGCTTCAGGGATCCTATGCTTGAGGTGCGAGAACTCGCGACAGGCTGCATTGCCAACAGGTCTGCCGACGGATCCCCGAACTTGGATGCCATCAGCATGGAATAGCGTGCCGCGGGAATTGCTATGCAGAGTAACGCCGTATCAGGCTGGCAGACAATATCCTGATAACTGAGGTCTTTGAATAGAAGCGCATCACCGGGGCCGCTTTCCATGGCGTGTTTGTCTATAACTGTGGAACAACCGCCTGCTTCCACAAAGTGCAACTCAAACATGGAATTTCGAGCCAGTTGTTTCTTCGATAAAAATCCGGTTGAAGATATTGAGTGCCACACATAAATGTCGTCAATCTGCGCGATTTGGATAGAGTGATGGAAATTACCATCGGTCCCAAGGGGCGAAAGTTGCACCGGTGACAAAACATTTGAGATAGCCAAACTGGCCACCTCGGCGTCGCGGTTATGAAACTGCCAAAAGCGTGTTTGTTGCCTGAGGTCCATCATCCTACCATCGCCCTCGCCCTTCCGGTCGTTCGAAGTGTCTGGCGGCGCTATGCTCGTCCGGGAAGGTCAGCAATTTTCGGCTGCCTGCGCTTGGCCATAATAGGCGGTGGCTCCATGCTTGCGCTGGAAGTGCCTTGCCAGCAATTCCTGTTCAATCGTCAGCAGGCCCGGTTCGAGCTGGAGCGACATCTGCGCCATACGCGCGATGCATTCGACCGCAACGGCCGCCTCTACCGCCTTGGCGACGGACTTGCCCCAGGTAAATGGCGCATGCCGGTTGACGAGAACGCCGGGGAAATCGAGAGGCTCGATGTCGCGGAAACGCTCGACGATGACATTACCGGTTTCCCATTCATAGGCACCCGAGATCTCGTCAGGGGTCATCTGCCGGGTCACGGGAATATCGCCGTTGAAATAATCGGCGTGAGTGGTGCCGAAGATCGGGATTGATCGACCCGCCTGCGCAAAAGCCGTCGCGCAGGAGGAATGCGTGTGAACAACACCGCCGATGCCTGGAAATGCAAGAAATAAGCAGCGATGCGTCGGCGTGTCCGACGACGGATTGAGCTTGCCCTCGACCCTGACGCCATCCATGTCGATGACGACCATGTCGTCGGGCGTCAGATCAGCATAGTCGACACCGCTGGGCTTGATCGCGAAGACCCCGCGTGCCCTGTCCACAGCGCTGGCATTGCCAAAGGTCAGATTGATCAGACCGAGCCGCGGCAGGGCGACATTCGCCTCAAAGGCTTCCCGTTTCAATTCAAGATACATGGTCGGTCCTCCTCAGGCGCGGATCCCGCGGGCGAAGTGGTAGTAGACTTCGTTGTTGCGCAGATCCTGCTTGAAGGCTGACAATGTTGTGCCAGCATCGATGACCGCCAGTTCGATGCCGGCGATCGTCGCGAAGTCTTCCAGCATCTCCGTGGTGACATCGTAGCTGTAGCCTGTGTGGTGTGCGCCGCCGGCAAGAATCCAGGCGGTTGTCGCGGTCTTGAAGTCCGGTTTGCAGGTCCACACGGCGCGCGCGACCGGCAAGTTCGGCAAGGCCGGATGCTCCACCGCTTCCACTTCGTTGACCAATAAACGGAATCGGTTGCCAAGATCGACTAGTGTCGCATTCAGCGCCTGTCCCGTCCGGGAATCGAAAACAAGGCGGACCGGATCCTCCTTGCCGCCAATGCCAAGCGGATGGATCTGGATTTCGGGTTTCGTTGCCGCGATCGTCGGGCAGATCTCCAGCATATGCGCACCCAGCACACGCTCGCTGCCGGAGGCCATATGGTAGGTGTAGTCTTCCATGAAGGAGGTTGCACCCGTCTTGCCGTGGCCCATAACCTTCATCGCGCGCAGAAGGGCTGAAGTTTTCCAGTCACCCTCGCCGGCGAAACCAAAACCGTCGGCCATCAGCCGCTGTGGTGCCAGACCCGGCAATTGCCTCAAGCCATGCAAGTCCTCGAACGTGGTCGTGAAGCCCTTAAACCCGCCTTGCGTCAGAAAAGCGCGAATGCCAAGTTCCTGTAGCGCCGCATAGCGCAGCGCTTCGTGACGGTCGCCCGTTCTTTGCAATGCAGGTGCAATGACGAACTGCGTCTCATATTCCTCGATTAGGGCATCGACGTCGCCCTGCGGCACGGCATTCATCAACGCGACCAGATCGCCGATACCATAGCCGTCGACAGAGAAACCAAAAGCAATTTCTGCTGCCACCTTGTCGCCCTCGGTTACCGCGACATCGCGCATATTGTCGCCGAACCTGCAGAAGCGGGCGCCTTGCCAGTCATGCCAGGCGCGCGCGGCGCGCATCCATGCATCGATCCGCCGGAGAACAAGCGGATCCGACCAGTGCCCGGCGACGACCTTGCGACCGAGCCGCAGCCTCGTGTGTATGAAACCTGCTTCCCGATCACCGTGGGCGGACTGGTTGAGGTTCATATAATCCATGTCGATGCTGTCCCAAGGCAAGTCGCGATCGAACTGGGTGTGCAGGTGTAAAAACGGCTTGTGCAATTGCGACAGTCCGCGGATCCACATCTTCGCTGGCGAGAACGTGTGCATCCACAACACAAGCCCCGCGCAATCCGCATCGGTATTGGCGTCGAGGCAAAGCTGGGTAATCTCGTCTGCGGTGGTAACGATCGGCTTGCAGACGAAATCGAGCGCGAGGGCGCCCGACTGCGCCATGGCCGCAGCGATCTGCCGGGCGTGGTCAGACACTTCCTGCAAGGGGCCGGGGCCGTAGAGATGCTGCGATCCGCAAACGAACCAGATTTTCGGCGTGCTCAAAGCTATCATTGTCATATCATCCAATCGCGGTTTGAAGATTGTCGCCGGATCCGTTCAGGTCCTTCAACCCGTTGGCTGCGGCAAATTTAATTTCGAGAAGGTCTTTCATGACGCGCGATAGATCAGCTGCGTTGTCGACGCCTCCGAAGCTGTCATGCAGGGTACGGTAAAGGGCGTAGAGCCGATCGTAGACCACACCATTTTCCGCCATCGGCTCGTATCTTTCCGACCGCAATGCGGTCATTGCGGCAATTGCCGTGTCGAAGCTGTCATGTACCTGCGCCATGACCGAGGCTGCGATCGCCGCACCCAGCGCGCAGGTCTGACTGGAGCGCGCGACCAGCATTGTGCAACCGATCACGTCCGCATAGATCTGCATCAGCATCGGATTTTTCTCCGCGATACCGCCCGTGCAGATAACACGGTCAACCGCAACGCCGCTGTCTCGCAGGCGCTCGATAATGGCGCGGGCGCCGAACGCCGTCGCCTCGACAAGCGCGCGGTAGATATCAGCTCGGGTGCTGTAGAGCGTCTGTCCCAAAACAAGACCAGAAAGAAGCTGGTCAACGAGAATGGTCCTGTTGCCATTGTTCCAGTCCAGCGCGAGCAAACCAGACTGCCCCGGCGCTTGCGCTTCGGCCTCGGCCGTGAGCGCAGCGTGCATCGGGCCGTCGCCCTGGCAGACAACCTCGACCCACCATTTGAAGATGTCGCCGACGGCGGACTGGCCAGCCTCGATGCCATAGTAACGCGGCAAGATGGAGCCGTTGACAATGCCGCAGATGCCGGGAATCGTTTCGATCTCTCGTTCGACCGAGACTACGGCGCAGTCACAGGTGGAGGTACCGATGACTTTGACCAGGGTACCTTCTGTAACACCGCAACCGATCGCACCGTAGTGGACGTCGAAAGCGCCGATTGCGATGGGAATGCCTTTCGAGAGACCGAGTTCCTCGGCCCAGGAACTCGAAAGCCAACCCGCCGGGCTGGCCGCATCCTGCGCCCAGTCGTAGAGCCGGTCGCGCAGGTCGGCGATTTCAGGGTCAAGCATTGAAAGGAATTCCCTGTCGGGAAGGCCGCCCCATTGCCGGTTGTACATCGCCTTGTGTCCGGCAGCGCACATCCCGCGCTTGACATGATGCACGTTGGTCACACCTGCCAACACGGACGGGATCCAGTCGGCAAGCTCCACCCAGGAATATGCCGCCTTGAAAACATCCGGCGCAACCTTGAGGCAGTGCCAGATCTTCGACCAGAACCACTCGGACGAGTACGTCGCGCCGCACATCGCGATGTACTGAGGCCGATGTTCCGCCGCCAGGCTGGTGATTGCCGCGGCCTCCCGCCAGCTGGAATGATCTTTCCAAAGCCAGCAGTGTGCTGCGAGATTGTCCTGCCAGCGAGGATCAAGTGCTAAAGGTTGGTTATTTGCATCCACCGGAATGGGACTCGAGCCGGTCGTATCAACACCGATACCGACAATCGCGGCCGGGTCGAAGGCCGGTCGCTGGCGTGCCTGCTCGATGGCGAGTTTAACCGATGCCTTCAAGCCAAACAGATAGTCGGCGGGGTTCTGACGCGCGATGTTGTGGTCGAGCGAATCGAGAAGGATGCCTTGATTTCCGCTTGGATACTCAACGACGCCTGTGCCGAATTCCTCTCCATCTTTGCAGCGAACAATCAGCGCGCGCACCGAATTCGTTCCGTAGTCCACGCCTAAAGCGAACATTTCAATTCCTCCATTGCTTGGTCGCGCCCCAGTGGAGCCAAACCTGCGTGCGAGTGCTTTTTCACGGGGCAAGCGTCGTCACCGTCGCGCCCATGGTGGGGCAACCCGATGGTGCGGTGACAACTGTTCCCGCGTAAATGAACCGATTAAACCAAGGGCGCGGCGGCCTGCAGTTATGTGTGCACCGCGCGCGCCTCCCCTCCCTGGCCGCAACGATCAGGGCTGCACAGAATTGGGTAATGTTGTGGAAGTTTACCGGGTTATGAGGAGACGGCGTTCGTCATTCGATTGCTCTCGAGACGACCTCCCGCATGCGTTGGCCAGATGCGTCAAATATGTGCGTGTTTTGTGGGGACCAAGAGAGGTAGACGCGATCGGTTGGCTTTATGGTGGTGTTAGAACGATACTCGACGGTCACCGCTTGGCCGTCTGCCAGTTGGCAGTACAGATATTGAGTGCCACCCAAGAACTCGAGAAAATCCACAGTTGCCGGAATCTGGCCGCCATCGGACGCAACGGTTTGAACGGCAATATGTTCGGGTCGAATCCCCATCAAAATATCACCGCCACTGTGATCTTCTTCAAAAATAGGAAAAGGCGCAGCGAAGGGCGTGTCCGCCAACAAGACCGTTTGACGACCTGCATCTCTGGCCTTCAAAAGGTTCATGCGCGGCGAGCCGATGAAGCCTGCAACGAAGCTGTTGGCCGGATTTTCGTAAACTTCACGGGGGCTTCCAACCTGCTCGATGCGACCGTCACGAAGGACGACGATCATGTCTGCGAGCGTCATAGCTTCTGTCTGATCGTGAGTAACGTAGATCATCGTATTGCCAAGCTCTCGGTGGAGACGGGCGATTTCGATGCGCATTGAGACCCGCAATTCCGCATCAAGATTTGAAAGCGGCTCATCGAACAGGAAGACGTCAGGCTTTCGCACGATAGCCCGACCAATCGCCACACGTTGCCGCTGACCGCCGGAAAGCTGGCCCGGTCGACGGTCGAGTAAGTGATCCGTCTTCAGGATTGCGGACGCAGCACTGACTCGACGGTCGATCTCCTCCTGAGGAGTTTTCGCCATTTTCAGGCCAAAGCCGAGGTTGTCTCTCACACTCATATGAGGATAGAGCGCGTATGATTGGAACACCATAGCAATGCCGCGCTCCGATGGATCAAGGTCGGTGACGTCACGGCCCTTGATTTCGATCAGGCCGTCGCTCACCTCTTCGAGCCCCGCGATCATGCGTAGAAGCGTCGATTTTCCGCAGCCCGAGGGGCCAACAAAGACAGTAAAGGCCCCTTCGGGAATCGCAAGGTCGATCCCGTGGATGATGTCGAGGCTACCGAACGATTTGCGGATGCCGGAGAGTTGCACGCCACCGTTTTTTGCTGCGGCACTGTTGTCCGTCACCCCTATGGTGTGTGTGCTCGCGCTCATGCGGAGCCTCCTCGGCCATCCCGCATCCAGACGAGCATCTCGCCGGGCTCCCGATTGTCCCAGAGATGGTAAGGAACAAAGCGCGCCTTGACTTTCGTGGTTTCTGGCGGTGCCTCGCGATAGAGCGTGTGTCCCCAGTCAGCTTCGTCCCGGTCGGCTGCTATGTCCAGCGCTACGGCATCGTTCAGACCGGGGATCGTGCTCTCCGTCGCGTCGCCGAGTTGTCCGGTTATCGCCAACCGATTAAGGCCGGAGCCATTGTCGGTTTCCTCAGTGCAGTAAATAAGCGGTCCGCGTGCCAGCGCAACCCGACCGGCGTCCTGGCGGATCAACGGATTTGCGCTGAGTAACCGCGCGGCAAGCGGCAGGTTGAGCGTGATCTCGTCCTTGTCGGACCATTCGCGCTCGATCCGCGCATAGCCGTCGACCATGACCTGATTGAGATCGACGCTCGAACCATTTATCGACAGCTTCGCCCCGTCGCACCATGATGGGATCCGAAGCGAAACCGTGAACCGTGTCGGGCTAGCGATCCCAACCTCGAAACGGATGGCGCCATTCCAAGGGTAGCGCGTCTCCTGCGCCAAAATCACGTCTTCTTCCGATATCTTGAACCGGGCCTTGCCTTCACCATAAAGATGAACCGCAACCTCGTCGTCAGACACCGCATACATGTAGGAGCCGATGGAGGCGAGAAGCCGAGCGATGTTTGGCGGGCAGCATGGGCAAGGATGCCAGGTCCAGCGATGGTGCTTGCCTGCGCTTTCCAGTGGATTATCGTAGAAGAAGCGCGTTCCGTCGAGCGAGAGACCCACCATTGCGCCGTTGTAGAGCGCCTGCTCCATAATATCGGCATAACGGCGATCAGGGCCACGACCGAGCATGCGCGCAGCCCAGAAGACGAGGCCGACCGATGCGCAGGTCTCGTTATAGGCACTCTCGTTTGGCATGTCGTAATAGTCGGTGAAGCCCTCGTTCGCTGCCGATGGACCGATCCCGCCTGTGACGTACATCTGTTTGGTGACAAGGTCGCTCCACAGCGTTTCCAGCGCACCTGTGAGACTGTCGTCGCTATACTCTGTCGCGATGTCGGCCATGCCGGAATAGAGGTACATTGCCCGCACGGCGTGACCGACGACCTTGGTCTGCTCCCGCACCGGTTGATGGGACTGGTTGTATTCGAAGCTGTGAAAAACAAACTTCTTTGCCTCGCGACCGTCGCGTTTCGCTTCCTCGATAAAGAAGTGCGGTTCCCTGCCCCGTTCGTCGATAAAATATTTGGAAAGATCGAGATATTTCTGCTCGCCGGTCGCGCGTGCAAGGCGCACGAGAGCAAGTTCGATTTCCTCATGGCCATCATAGCCGGGAAGTTGGCCTTCGCCATGACCGAAAACCTTGATCATATAATCCGCAAAGCGTGCCATAACGTCCAGAAGTTTGCGCTTCCCCGTTGCCTGATAATAAGCGACCGCGCCCTCTATCAGGTGGCCGGCGCAGTAAAGTTCGTGAAAATCCCTAAGGTTCGTCCACCGGCGACCTGGCTGCACGCGCTGGAACCATGCGTTCACATAGCCGTCTTCGTCCTGCAGCGTCTCATAGAGATCGGCGATCTGGTCGACACGGGCTTCAAGCTCTGGGTTAGGCGATCGGAAGAGCGAATAGGCGACCGTCTCGATCGACTTGCCAAAATCGCTGTCCCAGAACATCTGGGTCGAACCGTCCCAGGGCTGTATTGGCAGCACGACGCCGGGACTTGGTTGTTTGACGTCGATGGCTCCGAGCATTCCGGCCTCGACGCAGCGGTCGAGTAGCGTCTTTGCCGTCGTTGCGCAAATGGCATCCTGCCGCTCTCCAAAAAGGCCGCCGAGCGTGACACTCGGGACCGGCAGCGGGCGGAACTTGCGATCCTTGCGGATCTGCTTCTGATTCTGGGTTTGAATGTTGTTATCCATGGCTTTCACTTTCGTAACGAGTAGACATCACTTGACGGCGCCGGCCATGAGGCCGCGCATGTAGTAGCGTTGGAGAAGAAGGAAGACGATCAGGCATGGGATGGTCATGACGGCAACGCCGGCTTGCACCGCTCCCCAGTTGACAGCGCCGAGACGACCGGCGCGCACGGCCATCATCAAGACAGGAAGCGTATATTTCTCGTTGCTCGACAGCAGGATCAACGCGGCCAGAAACTCATTCCACGCGTTTAGAAATGCAAAGATTGCGACGGTTGCGGCGCCTGGAAGGACCAGAGGCAACAGCACCCGCACGAGAAGCTTCAGATCGCGCGCTCCGTCGATCCGGGCCGCCTCCTCGATCTCCTTCGGCACCGCGTCGAAGGCATTGCGCATCATGAAGACGGAAAACGGCAATTGCAGCGTCACGTAGATCAGGGTCAACCCGAACAGCGAGTTGTTGAGGCCAAGCTTTGCCAGAATAATGAACAGCGGCGTCAGGATTGACTGGAACGGGATCATCAACGTGGCAATGATCAGGACGAACAGGACGTTTTTCAGCGGAAATCGATAGCGCGAAAAACCGTAGCCCGCCAGCAGGCTGACAAGGACGGTCAAGAACACTGTCGCAAGCGAAACCAGCAGCGAGTTAAGCATATGTTGCCAGATCCCGGCCCCGAAACTATCCAGCGATCCATAGGCGTCAAGACTGAACCCGTCTGTTGGCCATGGTGGCAACGGCGGAAGACCAGCCTCCGCTCCATGGCGGAAGGAGGAAATAAATGCGATAACGAAGGGTGCCAGGAAAAACAAGGAAATGGCAATGCCGGTGGCGTGATAGGCGCCGTTCGACCAAGCGGCTTTACGGGCACGGCGTTGCTTTGCGGGTGTCGCTTTAATGTTTGTCACGATTTTTCCTCCCGGACGCGCAGGAGCCAAAGCTGAACGATGCTGATGGCGACGAGAATGGCGAGCAGAACGATCGAAAGCGCTGCGCCGTAGCCGAGGTTGAACGACACGAAGGACTGGTTGAAGATGTAATAGACCACCGAGATCATCCGGTTCTGCGGCCCGCCTGACGTCATGATGTAGAACTGGTCGAAGGCCAGGATCGAACCGGTGACTGAAATGATCAGAGCCAGCGCGATCGTCTTGCGCATTAGGGGAAGCGTCAGGTGTCGGAAGCGCTGCCAGCGCCCCGCGCCATCAATCCGGGCGGCCTCCGTCAATTCAGTGGGAATGGCCTGCAGGCCGGTTAGGAGAATGATCATAGTGAAGCCGGCAATTTTCCAGACGACCATGATGACAATGGTGAGAAAGGCGCTGTCGAACGTGGCGAGCAGGTTTGGGCTCTTGTCCACCCAGCCCAGCATCCTTAGAGCCGGTCCGATGAAGCCGCTGTCGACATTCGCAAGCCAGACCCATAGCAGCGAGGCCGTCGCAAGGCCGACGACGACCGGCAGGAAAATGACGGTGCGGTACGCGCTCACGAAGCGCCGCTGCTTCTCGACGAAAATCGCCAGGGGAAAGGCAACGGCGAAGATCGCGATCGTAACGACGATAGTATAGTAGGCGGTAAACTGGAGTGCGGTCAGAAAACGTGCGTCGTTGAGCATGCGGGCGTAATTTTTCAACCCAATCCAGCGGGTTCCGCCCATTAAAGGCCAGTTGTGCAGACTCATCCACCCCGTGAAGATGACCGGAATGACGAAGAATGCTATGACGAGCGCCATGGCGGGCGCAATATAAACCAGTCCGTGCCAACTCGTCTTACGGGAGCGGCGTCGTCTGGGCGCTAGATTGTTTGGACCGGATATTGTCATCCAGATTCTCCGCTGACGGGTGATGAGTGGTGGCCGGAAGGAGGGCTTTTCCTTCCGGCCACAGAGCGGTACAGTCGGGAGGATTACTGGCCGCTATCGATGATTGACTGCATCTCGCTCTGCGCCGATGCAAACGCGCCGTCCACATCGTCACCAAAGATCGCTGCACTGACGAAGGTTGCCCACGGACCGTTCGCGCTGTTGATCAGATCGTTGAACTGTAACGTATAGGGCGTCTTCGCGACTGCAATTGCGGCGAGGCCGACCTGCAGACGTGGATCGAGGCCCTGGAGGACGCTATCTGCGATATCTCCCCGCGTCGGCAGGCTTCCATACTTCGCCATGATCTTCTGGCCATCTTCGGAGTAGATATATTCGAGGAATTCCTTGACTGCGGAAATCTTCGGCGTGTTCTTGGTGACGACGAAGTTATCTCCGCCGGCAAAGGATGACGTTCCACCGGTGGCACCGGGGATCAGCGTTACTCCGAAATTGATCTCGGGATGTTCCGTCACCAGCGATCCGATAGCAAAGGCTCCGAGACTTTGCTGTCCGATCTTTCCGTTGGTGAACGAGAGGAAGTTCGTGCCGGTGTCCGTGGCAGCGCCGGCTGACACCAGATCCTTTTTCACCATATTGCGGTAGATATCGACGGCTTTGCGCATCTCCGGCGTATCAAGCGTCGCCGTTTTACCGTCGGCAGTCACGATGTCGGCCCCGGAACCCCAGACAAGTGGAGTGAAGGTGAAAATCATACAGCCGCCGCAACCACCGCCAGAAAAATAGAAGCCGTAGGTGTCGTCACCGAGGGCTCTGATCTTCTCGGCATTCGCGGTGATCTCGTCCCAGTTTGTCGGCGCCTTTTCCGGGTCGAGACCGGCTTTCTTGTAGAGATCCTTGTTCCAGGCGAAGACCGATGTCTCAACAGAGAGCGGCAAGCCATAGATGCGGTCCTCGTAAGTGCCCAGCTTGACGTGCGATGGCGACAGCGAATTGAAGTAGGGCAGAGACTTTGCCCAATCGGTGAGGTCCTCGAGTTGTCCCGCAGCTGCGAAGGCGGGATTGTAGATCAAGTCCATCGACAGCGCATCGGGCGCCTGGCCGCCAGCAACTGCAGTTGCGTATTTCTGCACCAGTTCCGAGAACGGCACTTCAGTCATCGCGACCTGATGCTTGTGGCTTGAATTATAGGATTCGACGGTTTTCTTGAAAGCCTCGCCGACGCCTGTTCGGACCCACATGTTGATGGTTTCGGCCAAAACAAGGCTAGGACTCAGCGAAAGCGCGAGCAGGCTCGTAGCAGCAAGAAGTTTTTTCATAATGATTTCTCCTCCAATTTGGCGCTCCTCGCACCGGTTTTTTAGTCCTCAAGGCTCCCCGCCCCGCACGATTGCCGCACGACCAACCGGCATGGCAAAGTTCTGACGCCCGGCTCCACCGGCTGACCTTCAGCCAGCGCCAGGATTGTCCGACCTGCCTGACGGCCCAGTTCTTTCAGTTCCATATCCACGGATGTTAATGGCGGCCGCGTCTGGCTCGCGACAATCTCCCAGTTATCGAAGCCGACCACCGCCACGTCTTCTGGGACGCGTACGCCACGCTCGCGCAGGGCATCCATGACGCCGCGCGCGATCTGGTCGTTGCCGCAAAAGACCGCATCCGGCTTTTCGCCATCTAACGCCCAAATCCGGTCGACTGCGTCCCGCCCCCAGGATTCGGACCACTCCCCGAAAAGAACAACGGCATTCTCTCCGGCGACGGCGCGAAAGGCACTGCAGCGCTCACGCACCGAGAAGAAATCCTCCGGGCCAGTGATATGCGCGATCTTGCAACGCCCCTGCTCCATCAGCCATTCAACCGCCAGCGTTGCACCCTGGTAATCGTCTGACCGGAAAGAGACACTGCCCGGTCCGCCCTCGGTAAAAGCGTACACAACCGGTACCGGAACATTCGAAAGGTCGATCGGCAGACTGCGGTCGACGCGCTTGCCAGTCGCTATGATTCCATCGACCTGCTTGTCGAGCATCGCATCCACGTGAATCTGCCCGAGCGCCGGATTGTCCTCGATGGCGCACAGAAAAACCGAGACGCCACGATCAACGAGAGCTTCTGAAACTCCCGCCATGACCGGCAATGTGAAACGTCCATATGTATCGTTCGTCAAAAGACCAATAGTAAAGCTTCGCTTGGAAAGCAGACCTTGCGCTAAAGCGTTCGGCCTAAAACCGATTTCACGCGCCAACCTTTTCACGCGCTGGCGCGTCTCTTCACCCATTCGACCTGTGTTGTTCAGCGCCTTTGATGCGGTCGAAATACTCACACCCGCCATTGCCGCCAAGTCACGGATCGTCTGTCGGCCGCTGTTATTGCTCATCATCAAATCTCCACCTCGTGATTGAGAAAACCTTTTATCAAAACTATTGTCAATTGAGAAAACGTTTTCTCAATGTTTTTTGCGGTTGCGACTAACATGAGGTCAGACGGTAACCCTCGGAAATTGCTTAAACGGCAGAGGGACTTCAAATATTGCCACGCCTTTGCGGGCATGACGGATTGAGCATGAAGCGACCCCGTTTTCGTGTTCGACAGCGATGCTGGCGCGACCGCGGAAGGCGAGGGTCCTTGCGGATGTCCTTATCCTGCCGCCCGTGCTGAACGCCGATTCGACCGATGCTGCTGCGGCCCTAGCACGTTGGCTATGGGGGCGCCATGACGAGGTTTCGGTGTGTGCCGGGGCGTTCCTTCTGGCGGAAGCCAATCTTCTGACCGGTCGCTGGTCATAGCCCAGTGGGAATCTGCTGACGACTTCCGCAATCGCTTCCCTAATGTAGAGCTCGACATCGATCGGCTGAAGATCGACATCGTTTCAGTCGGAGGGTTAACGGCACGCACCGATCTCAGATTGGAGCTAGTGGAGCGTTTCTTGGCGCTTTGGTGATGGCGATGACCGCGCGTATGCCCGCTAGTTGATCTACCGGAACGCGAGCAGCGCTACTACAGCGGGTTTCCGCGCAAATGACCAACAGCGGCGCAGCCGTCGCCGAGGCACCGCGTTTTCTTCAGTCAAATGAAGGCGAAATGCTGGCTTGGACCTTTGCCGACCAGGCCGCGCTGGAAGGATGGACTAGCCGGCGCCGCTTTCAAAAAGCCATAGGCATGACCGCGACCGACTACGTTCAACGCTTTCTGGTCGCAAAGGCGCAAGAGCTGTTGAATTCAACCATCATCGAGAAGAACGCACGCCTTGGAGGTTGTTACTCCGATGCGAGTGCGTTTCGCGAGATTTTCTTCGAATCATTGGCTTGACGCCAAGAGATTATCGCCAGCAACTTGGAGCGTAGGTACGTCACTCGCGGATGAAGAGCGGCTGCACAAAAACTTCAGTAGCTACAGGACTGTCAATGGATGGCCCTTGCACGTGGCAATTGTCGCTTCTTCGCCGATCGAACACTGACACGACACGTCGAGTTACTCTTCAACTTCGCGAGCAAGTTCTCCGCGCTGTTATTCGGCAAGCGGGATAGTGCTGCTGTTGAGTACTCTATCAGGAAGCGCATCACCCCAGTCTTTCATGGCATAAAGAATATCGTGCAACGAAAGTCCAAGGTCGGTCAGTTCGTAGACGACACGGGGAGGCGTTTCTGCATATGCCATGCGCGTCACCAGACCATGCTCTTCAAAACGCCTCAGGCGGTGGGTCAGCGTGTGTGCGCTGATACCGGGCAGCATGCCGCGCAGCTCGGTAAAGCGCCGCGGCCCGCCTAGCAACTCACGGACGATCAACGTTGCCCAGGGACCGTCAAGAAGCAGTAGAAATCGCTCGACCCCGCAGCATGGCAGTTTTTTCGCTGTCATGAATTTTCTTCCAATAGTGCATTTGACGTAACTGATGCAGATAATGCACCAATGGCCTCCTACCTGCAACTGCAATGGAGCAAGCAATGTCATTCATTATTCATGGCGCCACTGGAGCACAAGGCGGTCCACTCTTTGACCTTCTGCGATCTAAAGGGCAACCCGTGCTTGCTGCGGTCCGAGATCGGTCCAAGTTCGGCGGGAAACCTAGCATCGCGATCGACAACAGCTCACTGGACTCATTGGTGGCGGCCTACACTGGATCGGATGGGATCTTTTTCCATCTCCCGCAGGCGCCAGAAGCTCTACGCATCGAGTATGCGCGCAATTTCCTGGAAGCGATCACCGAAGCCAAGGCCAAGCGCGTAATCGTTTCGACCAGTGGCGCCGTCATCGACCAGCCCGGATCGTCGGCTCAGGTGCCTGATGACAGTGCTATGGGAATACTTGTGCGGGGTATAACCGCAAGCCAGATATCCCACGCCATCGTGGCCCCTAGGCTCTACCTGGAAAATCTCCTCCTGCCCATGGTATTGGGTGGTGTAAAACAGAATGGTGTTCTCGCTTATCCGATAACTGCTGCTCTTAAAGTATCCTGGAGTTCCCACCTTGACATCGCAGACGTTGCCGAGAAATTGCTCACGGATCATGCGGTCACCGGTATTGTCGGCGTTGGACACCTCCCCGGCTTGCGTGGCGCTGAACTGGCGGACGGGTTCGTGGCCCGGTTCAATCGGCCCGTTCAATTCGAGGCACAGTCACCGGAGGACTTCCGCAAATTGCTGGAACCCATGTTGGGTCCGGCCTCCACCAATGTCGCCGCCTTCTACTTCGCGCTCGCCACACTCGATGAAAATGTGATCGCGGAAGAAACAAGTGCGCAGCGACTTATCGGCCTCGTCCCGCGTAGTGTCGACAAATGGTTGGCTGACGTATCCGCCTGACCTCCGAAATACTGGCGAAGGTCGCCTCGACTCGGTACGAGGCGACCGAAGACTAGCTAGGAACGAATGGTGCTGTTAGGCGATTTACTACAACTGTGGCAACACGCGTACCGGTCGCTTTTTATTGCTTTACAGCTTCGACCACGAAATACTCGACAACGGTTGTGAAGCTCGAGCGATGAACTCATTCCGCCAATTGGGTGCACGGATGGAAACGTGGCAAGCATTGTATAAATGACGAGATTCTATGACCTGAACCCTTTTACACCGGATTCCGCTTGACCTCCTCATTCTTGGTCCAACCGGGACGTGTTTGAAATCCAGACATCTGATCCACGTGATCACCCGAGCGAATTTTTTATGCCGGTAAGCAGCCCCCTTGGCTCAATTATGTCAGCGTGACCGTTTATGACATTCCCCTATCACCGTATCCCAGCGAAGACCCTTGATTTTAGCAGTCCGGATCAGGTTCGACGGACAGTGGCAGCTTATGCAACATTTCCAGAAACCTCTCGATCGCCACGGAGTCGCAAGAATAGTATACTGTCTGGGCTTCGCGTCTTGTCTTTACGAGACCGCTAGTTCGCATCAGGGCAAGATGCTGTGATGTGGCAGATGGACTGAGGTCGGTCATGTTTGCAAGCTCTCCGACTTGAATTTCGGTGCTCAAGAGCAGCCGAAGCATTGTTAACCGCTTGCTATTTGCAAGTACAAAAAGAAACCTCGCGGCCTCGTCGTAATTGGATATTTTACAGCTTTGCACAATAAATCGTCTCGCGGTTATTCATCTTTGAATTGGGATCGTCACAAGCGCCATAACTAAAGCTTAGGCGACCTCATTGACGTTACTGGGCGCGGAACGGCTGACGAGCTGAGGATGTGTTCTCTTCCTCCTGTCGCTAGCCCCGGAGTGTTAGCAACAAATACGCTGTGTGCTTTGGAGGCTCGACGCAGCCTACAACCGGCGTATCCAAACCAGCAGGCGCAATCATGAACCGGACCTTTTCGCCAACGCGCTATTATGGCTTTTCGCTTTGCTGCTCAGTACCCCCTGACGAAAAGCGATGGATCTTATCGAGTGAAACGACGGCATATATTTTATCTAGGTCGACACCCTGCCACATCTCAAAGAGTGCCTTTCGAATTGCGCGTTGGCGCATCGCTTTTCGTGTAGCGCATTTTTGGATTATGTCATTGAGCTCCATGCTCTTTGATCTCCTCCGATTTTGGTGATAGCGAACTGAACGACATCATGTCCTTTTTCACAATTCCAACGGCTGCCCGCATCATGCCTTGTAGCCGCGTCAACGGTGCGCTCGTCACATCCGAGCAACAAGATCAATATCACTCAAAGCTGGAGCGTGACTTAATAATATACTGAAAACTCTGTAATATATTTGAATATATTTCTTATTTTGTTGCGTTCTTTTTACATTTTTTCGCTTTTTGTATTTTTCATCCGCATATGTAATACGTTCCAGTCAACGGCGCTGATTGGAAGATATTAAGCCGCATTGATTTCAAACAGAAAGATCATGTCCCAGAAGCTCGACGTGCGCTATGTCAGATAGTGGGAATCATCCGAGATGTCCTTTTCAGTGCTCACTTAGATGGTTGACTTCAGGCGCCGGTGCGATTGAGGACTATCCGCGCTCGCCTGCGAAGACCTGCGCCTCGCTTAGCGGCGCATGGAACTAGCCTAGGCGAGCACGGATAGTTATCCGATCTGTCCGTGGTTGCCCAGAACAACGGGCGTCACCCTAGACAATAAGGGTTTCTCCATCACCAGGAGTGCGTAGCTTGTCGGCGAAACCTTCGGCACGAGCGAAAGCCCGAAGCTCGGCTCGGCTCACAGTACAGTGATTCACGGCTTCCATATGGCTCCCGATCAGGAGAGTTTCAGGGGCGGCATTGTGGACCGATAAAACATCCTGCGTTCCCATGATGATGCCGCCCTCAATGCCGACGATCATTGCGTAGCCGGTGTTCAGGATCGCTGCATCCGGTCGGTACGTTTCAAGAGCCGTCGCCACCTTCTCGTGCCAGATAGTGTCACCGGCCAGGTAGATAGTCTTTAGGTCGGCATGCTTGAACACGACACCGCACGCCTCACCGAGAAGTTTGCCGATTTTCGCGTAATGTTCTTCGGTCCCGTGACGTCCACCGGTTTTTATAAGCTGGACCCCTTTGAAGGTGGACGTGTCTGAAAGCACGCGAACGTCGGAAAAGCCCTGTTCCCGGATGATTGCAGCATCCGCGTCGTTCTGCGCGAAAAGAGGCAGTGTTTTCGGCAGAACCTTGCGCGCGTCCTCATCCCAATGGTCTTCGTGCAGATGAGTGACAATGACCGCGTCAACGTCAATTATCTCTTCCTTTGTCATAGGAAGGTGCACGAGTGGATTGCGTTCTTCGCTGTTCACTGTGCCTGCAAAGCCTGGCCACGAGTGCCGTTCAGAAAGCATCGGATCGACAAGGAAGCGAACACCGCCATAAACGATATGGATTGTTGCATTGCGAATCTGCGTGATTTTCACACTGCCCTTCGACGCGGCAGCAACCTGCGCGCTTGCCGGAATGGCGCTTGAAACAATCGCAGCGCCCGAAAGGGCAAAAAGCTCTCTGCGTGTGGTCATCGGTAAATTTCTCCTGAACTGGACGTTAGCGAGCGAGGAAGGCGTCGGTCGAGATCACCTCGCCATAGCCAAAGGAAAGCGCTGCCATCAGCGCCGCATGGACCTGCGCTGCTGGAGTGATGATGCCATCGAAGGTCAGATCGAGCGTTGCACAGGCATCGTGGATCGTCGTCGTTTTGTAGCCAATATCATTGGCCGCACGCACCGTCGCATCGACGCACATATGGCTCATCGCGCCGACAACCACGACTTCCTCAACGCCCTTTTCCTTGAGCAAATCGCTCAACCCCGTATTGCGGAAAGAATTAGGGAAGTTCTTGGTGATGACGGGCTCGTCATCGTTTGGCAACACGGTCTGGTTGATCTTAACACCGTCGCTGCCGGGCACGAAGAATGGCGCACCGGGCGCCTCGTGGCGAATGTTGACAATCAGGTCACCTTTCTGCCGGGCATGAGCCATAATGCGCGCGGCATTGGCCGCGGCGGCGTCGATGCCGTGGAGTGGGAGGTTGCCCGACGGCCAATATTCATTTTGAAGGTCAACGACCAGAACAGCTCGATTTGACATGCCGAAAAATCCTTTCAGAGTTGATTGATGCTTGCCGCGACTATTGTTTTAAGCCACTTTTCTCGCAATTGGCGAAATCGACATAATCATGGGCAATATCGACAATGAGCTACGCGCGAATTGGAATCCTGCTTTACCCTGGTGCGCAGACATCGGCGGTGCTGGGGCTCACCGATCTCCTCAAGGTCGCCTGCAGGGCAACTGATAATGCCGATCACGCCACACCGCGCCTGGCTGTGCGGCATTTGCGGATTGAGGGCGATGAAGATCCCGTTATTGTTTTCGACAGCGGCCCTGATCAAACCGGGGAGGACCTAGGTCCTTGCCACGTGCTGATCGTGCCGCCTTCGCTGGAACCACCAATATCGGCCGAGGCTGCCGCACCGCTCGCGCGCTGGCTGCGCGCACGTCATGGCGAAGGTTCGGTACTGGCTTCCGTCTGCGCCGGGGCGTTCCTTCTGGCGGAAACCGGCCTTCTCGCTGGACGAACGATCACAACTCACTGGGGTTCAGCCGATGCCTTCCGCGCCCGCTTCCCCAATGTGGCGCTCGATACAGATCGGCTGATTATCGACGGTGGTGATATCATCTCCGTAGGCGGGCTCATGGCTTGGACCGATCTCGGCCTGAAACTGGTCGAGCGGTTTCTTGGTCCTGTTGTTATGGCGCAGACTGCACGTATGTTATTGATTGATCCGCCGGGACGAGAGCAGCGCTATTACAGCGGGTTCTCCCCACGGCTGACGCATAGAGATGCAGCAATCATCAAGGCGCAGCATTTTCTCCAGGCGAGTGAAGGCAAGGAGGCGCGGCTTGCGATCCTCGCGGGGTACGCAGGACTAGAGGAACGCACCTTCCTGCGGCGTTTTCAGAAAGCCACCGGCATGACCGCCACCGACTACGCGCAACGCCTTCGGGTTGCCAAGGCCCAGGAGTTGCTGCAGTTTGGACAATCCCCGATCGAGCGTATAGCTTGGGAGGTCGGATATTCCGATCCCGGCGCGTTTAGCAAAATATTTATTCGTATCGTTGGGCTGTCACCGGGAGAATATCGCCAGCGGTTTAGAGCGTGACCGTGTATATCGGGTTCACCTTGCTGCCGTGGTCCAATATCGCCGACAACTTGGCACTCAGGTTGAAAACCGGCCGAACGGAACCTGATCATGCGATTTCATGAGACGAAAGAAGACATATCCCAAAACGCAACCGTCATCGACGCCAAGGCACCACTCGTCAGCGTCGTCGATAATATTCTGACGAAATGCGGAAAGGTCGATCAAGGCCTGCACACAGCTTTAGGCTTTCGCTCCGCCTCAGGCAAGCGCCTTCTTCACCGCGGCCAGACCCCGGCGCAGGAACGGATCGGAATGGACGTAGAAGAATTGCACGCCACGCTCCCGCCAGTGCGGCATTTCATCCAGCGTCGCGAGCGTCCCTGCGATCTTTCCGGCTGTGCGTATCTTGTCGACGGCAACGGCGACCTTCTCCATCACCACCTCCGGGCGCGGTTCGCCGAATGGCGGCGCGGGCGGGTATCCCATATCCTGTGAAAGATCGCCGGGGCCGATGAAGAATACGTCGATGCCCTCTACAGCCAGCATCTCTTCGAGCGCGTCGATTGCATCGACCGTCTCTATCATGGCGATCACCAGCCGCTTTTCATAGTCGGACGGCAGGGCGTAACGTACCGCATCGACAATCGCGCGGGCTTCGTCGGCATTTGCGACCATGGGCACCATGATCCCGTCTGCACCTGCATTCAGGTAGCGGATGATGATGGGCCGTTCATGCGAATGCGGCCGCACGATTACAGAACCACCCACCGAGCGCACCACCTGCCCGGTTGCCCGCACATCCTCGAAGCTCCAGGTGCCATGCTCGCAATCGATGAAGACCGCATCCGCGCCAAGCTCCACCAGCCGGGCGGAAAGACCTGAATGTGTATGGTGTGGCGTGAACATACTGATCGCTTCACCCGCGGCAAGACGGACGCGCAGCTTTGCTCCATTCATGAACGTTTCTCCCTTACTTGTTTTTCGGCATATCCGGCGTTTCGTCCGGTGCCCCTACCCAGCGCGCAACGTCGATATCCTTTGAGGTATCGCGCATATGGGTCGGGCAAATGTGCAGTTCCGGAATGACCGCACTTCCGCTCAGGCTGGCGCAAAGCGTGATGGCGCGGGCCACGTCGTGCGGATCCATCATCACGGCGCGTTCTTCCTTGAGAGGTGGACGCGCGCGGTTGTTCATGATCGGCGTGTCTGTCTCACCCGGCAGGATGGTCGTCGCCCGGATCCCCTGGTTGCGATAGGTATTGTGAAGGAAGGTCATGAAATTCTTCACGCCCGCCTTCGCAGCGCCATAGGCAACGCCGCCCAAGAGATTGGGATTGAGGGCCGCGAGCGAAGAGACTGTAATGATGGTCCCCTCACCCTTTTCGATCATCGCCGGCAGCACGGCCTGTGTCAGGTTGAACACCGCCGTCAGATTGACGTTGATGGTGGCGTTCCACTCGTCCTCGCTGATGAAGCGGGCGTTGAGAACCTTGCTGGCAGAACCGGCATTGTTCACGAGGATATCGATGGGGCCGACCGCTTCCCGGATCGACTTGATCGTGTCGAAGATCGCGTCACGCGAGGCAATGTCCAGCGTACGGGCGATAGCTTTGCCCTTCTTCTTTTCGATCAACTCCGCGACTTCCCGCAGCGGATCGAGGCGGCGGCCGGTCAGCACAACCGTCGCTCCTTCCTTCGCAAGCAGGATTGCAGTTTCACGGCCGATGCCCGAGCCGGCCCCGGTTACCAGAGCGATCTTTCCGTTCAGTAGTCCCATCGTCGTCTCCTATTCGGCTGCGGCAGCAAGGGCACCAGAATAGCCGAAGATTTCCTTTGCCGCCTTCGAGGTTACCAAGCCTTCGGCAATATCCTGCTCGATCAATTCGTGCGAGCGTTCTGCAGCACGGCCCCAGCCGCCGCCGCCAGGCGTCTGGACTTCGAGACGTTCGCCCGTCTGAAGAACGACCTTGCCCTTCGGGAAATGCGACTTTCCTTCCTTCATCACCTTTCCGGCGGAGCCGTGCTGCCCTTCCACCACGCCAAAGCAGGGATGGCGAACGCGTTCCGATGCCAGATAGATGTTCATCGGGTTCCTGCCGAGATTGCGCAGAACGACACGCTGGCCAAGGCCGCCGCGATGTTTGCCAGCACCGCCGGAGTCGGCGATAAGCTCCTTACGTTCCGTCAGGACCGGAACGGCAACCTCGAACATTTCGATCGCCGTGACCTTGCAGTTGGACGGGAAGCTTAGCGTATCCAGCCCATCGAATTCGGCGCGGGCTCCCTGACCGCCGTGGAAATTCTGCACGGAGGCATATTGCGTTCCGTCGTTGCGCTGGCCTACGCAATTGGCAGCCCAGATCGGCGCACCGCCACTGTCGCCCAGCACCTTTTCCGGCACGATGCCTTCAAGCGCCTTGAAGATCAGCGAGGGAATGACGTGACCGATGAGGTTGCGCGAATTGCCCGCCGTCCATTCCTGCGGATTGAGAATGCAGCCGAGCGGCGCCTCATCGGTGATCGGAACGATGCAGCCCTCATTATTGGGCGTTTCGGCATCGAGCAGGCATTTTAATGCGTAGACCGAATGGGCGTAACGGTAGTTGGTGCGGCAGTTGATCGAGTGCAGCACCTGATCCGACGTGCCCGTATAATCCACATGGATGGAGTCATCCCTGACGATAACAGAGGCTTTGAGTTTGACGTCGACATCGTAGCCGTCGAGCAGAACCTCGGCGGAATAGGTACCGTTCGGCCATTCGCGGATTGCTTTGCGGGTCTGCGCCTCGGAGCGGGTATGGATGGCGTCTGCAAGTCCGTCGACATCGTCCAGCCCGTATTCGTCGAGGAATTTCACCAGTTCGCGGCCCATGACGTTATTGGCGGCGATCATCGATTCCAGATCGCCGCGCACTTCCGTGGGAAGACGGACAGAGGCTGCGATGATATCGAACACGTCCTCGTTCGGAACGCCGGCCTTGAGCATCTTGACGATGGGGAAACGGATGCCTTCCGCAAAAATGTCGCTGGCCTCCGAATGCAGCGGCGCACCACCAATATCGGGAAGGTGGGCGATCGATCCCGCATAGGCAACGACCTTGCCGTTCTTGAAGATCGGCGTGATCATCGTCACGTCAGGCAGGTGGCCGGTTCCGATTTCCGGGTCGTTGGTGGCGAGAACATCGCCCTCTTCCAGCTTATCAACCGGAAACTTCGGCAGGAAATATTTCTGGGCGGCTGCGGGCAGCGAGGTGATGAAGACGGGGATCGACCAGGTGCATTGCGCCAGCGCCCTGCCCTTACTGTCGAGAAGTACGGTTACGTAATCATGGTTCTCGCGCACGATCGGCGAGAACGCGGTCTTGCCAAGCACGTTATCGGCCTGATCCGCGATGAAGATCAAGCGGTTCCACATGACCTGAAGGTTGATCGGATCGTTGAAATCGGTAGCGGGTTTCGACATCTGATTGCCCCTTAGAGAATATTGATCACGAGATTGCCGTGGGCATCGACGTGAAAGGTGCCGCTCGGTCCGACGACAGCCGTCGATTCACGCTGCTCGACGATGGCAGGTCCCTTGACCTCGTGGCCGACCGGCAGCTTGTAGTGGTCGTAGACCGAGGTCTCGACATAGCTGCTCGCCTCCTGGAAATAGACTGCGCGGCTGCCTTTTTTCGCTTCGGCAACGACGGTTTCGTGCGGCCGGGTGACCTGATCCTTTTCGCCGCTGGCGCGCAGACGCCAGGTGATGACTTCCAGTGGTGCGGCGACGGTGCGGCCGAACAATTCGCGGTAGAGCTTGAAGAAGCTGCTGCGCAGTTCTTCGAGGAAGGCTTCTTTCGGCAGGCTGCGGTCAGGAAGCACCACGGTGATTTCGTGTCCCTGCCCTACATGGCGCATATCCACGGTATAACGATTGCTGATAGTCTCTTTGGCAACACCCGCGGCCGAGACGACTTCCGCGCCCTGGGCGGAGAGATCGTCGAGGAGACGGTTCATCGCATCGATATCCCAGGCCTCGATTGCCATCGGATGGCTTGCAGAGAGATCGACGGCGACCGGTGCGATGAGCAGACCGATGGCAGAGCTGACGCCGGCACCGGTCGGGCAGATGATGCGCGAGATGCCGAGCTTGCGGGCAATACCATAGGCATGCACCGGACCTGCGCCGCCAAAGGCTACCATCGGCAATGAACGTGGATCGACGCCAAGGTCTGTCGCATGCATGGCGGCGGCCTTGCTCATGGATTCGTTGACGAGATCGTGGATGCCCCAGGCGCAACGTTCGACCGATACATCTAGCGAGGCGGCCAGTTTCGACATTGCCTGATGTGCGGCGTCTTTTGAAACCTTGAAAGAGCCGCCGACAAAGGATTCCGTTCCCATATAGCCGAGAAGGATATCGGCATCGGTCACCGTCGGCTCGATTCCACCGCGCTGATAGGCGGCCGGTCCCGGCATGGCACCTGCGGAATGGGGACCGACGTCGAGGAGACCGAGGGGGTTCTTCGCCGCGATGGAACCGCCGCCGGCACCGATCTCGATCATCTGGATCGACTGGATCTTCAGCGGAAAACCGGATCCCTTGCGGAAACGCTGGTAGTGCGCGACTTCGAGATCGGTGCCAACGTTCGGCTCGCCATCGGGTATGAGGCAGAGCTTGGCGGTGGTGCCGCCCATGTCGAAGGACAGAACGCTCGCCTCACCCGCCGTGCGGCCGAATTCGGCGGCAGCGACTGCACCCGCTGCGGGGCCGGATTCGATCAGGCGGACGGGAAGTTCTGCCGCGCGGCTGCTCGGGACAAGCCCGCCCGAAGACGTCATCCAGAGCACCTGCCGGTCGATGCCCCTGTTGGCAAATTCCTTCTGTAGATGGGCAACGTGTCCGGACATTTGCGGGCGGGTATAGGCATTGACCACCGTCGTTGAGGCGCGGTCGAATTCACGCATTTCCGGGCAGACCTCGGAAGACAAGGAAACGAAGATATCCGGGTCTTCTTCGCGCAGGAGTGCGGCGACACGCTGCTCATGCTGCGGATATTTATAGGCATGCAGCAGGCAGACCGCTACCGAGCGGATACCCTTTTCCTTCAGCCGCTCGGCAATCTCGCGGACGGTCTCTTCCTTCAGTTCCGTTATTACTTCGCCATCGGCAGCAATGCGTTCCTCGGCGCCAAAGCTGTTGGCGCGGGTGACGAGCGGATCGGGATATTTGATGTTCAGGTCGTACAGATCGTAGCGTCCCTCGTTGCGGATGCGCAGCATGTCCTGGAAGCCATCCGTGGTCACGAAACCGGTTTCCACGCCCTTGCGCTCAAGCACCGCATTGGTAACGACGGTGGTCGCACCAAGCACCTGCAGCTTGTCAATCGCGATCGTGTCCGCATGTTTTTCGAGCAGTTCCGACACGCCCTGCACAACGGCTTCGGCCGGATTTTTAGGCGTGCTCAGGACTTTATGGAGGTGAAGTTCGCCGCTGTCGTCCAAAAGCGCGAAATCGGTAAATGTACCGCCAGTATCGAAAGCCAGTTTTGCCATTGTTTCCCTCGAGCGACCATGCAGCATTTTTTGCTGCCTTGTGGACCCACAGGTCGGGCCCGTTCACTGATGGGAAATTGAAACGTTCGGCCGGCCTTTGCCAACACAACCTCGGTCTGGCGCCATAGGGTTTGCTTATAGCGAATTCACACGGCACGAATGCCCGGATGATGCCCACTTTTCAGCTTCGTCACGATTTCGAGAAGCACGGAACGCGCCGCCAGCGCCGGTTCCGACAGCGGCATGTGATCGGAGACGCAAAGCGACACCGTGGCATCGATGACTGGGGTTGTGAGGGGATGCAGCTGCGCGCCGCTGAAGCTCGCGGTTTCCAGTACAACCGAGGCCGGAAGGATGGTCGAGCCGAGGCCATCCAGTACCGCGGCCCCCAGCGCAGGCACCGATTCCAGTTCTGAAATCACCTCCGGCTTCGCGCGCGCCCGTGCCAGGCCCTCATCGATGAGCCGGCGAAGGAAATGCGCCTTGCTTGGCAGCAGCATCGGCCGGCCATCGAGCACTGAGAGGGGAAGCGGCTGACCGGGTTCGGCAGGCAACACCATGTCGACAGGCGAGACAAGGAACATCTCTTCGCGAAACAGCGGTTCCAGCGTCACGCCCTTGATCGGATCGGACGTGTAGATGAGTGCCATGTCCATTTTGCCGGTCATGATCAACTCGCTGAGGATATGGCCGAAGCTGTCGTTAATATGAACCGTGATGGCAGGAAATCGCGCCCGCATCTCCTTGATGAGCGGCAACGATAGCGCACTCGACGAGGAATATGTCGCGAGTCCGATGGAGACGCGGCCGGAAAGCGAGCGCGTCGAGCGGTCAATGTCAGTCTGCGCCTGCTCGATCTGCTTCAGCATGATCTGTGCATGGCGGTAAAGGATCAAGCCGGCTTCGGTTGGCGTGATGCCGACATTGCTGCGCAGCAGAAGCTGGTGCTTGAAGTGTTGCTCCAGCGAGGCGATCTGCTGAGACAGCGCTGGCTGGGCTACGCGAAGGATGCTGGCGGCACGCGAAACGCTGCCGGTATCGACGATCTTTACGAAGCTTTTGAGTTTTTTGAAGTCGACGCTCATCGGTCCCCACTTTATGCGGAAACCCTAGCGCATCGGCGCAGAAACAGAAATCGATTTCTGCAGCGAGAGTACGTAATTTCAATGGGATAGAGTGCTTTTGCCTTCATCCTACGGCCAAACTCTGTGGGACGCGCAAAAGAATCCTTCTGCGCGCCCGATATGTTTTCAACGCAGCGCCGCCACAGCACGTTCCATGCGATTGCAGGCATCCTCAAGCACGTCCATTGAGGTGGCGAAGGAGATGCGGAAATAGGGCGAGAGCCCGTAGGCGGCGCCCTGGAGAGCCGCCACACCGACGCTGTCGAGGAGATAGAGGACAAAGTCGAGATCGTTTTCGATCACCTTGCCATCCGCCGTGGTCTTGCCGATCACGCCGGCGCAGCTTGGATAGAGATAGAATGCCCCATCCGGAACCATGCAGGAGAGGCCGGGGATGGAGTTCAGGCGCTCACAGGCGTAGTCGCGCCGCTTTTTGTAGACCGCAATGCTTTCCGTCACGAATGTTTGGTCACCCGAAAGCGCATGGGCTGCGGCAGCCTGGCTGACGGAAGACGGGCAGGATGACATCTGCGATTGCAACTTGTTGATAGCGGCAATGAGTGCTGCCGGCCCTGCCCCATAACCGATCCGCCATCCTGTCATGGCATAGGACTTGGAAACGCCATTGGTCAGTAGCACCCGATCCTTCAGTTCCGGAACGACGGCTACCAGGGTCTTCATCGGCTCGTCCTTGAACCAGACCTGATCGTAGATATCGTCGGAAAGCACCATGACGTTGGGATGGCGAAGCAGCACCTCACCTATCGCTTTCAGCTCCGCCTCGCTGTAGGCCGCACCCGTCGGGTTCGAGGGAGCGTTGAGGATTAGCCACATCGTCTTCGGCGTGATCGCCGCTTCAAGCGCATCAGCTGTCAGTTTGAACCCCGTCTCCTCCGGGCAGGCGACGATGACGGGCGTGCCATCATTGGCGATGACCATGTCAGGATAAGACACCCAGTAGGGAGCGGGGATGATGACTTCCGCGCCGTTTTCCACACTTGCCATCAGCGCCAGAAACAGGATCTGCTTGGCGCCGCCGCCCACGCAGATTTCACTATCGCCATAGGTAATGCCGAGACGTTTCTGGAAGTCATCGATGATCGCCTTGCGAAGCGCGGGCGTGCCGTTGACCGAAGTGTATTTGGTTTCGCCCCTGTCTATGGCCGCATGCGCCGCTGCCTTGACGGCCTCGGGCGTATCGAAGTCCGGCTCGCCAACCGTCAGGTCGGCGATGTCGCGACCTGCGGCCTTCAGCTCCCGGGCGCGGGCCGCAGCCGCCGTGCTCGGCGATACCTTAATTCTCGACACGCGTGATGCAGGCACAAAAGTGCTCATGGGATTTCCTCGTCTGGATTGATGGCTATGGGCTTGTCAGTGCGCAGCTTCGAGTTCGCCGCGCATCTTTCCGGTTAAGAAAAGTTCGCCGAGTTCGTCATGGGTGATCTCCGCCGGCGTGCCGTCCCAGATCACCTTGCCGAGACGGAGGATGACCGCACGCTGCGCCACCTCCATAGCCTTTTTGGTGTTCTGCTCGACCAGCAGGATGGTCATGCCGTTGGCATGCAGACGCAGGAGCTCGTCGAACACGATGCCGATAGCGGCCGGTGACAGACCGACCGAGGGCTCGTCGACCAGAAGCACCTTCGGCCGCTGCAGAACCGCCATCGCCACTTCGAGCAATTGCTGCTCGCCGCCGGACATGTTGCCTGCAAGCGTCGAGCGCCGCGTCTTCAGGATCGGAAAGAGGTCGTAGACATAGTCCCGATCCGCCTTCACCTTGGCGTCACGGATAGTATAGGCGGCCATCTGCAGGTTTTCGTCGACAGTCATGACCGGGAAGTTGCAACGGCCCTGCGGCACGAAAGATATCCCCTCGCCCAGAATGGCCCGCGAGGTAGATCCGGCAATGTTCTCGCCGCGCCAGTCGATGCCGCCTTCCTTGATGGTCGTCATGCCGTAGAGCGTCTTGAGCAGAGTGGATTTACCCGCGCCGTTCGGCCCCATGAGGGCCACGAATTGCCCGCCCGGCACCTCCAGATCGACGCCGTTCAGGATATCGAGATTGCCGTATCCCGCGCGCAGGCTCTTGATGGAAAGATTGTTGTTAGCCTCCAAGATAGGCCTCCCTCACACGCTGGTCCTTGATGATGTCATGCGGCAGTCCCTCGACCAGTTTCGTTCCCTGATCGAGCACGACCACACGCTGGCAGATGCTGGTGACGACATCGATATTGTGTTCGATGACGAGGAAGCTGACGCCCAGCGATTTGTTCGCATACTGGATCGTCTCCACCACGCGCTCGATGATCTTTGGATTGATGCCCGCCATCGGCTCGTCCAAGAGGATAATCTTCGGTTCCGGCATCAGCATCGATGCGAACTGAATGAGTTTCTGCTGGCCACCGGAAAGATTGCCGGCCGGTTGATGGCGAACGTCCCACAGCCCCGCCATCTTGATCAGTTCGCGTGCCCGCTCCCTGAGCCCTGCCACGCGACGGCGCGACATTCCGCCGAGACCGAATGTCGACAAAAGCGAGGGAAAGGTGAACATCTGGCCGGCGATGATGAGGTTTTCCTCCACATCGAGCGCCTTGAAAGTTACCGTTTTCTGGAATGAGCGCAGCATTCGGCCTTCGCGGGCAATGCGGTTGAGTGACCAGCCGGTGATGTCCTGCCCGTCCAGTATGACTTTGCCGGTGTCCGGTCGCGCAAGCCCGGTGCTGCAATCGAAGAAGGTCGACTTGCCGGAACCGTTGGGGCCGATCAGCCCCGCAATCTCGCCGCGATTGATGTGCATGCTGACATCATTGACAGCCTTGACTGCGCCATAAGACTTGCTGAGGTTCTTGATCTCGAGAATGGGAAGATGCACCGTCATTTCGAACCTCCGATCGCGTTCCAGAAGCGATTGATCAAGGGCGCGAAACCTTGTCTGAACCAGAATACGAGAACAAGAAGGCAGAACCCGTAGGCGATCATCCGCACTTCAGGAGCGACGCGAAGGGCCTCGGTCAGTCCCACGAAGAGCAGGCTGCCGAAGACGGTTCCCGAAATCATGCCTGCACCGCCGCCGAGCACGATGATCAGCATCGTCGTCGAATAATACATCTGGAAGGTCAGCGGGCTCACCACCGTCAGATAATGGGCGTAAAGGCAGCCCCCGACTCCGGCAAAAACGGCGCTCAACATGAAGACGATCAGCTTGTAGCGCCAGGTCGGAACGCCGAGGGATTCCGCCAGTGTCTCGTTTTCACGGATGGCGACCATGTTGCGGCCCGCCGGCGAGCGGACGATTGCCCATGCTGCAAGCGTTCCGAGTACGCAGATGGCAAGCGCGAGATAATAGAAATTGGTGGTTCCGCTGACGGTGAAGGAAAGCGGGCCAAGTTCGAAATAGGGTTTGGGGATGCCAGAAAGGCCCATGTCGCCACGGGTCAGCGAAATCCAATTCTTGGCAATCGCCTGGCCGATGATGACGAAACCAAGCGTACACATGACGAAGGACGTTGAACGAAGACGCAGCGCCGGAATGCCGAGCGGCAGGGCGATTGCACCGGTAACGAGGCCGGAGGCGATGAGGTTCACGTAAAACGGCGTATCGTAGTGGACCGCCAGAAGGCCTGCCGTATAGGCTCCTATGCCGAAGAACGCCGCCTGCGCCAGCGACAGCAGACCGGTGTAACCGACGAGCAGGTTGAGGCCGTGCGCTGGCAACATGAAGATGAGTGCAATGATGAGCGAGTGTGTGACGTAGCGCGTGCCGATGAAGGGCGCGGCAAGTGCGACGACGATCAGGACGGCGGCAAGCGGAATGCGCAGATCGCGGCGACGTGCCTGGGGAACGGTGTCGGTGAGAGACATGTCTAGTCCTCAAAATTCGAGAAAACTCGGCAGGCGCGACTTCTAAAAGCGCGCCTGCGTCGAAAACAGGCCGTGTGGGCGCCACATCAGCATCAGGATCAGCGTCGCGAACCCCACAGTGTCGCGGAACTGCAACCCCACATAGGTGGCGACGAGACTTTCGGCGATGCCGAGGATCATGGCCGCGAAGAAGGTTCCCCGCACGTTTCCAAGGCCGCCCATGATGATGATCGGCAGGGTCTTGAAGGTGATGAGTTCACCCATGCCGCCATAAACGCTGACATTGACCGGAGCGGTCAGAACGCCCGAGAGTGCAGCGAGCGCCGCTCCAAGGACGAAGGTCCGCAACACGACCTGCGACACATCGATACCGACCACGCCGCAGCATTCGACGTTCTGCGAGACGGCCCGCATCGCCATGCCGAGACGGCTGTAGGTGACCATCAGTTCAAGGCCGACGAAGACGATGAGGCACACGGCGAGAATGATGATGCGCTGCTGCGCCAGCGTGAAGCCGAAAATGGAAACCGGCTCGATATAACCGCCGGCGAAGAACTTGTAGCCGCCGCCGAAGACGAAAATCACGGCGTTCTGCAGGACAAGCGCGATGCCGAGGGTGGCGAGAACGCCGGATTCCGCCGGCGCCCCCACCATTCTGCGCATCACGAGCTGGCCCACCACATAGGCCACCACCACGGTGAAAAGAACGCCGACGACGATCGAGGCCTCATAGGAAAGACCGAGATAATCGATGGCGAACCACGCCCCGAAGGTTCCGAGCATGTAATATTCGCCGTGAGCGAAGTTGATGGCTCTCAGCACTCCGAAAATCATGGTCATGCCGACGGCGACGATCGCGTAGACGGAACCCGTGACGATCCCGTTTACGACTTGCTCGAGAATTGTCGAGAACATGGCTGTACCCCTTCCGGTCTGTCAGTTCGCAGGGTACTGGATTTCCGCCGTGTAGGCGCCCTTGATGCTGGGCTTACCGTTCTCGATCTGAAGCAGGATCATCGGAAGGCGCGCCTGGTTGTGGCCATCGAAGGTGACCTCGCCGACCGGGCTCTTGTACTTGATCTTGGAGAGAGCCTCGCGGACCGCATTGCGGTCGGCGCTTCCTGCCTCCTTTATCGCCTGCGCGAGCAGGTTGACGGTATCCCAATGCACATAGGCGTGATTGTTGGGCGCTTCCTTGTACATGGCTGTGAATTTCTCGACGAAAGCCTTACTCGCGGCCGAGTCGAATTGCGGCAGCCAGGCTGCAGCCTCCACTGCGCCTTCCATCGCCTTCGGCGCGGCGGTGATCGTCTTTTCGGTGTTGAATTCGCCGTTACCGATCAGCACGACCTTGCCGGCAAGTCCGAGTTCCAGCATCTGACGGGCAACGATGGGGGTGGTGTCGGCCAGGCCATACATGATGATCGCCTGCGCGCCGTTGTCGCGGATCTTCGCCAGCACGCTGCGGAAGTCCACCTCGCCTTCCTTGTAGTAGTCCTCGCTGAGGATCTCGCCCTTGAAGTCGGGCAGGTATTTCTTGGTGAAGGTAATGGCGGAACGGCCATAATCGCTGTCGACCGACAGCACCGCGAACTTGGTGAAACCACGCTGCTCGGCGGCGTATTTCGCCACCACGAGCGCGCGATTCTCGTCCGTCGGATAATTGCGGAAGGTCCATTTGAAACCGCCGACACCCGCTTGATAGGTGATCTTCGGGTTGGAAGAAGCGGCGTTTAGAAGCAGAACCTCCGCATCTTCCGCGACAGGCTGCATGGCGAGCGTCACGGAGCTGGAGACATCGCCTATGACGAAATCCACCTCGTCCTGATCAATCAGACGACGGGTGGCCGAAACGCCTTCAACCGGCGTGCCCTGGCTGTCGGCGTTGAAGAGTTCGATCTGCTGGCCGTTGATGCCGCCGGCCGCATTGATGTCCTTCACCGCGAGTTCCGCGCCATGCATCGAGAAAGCGCCATAGCGCGCATTCGGGCCGCTCATCGGCGCCACGAGGCCAAGCCTGATCGTGTCGGCCGCATAAGCGGAGGCGGACATGGCTGGCGACAGGCTCAGGATTGGAGCGACTGCTGCGGAAACCAGTAGAAGTCTGCGAGTAATGCCGTTTTTCATGTTCCCACTCCTTTTCGGATTTATCTGTTCCGGCTTGATGCCGGGCGAGCCTTTGCCGCTTTTGCGGTTCTTGTCGATCAACGTCATGCTAATCATTCAGGCAGAGTAGGTTCATCCCCGGACGTTTTGCCAACACAAGTCCTTTCTGCCGCTATAGCGTTTCCTTATGCCGGCAGCCATTTCTCCATTCCAGCCGCCGTGTTTCGTTTTTTGCATGTCTTCCATGCAGGCAAATGCCTGTATTTTTCGCGTCTGAGTGGGCATATTTTGTGCAACACCATCGAAGGAACCTATGAAAATGAAACTTCACGACACCGTTCGCAACTACTTTCGGAATCGCCGCGCCATGGCCGAACTGAGCGCGCTCGACGACAGAAGCCTTTCCGACATCGGCGTTAGCCGCTCGCATATCCGTTCTGCTGTTGAAGGCCGCCGCTAAAAAAAACAGGATGGCAACTGTAGTTCCTAGTCGGTCTTCGCCCATGAGGCAACGGCGTGCCTGACTTCTGCCAGTTCTCTGCCTGAATTGCGCGTTTAAGGGGTGATGCCGGTTCCCGGCATTCCACGTTACGGTTCAGAAGCCGGAGTGGTGATGTAAAGTCGACTTCATAGACCGGGCGGTACCTGTATGGTGCGACGGGGAGGAGAAGTCGATGAACCGGTCCGCCTATTCAATCGTGGCCAGAATTCCATCTGTCGAGGAATGTCTGCACCTTCGCGCCGTCTCCGGTTTGAGCCCGTTTTCGCAGCATGCCCACGAAAAGGGTTTATAAGGTACCGTCTTTTCCATGCTCGTTCTGAACGCAGATGCCACCATCGGCATGGGGCGATTGGTCGACGATGGGGTTATTTCTTACAGGTGGTCGAGATTGCCGTTTCGCGATTGAATTTCCAGCCGGTACCATCCCGGGTGAGTTGGGTGGAATAGGTGCCAGGCCAGGCCTCTCCCCATTCGCAAAAACCGCTCCCTATGGTTTCATCATGCCCGATCCGCTTCAGCCATGCATCGCGCCACGGCGAGGGTGCTGCACTAGCACTAGGCTGTTCCCGGATCCAGAATGTCGAGAACCGCACCACCAGTTTCCCGGACAGAGCGCTTCCGCCAGAATGACCTCGACAGCGAGTCCGCCACACTTGGTGTTGATGATGATCGCACCTTTCTTCATTTGCGCGATCGCGTCTGCGTCACCGATTTCACGCGTGGCATGGGTTAAGAAAAGGTCCACCCCCAAAGCTCCGTACTGTTTAAGGCAGGACGATTTTCGACCCATTGTCTGCTGCAGGTTTGGGTGGAAGTCTCGTCCGGATGGCGGGCGATTGAAAGACAAGTGTAAACACCTGCTGGGCCACGGCGCGGCGGTTGCCCCTGGCGTATTGGTCAGCCAGATTCCTCAGCGACTGGCCGCAGGGATGACACGGTTTCCGTACCCGCACAGCGTGACTACGAACGGCTCACCTAGCCTCACCCCTGCATCGCGTGGCGTTCGACGATATTTGCGGGTAAGGCATCAGGCTTGGACTGATGCTATGCGGTGAGCGGCGACTTATTGACCTCTTACTCCGACATGATCGGTTAAAATGGGTAGTGCTGGTTGGGGTCCTCGACAGTTATCCAACGCAAGTCCGTGAACTCGCTAATACCTGCCGTTCCACCGAAGCGACCGTAGCCGGAACTCTTCACTCCGCCGAACGGCATCTGCGCCTCATCGTGAACTGTCGGGCCATTGATGTGGCAGATTCCGCTCTCGATCCGTTCGGCAACCGCCATTGCCCGTTGCACGTCGCGGCTGAAGACTGCAGCCGTCAAGCCGTATTCCGTTTCGTTGGCGATCCTGACAGCCTCATCCTCGTCCTTTACGCGGATGATCGGTTTGACGGGTCCGAAGGATTCCTCGTCGAAGCAACGCATGCCAGGCCCCACATGGTCGAGCAACGTCGCATCCACAACAGAGCCGTTACGACCGCCGCCTGCAACGAGGCTAGCACCCTTCTCGATCGCGTCGCGGATAAACTCCTCCATCTTCGACGCCGCCTCAGGAGACACGAGAGAGCCGAGCACCACATGCCCACGCGGATCCCCTGCAGGGAGCTGCCTTGCGCGGGCAGCCATCTTCGCGGTGAATTCATCCGCGATCTTCTCGTCGACGATGATGCGTTCGGTGGACATGCAGATCTGGCCCATGTTGGCAAAGGCGCCGAAGATCGCGGCGTTTACCGCAGCGTCGATGTCGGCGTCATCAAGTACGATGAGCGGTGCCTTGCCACCGAGCTCGAGCAACGCAGGCTTGAGGTGTCGACCGCAGAGTTCGCCGATGATCCGGCCGATCTTTGTGGACCCAGTGAAGTTTACCCGCCGGACCTCCGGTGCGGCCACGAGCGCTTCCACCACTTTGGCCGCATCCTGGGGAGCGTTGGTGATCACGTTCACGACACCGTCAGGGAATCCAGCCTCAACGAGGCATCGCCCTATCAGAAGATGCACTCCGGGGCAGACTTCCGATGCCTTGAGGATTACGGTGTTGCCGCATGCAAGCGCCGTGGCGATCGCGCGGGTCCCGAGGATGATCGGAGCGTTCCAGGGCGCGATCCCGAGGCACACGCCTGCTGGCCGACGCACGGCCAAAGACAAGGTGCCTGGCTTGTCGGATGGAATTACCTCCCCGCGTATCTGCGTTGTCATGCTCGCAGCCTCGCGCAGGATCCCGGCGGCGAGCATCACGTTGAATCCTGCCCAAGCAGACGTGCCGCCAGTCTCGGCGGTCATCGTCGTAGCGAACTCCTCGGCCTTGGACTGCATGATCTCCGAAGCCTTAAGGAGCAGACGCCTCCTTTCACCCGGACCGCTTTTGGACCACGCAGGAAAGGCAGCGGATGCAGCCGCCACAGCGGCACGCACGTCCTCTAGGTCCGACGCAGGCGCCCGGCTTGCCACCTCACCGGTAAACGGATCCATCCGATCGTACGTTCTTCCGGACAGGGACGCGGCAGACTTGCCATTAATGATCTGTTCGAGCTCAAGCATTCCATTTCCTCCCATAAAAGCTAGTGACCGGCCGATGTCTTCGCATCCGGTTCACTCCACCGTGTGTATGTCGGCGATAATGTTCTTCGTGGTCTGAACGTAATCAGCAATATCCTCATCGGTCATCGGAAGCGTCAGGCCAATCTGTCCGCGATGGACCGGGAAGTAGCCGCGCGTCGCCATTTCCAACGCGTAAATCGCCATTTTCCGTTCGTCGATCTTGTTCCAGTAGTCGCGGTGGGTCTGGATCGTCTGACCAACTTCCTTGGTAAACGCGTAGCCTAACACCGAGAACCCACCGAAGACTACAAATGGGTAGCCGTTGTCGCGTGCCCATCCATTGAGGCCGTTCTTGACTCCGTCCGCCATCTCGTTCAGGCGCTTGTATGCTTGCCGGTCCATGACCTGCATCGTGGCGAGGCCAGCAGCGCAGGCCATTGGATGGCCGTGGTGGGTGCCCGACATCATGACCTGGTTCTCCTCGATCACCCGGAAAATCCGCTTCGATCCCCCGACCGCTCCGATAGGAAGTCCGCCGCCGATCATCTTTCCCATGACTGTGAGATCTGGCTTGAAGTCGTAGAGGCTTTGGAGACCGCCGAAAGCAGCGCGAAGCGAGATGGTCTCGTCGAAGATGACCAGGATGCCCAGCTCCCTTGCCAAATTCCCAAGCTTGATCACGAACTCATTGGTCAGGGAAACGATCCCGCCCGCGCATGACTGCAACTCCATGATGATGCAGGAGACATCTCCCGCGTGGCGCCTCAGAATGCTTTCGCAGGCGGCGAAATCGTTCTGTACGAGGGTTATGACGTTCTCGATCTTGTACGATGGAATGCCGTCGGAGTCGGGAATCGAGCGTGGACTGAAGTCCGGCCCCGGGAAGTTCCCAGGACTTGGGTGCGTTGAGACAGCGAGGTCGTCCGTGAAACCGTGGTAGCCGCCCTCGAACTTGGCGATCTTCTTCCGACCCGTGTAGCCCCTAGCGATGCGCACCGCCCCGAGACAAGCCTCGCTCGCGGAGCAGAAGAACTTGACCTGTTCGACGGAGTCGATGCGCTCGCAGAGCAGCTCGGCCAGAGCGAGTTCATGCCCAGTCGGATTGCCGAATGAATATCCCGTCGGGAGCAGGTCGGTGATGGCTTTCACGACAGCGGGATGGTTGTGGCCAAGCACGTTCGTCGAAAAGTTGTTATTGAGATCGAGCAGGCGTTTTCCTTCGATCGTATGGATGTACTGTCCCTCGCCACGTTCGGCGAAGACCGCATGCGGACCGTAGTTGAAGGTTCTGCGGCTGAAACCTCCGGGAATGACGTCCGCTCCATGGCGCGTCCTCTCCTTCGACAGATGGAAGGCCGCCGAGAAGTTGCGCAGGGAGGTATCGTAGTCGAGCTTCATGTCAAAGTTCCGTTCGTGTCATGTTTCGGGTGCAGTCGGTTTGGCGACGGCCAGCAAATAGGGTGTCGGTGGCTGGCCATCCGCGGTGCTGCGTGCGGGATCGACCATCTCAACCTGCGTCGGCGAAGGTTGCGTCCATGCGGTCATATAGCGACGGGTTCGTCCGCCGAATGTGGACTGCGAGTGCCGCCCCGGCCACACCAATGGCGATCACGCACAGAGGAAAGGATTGAACAATCATGCTGTCACTGCCCGTCAGAAGAGACAGGTTTAGGGAGACTTGTAGGAAGGCCGCCAGCAGTGCGATGCCTGCGACCGTCGGCGCGACCACGATGCGCGCCGCAGAGAAGCCCCGTCGATCGCGGCGGAAGAATGAGACGATCGAGATCGACACCAGGATTTGCACAGCGAGGATGCCGATGCCTGCGAACGCGATGGTCCATGCATAGATGACGGCGTAGGGATCGGAACCTGCGAGCACGAAGGCCATAAGTACGACAGCAACAAGGAGCGCCTGGAAGCGACCCGCGACGCGCGGGGAAGCAGTGGCATGATGAACTGTTGCCAGCCTGCTCCAGAGCAGCCCGTCACGTCCAAGTGCGAAGAAGTACCTGTTCAGAGTGTTGTGGAACGAAAGGAGGCATGCGAAGAGACTGGTCAGCAGAAGGACGTTGACCACGGCCGTCGACCAGGATCCGAGCACTCCAGCGATCGCACCGATGTAGAAACCTTCGAGTGACTCGTTAGCCTTGGCGCTGACGGAGGGCGCACCGTAGTACTGGATGACCGTCCAGCTCACGAACGCATAGAACACGGTAATGATAAGGACGGCGGCCACCGTGGCACGTGGAATGGCTCGATCCGGATCTGCAGCCTCCTCGCCGAATATCGCCGTGGCCTCGAAACCGATGAACGAGCTCACGACGAATATCAATGTGACGCCGATCCCTGCGGAGAACACGTCCGACGGCTGGAAACCAGACAAGGTCAGACCCTCGCTACCGCCACCTGTGAGCACAACGCCGACGGCGAACACAGTGAGTATCAACAGCTCTGCGATCATGCAGATGCCTAGCAGGCGGCCCGAGAACACGATGTGCCTCTGGCCACACCACAGGACCGCTGAGAGCACGACGAGCGACCACGCCCACCAGGGGAGAGCAACTCCGAGCGGTTCGAGCGCAGCACGCGCGAAGACGCCGACCTGCGCGTAGATACCGACCTGGATGGAAAAATACGTGGCGAGCGCAAGAAAGGCCCCTGCGACAGCCAATGGTCGGCCAAGTCCTCTTGATATGTATGCATAGAACCCGCCGGCACTGCTCACATGCTTCGCCATGGCGGTGAACCCCGCCGCAAAGACGAGGTACAGCAAGCCGACCAGAATGAATGCTCCGGGTACTCCCAAATTTCCGAAAGCGAACGCTGGAGGCGTGGCTCCCACTACGGCCGCCATTGGAGCCGCGGCTGCGACTACGAAGAATACAATATGCGCCACTCCAACTGAGTTGGATGCCAGCTTCTGATCCGCTGGACGTGCATTCTCTATGTTTGACATTGCGGTTCCCCTTGCAATTTGGTTTGTTATTTTCTGAGTATATGAGACGGGGTGTCGAAGGCGAACCATCGCAGAGCGTGCCACGAACCTGACAATTTACGACAAAATCTAAGGAAGGAGCGAGCGTGACCTTTCCGAACCAGCACCAGACGCCGTCTATACGAGTGTTCGTCCTCCAGGCGATCATACAGAACCTTCCCGGCGCGGGCGGACAACTCAAAGCCCTGCTGACTCGCCATGGTCTTTCCGACAAGCGCCTCGGTGATCCGACCGCCCGGGTCGACATGCGCGACTATCTGGAATTCCTGGAAGACGCTGCTCGAACATTCGACGACCCTGTGCTCGGAGCGCGCCTTGGCTTCGCTGTCCGGCCAGGTGATCTGTGGCCAATGGGCCTGCTTCTCATGCAGGCGAGCTCGATCGGCTCGGCGCTGAGCTACTATGCCCGGTATGCTACCGCATTCCAGTCGGCCACCAGCTTCTCCGTGCAGTCGGTTCCTGAAGGCCTCCTATGCGCCTACAAGGTGCACGCGGACATCCGGCCCGCCAGTCTGTTGAGACAGGACAATGAATTCACACTGGCCTGCATCTGCAGCCAGCTGAGAACGGCGTTCGACGCGAACTGGCGACCCGTGGAGGTGCATTTCGAACACGCCGCCAGTGGACAGGACGCAGCTCTTCAGCGCATCTTCGGCACGAGGGTAAGGTTCGGGCAGACGAGGAACTGCCTGATCGTGGATCAAAGTGAGGCAGACCGGGTGCATCGAACGGAAGACCGGGAGTTCATAAACATACTCAACCAGCACATGGCTTCGGCCGTCGCCTCGAACAACAACGACCTATCCGCGACAGAACGAGTGAGAGCGCTCGTCAGCGTCCGGCTCGGACTGGCTCCTGTGGAACTCGAACACCTTGCCGCGGAACTCGGGATGACTGCGCGCACCCTGCAGCGGCGACTGTCTGTCGAAGGCACGTCGCTGCGCGATATCGTGAAAAGCTATCGGGAGCAGATGGCAATGGCCTATCTAGCTCAGGGGAGCCTGTCTCTCGAGGAGGTGTCCACTGCCCTCGGATACGCCGAAGCAACGGTCTTCTCCCGCGCCTTCAAGGACTGGACGGGCAGAAGTCCGGGAAGGCGGTCACATCGACCTTAAAAAATTTCGGTAAAGGCCGCTATCAGGATTCCGCCCTGCAAGAGTTTAAATAAGTTAGTGCGGCAGTTAGTTTGAGACCCATTCTTTTCCAAAAAGCTACGCACTACGCCCGAAATCGCTGGCGATATTCTACTGGTGTCAGACCAACAATCCGAAAGAAGATCTTGCGAAACGCACCTGGGTCGGAAAGCCGACCTCCCAGGCAATGCGTTCGATCGGCAAAAGCCCGAACTGCAGTAGCTCCTGCGCCTTGGCGACCCTTATGCGTTGAGCGTAATCCGTTGCAGTCATGCCTGTGGCTTTTTGGAAACGACGGATGAAGGTCCGTTCTTCCAGACCTGCCTGTTCTGCCAGGTCCGTAAGTCTGACTTCTTTGCCGCCGTTGCCCTGAAAGAAAATGCTGCGCCTTGACGATGGCCGCGTCCCATGGGTGAGACGTGGGGCAAATCCACTGTAGTAGCGTTGCTCACGTCCGGGCGGATCGACTAGCAGCATGCGTGCGGTCTGCGCCATCACTACAGGACCGAGGTAACGCTCTACCAGCTTCAAGCCGAGATCGGTCCATGCCATCAATCCACCCACCGAGATGATGTCGCCGCCGTCAATCATCAGCCGATCAGTCATCAGCCGATCAGTATCGAGAACGACATCTGGAAGCGTTCGCGGAAAGCATCGGCAGAGCCCCAATGGGTTGTCACAGCACGGCCGGCAATAAGGCCGGTTTCCGCCAGAAGAAATGCGCCTGCGCAGATGGAGGCCAAGATGGATCCGTCATTGTGGCGTTCTCGCAGCCATTTGGCCACCGGCGCAGCGGCGTCCACCGAAATGGGCGGCGCCAGCGAAGGCGGAAGGATCAGCATGTCACATGGTCCCACACCGTCTCCTAAAGGAACGGGATCGCTGTCGAAACTGACAATCGGCCCCGCATCCTTGTCGACCCGCAGATGTCGCACCCGCAATCCCGTCGCTGAACGTTCTACGCCATCTGCTATTCGACCAGCCACCGTGAAAAGATCGGTTACTCAAGGAAAAGGGTATCGAAGAGGTCGTCGTTGTGGGCGCGATGAGCCATATGTGTGTCGATGCCACTGTGCGTGCCGCCAATGACTTGGGCTATAAGACCACGACGATCCACGACGCCTGCGCCACGCTCGATCTGGACTTCGGGGGCGTTACAACTCCGGCAAAACAGGTTCATGCCACGCTTATGGCAGCTTTGGCCTTTGGCTATGGCGAGGTGATTGCCACCGACGTCTTCCTCGCTCGCTGATATCTATTCACGTCGTTCATGAGATGTACCAGGACCTGAATATCTCGTGGCGGTGCTTGTCCGGAATCGACGGCGACGATGTCATAACTTCCCTTGCCAGTCGGATGACCATTTCCTGAATTGGCAACGTGGTTCTTTAAGACCTTGCCGAGAACCTCCGCGGAAACGGTCGGGTTCTCGTTTGTGGAAGACGTTTTGCCCAGCTGAATGCCTATCCCACTCCGTCAGGAGTCAAACTCAGGTACCCTTATCAACCTCTGTACGACCGCGGAAAAACAACGTCCTGATCGACAAGGACGTTGAACTTGTAGCCGGGCCGAATTTCCAGCGTGGGCTGAACGTCCATATTGCGCTGGATGGTCCGGTCTGCGACCCGACCGAACGTCTCGGCGAAATTCCGCCGCGCCGCATCTGAGGCCGTATCCTGCATCGCCAAGGTCGAGCTCGCGGGAACAGCCATGTCGATACCCGTCCCAATCAGCGCGATCAGCACGGCCGAGCCGAATGTTCGTAAATAGTGGTTGTTCACCTTGTCGTTGAAACCACCATACCCTTGCGCATCCGTCCCCGACATCCCGCCTATCTGCAACGTCGAGCCGTTCGGGAAAATGATGTCGGTCCACACGACGAGAACACGTTTCTGTCCGAAGGATACCTTGCTGTCATACCGGCCGAACAGCTGCGCACCTTGCGGAATGAGGAGACGATGCCCTGTCGCGCTGTCATAGACGTTCTGGCTCACCTGGGCGGTGATCCGCCCTGGCAGATCTGAATTGATGCCCGTGATCAGTGTGGCAGGGATGACCGAACCGCGCTTCAGCTCGAAGGGCGATTGTTGAGGCACGACACGGTTCGGCAGGTAGCCAAGCTCTTTCAGGTCCGCGTTCAAGAAGTCTTCCTTCGAGCTTTGCGAATTGGGATCTGCGTTTTGACCTCCGAGGCCGGCTCGTAGCGCGGCCGCATATAGATCGGGGGCGCCTCCGGTGCTTGTCGAAACTGTGGTGGTTCTTTTTGCCGTGTCTGCGTTCGCATCATTCGTTTCAGCACGCGCTTCCAGCTTGCTGCGATCAATGGCGAGCGGCGCATCATAGGCAGCGTTGTGCGCCTGCAAGCGGGCCATGCGCTGGCGCTGCTGCTCCCGTAGAACCTGCTCCTGTTGTTCTCTCGCGAGACGAGCTCGCCAAACCCCTTCCGCTTCGAGCTCTTGACCGTGCTGCTGCACATCGTGTTGCCCTTGCTCCGGTGTGAAGGGATTGTTCGGCTTCTCATCGGCCAGCTTTGTCTCGACCGGTGTCGGCTGGAAGGTAGTCTGCTGCTGCGGCTCGCCGATAATACCGTCGGTCACACCGCGCTTTATCTGGTCAGCGTAGGTGGAGGCAGGGTTGCCCGAACTTGTGTCTGGACCACTGTCTTTGCCGAAGTAGAGCCCGCGCGTGGCGAGGCCGTAGAAAATGACGCCAAGGAACGCGATCACCAACACGATAATGACGATAATCGGCAGGCGGTTGATCCGCCGCATTCCAGACTGGGACTGGCGGCTCTGTGCACCGCCGAGCTTGAGGGATTGCACCATGACTTCCCCCCTAGCCTCGCCGCATGAGTGACAAGGCGCTCGCTGGCATCGCGCCGCTCGCCGTCACCGAATAGGCTCGGCCGAGCTCGATGCTGTCTGTCGAAAAACGGGCCAACACCTGGCCGTCGAACGGCATGATCGCATAGGCGAGCGGAATGACCGTCGTGCCGCTATCCGTCTTCTGATCGGTGACGACCGCATAGCCCCATCCCTTCAGCGCCGCCTCCAGCGCTTTGCCGAATGGCGATACATCCGCCTTCATCGCGACCGTCGCCTTTCCAGGTCCGATCTGTTCGGCAAGACGGCTCACCATGTCACCGGCAATAGCACTTGCAGCCGCTCCGGAAATTTCTGGGGGCGCGCTGCTGGGGACAAAACCGTCCGTTGACTGGCAGCCGGAAAGGAGGATGGCGAATATACAAGCTCTGGCAAGGCTGCGGTTCTGTGGGCGCGGCTTGGTGCGAAGCGTCTTCATCACCGCCCTCCCCTTCTGATCGTCACCTTCTCCTGTCTCCAGCCGACGCCGGAAACAAGGACCGCGCGATCGATCAGGTAGTCGACAACCATCATGTTGTTCTTCATACGGTAGTTTACGATCCGGTTCTGTCCACCAGATGTGACGAACAGGACGGGTGCATCCTGGCCAGAGAGCGAGCGCGGAAACTGGACATAGGTTTTAAGACCGTCCGAATAGACCCGCGTGGGTCGCCAGCCGGCACTACCCGAGACGGAATAGGAGAAGTTCAACTGTTCGGCCGGCACACCGGCGCCCGGGATGGTGCTTGCCTCGATACGCGCATTGATATCTGCAAGTTTGGTCGAAACATCCTCCGGATATTCAAAGCCAACACGCGCCATGTACTGCGTCGAATGGGACTTGAGCTGGATGTGATAGGTCCGCCTGGACGTCGTCACCACCATTGACGTGACGAGACCAGGCTCCGAAGGCTTGACGATCAGGTGGATGGCCTGCCCGCTGGCAGCACCTGAGGTCGCCGGTTCGACCTTCCAGCGCACTGTGTCACCGACCAGCACGTCACGGACCACCTCGCCGCCTTGCAGTTCGATATCGCAAACTTGTAGCGGCGAGCAGACAACAGAGGGCTGGACCTCGCCATAAAGGAAGATCACCTTGCCGTCAGAACCCTTTGTCACCAAGCCGCGCGACCCGCGCCACTGGGTGGAGATCCCCATGCCCTTTGCTTCGTTGGCGCTGACGCCGTCAGCGGCGAAGGTATGTAGAGGAGCAGTAACCGCTGACGCCAGCACCGCTGAGGTAAAACCGACTGCGGTTAGTGTGGCCCGTGTTCTTGGGAGTGGGATAATCATGTTCGGGGCCATGCCTTTCAAAGCTGTGCTGTCCAGTCGAAGTCGCGGAGATAGAGACCAATTGGGTTCAGGCGGATGACGCCCTCGTCCTGCGGCGGAGTCAGGGTCACGGTGGCAATGCCGCGGAAACGTCGGACTGCGGTTTCCTTGCCGCGCCGGTCGCGCTCGAATTCGGTCCAGTCCAACTGGTAGCTTTGGTTCGAGAGCGCGACGATATTGTTGACCTCGATTGCCACCGTCGAGCTTTTCGCCTTCTCGAACGGAGAGTTGGAGCGAAACCAGGCGTTGACCTTCTCGGTTGCCGGATCCGAAGTTCTCAGCAGCCCATAGGTCCTGTCGATGTACTGCTTTTGCACGACCGCATCCGGCGTCACACTTCGAAAACTCGACACGAAGCTGCCGAGAGTGGCGCGTACCACACGCGGATCGGCATATTCGATCTGCTGCGGAAATCCCGCATTGACCGCCGTGCCGAGCTTGTCGACCTCCACAATATAGGGAACCAGCTTCACTTCGGTGCTTTGGTAAAGCGCGTAGCTGAAACCGATAACTGCCATGGTCATGCCGGTGATGCCGACGATCCGCCAGGCGGCGGCTGCCTTTACGTAGGATCCATAGCGCTCGTTCCATTCGTTGCGCGCAGCGAGATAGGGGTTATCGGGTATGTTTTGTCCTGCCATGGCGGATCGGCCTCCAGTCATTTGGTGTCATTGATCAACGGAGGTGGAGGCGGTGATCCGGGTCGGCTGGACTGCTGGTCGAGCTTGGCATTGGCAAGCCCCAGCAGCGAACCGGCATAGGCGCCGGGCGAACCGATCGCCTTATCCTTGGCCGCCGCACCGACCGCGCCGGCGACCCCACCAACCCCGGCCTCCATGCCGCGCATCGCGGCACTGCCAAGGGATGCTCCCCCTGCCCTTGCCGCACTCGCAGCCTGGAATCCTCTGCTGGCGGCTGACGTCGCCAAAAAGCCGGCGCCCGCCGCAAAGGATGCGGCCTGTCCGCCATGGCGGATCGCTTCCATGCCCCCGGAAACGGAGGCACCCTGGACTACGCCCTGCAGGATCGGCGGCACATACATGGCGATCACGAAGACCACGACCGATATTCCTGCGATGGCGAGCGTAGTGATAAACTGCTCGGAGGTTGCTGTCGGTGCCTCGGCCAGGCCGAGCAGGATATCGGAGCCGATCTTTGCAATCATCACCAATCCCATCAGCTTCATGCCGACGGAGAATACGTAGACCAAATATTTGATGGCGAAATCCTTAGTATAGGACGTACCACCCAGTCCGAGCATGATCATGCCAGCGAGCAAACCGACATACATTTCGACCATGACGGCGACGAAGATTGCGGCAACCAGCGAGAACGACACCACGACAACCACCATGGCGAAGACGGCCGCGATCGCCAGCGCGTTGTCTTCCCACAGTCCGAACTTCGCCTGTTCGGACATTTTGGTTGCGACACGAATCCCTGCGTCGAAAATGTTGGCGGGAGACGCTGATCCACCGCCCGCGCCGATATGATAGAGACTGTCGACCACAGCCTTGGCAAACTCCGGTCCGCGATCAAGGATGAAGGCAAAGAGCCCAATGAACATGATGCGTTTGACCAGCTCCGCAAACCAGCTATCGAGGGAGGCGGCGTTGATTGCGAGCCACACGGCGGCGATACCAACCTCGATGCCTGCCAGGATCCAGAACAGCGAGCGGGCCGCATCCATGACAGTCGTTTCCCAGCCCTTGGCAGCAGCAACAACGGAGTTCTCCAGGGTTGTCAGCACCTGACCCTGTTGCGCAAAGGTAGGCGTACTCGCGATCAACACGATGCCGATTGCGATAAGGGTGAGTTCGAGGCAGCGGGGAAGCGCAACGATCACCATCTCGGCTTCATTTCCTGGCCGCCGCGAATGTCGCGATCAGTATTGCCGCCGAAGAATTGCTCGCGGTGTTCGCGTCGGGCCGCTTCAGATGCAGTCGCTGGTGATGCTTCTCCCGTTCCGGACATAGGGCCCGGTCCCGGTTGGACGATCCATCTTGCGACGCCCACTCCGAACGCGGCGGTCCCCACGATAGCGAGGATGATGACAAATCGCGGGCTCACCAGCGGGGCTCCATCGTCTGCCCACCGCGGATGTCATGCTCGGCCCCGCTGAAGAATTGCTCGCGACGCGCCTGCGCAAGATCCTTTTGCGCCTGTTCCGACTGGAACCAGGTGCCCATCATCGTCATCTGCTGGGAAACGAGACCACGCAACTTTTGCATCTGCGTGACCTGCTGGGCGGCGATCTGGTGTCCGACCTGCAGTGCCTTCATCTGCCCGTCGGCCGACTCCGACATCGACCGCAGCGACGACATGGTGCTCTCCTCGCTTGAGAACTGGTCAGCCGTCAGGTTTGCGGCCTTCAAGGTGCCGCCGATGGTATCACGATTAGTGTCGGACCAGCTCTGATAGGTCGAGGAGAAACTTGCACCATCCGGCAGGTTGCTCTTCATCTCGGAAAAGCTCTGGAAGCGTTGTTTAAGCACATCGTCTACATTGCCCATCGAGAAGGCGACGCCCTGCCCTTGCGCCACGACATTCTGAAGGTTCTTCAGGTCGTTCTCGATCTGGCCCCAGATGTGGTTCGGCAATTGCGCTGTGTTTTGCAGCATGTTCTTGTAGATGTTGATCTGATTCTGGATCTGCTCGGCCAGCTGCGATATCTGTGTGATCTGGTTGTTCACCTGCTCGGCCGACTTGCCGACGAGCGAGATCAGCTCGGCATTGTTGGCAAGCTGTGTCCATTCCGTCGCCTGACCTGTCACGCCACCAGCCTTTGCCTGGATTGGCGTTGCGATTGTGACTGCGGTCGCCACGATGACCACCGCACGGTATGTCTCAATAGGTCGGAAAGAGCGTTTCGGCATTGGCGATCCCCCTTTGCTGGAGCCAGTTTAGAGGCCACATGGCCCCATGTTCGGAATGCAGGCTGCGGATCTGCTTCAGGTCTTCCTTGCCCGTCGCTCCGACGAACGAGAGCGCAACAGGACCAAGCGCCATGTTGAACAGACGGCGACCCTCCGGTGAGACGACGTAGTATTCGCGTTTGGGAATGGAGGTTGCGACGATTTCGATCTGCCTGTCGTTGAAGCCGATGCGCTCATAGAACTCGCGGGTGCCCGGTTCGCGCGCCGCTCCGTTCGGCAGGCAGATTTTCGTTAGGCAGGATTCCTTCAGCACGTCGATGATGCCGGAGCGCTCCGCGTCTGAAATCGACTGGGTGGCAAGCACGACAGCACAATTGGCCTTTCGCAGCACCTTCAGCCATTCGCGGATCTTGTCGCGAAACACCGGATGGCCGAGCATTAACCAGGCCTCGTCGAGAATGATCAGGCTGGGTGCGCCGGTCAGGCGTTTCTCGATGCGCCGAAACAGGTAGGTGAGAACGGGAACGAGATTGCGCTCGCCCATGTTCATCAGTTCTTCGATCTCGAAGCACTGGAAGGCGCCGAGCGCCAGGCCGTCCTGCTCTGCGTCGAGCAACTGGCCCATTGGACCGTCGACGGTGTAATGATGCAGTGCGTCCTTGATTTCGCGCATCTGCACGCCGGAAACGAAATCTGACAGCGAGCGGCCACGGGATTCCGCCATCAGCGACAACTGCCTGGAGATGGCGTTGCGATAGTCCGGGGTGATGGTCACACCTTGCAGCGCCACCAGCATCTCAATCCACTCCGAGGCCCAGGCCCGGTCGCCGTCGGTCGACAGTTCGGCGAGCGGGCAAAAGGCAAGCGCCTTTACCTCACCACCAGCCGAGGGGCCGATATCGCCGCCGATCTGGTAGTGATCGCCGTTGAGACCGAGGGTCAGCGGCAGCATCGAGCCGCCCTTGTCGAAGGCGAACACCTGGGCATCGGCATAACGCCGGAATTGCGCGGCTATCAGACCCAGCAGCGTCGACTTGCCGGAGCCTGTCGGGCCGAAGACCAGCGTATGGCCGACATCATCGACATGCAGATTGAGCCGAAACGGCGTCGAACCGGATGCCACCTGCATCAGCGGTAGCGAGGCCGGCGGATAGAACGGGCAAGGCGCGGTCGGACTTCCGGACCAGACGGAGTTCAGCGGGATAAGATCGGCGAGATTGCGGGTGTTGATCAGCGGCTCGCGGATGTTGGCGTAGGAGACGCCTGGCAGGCTGCCGAGAAAGGCATCCGTGGCGTTCAACGTCTCGATGCGTGCGCCAAAACCTTCGGCCTGGATCAAACGGCGGATGGCCTCGCAATTTTCCTGGAGGCGGGTCGGATCTTCTTCAAAGATCACGATGACCGGCGTGTAGTAGCCATAGGCGACGAGCTGCGAGGAGGCTTCAGCGATGGCATCCTCGGCTTCCGCCACCATCAGCATGGCGTCCTGATCGACCGAGCGTGATTGCGTCTGGAACAACTGGTCGAAGAACGGCCGCACCTTCTGCTGCCACTTCTTGCGGGTGCGCTCGAGGCGCGCCCTTGCTTCCTCGGCGTCAAGGAAGACGAAGCGGGACGACCAGCGATAGGTGAGCGGCATCCGGTCGAGCGTGTTGAGGATCCCCGGCCAGCTTTCGGCCGGCAGACCGTCGATCGCCACCACGCCGAGAAAGCGGTTCTCGACCATTGGGGTCAGGCCATGCTGCAACTCGGCCGTCACCAGCCAGTCGAGATACATGGGGATATCAGGCAGGCGCACCGGATGGTTCTCGCCGGTGACGCAGAAGCGAATGAACTGGAACAGCTCGTCGTAGCGCGCGACACGGAACCCGCCACGCTCCGACGTTTCGCGCGTCATCATTCGACGGATCGACACGACATTGGCGAGATACTGCTCGACCTCGCGGATCGAGGTCAGGAAACTCTCGAGCGCCTTATCGGCATAGGTGGCTGAGCGGCTTGCCGCGTCGGAATAGATGTACCGCGTCAGACCGGATCGCCGCGGCTCCGGTGGCCGCCATGTCAGAATCAAAGCGTGCCGGCTCTCGAAATGCCCCCTTTCCGTCTGAAAGTGCACTCGTCGCTCATCGTCGATGGCGCGTGTGACGGGATCGGGAAAGTGGGATTCACCCTCATTCGGATAATCGCCGGTTGGCACCCTGATGGCCTCGACCTGGATCATCCATCCGGAACCCAGCCGCGACAAGATGGCATTGATCTGTCGCGACACCTCGTTGCGCTCGGCGTCGGTCGAGCTCTCGCTATCCGGCCCGGCAAAATACCAGCCGGCCATCAGCGAACCGTCTTTCAGCAGGATGACGCCATTGTCGACCAACCCGGCATAGGGCACCAGATCGGCAAAGGACGGTCCGGAATGGCGGAATGATTTGAGGGCGACCATCCGAAATCCTCAGAACTTGCGCCACGGCGACGACGTCGCGCGATAAGACGTCTTGTAGGAGATATGGCGGAGATAGACCCGACGCATCAACGGATCGGATTTGGCCATCATGCGTAGCGCTGCGACTGCGACCAGCCAGATCGCAATGCCGAACAATGCCGCGTACCAGGTCAGGACGACGAAGATTAGGATGATGGCGGCCAGCGCCGTCAGCAGCACGAGCTCGCGGTCGGCGCCCATCAACAGGTTCGGACGCGATAATGCCCTGTGCACACGCGAGCGCGCCAAAGAAGATCCGGCCTCAGCCATGAGCCCCCTCCCCCGCTGTGGCCGGCGTCGCCTTCGGTTCGGGAGTTCCTTGCTCGGCCTGTGCGTGGCCCTCGCCGATCGAGGCGCCGGTCGCGCCGAAGAGAGCAACGATCTGCGTCGCTCCGAGGAGCACACCGCCCACCAGCGCGACATAGCAAAGCCGCCTTGCGAAATCATTCAGCTCGCCTCCAAAGATCAGCATGGCGCCAGCAATGGCTACAGCGGCCAGCGCGATAAACCCGGCGACTGGTCCGGTGATCGATTGCTGGATCTGTTGCAGCGGCGATTCCCAGGGAAGACCGCCGCCGCCCGAGGAAGCGAATGCGGAATCGCTAAAGCCGATAGAAATGGCGACAAGCGTCGCGCCGGTGAGAAAAATGGAGATTTTACGCGACATGGCTGTCCTCATCGATCTGGGCATAATGTTCGGTCTGGTAGCGGCCGTTGCTATATCCTTCGATGTGGATCACCTCGCGGACCCGCCTCCCCTTCCCCGTTCGTTCAATGGAAACGACGAGATCGACGGCTTCGCCGATCACCTCCTGCATCGGCTGCTGACTGGCTTCCGCCGTCAGTTGCTCGAGCCGGCGCAAGGCTGACATCGCGGTGTTGGAATGGATCGTGGTGACACCGCCCGGATGGCCGGTGTTCCAGGCCTTGAGCAGCGTTAGCGCCGCACCGTCGCGCACCTCGCCGACAACGATGCGGTCGGGACGCAGGCGCATCGTGCTCTTGAGCAGGCGCGCCATGCCGATGGTATCGCTGGTGTGCAGAGACACAGCATTTTCGGCCGCGCATTGAATTTCGGCGGTGTCTTCGAGAATGACCATCCTATCGTCCGGGGCCGCAGTGACGATTTCGGCGATGATGGAGTTGGCAAGCGTCGTTTTTCCGGAACCGGTGCCCCCGGAGATGACGATGTTCATCCGCGCATCGATCGCGCTTCGAATTGCCGATGCCTGGGCTTCGGTCATCACCTTCGACTTCACATACTCTGTCAGTGGAATGAGACGCGAAGCGCGCCGGCGGATGGTGAATGCCGGACTTGATACGATCGGAGGCAACAGGCCCTCGAAGCGGTGTCCACCAATCGGAAGTTCGCCAGAGATGATCGGCCGCTCGTCGTCGGCCTCCGACTGGAGCGCGTGGGCGACGCTGCCGATGATGACTTCCGCAGCGGCAGAGCTCATCGCGCCGGCAGCTGCAACGCCGTGCCCCAGTCGTTCGATGAACAGCCGGCCATCGGGATTGAGCATGATTTCGACCACCGTCGCGTCTTCAAGCGCAACGCAGAGCTGGTCGCCTAGGGCGTCCTGCAGTTTACGGACTAAACGGGGATGTGAGCGAAGTTGGGTCACGCAGCGCTCCGGATTTGACGGCTGTGATCTTCGGCGGCGAGCGAGCGGTAGCCTTGCGGGCAAACGCGTTCAAAACTTGTCCGATTGACCGGCAGAGTTCCGGCGACGGCCACGGTGTTGCCGATCGCCATGGGATCGCCAAGTCGTTTCATCGGCCATCCGGCTCGGTTCAAGATGCGCTCGAAGCGCAGGTCGGTTGCTGTTACGATCTCGTCGTAGCCATTTTCCATCGACCATTCGATGATGCCGGCAAACATGGTGAGGGTTGCGAGATGAAGCTGCCCTCCCCTTCCCGCAGCCAAGGTCGTATCGACACAAAAGCGCGAGCTCTCGACTACGCTGGCCGACGCAGCGAGCGATCCGGATGGCAGCAGTTGCGGGAATGTCTGCTCCAGCATCGTTGGGCCCAATGCCGGCAGTAGGCGCGCGCATCCGACGATCTTTTGGCTATCTGTGACCGCGAGGATGTAGGTCGGATCGAGATCGTCGTATTCGTCACGCTCACCCGCGTTGGTTATGGAGACATCCCATCCCAGGCGTTCGCCAAAGACTGCAGCACGGAGGCGGTGCATCTGACTTAGATGATTGGCATGATCGACATATCGATCTGACGAAATGATAATAACCTGCATCTTGATCTCCGCACGACGTGGACATGCCGGAGAAAGATCATCTCAAAAGGCGTGTGGCCATCTGCAGATCTGCAGATGCTGATTCTACCGAGTCGTGGCGGATGCCCCAACTCCATGCGGCAATTCGTGTGCAAAACATCGGCCAAACTCTGCAGATCTGCAGTTGTGGTGTGCTGTACGAAAACACGAAAATCTGTCTAACTATTCGAAACCTATTGGGGATTCGGCTTGAACGAGGAATCCACGGTGCACGCGTTAACTTCTTGTTAACGTTAAATCCCTTGCAGCAGAGGGGGAATCGCGGGATAGTTTCGCAAATGATGGCTTTGTGGCCATTTTTTCGAAAGTGAAACCCTCCGGGATATAGTTTGCAAAATGAGCCATCCGCAGCCCAACAGATTTGATATCGAGATTGCCCAGCAGGGCGCAAAGATCTCAAACGCGTTGCATATGCTGCGCAGCCAACAATATCCCCCGGACGCAAAGAAGGGCCTACGCAAGTTTCAGCTGGGAGAAGTCGCGGACTTCATCGGAGTTACCCAGAGCCATCTTCGCCAAATCCATTTGGAGGGTAAAGGCCCCGAGATCGAATCGGTTGGTGGCCGGCGCTATTATACGGCTGATCAGATGTTAGAGCTCCGAGACTATCTCGAAGCTAATAAAAAGTCTGACAAGCGATATTACGTTCCCCGGCGTCGTGAAGGTGAGCCGATGCAGGTCGTGTCGGTGGTGAATTTCAAGGGCGGAAGCGGAAAGACCACGACCGCCGCGCACCTTGCCCAATATCTCGCCCTCACCGGCCATCGCGTGCTTGCGGTCGATCTCGATCCACAGGCATCACTGACGTCCCTGTTCGGAATACAGCCTGAACTTGATGATACTGCATCACTGTACGAGGCGCTTCGTTTCGATGACGAGCGGAAATTTATCGCGGAAGTCATCCAGCCAACCAACATTCCGGGCCTTGATGTGGTTCCGGCAAATCTGGTCCTGCAGGAATATGAGTATGATGTGCCCCTCGCTATCTCCTCCAAGAAGGGAGAGGACGGTCGGCTATTCTACATGCGCATCTTCAATGCGCTGAAGCAGGTGGATGATAGGTACGATGTGGTTGTCATAGATTGCCCGCCGCAGCTGGGATACCTGACGATCACCGCGCTTATGGCCTCGACGGGCATTCTGATCACTATCCATCCCCAGATGCTGGATATCATGTCGATGAGCCAGTTCCTGATGATGCTAGGCGGTATTATGGGGCCAGTCGCCGAGGCTGGCGCCGAAATGCGGGTCGAATGGTTCCGCTATCTCGTGACGCGCTTCGAGCCGACGGACATCCCGCAGGCACAGATGGTCGGGTTCATGCAATCGATGTTCGCCCAGCAAATGTTGAAAAATCACGTTTTAAAGTCGACGGCCATTTCTGATGCATCGATAAAGAAGCAGACCTTGTACGAGGTAGAGCGCGGCGATTTCGTCCGTTCTACCTACGACCGCGCGATGGAAAGCCTGAACGCAGCCAACGGTGAAATCATGGAGCTGATCCACGGCGCATGGGGGCGGAAATGACGTACTTGTCAGCCGTTTTTTCGCGAGGATTTATGAAGCGTATCAATCCCTTGTCGTCGTTGAAATCGAGTTTGGAGGCCGGCTATGGCGCGTGAAAATCCTTTTTCGAAACTGGACATGGCTTCCATCGCGTCTAACCAGACGCCGACAAAGCCTGGCTACGGCATGACGGGGGCAGCGAAGACTGTCGTTCGCTCCATTGAGGACTTGGCGGAGAACACAAAGAAGCTGATGGAAGGCGAGGTGATCGTGGATCTGGATCCGCGGTTGATTGACGTTTCCTTTGTCGCCGATCGCCTTTCCGACGACGGCGAGGAATACCAGGAGCTCAAGCAGGCGATCGCGTCGTCCAGCCAGACGACACCGATTCTGGTTCGACCCAGTTCGTCGGATAGTCAACGCTTCATGGTCGTCTTCGGTCACCGCCGTCTCAAAGTCGCCAAAGAGCTTGGAATTCCGGTCAAGGCAGTTGTCAAGAAGCTGGATGACATCACGTCCGCTATTGCCCAGGGGCAGGAAAATTCCGCACGCTCCAACCTGTCGTTCATAGAGCGTGCGTACTTCGCACAGAACCTGCTTGCGTCTGGAATGACGAAGGATGTGGTTCGGTCGTCGCTCGCGATCGATGAGGCGATGCTTTCGAAAATGCTCGGTGTCGTGGAGGTCGTCCCGGCTTCGATCCTCAAGATGCTCGGGGCCTCCAAGAAGATCGGGCGCGACCGGTGGCTTAGCCTCCGTCAATTGCTTCTTGCTCCTGCCCTCCTGAAGGTTGCCACGGAGCATGTCGAAACGGCGGGCTTCGTTGAGCTGACTGAAGACAAGCGGTTCGATGAACTTCATGACTATCTGAAGCGCTACAAGGCCAAATCGGCTGCAAAGAAGCCAAAGGTCAGTGCGTCCGAGAAGGATTGGACGTCGAGCGACAGCTCACTGAATTTCGTGATGAATGCCAAATCGAAGAAGGTTGCGATCGAGCTTTCGAATATCGAAGCGAAGCCCTTCAGCGAGTGGCTATCAGCCCACATGGATCGTTTGTACGACGAGTACAGAGGATCGAAGCAGGAAAACAACGGAGACTAAACCGCAAAAGAAAAAGGCCCCCAAACGGTAAACCGTGGAAGCCTCTCTCATATCTCTCGCAGGATTGAGAATCGCATTTCCCGGAATCACAGTCAAGAGTCTTGGCACCGATTTGGTGAGCGGATTTCTTTTGCCTAACGGAAGGTGAGAGAGAGATGCAGACGGGACAGGTAACGACGCCCTTTGGGCGGCGACCGGCGACGCTTGCCTTGGTGAAAGGGCAATTGGCGGTCGCGGCATCAACACCAGGCACGCGTGTCGAAAAGTGGAAAGTATTTCGCGATGTGTGCGAGACGAGGGAGCGCTTCGGTTTGCAAGACAGAGCGCTTGCCGTTCTCGATGCCCTTTTGACATTTTACCCCGATGCACAGCTCGACGCTGAAAACGGGCTTGTTGTATTTCCATCCAATGCGCAGCTATCCGTCCGCGCTCATGGGATCACGGAAAGTACGCTGCGCCGCCAGCTCGGCGCACTCGTGGAGGCAGGACTTATCCAGCGTCGTGATAGTCCGAACGGGAAACGATACGCACATCGCAGTCGAGACGGTGAAATCGAGCAGGCTTACGGCTTCGATCTGAGCCCGCTGGTTGCGCGTGCCGCCGAGCTTGCCTTGCTGGCTCAAGACGTGGCCGCGGAGCGTATGCGCTTTCGCCGAGCGAAGGAAGCACTCACGATCTGCCGTCGAGATGTTCGGAAGCTGATTACAGCCGCAATTGAGGAAGGCGCTCCCGGCAATTGGGCGCATGTTGAAACGATATATATTGGCATTCTCGGGCGGCATCCCCGCTATCCGGACAGAAAACAGATCGAAGCAACACTCGATGAGATGGAGCTCCTGCGCGCAGAAGTCCTCAACCTGCTGGAAATGCAGTCAGAAACTGAAAATATGCACGGCAATGCCATGCTAGGTGACCGCCACATACAGAATTCAAATACCGAATCTATAAATGAACTTGAACCTCGCTCCAGAGAAGAGCAGGGCGAAAGCGCGCCGGAAGAGCCTCACGCAACGAGTGTGCCGCCTGGAGAGACAAAGGCAAAGCTCGAACAGATCAAAACGTTCCCGCTAGGAATGGTTCTTCGAGCTTGCCCGCAGATTGTCGACTATGGGCCGGACGGCGGTATTGCACATTGGCGCGAGTTGATGACTGCGGCCGTGGTGGTCCGCTCCATGTTGGGTGTCAGCCCGTCAGCCTATGAGGAGGCCTGCAATGCGATGGGGCCAGAAAATGCTGCTGTGGCCATGGCGTGCATTCTCGAGCGATCGAACTTCATAAACTCGGCCGGCGGGTATCTGCGCGATCTGACGAAGCGCTCGGAGCGTGGGCAATTTTCGTTGGGGCCTATGCTGATTGCGCTGCTTAAGGTCAACGGAGAGACCACACGTCGCGTCGGCTGAGGTTCGGGCTTAGCTAATCCAGGGCAGTAGGAACGTCCGGCGGCCCATGCGACGCCCGATTTGAAAAATTGTCAGCCGTTTTTTTTGGTTGATTTCTGATACGATTCAATGGTTTGTCGTCGTTGATAATGCAATGGATCAGATCCTCACAGCCAATTATGTGGGGTTTTGACCGTAACATCTGATGTTTTCGCGCGGGCTCTTGCCTGGCAAGCAATGTTGGGAGAGCAATTCGATGTGGAAAGCGAAGCGCAAGCTTTTAAATGTTGAACAAGTGAGCGCACATCCGGCAGGCCCGTCTCGTCTCATCCGTGGCCGGGCTCCTGGCAGTACGGAATTGTCCTTTACGCCGGCAGAGCTTTTCGGAGCTATGGCTCAATGCTCCAGTCGCGCGCGAATGGACCAACGAGCAGCGAGGGCCCAGGTTGCTTTTTGCAAGCATTTGATTGCTCAGCACGTCGATGACACCAATGATCGTTTTGCGCTGCTAAATTCCGCGCGCGATTTGAAAGACTATGTACGGAAGGCGATGACAGGGTTGGTCGGTGATGGGATAGCCTACCTTCAAATGGTGCGCGATGGTTACCGGTGGGTCGATCATTTCGAGAGCCACGACGCACACGGAAAAAAGCCGACTGGGCGATCGCCAGACTTCATCTTCAGCCGAACCAATGACCTGTACGTAGCACTTGCAGAATCGAAGGCCACTAAAGGCACGTCAAAGGGAGCTTTCAACGAACGGGTTGCAGATGGCTATAAGGGCCAAGTTGAACCCTATCTCGGTCGCAAAATCGGCAGTTGGATTGCTTCGCATGGGTATTCGGTCGGTAGCTGGATGACATCGTTGAAGCGAGCGGAGATGTTTGTCCATCACACGGCGCTACCGGATCCAGAAGATCCCGATGGTCCAGACCCAGAGGAGGGCTCTGACCCGACCGGCGTTCGGTTCGGCAGCTATTGCGGTGTGATTACACTTCTTTTTGGTCCCGAGATCGGCGAGGCCGCACGTTCTCGCCTGTGGAATCCATCCGAGCAAACCTTCTCGACGGTTGACTGGCTCGGACGCACGTGGATTCTTGGCGAAGAAGTTGATGCTGAGGCAATCGTGACCGATCGTCATGGGAAGGTTGTCTTTGAGGGGACATGGTCTCATTGGTTCAATGGACTGGCGATCGACCTAGAAACCGCCCAGAAGGTTTTTGCCTATCTCGAGGCGGAAGAACCTGAAGGCCGGATGTTGGAAAATATTCCTGAGTTTGGTGCAGACCTAATTGAGGCAGCAAAGGAGTCCGGTGGGGCAATTTTTCCAGACGGATTTGCGGTTCTGGGCCGAGAGAATGATCTGAAAGAAGTTCAACTGGGCGCGATACCTCCGAAAGCGGCAGCTTCCATTGTTGTAAAAGACACTGGCTGGCAATGTCGCGCAGCGACAGGCCGGGATCGGCAATGGCAATAGCTGCGACGAGCTTCATGAGGTGATCTTCTGGCGCGGGGCGCGGGGCGCGGAGAGCGGACCAATAGGTCAGGCTCGGCCAGCTTCTCGCGGACCATCCGATGTACGGCGCGGCGTAACCTTTCCACGGTCCAGTCATGGACTTTGCGATTGAGGACGCGCACGACATTGTCCCAGCTATGCTTTGGGCGAAGTTGCCGAACAGTCGGGAGCTAGGTCTGGGCAGAGGAGATCAGCTCGTCGAGATAGAGTTTTTCACGAGCCTTCGAGACCCCTTGATCGCTTCTGGACGTCGCGCGCGAAGTTCTGGGTTGCCGGGCAGCTTGCTACGGGCTTTTGCGGCCTTGATGCCGGCTCCAGTTCGTTCGGCAATCAACGCTCGCTCGAGCTGGGCGAAGGCACCAAGGACTTGGAGAGAAAACATGCCCTGTGGTGTGGACGTATCGATCGGATCGCGGATCGACCGCAAATGGACACCGCGCTCTTCGAGATCTTCGATCACTTGCAGAAGATGGCCGACCGATCGGGCGAGGCGATCCAACCGGACGACGACCAGCACGTCGCCGGCTGCGAGCTCGCCAAGCAGTCTCGTAAGAACCGGGCGGACTCGGGATGCGCCCGATCAGTGCTCCTGAAAAATCCGCTCTCAGCCGGCGGCACGCAGCTCGTCCATCTGTGCATCATACACCTGATCGTCGGTCGAAACCCGGGCGTAACAATGAGGTGCTTAGGAGCGGGTGGCGGATCGGCGGATTGACGTTTTGCAATCGGTTTTTTGGTTCTTATATGGTGTTTTGTACAGACCAGCCGGTTGGCATGCGTTCAAATGCTTTTATCGCAATCTGTGGCACAGTAGCTTATATGGGGACGGATGCGTTGCGCAACTGGCAGCATAGTGACGCGTTACCAAAAAGTGGGCGACCTAGAAAATCGCGGCGTCCCGGAACAATTTGCATGTCAATGGGATATTGTGTTATCAATTGGGAGTTAACGTGCGGATGGTCAACGAGACCACGTACATGAAGCGAGCGCATCATAGAAACTTGTGCGAAGAGAAGAGAAATGTATTTAGATCGCGTTCATTTCGATGTTGATCAGCGCCGCCGTGAAAAGCAGCAGGACCGCGATCTCGATTCCGCACGTCTTCTCAAGAGCGATGGTGAAGCTGCTAAGCTCTCCCAGCAAAACGGTATGTTCTCGGCATTCAAGCCGGCGCAGATGAGCATCGGGCAACGCAGGGTCCGCATGCAACTGGCATGACTGCCTATAACGAGTTTCTACTCCCCGACGAAGTTATCAAGATTGTGTCAAACCTTACCGTTGACGATGAGGCGTTTATCGTTGGTGGCCAGGCTACGTTCCTTTGGGCTGGATTTTTCGAGACGTTGCAGCCAGAACTCGAAAAATACAAGCCATTCACAAGTAAAGACATCGACTATTACGGCGGTGTTCAGGCAGCAGAGAAATTAGCGTTAGCAATTGGGGGCACCGTTAGGACGCCCAGCAAAGATAGCATGAATTCGCCAAGCACCGCGATCGTGGAGGCCAATATTAACGGTCGACTGATCATCGTCGACTTCCTTCACGGAATAATCGGTATCAAGCGCGAAGAGTTTCGAAACGGTGTGTCGACGATCCGGCTTCGAAACGACGACGCTTCGACCGTCGAGGTGGCAGTGATGCATCCGGTCCTTTGCCTGAAAAGCCGTATAAGCAACATTATGAGCCCGGCTACACTACGCAGAGATGAAATTGCAATACGCCAAATGAATGCTGCATGGTGGGTTGTTAGAGCCTACATCGACAATGCATTGAAGGATGGGGATCACAAGGAGGCAACGCATTGCCTGAGGGATTTATTTCACTTCCTGCGTGGCCATCAATATGGACGTACAGCCCATGATGTAATTGAGACAGACGTGCTCGATATTCTCAAACACTTTGTAGACGATTCCAGGCTGGATGATCGGTGGCGTGAGCTAACTTTGAAGCCGGCAATTAAGACGATCGAAACTAAACGCGATGCGTGGGCAAACCGTAAAGTTGCAACCGACAAAAGCGTTGGAGATTAACTTTAGTTGTGCTCAATCCTCTAATCCCAAATTCGATGCCTTTATTGAAACGGCGCGTTGCGGAAAAGAGCAATTACAAAATGCGAGCAGCCTGGCCCGTCCGACGAACCGCGTTGTTATAATAACTTGATGCCTGCTGCACCGACCGATGTCTTGACTGTTCCATCGCTTCGGGAAGGGGTACACCACGATTGGCGGCTTCAGTCAGATAGCCCGACCGCAGCCCATGTGCCGAAAACTCCCCAGGATCCAGTCCAGCCATTTCCGCGCGCTGTTTGAGGATCGCATTGACCGACTGCGGATCGAGCGCCCGGCGCGAGACCGTTCCCCATCTTCCGATCCCGCGAAACAGGCTTCCCTCGTCGATTCTTGCGGCCGCCATCCAGACATTCAGCGCGTCCACCGGCCGTCCGGTGAGATAGACGATATCATCCTGCTCGCCACTCGTGGTTTTCGTCCGCCCAAGATGAATGGCAAGAGAGGGGAGAGGAGCGCCGTCCGGGATCTCGATCGGCGGCTCGACAGTCAGCTGCTCCACACGAAGCCCGGCGATTTCGCTGCGCCTGCGACCGCCTGAGGCAAAGGCGACCATCAACATTGCCTTGTCGCGTAGATCACGCAGGCTGTCTGACGCGCAGGTCGCCAGCAGCTTTGCCAGCACGTCGCCTGTGACCGCTTTTGCGCTTTTACGGCGCCGCGTCCGCGGGGCGGCGCGCGCAGCGAGGCGGATGGCGGACTTGAGGGCAGGGGAGGCGAAGGCGCCATTGAGGCCGCGCCACCTGGTCAGCGTCGACCAGTTGGCCAGCCGCCGGCGCACCGTCGATGGCGCGTGCGGGCCAACGGATTTCAGGAAACCCTGACGCCTTAGATTTTTGTCGACATCATCGGGCATGCCGTGGTTGGGGTCACTTGCGCGCTTTTCCGGATCCCACAGATGATGGGCTACGAATTTGAGCAGCAACGCCTCGGGCGCCGGCCAGGGCAGGGACTGTCCGGTGGCAGCGAGACCCCAGGCCTCCAGGTAGGCAAGATCAGACGTCAGGGCCCTTAGCGTATTGTCGCCCATGCCCTGATTAACGAGATGCCGCAGCGTCTCGATGTCATCATCGGTCAACAGCTCGGCAAGCTCGTCGCGGCGTTCGAGCGGCAAAACGGACGCGATGGTATCGAGCTCTTCGGCGCGCCACTCGACGGACGTGTGTGATGTCTTCGTTTTAGGCACGATAGGCTCCAGAATCGCGGGTTTCGGCGGCCGCTGGCACCGTGATTTGCCCCGATTTTCCTCGATTTGCGCCGCGAAATCAACTACCATCGATAATTGGTACTTATCGATGGTTTAAAACCCAACCGACAATCATACCATGTAGCGAACCGGAATATTGCTATAGAGTTTGTTTAGCAAATCGTTTACCATGATTTCAATGGCTTACGATGTTTCAAAAATCAGCATGAATGCCTTTATGCGACCGGCTTTCGACGCGACCGTCGCCCTGACCCGTCTCGACGAGCGCATTGCCCGTTCACTCGTAGGGCAGGGCTGGATCGAACGCCAAAACTTTGCCGACGCCTGCGCTTCGCTGTGGATCGACGGCGAATTGGTGCATCTCGAGGACCTCGTCCTGCATGACGCCACCCGTGACATCCGTACACCGACCCACGAACTCACCATCGCCCGTGACGTTTTAAAAACCCGCCGACGGATTTCTGGCCAAACACCAGATTGGGCACTGTCGCCGGAAGGCATTCGCTCGCTTCTGCAGACATCGGAGATCGCCTCACCCGGCACTGAGGCTGCGGAGCAGGCCGGCGTCATACGGTCCGCGGCGGTGGGAAAAATTCCGGAAGGGGAGGGGAAAGAAATCGATGAAGCCGAAGGGCTTCCCGGCGTCGATCTCGCGGCAATCGACGCGCTGCTTGCGCGATCTGACGCTGCAATCGAACAGGCAAAGCGCCCCGACTGGCTTGCGGTCGACAGCCGCGAGCGGGACACTCTTGTCTATGATCTCGACTGGGACGAGGATGCCCGGCTGGAGGAATGGCGCGCCGTATTGCGGCAAGCCGAAAACTTGCCGGCGGTTCTTCAGGCGGTCGTCGCCCTTGATGCCTGGAACGAGCTTTCCGTCCTTCAGCACGCGCCCTGGCTTGGCCGGCTGTTTGCCGCCGCGATCCTGCGCCAGGCCGGTGTCACGTCAGGTGCGCATCTTGCCGCCATCAATCTCGGCCTGAAAACCATTCCCGTCGATCGGCGCCGGCATCGTGATCGGGAGACCCGGTTGCTCGCCATTGCTCACGGCCTGATCGCGGCCGCCGAGCTAGGTCTGAAAGAGCATGACAGGCTGGCCCTGGCTCGAACGCTGATGGAGCGAAAGCTGGACGGACGCCGGGCCTCGTCAAAACTGCCGGAACTGGTCGAGCTGGTGATGGCAAAGCCGCTGGTGTCGGCCGGGATGGTGGCGAAGAGGCTCGACGTCACTCCGCAGGCGGCGCGGCGGATTGTTTTGGAGCTGGGCCTGCGCGAGATGACGGGGAGGGGGAGGTTTCGGGCGTGGGGGGTCTTGTAGTGAGGCACGTCAACAAGAATTAATTAGAAACATCCAATTCATGCATAGTGTTGTGTATTGCCGCAGTAGGAAATTATGCAGTCGTCTATGACGGGGCTGTATCTGCAGCATGCGCCAGCAACTTGCAACGCCCACTTTGGCAGGACTGAGTGTCTGGATCGAAGGCACGCTTTGACGCCGTCACAAAAGCAGAAGGTGGCTAAAGCGATGGACTATGTCTTCCGCGGTGGGAAGGCTTGGGGGCGGTAGCGCAAAACATCCTGACCATTATCGAGACTGCCAAGATCGATGGCCACAATCTGGAGGACTATCTCACAGACGTCCCTCAGTGGGCGCCGGCGAAAGACCGATGCGAGGCGGCGGCATCTCAAGAAGATGAGCTAAGCCGCAAGCCCTAACCGAGCGTAATAGACACCAAAACGCACTCGCTTGAAGCTCACAGTAGGTTGGGCCTATGCGCGTTTTCAATCCAATACTAAAAAGCGGCGGATTGCAAAGCCCAGTCATCTTCCGCGGAAACGCTTCGCATCGGTTTGCGCGTGGAAAAGTCCACACTTGGTCATGGCCCAAACCCTCTATTTGAGTTCGTTTGACAGATTTCTCCATAGCACGGTTTTGATCTGATTCTCGCTGATCCATCGTGGCGATTGTGCAGGCGCCTTACCTTCGGGATGCACCGCAATGACCTTTTTGCCGAGACTGATGCTTTTTTCCACCTCCCACTGAACCCATTGGCTCTGTGCAGTATTGTTCGATAGGTAGACGACCGTCACCGAAGACCGATTGATCCGCTCCGTGATTTTCTGCTTGATATAAGCAGCTCGCTCGCTGTCGTAAGGTTCTCGGACTGAGTGATCGTTAAATTCGATATCGCTATTTTCGTTCTTAGCGTGAGCCCGAAGCAGATTTACTTCGTTCATGTCCTCGGTCGCGAAGCTTATAAAGACGTTTCGCTTACCCTCCTGGAGAGCTGCCTTCGCCTTTTGTTCGAGGGAGCGAATATCGCCAAGCCTACTCCAACTTCCACTGCTTCCCCCTCCCATCTCAAACCTCCTTGATCTTAAATTCGTTGCACGCAATGCAGTCTCCGCATGGTTCCTCTTGGCCGAGATGGCACGAGTAGGTGCCGCCGATGCCTTTTTCTGTCGCGAGCTGTATCACTTCATCTTTGTGGAAGGCCGCCAAGGGCGCAAGCACTTTGATCGAGCGACCCATTACACGAGTGATTAGAGCTTCGGCGTCATGCAAGAAACCAGACGTTTGATCAGGGAAAAGGCTCGTTTCCTCATGCAGCAGACCAATTGAAACCGCGTCGGCATTGACCTGATAGGCGTATGCGGCCGCAGTTAGCAAAAACAACATATTCCGGCCCGGTGTGAAAGCGTCATCCACGACGTGCTTGGAGGTATCAGTTAAGCCGGATTTTATCAGCCGTCCGAACCCCGAAAGATCCGCAATTTCGAGTTGTTCCAGTAGACCCAGCTTCTTCATACTGATTTTGCAAGCGGCTAACTCTCTATCGAGAGACCGCTGACCATAATTCACAAACAGTGGATGGATTTTCAGCCCCTCCTCGATCGCCAAATAGGCCACTAACGTGGAATCGAGACCTCCAGAGACCAATGTGACTACGCTCATATTAGAAATTCCCAGTCTCGGTTTTGTTGAACATTCGCATCACGATCCATATTGCCCAGTCGATCAGCCCCACCGCCGCACCGAGATTGTTGGCATAATATCGCAGGGTGGTTTCTCTTTTATAATATGCGGGCATCGTCGATATGGAGCTCTGCGTATCCGAGCAGAGGCCCATTCGCGTCATAAACTCGAGCACATGCCGATCGAGGACGGCAAGGTCGTAGCTGATCCCGCAATTGCGCAAGAACATGCTGGCTTGTTTAGGGCCCATCCCAAGCGTGTTTTTGACGAACCATAGTCTTAAGCTAACAGGATCCTGATTTGTCTTGAGCAAGTTCCCCAAGGTTCCAGTGTGGTCCGATATCGCTATTCTCGCGGCGGCAAGTTGGCGTCCCCGGGAAGCGGGAAATCGGTAGCGCCGGAATGATCCGTCAACGTTGAGCGGAGCACTTAGAATCGACACCAGTCGCTCCTCGGTTTCATCCGAGGGATCGCTAAGAAGAACGTCCTCGCGGTCAATCGCATCGGCTGCCGCGACCGCCAGAGGATAGGGCACTTGGCTGCTGAGGACACAGCAAGAGAATTCCTTCCAGAGGAGCCGTTCTTCAGTCGCCACGGGTACTGAAAAAGCCCTCTCCTCGACATCGGAATAAATCGTGACAACTGCACGCTCCAAGCGCTCGCGAACGGAACTCATTCGAACAGATCCGGAATAGCGTCTTTGATTTGCTTGACGCTAGCCGGGCCAATAATTTCTACGAGCATGCTTTCCATCTGGTTGGTTTTCAGTGCGTGCGTCAGCTTGTCGTTGAATTGTCGGAAATAGTCGAGGTTATGCAATGCAACTCTACCCGCGTACTCAATCTTCCCGTCGTCGAATGCATCAAGAGTCACCTGAGATTCCGCGAAACTCATTTGATATTTGAAAAAATCAAAATGCTGAAAGTGATGCAACCGATGGGTCTGTTGATCAACAACCATTCGGCACCACTCAAGACCATCGAAACTATCGGCGCCGGCGGCGGCCAAAAGCGCGATGCTCCAAGGGTTTCCCGTGCCAAGCACGTGCAACGGTTGGTAATATGGAAGCTTGCGAAGTTCTTGCCTGATCCGCTTAACTGTCTTGGCCCGCTCTATGAGACCCGACCCCAATTCTCGTTCAGCTACCGCGATGAGAGGAGCGGAAAGCGAATAAGCGACTTCCCGAACGATGTGCGGCAGGTCCTTGACATTGTAACCGCTCAAAGACTCTTTCGGGGCATGGACGATCGGCAGGATGTTTTGAGTGGCTGCGACCCGGTCTCGTGTTACTGCCTTAACGACACTTTCTATTGCCGCCTTGGGGTTCACCTTGGGCGTCATGACGTCGAAGCAATATGCCCAGTCATGGGGAACGTCTCTCATGGCTTCAGCGAACTTCCCGGAAGTCCAGCTATCGTCGCCTCGCCTTGTCGCCTCGTAATTTCCGGAGTCGATAAGAATAAATCCACCGTCGTCGTGCACCTGCCTTAGTTCCTGGATTATCCCCTTTGGACGTCTGATGGGAAGCAGGTCGTATGCAGATACCAATATCGCCGACGCCTCGAACAATCTCAGTGCCTTCACTGCATCCTGTGGCACCAATTGTGTCTCGTGCGATGAGACGGACATGAAGAGGCTTGGCCACGATAGCGGTATTGGTGAAGGATGCTGTGGCGTCGTGACAATCTTCGGCGAGACCACGTTCGCGATCTTTGCAATCAACTGTTCAAAGCTGGGATGAGAATCCAGGTCGTTCCATCCAACGAAACCGACGCCGCTTCTGCTCACAAACGGGTACATCATCTCCGTCCCGTCCAGAAATATTGGAATTATCTGGATTCCGTGCCTATCGGCGAGGTGAACTTCTTCACGAACGGGCTTACTTTCGTTTGCATCGCTTGACCAAACGACGACTACACATTTTGCCTTAGCAATCTCGTGCTCTATTGCTTCAGAATAGGAGCCGACCAGATTGTAGTCCCACCAAACATCCCACTTTCCGCGTAATAACTCAACAATTTTACCTGTGGTGGAGTTATCTGTGCTTGAATGGATGACATAAACATCCGCCATTACGAGCGTTCCCCCGACTCGCTTAAAGGTGACATTGCCACACATACACACAATTGAAAATTGTTGTCATGACGTTTCAATAGGCCATGCGGCAACATACATGGCAGTGGTGAAATCATCTTTAACCATGACATCTCCCCAAGGCGCGAACCGTTTTTCTTCGTCCAAAATGACAACCCGATCTGCTCCTATATACTCGCAGGCAATGGCTTGAGTTTCTTCGAGAGTTAGCCCGTCAGACAGAATTAGGAGGGTTTTTGGGCGATCGGATTTTTCCGAGGGCAAATCCCCTAAGTCAACAGCTTCCACCGCCATACCAAGCGTTTGCAGGCAATGTCTTGCTTCTTCCAAAGAATAACGCCTTCCTAGTGTCTCCACGGACCCGCGCAAGGTTACGCTACTAGGCACGACGCCAGTGATAGGACGCCTCACAATGGTCTCCAACAGGGGCAAGGGACACTCGGGGGCATCGCAATAAAAAGAAACCGCTTTTGAGGCGATTTCCGCAGAAGTCGACGCCGGTATCTTCATCTCGGCCCATGTATGCGCGAAAACCGCGCTGAACACATCGCCTGTCCCGATTTTGAAAACTCGCTCGGACCAATGGGGCGGAATGGTGCTTTTCCGACCTGGCTCCACGACGAGTGCCCCTCGCACGCCGCGTTTAACTACGATGACGCTGGCGCGACGTTGATCAAGCAGTGTTTCACAGGCTGCTTGGATGTCCGACCCCCCGCTATATCGCAAAAGCTCTCCTTCGTTGAGAACGATAGCTAACTCCCTCGCCTTTGAACCATTTGCCTCAAAAGGCTCCACAGCACCGGCCCCTTGAGGGTCGTAAACTGCCCTTTCGGCGCTGACGATCGCTGAGCCCTCCAATAAGCCAAACCTCAAAACGCATTCACCACGGACGATCAGCGGTGCCTCTGCTTGCACAGCAGTGGGCATGATCAATGGATTCGACAACGGATGAAAATACGAGAATACAATGTCGGTGGAACTTTGCTGGCAAACGACATTGACTCCCAGACGCTCAAGGTAGTCGATTGCCTCGCCACCCTTCGACGAACTGTAGGTGTGAAATCTCGTGCCCGGCGACAGCTTGCCGATGACCGCCGCTGCTCTGACCCCAGACCCGAACTCTCTGTTCCAAGGTGGCGTCTCACAGACTTCGCGGTAAAGTCCGCCAGCAACAAGCATGTCCGTCGATCTCCATCAATCTCAATGCTTGATTGCATTTCGCGGTTGATATTTCCTGTATCACTACTACCAGATAGCACGGCTGAGAATCATTTTTTGATTAAATGCGAGCAAGTTGGCATGCCATGGCAGTTCAGTTGCTTAGCCTCAAGGGGATGTCAAAGTGGTACATAAACCTTTGTGTTTCGTTCTGATGCCGTTTGGTAAGAAATCCGCCGGCGGCGAGAAACCGATCGACTTCGATGCGGTGTACAGAGACTTGATCAAACCAGCAGTAGAGCAGGCCGGCCTTGAGCCGATCAGAGCGGACGAAGAGCAGGCAGGGGGGATAATCCATAAGCCCATGTTCGAGCGTCTCGTTCTATGTGACTTTGCGGTTGCTGATCTGACAACAGCAAACGCCAATGTGTTTTACGAGCTCGGGGTCCGGCATGCCGCGAAACCGCGGACCACCGTTCTTCTTTACGCGGAAGGGCAGGGCCGATTGCCCTTTGATGTCGCTCCACTGCGAGCAATGCCGTACCCGGTAAGCGGTAGGGGTGGTCCAGCGAACGCCGAGGTTGCCGTCAAGACCTTGGTTGAAAAAATAAAAGCAGCGAAGAAAAACCAGGAAAAAGACAGTCCACTATTTCAGTTATTGGATGGATATCCTGACATCGCTCATGAAAAAACGGATGTCTTTCGAGATCAGGTTGCCTACGCAGCTGAACTTAAAAAGAAGCTAGCTGAAGCGAGGAAGTTTGGTCGGGACGCGATTTACTCGGTGGAACTCACGTTGGGTGCGCTCGACGACGAGGAGGCAGGAGTAATTGTCGATCTATTTCTTTCCTATCGCGGAGTGAAAGCTTGGCCCGACATGGTAAGGATTTTCGACAAAATCGATGCGCCACTCCAAAATACGATCCTGATAAGGGAGCAGTACGCGTTTGCGCTAAACCGAGCAGGAAACGGCGAGCAGGCCGAGGAAATTCTTCTCAACCTAATCGAGCAACGAGGGGCGAGCAGCGAGACATATGGAATATTGGGGCGCGTCTATAAGGATCGGTGGAAGAGAGCCCGCGACGAAAACAAGCCATTAAAGGCTAAAGGACATTTGAAACAGGCAATCGAAGCGTACACGAAGGGCTTTGAAGCGGATTGGCGCGATGCGTACCCTGGCATCAACGCATTGACCTTGATCTATATTCTTGATCAGAACGATCCCCGACTGTCTGAGCTGGAATCGGTAGTCGAGTATGCTGTGAGGAGGAAAATAGCATCTGGCACCCCCGACTACTGGGATCATGCGACACTGCTCGAATTGGCGGTGCTAACCCACAATCAGGTTCTGAGCGAAGAACACCTCTCCGATTTGATACCTCGGGTCCGGGAACCTTGGGAGCCAGAAACTACCGCAGATAATATTCAGATGTTAGCCGATGCCTTGCCGGAGAAGGCCGAGGAGCGCGTTTGGATCGCGGCCATCATCGCTGAACTGCGGGCAGCGGCAGATCAAAAGACTGTCTGATACGACTGAAAATCTCTCCACCTTCCACTGGCCCGGTACATGTTTATACGGGGGTAGGGCAAAGGAATTTTTGAGACTTGGTCGAGACTAGATTACGAAGACAGGCAGCGAAAGACAGATGGGAATATACCGACCATGACGACCACACAATTTAAGTACCCCGCGCTGTACGCCACTGCAAATCAGATGTCGTCCGGCTCCCAAAGCACGTTTCTGTGGCTTATCAGAGCGGAATACGGTCTCTTGTTTATCTCGGCTGTATCGTCAATGAATTTTTATACGACACCGGTTTACTTCATAGTACCGGCGTTGGCCTTGATCGTATCGCTCGTCGTTATGATGATCCGCAGCCTACTTAAGCCTGAGCAGGGATGGTATCGTGGACGCGCGCTCGCCGAGTCGATCAAGACGTCATCATGGAAGTATTGCATGCGTGGCGAGCCTTTCGGTGATGCTGACAATCTCGCGGTAAGACGAGCGGAATTCCGAACGTATCTAACTGAGATTTTGTCTGCGAATAGACTGATAGGTGACCGGATGCCTCCAGATCAGGCGGCCGCGGACCAGATCACCCAATCCATGGAGGATGTGAGAGCCCTACGCCTCGAAGATAGAATCCAGTACTACGATACTTATCGGATTTCGGAGCAGCGCCAATGGTACGCGGATAAGGCAGCTGCCAACAGAAGGGCGAGCAGGCTTTGGGTTGGAGCGAGCGTGATCGCCTACGCACTTGCGATTTTCCTGAGCTTGGTCAGGCTCACTGCGCCGGCATTCGAGTTCTTGCCGATTGAGCCGATAATCGTGATCGCATCGTCGATCTTGGGGTGGATGCAAGTCAAAAAATTCAACGAGCTAGCTTCTTCATACACACTTACTGCCCATGAAATCGGCATTATTCGAGGTAAGCTCGGGGAAGTGAAGGCTGAGGTGGATTTCTCACAATTCGTTGTGGAGAGCGAGCAAGCATTTTCTAGGGAACATACACAGTGGGTGGCAAGGCAACAACACGCATAGAGCCCCGTGCGTATGGGTTCAAAGACAGAAACTAACAGCCGCTGGTTATCTTTGAGCATCTCAGGTCAGCGTATAGCTGTTTGGCCGATGGCGTGCTCCGCACATTCAATCCCACCTTTCCGAGACAATCGGAGGGCTCCCTCTGGTTTGACGCATGAACCGTAGCTGATCCCATTGCTTCAACATTTTCCTCAAATACAGAATTGAGATTGGAGGGGTCGGATATTGTAAACAATACTTGTGGATTTCGAACAATGTAACTTCGAGAGATCGCGTCAAGCGTGTATCAAATGGCGAGGGTTTAACGTTGGGACTTCAATAAATATGACATACGATGTTTTCATCAGCCATGCCTGGAGTTACAGCGAGCGCTATGAAGGCGTCATCCGATTGCTCGACACTGCATCGCAGAATCTGCCCTGGTTTTCCTACCGCGATTACAGCGTTCCTCGAAATGAGCCGATCGTAGCTCCGAATGAAGCTGTTCGCGTTTCCGTGTTGAAGGGCAAGCTGAAAGAACAGATACGCCAAGCGAGCTGCGTTATCGTCCCGGCGGGTATGTATGTTACCGAGCGATTCTGGATCCAGGCGGAAATTGATATCGCGTTGAACGCTTTTGCCTACCCGAAGCCGATCATCGGCATTCGCCGTCGCAGCCAACAAAGAACGCCTGTTGAGCTTGAGCAACAAGCAAATACTATGGTCAATTGGAACAGCAACAGCTTAGCTTTAGCAATCAATGAAGTTTGTCGCTGATCGAATGGGCCTTATTCAGCCGTTAAACGTTATCGGATGAATTGCCGGGCAATTTCAAACTGACAAGCATCCGAACTATCTCCACATAGTCCATACTGGTAAGGGGTCGCTGGTCCTGATCCGTTCGATACGAGGGCCGTTCACCTCCCTAGCAAGTATTCAAGCAACCGATTGATCTTCATATCGTCGCAACAATGGTCTGGCATGACATACGAAACCGAAGCGCGGCTCAAGAGTTATCTCGATACAAACCAGCTTTCACGCGAGCGGCTGTGCCTTGCCCTTTTGAAACTCGATAAACGGTTTTCCAATGTGCGCCCCCGTCACCCACATGGAGGCAGGGACGGCGGCTGGGATATTGATGCTGTCTTCGACAATTGTCAAAAAGTCGCCGGCGCCATAGGTTTTATGATTGGCGCAAACGATGCTCCGGATCAGAAGCGCGACATTGCTAAAAAATTCAAAGCTGATGCGAAATCAGCTCGTTTCGCAAAAGGCGATGATAACCCCCCAGAATTCTTCGTCTTTTTTACTAATATTGACCTCACCGTAACGGAAGAGCGGGACCTTATTGATTTTGCGAAGTCCAAGGGTTTTGCAGCCTGCGACATCTATGACCGCGAGCGAATGCGCTTGGCGCTCGACGATATTGATGGGCTTGCCGCGCGCATTCAATACCTGGACATCCCCTTGTCGGAGGCAGAACAAGCCAGTTTCTTTTCGCGCTGGGGCGACGACATACAATCGGTGATCTCTACCGGTTTTCAGCGACTTGAAAGGACATTGAAACGCGTGCTCTTTCTGCAAGAAGCGGACGACGTCCTCAGCAACATCTCCATTCACTATGAGCTGGACCGTGAGTATGAGCCCGAGGAAATAGGTCACTTTCGAGCCTTCTGCAGCTTTCAGCTAGCCGAGCCGAAACACAAGATATTCGGAATCCTTTTTGGGCGAAGTGACGATGCTGACCGCTATCGCGAAGAGCGACATCGACCAAAGGAAGTGGGTATCCAGGCTGGCATGTGCGGACCTCAATGGGAGCATATGTTGGACCTCGAAGCTCACGAGGCCGCTGGCCGCGAGGAAGATGACGAGAAGTGGGAGTTTCGAGGAGCATCGAGCAGCGTGGGTGCTCAGAAGGTCAACAAAATCGTTGCCATCTACAGCCATGATCATGGTTTTTTTCGTTTTCAGCCTCGCCTACGGCTATACGATCTCAATGATGCATGGTTCATCCATTTTCTAAATGCTTCCCTAGCGGAAAAGCTCGCCAAAATACATGTCTTCGCAAACGGCTATAAGCTTGCGTCTTATGGCAAAGCTGGGTTCCAGATCGATCGAACCCCCTTCGAGATGGAGATCCCAGACCGATTTTCGCAGGAGGAGCTTGCTGATCCTTGGGTTCGGATACGTGGTGCCCGCAGTTCAAGCCACTCCCTACATTTCTCCGAGTGGACTCCGGCGCGCTTCTACGAGCCGTTCGATATTTCAAGCCTCGGTGAAGAGGGCCAAATCAACCAATGACCATAAGTAGTGTTGGCACACATCTCGCTGAAGTTTTTGGTCACTCTTCCTCCGGTGATGATTGGCTCTTCCCGAAAAGCTGCTTTTTGGGAAAGAACCAGACCTGGCTGACCGTCTAGCAAAATTGGGCGTGCTTATCTGCCGCGACGACGTGTCCTACGATATGCCTTACCTGTTTCGGGTCGGCGCCGCGTTTCTGAAAGCGGTGGGGTGGCCCCGAAGGCCTATGGAGTAAGCATAACTTCCTCGCTGTTTTGAGGAGAAGCCCGTTGTCAATCACATAGCGAAGAAGGCATGCACACTCATGTGACTATCAAGCTGCAGAGGTCGCTCGTGCCTTGTAAGCTCTCTCACAACGGAAATCTGATGGTCCGGGTCACCTCATCAACCGTTCCGCTGACAACGAGCCGCTGCCCGCAGCTAAGAAAATTCATCGTGTTAGCTTTATTCAGCTAACGGGTGGTAGGTTCGAATCCCATCAAGAGCACAAGCGCTACGGCCGCTTCGCGCATTGTCTTTAGTAACAATAACACTCTTCCGAGAAGCGGTCGCTTCGCTTGTCACGACACTAATAGTTTCGAGGTTGCGATTGGCCGACGGATTGGGGCAGCGAGCGGCCTGAGTTTGGTTAACAGCTTCTCACGCTTCAAAAAATTGCGACAAGCCGCATTAAGAACTGAGCGCTGAGGCTATACCGTTTTCTATACGTTTTATCAGACTCATGTAACCGCAGCGCGCGGCAGCCAAAATCTTGGTTTCAGAGCAAGGCGTCGACAGCCTCGGCGACACTGCGTACGCATAAATCGGCGAAGGGCCTCGCAGCATCGGTGTGCGACAGGTCCCTATCGATCAGTATGGTTTTCATGCCTAGCGCACGGGCACCTTCTAATTCGCGGTCCCCACCATCTCCCACGAAAATGCAATTCGCCGGAGCAACGCCTATCATCTTACAAATATGCTCATAAATCGCAGGTTCCGGCTTCATGCATCGGACCTCGTAGGAGAGGACGCTGGCTGTGACGAGCTCGCCGAGGCCACTCCGCCCTAATACCGCTTTAGAATGCGCCGACGCATTACTTGCAATTCCTGTCGCGATGCCGCCTTTGCGTAACCGAAGGAGAGCCGAAGCGGAGTCGTTATAAACCTCAATAGCACCGTAAAACAATTCGATATTACGTGCGACGACCTCGCCCACCACATCGCGGTCTCGCTCCAACTCGCATATTCGAGTTGTCTTCCAAACGCGTTCTTCCATACTTGATATTTCTCCTAGCATAGACGACCTGGAAAGAGACCGGAATGCGGCCAAAAACGTGCCTGCATCAATGCCGAGGTCCCTAGCCATCGTACGATAGAAAGGCCCGGTGAAGTCCTCCTTGAGCAATGTGAAGAAGAGGTCGAATATGACGCCGCGAGGCTGGCCGAGTGAGTTGAAGTGTCCTATCATCGCGTTCTCTCTTGCAATTCGGAATATGACTTATGCCTGCTCCGCCCGAAGCCATATTTCTAGAAACGTTGCTTGCCGGGGTTGACCGAAGCTGGCGGGAAAGCGGCTCGGTACTTCTGGTCGTTCGCTTCGATCCAGAGGCAGGCGGACTCAGAGAGGCCGATGTCCCACTGACCGCGGCTGAGCGCCGCCGGTATGCAAGGCTTGTTATGCCGTCGGACAGACGGCGATTCCTGATTTCCCGACTGGCATTCAAGATGCTCGTCGAGCGAATAAGCGGAGAAGCCGCCTGCAAACTTGAGTTGGTTGCTGACACCTGCCATGGTCGACCGGTTCTGCGGGGCACAGAAGGGCTCGATATCAACATCTCTCATTCGGGTGGATGGGTAGCGATAGGTTGCTCGAGCACCGGCATCGTTGGCGTAGACGTTGAGGAGCAGACAACCGGAATGAGCAGCATCGCCAAGCTTATGCTGACGCGTAGTGAGCGCGATTACTATGAGCAATCGGAGTCCACGGGCAAAGACACAGTCCTTCTGCGAACCTGGACCGTCAAGGAGAGTGTCGCAAAGTACTTCGGAAGCGGCCTGCCGTCTATGCTTAGCAGGATTGATTGTACGTGGAATGGCGATCATCTTGCGGCCTTGAGCGTCGATGGTGGAGTCTCGCCGGATGTGGTCTTGACCGAGATCTCCGAACATGTGTGGTTGGCAGTAAGCCTTTCTCCCGGGAGCAAGCATCCTCGTCCCGTTTGCGTGGACCTGCGGTGTTAGTTCCCCATCCAACAGCATTTTCACCTGTCGGCCACTTCGCCGATGTCTGTTAAAGCAAGCAGTTCGCCGGTCGACTGCTTTCGCAACCGCGGTAATTGTATAGTGCCGCCGATAAAGTGGATGCCAGATCGGCAGCGCTCAAGCGTAACAACGTGATCAACCTGTTTCATCTCGGGATCGCGCAAGCCGCGGTAGGAAACGACGTCGAAAAGTTCACCTTCAATTTCGACAAAGGCCGGAATAAGTTCAGTCTTAAGTGGTCGAAAGTCCATTGCTCGAAGAAACCGGTAGGCGATTTCAAACTCTCCACCAATCGGAACTTTCCCATTGTTGGGGATCTCCCGCCCGAGGAAGAGACGTGACGATGGCCTAACAGTAACGGGGGAAGGGGTGACATTGGCAACGAGCAGGTCGATCAACTCCGGGAACATGTGAATCCCCACCTCGACACATCGGACGATAAGAGAATAAGCGGTCTCGTTTCCGCACAGAGGGAACCGTCGCTGAAGAACGTTCGCCCCTGCATCTATGCCCTTATCTGCGTCAATGAAGTGCCACGTGACCCCGTACTCCTCTTCGCCATTGTATATTGCCCAGGAACAAACATTTAGTCCACGATAGTCTGGCAGAAAACTGTTGTGAAAGTTGAGGGAACCTCGGGTGGGCAGCTCGAGGATTTCCTTTCCTAGGATGACGCGAGAGTTTACGTTGAGCAGGTAGTCGATGTGCAACTTGCGTAAATTTTCGATCTCGTCCTGCAACGAAGAGAGTTCGAAGATAGGAATATTCTCTCGGCTCGCGGTCCGCAGGAGTTGAGAATTAGCTAGCCGGTTGTCTACGCCCAGCGCAGCCACCTTGATGCGTGTATCGCCTGAAGCCATATTCAGACATTGATCGCCCATGGCGCCGTTCGCGATAAATGCAAGCCTAACCGGATCCATAGTACAGCTCAAACTACATTATTCAGTGCAGGTGTGGGCAGCAGGAAGTTATCGACGATTGCATTAACGGAGCTGAACTGTTCAAGTTCAATTGAATCCATATCTACCTCCTGGCCAGTAACCCGTTCGATCAACAGCACCAGCTGCATGAACTTAAGGGAACTGACCAACCCGCTGTCGAAAAGATCTTCATCAAGATCCACGTCACGCATCCCGTCATTCAGGGTCTTAATCCAGTCGACGATCAACTGCGTCTGCTCCTTTATAGATTCCGTCATTTTCCAAACTCCTCAAAAAGCGAACCGAGCAATTCCTGACTAGCGGCTCTGCGATCCTTTTTTCCGTTGCTGTTGAAATAAGCCCGTTGCAGCGACGAAATTCGTCTCGGCATCATGTAACTGGGTAAATGAGCAGCGCAGGCGCGCCTCACGTCCTCCAGGGAAACTCCTGGATGATAGACGCGTAGCTCCAGACTGGTTGCACCATCCACCTGAAGAGCAAAGGCATAGGCAACTGCTTCCACGAGGTGCCGCTCTACGGTCGCTTCGATGTCGAGCAGTTCGATCCTGAATCCGTTGACTTTTACCTGGTCATCGGTTCGGCCTTTAAAGACGTATCCAAATCTGTCCGAGAGTGCCACGATATCACCCGTCCGGTAGGCGCAAACCTTAGCGCCGTCGATCTCTAGCTTCGCGAACGCCTGATCGTTTCGGGATCGATCCAGATAACCTCCGAAAACTTGCCGCCCGCTTATGCATAACTGACCCGCGCCGTCGGCTTCGTCCTCTAGGTGGAAGCGCGAGTCACCAATGGGAAACCCGATCGGTACCGTGTTAAAGGAAAGCATCTCCAGATCCTGAGCATTGCACTTGAAGCTCGATATAGCGATGGTCGCCTCGGTGGGGCCGTAAAGGTTGAAAAGGGTGGAACGCTCAGCCACTTTCAACCACTGCCGCGCATCGTTTGTGGTGAGGGCTTCTCCGCAAAACAAGCTGAGTCGCACACTATCTAGTGCCGCTCGGAGCCGCGACGAACCTATCAGGATCGAGCGGATGGCTGAGGGCACGCAGAAAAAAACGGAGATATTCTCGCGCATGATGTAGGCGCCCAAATTGAATGCGTCCCGTTTGGACGGAATGCAGAGGCATGCACCAGCCATCCAAGTTGCAAACATGTCGTGTACCGACAAATCGAATGATAGCTCGAATACCTGGGAACAGCGGTCACTGGGTCGGAGTGCGACGATATTACTAATAGCCGTAAGATAAGCGTCGAGCTGGCTATGACGGATCGGTATCCCCTTTGGAGTTCCGGTCGTGCCAGAAGTGAACAGAACGTAGGCGATCGGATCGTGGTTTTCAGTACCAGCCCCGACGGCTGCCAAGGGCAAGTCCGGAAGCTTCCCTAGGATAGAGATTTCATTTGTTGTGCCCCCTATAGGCAAAATGATGGCATTGCGAACCAGTCCCAGATCTATCAATGATTGCGCCCACCCGCGATCGGTTTCCGTGGCAACCAGGACGTCGGCATCCACTGCGTGTAAGATGCTTTCTACTCGGTCCGGCGGAAGAGCTGGGTTGATTGGAACGTATCCCAGTTCATGGACTACGCCGGTCAACGCCGCTAGGTAGGTGCCATAATGCTTCGTAGTTGCGACGAAGAAGCTCGATCTATCACTCAACCGACTGATATGCAGGAATAAATTTCGACTATCCTTCAACATCTCGTCATAGGTGCGCGTGCCATCTGGCGCCGATATCGCAGGATATGTAGCGTGACACACAAAGGCTTCGATTATACGCGTTGATATCCGCGGCGCTTTACTCATCGGTCGCCACCCAAATAGGCAGTGACATCGGCGATCAAGGACGGGTTATCAACTATCCCGTAGTGTCCACCTACGGCATAAGTACTAAGGCCTATGCTAGGCTTGGCAAAGCGGATGGCTTCGAGATAGTCCGTTGAAACAGCCTCGTCATCTAGGCAATAAAAGGCGTGCAGTTCTCCTTTTACGCGACGAAGCACGTGGGTCTCGTCGTCGCAACGATAATCCCGCAACATCCGGGAATAGCCAGCAATGGAGCGTGGGCTGGCCATGTGGGCCTTAGACAATGCTTCCTTTGACGCCACCGCAGGTCCTCCACGGTTTAGCACGCTGTGAACGAACCTCGCTGCTCCTCCTTCGTCAGTTGCAGCTTTCATGAGCAACGGGACGAGGGCTGTTTCGTAAGGGCTTTGATGCGGCACGTGCAAGAGGTTAAAGTAGGGGCTGATCAATGCCGCGCGCGAAACAGCAAAGGGCAGTTCTGCCTGCAGTCGGGCAAGTACCGATGCGCCATTGCACAGAGTGACGGCTTGACAGTCCTCAAGGCCGAGATCGAACAGGCCGGCACGCAGGTGACCAAGTAACGCCCTGTATGACTGAACGCGAGAAAAGAACGTGTCCCCATCGTCCCCGACACGGCCGTACTCCCAGAGCACGACGGAATGCCCGGCCGCTACCAACGATAGACTCAGCGGGAGAAACAATTCCGACGAAACCCCAATGGCGTTGAAAATCAAAACGGGGGTGCGAGTGCCTGGGGAGGTGCGAGCAAACCGAATGAAGGCACTGTCATCTATGGGGGCAAAACTGGAGGAGACCGGTGTAAGTTCTTCCAGTGCTGCGATCGTTGCGTCCATGGGTTAGGCCCTTTTCATTGGCAGCGTATTAATAGCTGCTGCGAGAGAAGAGGATATTTGTTGGCGTCTGGATCGGCCGAGCGGCCATGTTTCCCAGGGCGGTAAAGCAAAGGATACCCTTGCGCAGGTTCGTGCATCATTGTGCAAGCAACTTTTCTGTCGGCGACAAAAGAACTAGGTTTGCATTGTTCTGTCGTATTCTGTCGTTCGAGATCATAAGCGGTGCGGAGTATGCATCCCTTAGAAGACGTCCCAAGCTTAGAGGCCCTGTATTTCTGTAAGCAGCGACTCCAATGATCATCATCCCGTGCGCGATGATCTCGATCAGGCGATCGGCAGTGGTGACCTTTAGATTGTTCATAGCGGTCTGAAAGACGGCTGAACCATAGCTGTCGATATGCATCTCCGCTTCGGAGGCTCTTTCGATAGCGGCGCGGATATCGGAACGAACGGACCGTAAAACCGCTTCCGCATCAACAAGCCTAAGCGTGCCTGGAGGAACGCTCGCGCCCGTTGTACGAGCAGCTTTGCGCAAAGCAGATCGAGAGCGGGCAATTACTTCTGCCGCCATGCCATACCACGTAGACGACCATAGAATATGAGACGAGGAAAGCATCGACTGCGCGGCGATCTCTGAAAATGGCTTAGGCAGTATGCACGACAAACTACCTGCTGCACGAAGGACAAAACCATCACTGCGGGTGCCACGCATGCCCAGCGTGTTCCAGTGGTGCGTCTTCTCTAGCGTATAGTCTTTGCGCTCGACCGCTACCAATACTTGATCTCCGGTTGAGGCGTCAGGATTTCGCCGGGCCGTTATAAGGAGCATGTCCGCCTCAAGGCCATAGGAGATTACCGGCGCCACCTTTTCGAGCGTGAAACTGTTACCATTTATTACGACCGCACACGAGGAGTTGCGGAGGTCGCCGCCAACACCCGCCTCAGTAGTGGATGATCCCAAAAGCAACTGATCGGCCGCGATCCTGCGCTTCAATGCATCATGCCATTCATTCGGCTCGGAATAGATAGCAAGACTTGCCACTTGGACTTGGTGCATCGCGAATATCATCGCCGATGATGAGCATACCGCTCCCAAGCAGGCGCATATTTCGGCCAGTTCCTCCAAAGTGGCGGCCTCGCCACCAAACTGTTTTGGCAAATGTATCCCCAGCAGCCGCTGCCGCTTCAACTCTGCAACTGTCTCGGAAGGAAAGCGTCCAGACTCATCGACATCTTCCGCATGCAGCCTCGCCACTTCAATCGCGGCGGTCACCCTCGTGAGGAAGCGATGATCCACAAAGTGCTTGTTCATTCTTGCGTACTCCTCCTCAGGCGCCACGCCATGCTTGCTCTTATTCCGCGGCCCACAGCGCTGCACCTTCGTGGCGCGCGCGATTAGCCGCGTCGGCAGCCGAACTCAGCAACTTAAGACCGTGGGCATAGGTGTTCTTCGCAACCGATTTCGAGAGCCTCGATCTCCAAATAAGTAGAGCTTCGGGGCGGAGCTTTTTCACATATGCTTTTTCAACGTCGAAGCTGAGGGCCTTGTGGCTCATTTGTGAGAGACGTGCCGCGCTCATCAACAAGACGTATCCTGCGTAAAATGCATTCATTTACGTTCTTTCAGTTCCGATGATTGCTCGAGAAACCGAGTCCGGTCATGTCGTCTCAAGATGCCACAGACACTGGAGATAAATTCCAGCGCCCTGTTTTGTACCGCAAAGTCGTTAGTGTGAGGCGGACTGTCTCCTCGACCGCGCGCCCGATGAAAACCGCCGATATTCCGAGATCTGTTAAGTGCCAAAGCAGCAATGCCACGGGTAGGCCGACCAACAGAGTGGCGACCGCGTCGATATAGAACAGGAAGCGGGTATCACCTCCTGATGCAACGATGCCGGAGCCTATAGCCATGTTTAGGACGATGATTGGTATTGAAAGTGCTGCTATGATGCCACACGCATTCAGCTGCCAGACTTGGATTTCCGATAGTCCACCATAGATGGTGGGCAGAATAGGCAGGGAGGCCACCATGATGATGACCAAGATAATCGAGAACACGGCAGAGATGACGATCACCTTTCTGGCCCGATCGCTTGCAAGAGTTGCGATGCCTGCGCCGACGGCATTACCAACTAGGGAATTGGCTGCGACCGGCACACCAGAAGCCAACATGATAAACGCGGACTGAACCGCGATTACGATCTGGCTGACGGCCAGAAGCTCAACCCCTTCCTGCGCAAATACTGCGGTGAAACTAGCCAATCCGCAAATCCAAACCAACTTTGAGGCCGACATGGGAAGGGCGATAGCGAATCCTCGCTTCATATAGCTGGGCAGCGCCGCATTCCCACTCAGCTCTGCAACCGAGAAGCCCATATGGCGCCATAGCAAGTAGACCAACAGACCTAGCCGAACAGAATAGCCAGCGAGAATGGCAAGGCCCACTGCAAACATACGTTGCTGGTCGGTAGCATCGCTATAAACGGCAAGAGCGGTAAGGCAATTCGCTACCGCCAAACTTGAAGTCGTAACGGCCATCGGTAGCTTGGCCCGACCTTCTACGCGTAGAATATTGGAGATGACCGAGCCCACTATCATCATAGGTCCGCCAACTAGAAGGACGCCTAAAAATTCCGTTGCTCCAGGGATGTCGTTGACGCCAAAAAGCGTAAGTAGTTGGACGTTAAAGAGCCAGCCCAATAGGCTCAGCAGGGAAGAGATCCCCGTCGTCGCCACGATCGAAGCGATTGCAAGCGTTTTAACCCCGTCGAAGTTACCTTGCCCCCTGACTTGAGCAATTAAGATGGAGAACCCCGCCCCAATGGGCAGAAGGACTACAAGCGTCATATAGAGAAGGTTGTTTACAACTCCGGCTAAGGCGACACACCCAATGCCAATATAGGCGACCATAATTTGTTCAACGATCATGAAGACGCGTTGTATAGCAGCTTCGACACCTACGGGTATCGCAATCTTCATGAACTCAGATACGTCGCTTTGGCTTCTAGTCATGGAGCACTAGCATCCCTATCATGGCCGTTTGAGATCCGGGCAGCTGATGTCTGGCCTACGCAAATATGGCTGGTCGTGGAGAATTGGCCAGGTCGGCAAGTGTATGCCTAAGTTCGTTCGATGCCTCGCTCCACAGAGCTTTGGTCATTATCTTTCGCTCGAACGGCCAGCCTTGACCGAGCGTTGGCGTCCCATTTCCCTCGGCCACTAAAGTGTTGACTAGGGCTTTGAAGCGTTCGCGATCTGCGTGGACTTTCTCAATCGTTTTTTGGCGAATGTAGCTGGCAGGCACGCAACGCGCCATCGCGTCCTGCACTGCCTGTGCTACGGCAGAAGGCGTCGGGTCGCACATTACGCAGTATTCATCGTCGAAATACCACTCGCGTCCGCCGCGAGATGGCGTGCTAACTATAGGCAAACCGGCTAGGAGATATTCAATCGACGCCTGCATTGCACCCTCGCTGCTCGAGAGACACAGCCCGACCTTGGCAGTACTCAGCGCCGAGTTGACCTCGGAGTACTCCATCTTAACCGGCCCTTCGTCTGTCCATCGATTGAGAAATACATGTCCCGGCCACTGTTTGTGACGCTGAATAAGCTGCTGCTCCTGCTGGTGGGCGACGGCAGGATCCATGTGGTCAGGGCGATAGCAAATGAATGCGCAACTCTCGATCTCTGCAGTAAGTTCGTGACGTTTCCAGTCAGAGAGACGAGCGTTGTAGATCGCGTGGAAAAGTCTGGGCCCCTCAATTGGGAATAAGAGATTCTCGTCGCAGGTAAGATTATGATTCAGCAAATCTGCGTCGAGGCCGGCAGCTCGGGCGAACTCATATTCAACCTCACAATTGCACAAGTAGATGAAACGATGGAGAGGGTTCCTCGCCCTATACTCGGCAACCCGGTCAGCCATCCAAGCTGCCATATCGTGAGACTCGATATTCCAACGAAAGGCCATAAGAAAAGTGATAGGGTGAGTGTGGAACTCGTCGCCCACTGCTCCGGCCATTCCCAATGGCTGTCCATGGTCGAAGGCAGTGTAGATCACGACCGGATCATACGATAGCACTTTCGACCAGCCGCGGTCGATATGCGCATCAACGGTATAACGATACCGCTGTTCCACACCTGAGCTCATGAAATTCCTCCTCCCAGATCACGCTACACCCAAAGTGCTCGACTATTTGATAAATCGTTATTTCAGCAGGATGTAGCGTTTAAATTGCATTGCTCGGGAACCAGCCTATTATGGACGCTGCAAATGTTCAACTCGAACTTGCAGTGATTTTTAGTCAATGATAAATTGTTCCCGCAACATATCCATTATATATCAAACAGTTATAGATATATTTGGCTAGATTGACCCCGTAAACGCCTTCTGGATTTTCCGTAAATACTCGCATACAGTTGAGTAGATGCGAAAGTGCATAAAGGGCGGATGAAACGCACTTCCCGTATAGCGAGAAGTGCCAGAGTGTAAATCGGAACCGATTGCCCAACTAGAATATTGAGTTGCGAATGAGCGGAGCTTCAATGCGCAGCAATCCTTGGAGTGAGATGGAAGGCAGGCATTTGGGATTGGGTCGCTGGCACCATATCACGCAGTCGACCGTCGAAACGTACGCCCGCCTAACCTACGACGAGCAGTACCTTCATGTGGATTTACTTCGAGCCACAGAGAAGTTCGGAGGGACTGTTGTCCATGGCTTCTACCTTCTCTCTCTTCTTCCAGATGCGGTTTTCGAGTTGACGAAGCCATTGCAGGAGACACACACTTACATGTTCTATGGGCATGATGAGGTGCGGGTGCATTTTCCCGTCTTAACCGGCTCCTATGTTCGCTACGACCTTACAGTTGTGAAAGTAACCTTGCTTAAGCCCCACATGTATAGGCTCGATGTCGACGCTAAACTTGAAGTACAGGGCCGGGACCGACATGCGGTCACATGTAGATATCTTTCTGTCGTGAGTCGAAACTGACCTTTGCCTACTGCGGAGTACCTGATGGGCCAGAAACTTGAGGAGCGCCTACGCACAGCTTGGAGACAGATAATACCTCACGTAACCATCGGTCTGGAGGACAGCGCTTTTGACCTTGGAGCCAATTCACTTCAGGTCCTGATGCTGGTGGCTGCGTCTTCTGAAGTCTTGCGAATTGATATCGATCTTGAGGCGTTCTTCACAAACCCGACGATGGCCTACCTTCTGAAGCAACACGGGAAGAACACCGCCAATAAAGCCAAGCCGGAAGAGGCGGTGCAAGAGATTCCGCTATTGCCCGCGCAGCGCTGGCTTCTTTCCAGTGGTAGCAACCTTAATCAGTGGTGGACCGGCCTGCTGCTGACGGCACATCAAGTATTCGATACGGTGTTGCTTCGTGTTGCGGTTGAAGCCTGCGCACAACGGCACGCGGCGTTGCGTTGCACGTTTAGCCCAGACGATCGGGCCGCGCGCGTCGCCGCTACCCCACACCCCGGAGTTTTCACAACACTCGACTTGCGGAACTGCCCGCTGGAACACCGTCAACGCGTGCTCGAGTGGTTCACACTGCGCGAGAACAACTCGGTCGATCTAGAAAATGGTCCACTCTTCTCCCTCGCCTATATTCACTGGAACGACGCCGAGGTTCGCCTGTTTCTCAGGGTACATCACCTGATCAGTGATGGATATTCCAACGGGGTTGTCCTCCGCGAGATCATCGATAACTACAGGAATCTCGCTGCCGGTTCGAAGGTCCGCGCGAAATTGCCCACGAGTGTCGGTGAGATTGCCGGGCACCGTCGGCAATTCGCCGATACATTCATGCTGCCCAACAGTTTTACACAGGCCCTTGATAGCTACCACTTCGTCGAGTTACCCAAGGACTTTCGACCGTCTCCAGTGAGCAATCGAGGGATCTATAATTCCGCTTTGGTGCATACTCTGTCGGTGCAGCAAGCGGACCAGCTCGAGCACCTGGCAAAGGAAGCCGACGCGTCGATTATAGACGTGTTCATGTGGGCGCTAGCGCGGACGCTGTGCAAGTGGACAGCCGATAACCATGTCCGGATCGTCAACATCGATGCCGGGCGAAGATCGGCGGGTATCGGTTCGCTGGATTCGTCGGAGACGGTAGGATGGCTATCGGTGCTGTCGCTGTTGGTATTCGAGATCAACTCGCAACTATCACTAATCCAACAGGTTCAGCTTGTGCACCGGCAGCGTTGTAACGCGCCTTTGGCGGGCGCCTGGTTTGACGATTATCGCGAGCGGAGCGACTGGACTTATAACATCGCGCCGCAGGAGATGGTGATCTTCAATTTCCAGGGTAACGTGGACCAACTGCTGCAACTGGATCGCCTCAAACTCAAGATTGCGAGTGAAAAGATTCGAAAGGCGCCAGCGACCGACACCGAACGTCAGAGCTGTTTTTACATTGACGTTCGTAGGGAAACGGCCGGCATGAAAATAGCTTGGCATTTTAGCCGTGCCTTACACTTAGACCGTACAATAGAAACATTGATGAAGGATTTTCTCGACCATCTCGCCGGGGCTTCTAGCGGTATTGGGATGCGACGCTTAATTACGGAGCCTAAATGACAGAAGAAGAAACGGTAAACTTTAAAGTCGACGGCCAGCAGGTCATAGGTACTCTTCGAATGCCTGAGAAAGTCGAGGGTCCCTTCTATTTGCTCCTGCATGGCTTTGGCGGGAGCCGTGACGAGTTGAGTATTGCTTCCACCGGAGAAGGAATTTTTGCCTATGTTGCAAGGACGCTGGCGGCTCTCGGGAATCCAAGCCTTCGGATTGACTTCCGTGGGTCGGGCGACAGTGACGGTCATTTTTCCGACACAACATATTCAAAGCAAGTCGAGGATGCCGTCGCAGCAATGGAGTTTCTCGACAGTCGAACCGCGTCCTCCCAGATGGGAATCATTGTCCTCGGGTGGAGCCAAGGAGGGCTCGTCGCCGCGATAGCCGCGGCTCAGACGAAACGTCCTGCCGGCGTCGCCTTGTGGGCGGCGGTCGCAGAGCCAAAGGTGTCATTCCCCAAGCTCATCGGGGTGGAGGTATACAACCGAGGTCTGAATAGTGCGACTCCGACGGACCTGATAGTGCCGTGGGGTGCCACTCTAAGCGTCGGTCCAGACTTTTTTGCCGAGGTCGAAAATGTCGCCCCGCTTTCTGAGATTGGGGCCTTCCCGGGGCCGCTTTTCATTGCGGAGGGCACACTGGATATGGACATTCCTGCGGGAAGCGCCCAACGATATGCCAGCGCGCATAACGGTCTGAATCGGGTGTGGACGGCACCTATGAATCATATCTTTAATACCGACAAAGGCACGGCAACGCTGGAAAAGTTGATTGATGCAACGGTAGCATTTTTTCGAGAGGCTGGGTCTTTATCCCAAACCAGGCCTTCTCCGTAGCCGAATAGTTGAGGCTTTTTGAGGGCTTGTCGCAAACGCTTCGGTTGATTGCGTCCGCCACGGGGGTCGATCAGCTTGATTAAGCGGAATCCATTTCTTTGGAATGATACGGGAAGACGGTGAAGGTCTACGCGTCATCTCGTCTTGGCGTGCCGCTCGTCGGCGCGGTCAGAGCGAACAAGACACAAATCACGCGCGAAATTTTCAAAGTGGCTTTGCCGATGGCGCAGCCTGATGGTCATTCTCTGGGCTATGCACGTTTCATGGGCCGCGGTTCGACATTGGTTCAGGAGCTGCAGTTCAGAACGTCTGCGTTTGGGGCAAAGCGGTCCTTGATGGTGTTTCGTGGGGGTTGCTACTCCAGGAATACACATGGGCCTTGACTTCAGCCAGAACTAGTGTGGACTGTTATTGTTGTGTCATAAACCCTCGTATGCGCAAGCGTATTTTGTTAATCAAAAAAGGAGAGCATTCATGGCACTTAAACCAGGACCAAAGCCGATAGCGAAATCCACGGGGAAACCCGATCAGCGCCGCCGTGATAACAAAGGCACACCAGGGAATACACCGTCCCTCAAACCTAGCAAGCCCAAATAAGGCACTTAAGAGGGCTCTCGCTGATTTGCACTTCTACCCCGGTATTCGATCGAAGCTGCGAAATACCGCGCGGACTGTGTGCCTGTCTGATGTAGGATGACAGCTTTCTCAAATTCCCCGCCGACAACCGTCGGTCCGATAACGGCCCTGTATCGGACGAGCGCCGCCAAAAGCGAATGTCTGCTGTTGGTGCTAGCTGCCGAGATCGTCGACCCAAGTCGACCACTCCGAAAAGGAAGTAGTTGGCTACATTAGAAAAAATTTAGCCAGACAGAGCCAACTGAACTGAGGGTCGGCGGTCCGATTCCATTCAAGGCGAAAATGTTATTTTTCGGTGGCCAATTCGCTGAAATTCTTGATGCTGACTGAGGCGTCGGGGAACTTTGCTGTGATCTCCAGCGTCCCGCCAAGAGCTTCGATGTAGCGTCGCAGGTTGCTGACATAAATATCGGCACGCTGCTCCAGCTTTGCGACAGCCGGCTGCTTCACGTGGAGTGCGCGTGCTACATCCTGCTGGGTCTTTTCACGCGCTTGACGTAGATCATGCAACGCCATTTCCTCGAGAATTGCCTTGGTTGCTTCATCATTGCGGGCGCGACGTTCAGGCGCCATACTCTTGCGCAGGTCGTTAAAGGAGCGATGTCCAGTCATATCAACCCTTCCTTCCCGATCTCGATCAGGTAATTGTCATATAGGCGATCAGCGACCGGAATCATGATTTCGTAAAAGCGGTCGTCGCCGGTTTTATTTCCACCGACCAGCAAAATAGCGGTGCGACGCGGATCGAAAGCGTAGAATACCCGGTAGGGTTCACCGCCGCTCTGAATACGCAATTCCCGCATATGTTCGTGCCTGGAGCCTTCGATGCCGGATGAGTACGGGAAGGGGAGTTGGGGTCCTTTGGCTTCGAGAAGCCCGACCACCCTTACAATATCGTCCTGAATGGCTTCGACCAACGTCGCGTACCACTCACCAAACTCATCGGTATATTCAACGCTCCAACTCATCGATGCTCCAAATGTATTCCATCTGTGGAATATTTCAAGCGATATTCCGTAGATGGAATAACTCGACCGCTGTCCACTGGCAAGTGGCGACGATACCAGGTTGCAAGCGGCTGCGATCTCAATTGATTCCAGCGAGTTTGTTATCTGTACCCGCTTGGGAACTAGATGGATTCTTGATGCGGCTTCCACAAGTCGGCCGACTACCAGGCAAAAAAATAGGGCCACCGGAAAACCGAGGCCCTTGAAGTGTGAAGGTTAAAACCTCCAGAGGGGAACAGCTGATGCGATGACACTGGGAGGAGGCCGTCGCGTGCATCAGCTATGGGCTTTATGCCTAGAATATATGCGATGCGCAAACAAAAATTGTGCAATGCACCTATGCGCAAACCGACGGGACAATCGAGCGCCCGGAAGTTCGCGGTTTCACGTCTCATGGAACCCGTCTCCACCAGTCGTGTCGACCCCAAACTGATGTCCGGAGTGGAAGGAACCAAGCAGCGAAAACGTCGGGGGCAGCGAGGACCGCATCACCACGATCATTGTCGGTCGGAGGCGGGGCCCATAGGAGGCGTCCCATTCCCGCTCTTGATGGATGGCTTCCTGGTCCGGCCCCGGATCTCCGTCGATCAACCCGCTGACGGGGTCCGCTAGCAAGCTGCGGCCGCTGCGGCTGCGCCTTCGCGGTGATCGCGACCGGTTCCGGACACTGACGGGAGCCATCGAGCGGGAATGGCCCGCTCCAAAGATGGAGCCCTCAGATGAACACCGATCTTTCCCTTGCGCAGAACCACGCCTTCCAGCTTTCCCGCACCCTGATGGTTCCAGTTACGCTCTTTCGGAGCGGCGACGAGTTCGGCGTTCTGCCGAGCGACGAACTCGATGACGAAGACGATCTAGAGATCGTGCATGAATATGTTCCGGGTGGGTCTCATTGAGACCCTTCCTTTTCTCAGGTGCCGCTTGCGAGCGGCAGGCCGCAAGGGAAGCTTCGCCACGGCTGGCCTTTTGGCATCAGCGCCGAGCTGCAGTTCTGCATGTTGCCAGCCGCGCCCTTGCCTCCTTTGCTCTTCGCGGACAGCCGAATGCCGTCCCGCAAACTGCGGGAACACGAGAATCAAGGAGAAAGGCGGACGCAAGAGCGCCGGCAAAAGAATGGAAAAAAGAAGACTGGAAGATCTGCGAGACCGCGTCCCATGCGCTGTCCTCCTGGAGCAGGCGGGATTCGCAGTCGATGTGAAGGAGAGCACCCGCCGGGCGCTCAAATATCGGCGCAACACGGAGATCGTCATCGTCATTCATGAGGGTAGGGGTTGGTTCGATCCCCTGTCCGATATGAAGGGCGACGTGTTCAGCCTTGCGGAGCATTTGGAGGGCATATCCTTTGTCGAAGCCCTGGACCAGGTTGCGGCATTGGTCGGGATCGTCGCAGACGAACCCCGCTGGACCCGACCCGTCCGAAACCGCGCTCCCGCTGACGTTGCTCCGGAGCGCTGGGCAAGACGCCGCATACCGTGGCGAGGATCGATGACCTGGCGGTATCTTCGGGACCAGCGCTGCCTGCCTGAGACTGTCATCCGCGCCGCTGTCCAGGCCGACCTGCTTCGGGAAGGTCCGCACGGCAGCATGTGGGCAGCGCATCTTGATGATCGTGGGCTCGTCACCGGTTGGGAAGAACGCGGCCCCGACTGGCGCGGGTTTTCGAGCGGCGGCTCGAAAGTGCTTTTCCGGCTCGGAGCCATCGACGGCTCGCGCCTCTGCGTCACCGAAGCCGCGATCGATGCCATGAGCCTTGCCGCGTTCGAGGGTTTGCGGGAGGGCAGTCTCTATCTCAGCACCGGCGGAGGGTGGTCACCGACGACGGATGCCGCGATGCGCAGGTTGGCCGCGCGTCCCGGCGCTAATCTGGTCGCCGCCACGGATGCCAACGACCAGGGCGAGACCTTTGCCGGCCGACTGCGCGATATCGCCGATGAAGCCGGCTGCGACTGGTTGCGCCTGACACCGCCAGCCGACGACTGGAATGATGCGCTGCGCGCCCGAAAAGCGGAAAAGAAGCAAAGGGAAAATGAGGGGAGACGGGGCCTGCCGCATGCCCGCCGATCGCGTCAAGGGTGAAGCTTCGCCCGGCTGCGCCGGCCCTTGACCCGCTGGACGGAGAGGCGGCCAGAGGGGAGGGGTCAGGAAGGACTGAAGAGAAGATGGCGACCATAAGGATCCGCCGCGCTCCGGTCCGGACGAGGCTGAAGGAGCCCGATCATGACCGTCTCTCCCATTCGCAAAGTGTATCAAGGGGTTGCCGATCGCCGGCAGATGTTCCGTATGTTCGACCGTTACGCGCAGCGCCCGAACCGGTGGGAGGGCGACGACCACGCGCTCTATCGCGGCGAATGGTTCGAGATCGGCGAGGCATCCCACGATTACATGTTCGAGATCCTCCCACCGCTCTGGATGCGGGGCGATATGTTCGCCATGCGCGAATTCCTGACCGGCTCGATCACCAGCATCTTTTTCACATTATCGATTGACGGGCACATCCGCCATTTCCACGGCTATTGCGATCTGGCCGACAAGGGATCGCCCGAGCGCATGCGCAACGCCATCGTCGAGCGCGAAACCCGACCGGTTCGGGCGATGACGCGCGAGGAACGGCTGGAGCACATCTGGTCGAGCACGGCGGATGACTATCGCGGCTATGCCGGAGAGCGCTGGCCGTTGAGCGATCGTGGCAAGCGCACGGTCATGCTTTATGGCGGCAAGGACGGCACGTTTTTGAAACGGCTCGACCATCTCACCGACGCCGAGATTTCCGCGAAACTGCCAGTGCATCTGCGCTATCTGCCCGACACGATCGCAGCGTGACGGAGGCGGGCGATGTTCACCTTTTCCGTGACGGACGTCCGCATCGTCATGATGCGCGGTCGGATCGACGCCTACCGCAATGGCGGCTTCCGCAATCCCCACTACGGGCTTTATCCCGGTCGTGATGAACAGCCGGGTGTCTGGCTGGTTGGCGACGAGGGCGTGTATTTATTATCCAACGGCAAGCTTGCCGAGGGCCAGCGCCCATGCGTCGTTTATGCCGAAGAGTGCGATCCGAACACCAACCCCGACTGGTGGCACTACAAGCACCAGAATTTCGGGGGCGATGACGGCGTGGAGTTTCTCGAGGGCGCCATGCTCGTGAAGGTCATCGCGGCAAGTCCCGACTGCACCCATCTGCAGATCATCATGGACGAAACGTCCATGTCCATCACGCCGATCCGCCGCTGACACCGGCCTCACAGTCAACCTTCCATCAACGTTGCGATCATCGCGCTTGCCGGCATCCCGGGGGCAAGATGGCGCTCGCCTTCTTCCAAGGAGAACAGTTCATGTCCAACGATCCTTTCACTCTCGACGTGTTCGGCAGCAGCGCGCTGTCGTCGGGCCTTGGTCTCGGCATTACGGCCTTTGGCAGCTTCGCGCCGGAGCCTGCGAACGACGACGATCCCGAACCCACCCCGCCTGCACCCGCATCGGCGCTCCCCGTGTCCCGAAAGACGGTTGTGCGCAAACAGGGCGACCGCACGAACTTCTATCTCGATGATGGCGACGATCGTGGCCTTGCTGCCAGCTGGAAGGAGCGGGCGCGGATGAATGTCGCAGCCATCCTCACCGCCAACGAGATCGAGCGAAACGACGTCCCCGTCACGCGCGAACACCAGCAACGGCTGATCCGGTTTACCGGGTTCGGAGCATCGGAGCTTGCCAACGGCATGTTTCGCCGCCCGGGCGAGGTTGAGTTTCGCGAGGGCTGGGACGATCTCGGCTCAAGGCTCGAGAGCGCCGTATCCGAAACCGATTATGCCTCGCTGGCACGCTGCACCCAATATGCGCACTTCACGCCCGAGTTCATCATCCGGGCGATCTGGGCCGGATTGCAGCGCATGGGCTGGCGCGGCGGCCGTGTGCTGGAGCCGGGCATCGGTACGGGCCTGTTTCCGGCTCTGATGCCGGAAATCTTCCGGGACAAGAGCTACGTCACCGGTGTCGAACTCGATCCGGTCACCGCGCGCATCGTTCGTCTGCTTCAGCCAAAGGCGCGGATCATCGCAGGTGATTTTGCGCACACGGACCTGTCGCCGATCTACGATCTCGCCATCGGCAATCCCCCGTTCTCGGATCGAACCGTGCGCTCGGATCGGCAATACCGGGTCCTTGGGCTGCGCCTGCACGACTACTTCATCGCGCGCTCGATCGACCTCCTGAAACCCGGCGCCCTTGCCGCCTTCGTCACCAGTTCCGGCACGATGGACAAGGCTGATACGTCGGCGCGCGAGCATATCGCCAGATCCGCCGATCTCATTGCCGCTATTCGATTGCCGAAGGGCAGTTTCCGCCGGGACGCCGGCACGGACGTTGTGGTCGATCTCTTGTTCTTCCGCAAGCGCAAGGCCGGCGAACCGGAGGGCGACCAGACCTGGCTCGATGTCGATGAGGTCCGCGCTGCAACGGAAGAAGAAGGTGCGATCCGGGTCAATCGCTGGTTTGCCCGTCATCCTGACTTCGTGCTCGGCACCCATGCCCTTACATCCGGCCCGTTTGGAGAGACGTACACCTGCCGTCCCCATCCCGGCATCAATCTCGAAACCGCGCTGAACGCTGCCATCGCCCTTCTTCCGGAAGATATTTACGACGGCGAACCGACCGCAATCGATATCGATCTGGAAGACGAACTCGGCGACATCGTCGATCTACGTCCCGAACATTCCAGGGTCCGCGAAGGCAGCTTCTTCATCGACACCAGACACGGCCTGATGCAGATGATCGATGGCGGGCCTGTCGAAATCAAGGTTCGCAAAGGCGGTAGCGGCGAAGGCCGACCAGCCGAACGGCTGTCGGAAAAGCATGTCCGCATCATCAAGAAACTGATCCCGGTTCGCGACGCGGTGCGCGCGGTTCTGAAAGCGCAGGAGCAGGGCCGGCCATGGCGCGACAGCCAGGTACGTTTGCGCATTGCCTGGTCGAGTTTCGTGCGCGACTTCGGACCCATCAACCACACGACGGTGTCGCTATCGGAGGATGCAGAGACCGGTGAGGTGAGAGAAACACACCGCCGCCCAAACTTGCAGCCGTTTCTGGATGACCCCGATTGCTGGCTGGTTGCCTCGATCGAGGACTACGACCTCGAAACCGATACCGCCCGTCCCGGTCCGATTTTTACCGAACGGGTGATCTCGCCGCCCGCCGCACCTGTCATCACCAGTGCTGCCGATGCCTTGGCGGTTGTCCTCAACGAACGCGGTCGTGTCGATATCGATCACATTGCCGAACTGCTGCATCGCGGCACTGATACTGTGATCGCTGATCTTGGCGATGCCATCTTTCGCGATCCCGCCGATGGCTCCTGGCAGACGTCGGACGCCTATCTCTCCGGCCCGGTTCGCACCAGGCTCGCTGTGGCTGAAGCGGCCGCTGCACTCGATCCTGTCTTTCAGCGCAATGTCCGGGCGTTGCAAGAGGTGCAGCCGGCCGATCTTCGTCCCTCGGATATCACCGCGCGCCTCGGCGCACCGTGGATACCGGCCTCTGACGTCGTCGCCTTTGTCCACGAGATGATGGGAACGGAGATCCGCATCCATCATATGCCGGAAATGGGCTCCTGGACCGTCGAGGCGCGTCAGCTCGGCTATAGCGGTGCGGGAACTTCCGAATGGGGCACCAGCCGCCGTCATGCGGGCGAGCTGCTCTCCGACGCCCTGAACAGCCGCGTGCCGCAGATCTTCGACACGATCAGGGACGCCGATGGCGAGCGCCGGGTGCTGAATGTCGTCGACACCGAAGCTGCCCGCGACAAGCTGCAGAAGATCAAGCAGTCCTTCCAGGAGTGGGTCTGGACCGACCCGGATCGGGCCGAACGGCTGGCGCGCGATTACAACGATCGCTTCAACAACATCGCGCCGCGAGCGTTCGACGGCTCCCACCTTCAACTGCCAGGCGCGTCGAGCGCCTTTTCCTTGTATGGCCACCAGAAGCGCGGCATCTGGCGGATCATATCGGCGGGTTCTACCTATCTCGCCCATGCGGTCGGCGCTGGCAAGACCATGACCATGGCAGCGGCCATCATGGAGCAGAAGCGCCTCGGACTGATCGCCAAGGCGATGCTGGTCGTTCCCGGCCATTGCCTGGCGCAGGCGGCACGCGAGTTTCTCGCCCTTTGTCCCGCCGCCAATATTCTCGTCGCCGACGAGACCAACTTTACCAAAGACAAACGCGCCCGGTTCCTCAGCCGAGCAGCGACGGCGGTCTGGGATGCGATCATCATCACGCATTCGGCGTTCCGGTTCATCGGCGTGCCCTCCGCCTTCGAGCAACAAATGATCCAGGACGAGTTGCAGCTCTATGAGGATCTTTTGGCGAAGGTGGAGAGCGATGACCGGGTGTCGCGAAAGCGGCTTGAGCGGCTGAAGGAGAGATTGCAGGAGCGGCTGGAGGCGCTCTCCACACGCAAGGACGATCTTCTCACCATCTCGGAGATCGGCGTCGACCAGATCGTTGTTGATGAGGCACAGGAGTTTCGCAAACTTTCCTTCGCCACCAACATGTCGACACTCAAGGGCATTGATCCGAACGGCTCGCAGAAGGCCTGGGACCTTTATGTGAAGTCCCGCTATATCGAAACAAAAAATCCCAGCCGCGCGCTTGTCCTTGCCTCCGGGACGCCGATCACCAATACGCTCGGCGAGATGTTCTCGATCCAGCGGTTGCTGGGCCACCAGGCCTTGCGCGAGCGCGGGCTGCACGAGTTCGACGCCTGGGCCTCGAACTTCGGTGACGAGAAGACCGAGCTCGAACTTCAGCCGTCAGGCAAATACAAGCCAGTCAGCCGCTTCTCGTCCTTCGTCAACGTGCCCGAACTGATTGCCATGTTTCGGGCCTTCGCCGACGTGGTGATGCCGGAGGACCTCAAGGCCTATGTCAGGGTACCGGAGATCGCCACCGGCAAGCGACAGATACTCACCGCCGCACCCACGCCGGCGTTCAGGACCTACCAAAAGATCCTCGAAACCCGCATCAAGGCGATCGAGGAGCGTGACCGGCCACCTGAACCGGGAGACGACATTCTGCTGTCGGTCATCACCGACGGCCGCCATGCGGCGATCGACTTGCGTCTGGTGACGCCAACGATGGATGACGAGCCGGACAACAAGCTCAATCTGCTGGTGCGCAACGCACACCGTATCTGGAAGGAGACGTCGCAGAACGAGTATATTCGTCAGGATGGCAAGCCCTATGATCTGCCGGGTGCAGCACAGATGATCTTCTCCGATCTCGGCACGATCAATGTCGAGAAGAGCAGGGGGTTCTCCGCCTATCGCTGGATCCGCGACGAGCTGATCCGCGTGGGCGTTCCGGCTTCGGAAATCGCCTTTATGCAGGACTTCAAAAAGACGGAGGCCAAGCAGCGGCTATTTGGGGATGTTCGCGCCGGAAAGGTCCGTTTTCTGATCGGATCGTCGGAAACCATGGGCACCGGCGTCAATGCCCAACTTCGTCTGAAAGCGCTCCACCATCTCGACGTGCCGTGGCTGCCGTCGCAGATCGAGCAACGGGAGGGCCGCATTGTCCGTCAGGGCAACCAGCACGACGAGGTCGAGATCTACGCCTATGCCACGCAAGGCTCACTCGACGCCGCGATGTGGCAGAACAACGAACGCAAGGCTCGCTTTATTGCCGCGGCACTCTCGGGCGACACCTCGGTCCGTCGGCTGGAGGATCTGAACGAGGGGCAGGCCAATCAGTTCGCCATGGCCAAGGCGATTGCGTCCGGTGACGAGCGGCTGATGCAGAAGGCGGGGCTGGAGGCCGATATAGCCCGGCTGGAACGGCTGCGGGCAGCTCATGACGACGATCTCTTCGCCGTGCGCCGCCAGATCCGCGACGCCGAGCGCGAGATCGAGACAGCCACGCGGCGTATCGGTGAAATCGGTCAGGATATCGAGCGGCTGGTGCCGACCGCAGGCGAGGCGTTTGCAATTAAGGTGATGGGCGAGACCTATACGGAGCGCAAAGATGCGGGGAGGGCGCTGATGAAGGAAATCCTCACCCTCGTCCAGCTCCAGAGCGAGGGCGAAACCGTCATCGCCTCGACCGGTGGCTTCGATCTCGTCTACGATGGTGAGACATTCGGGCGTGGTGACAATTACCACTACCAGACCCTGCTCCAGCGCACCGGCGCCGACTATGAGATAGAACTGCCGGTGACCGTCACGCCGCTTGGAGCTATCTCTCGTCTCGAGCACGCGCTGGCAGGCTTCGACGAGGAGCGGGAGCGCTATCGCCAGCGGCTGGAGGAATATCGTCGGCGCCTGGCCTCTTACCAGTCAAGGCAAGGCGGCTCATTCGCATTCGCCGATGAACTCTTGAAAAAGCGCCGGGCGTTGCGGGAGGTTGAGGAGGCGCTTGCAAAATCAGCACGCGAGGATGGTGAGGCGGACGAACTCGCCTCGTAGGAGAGATCATCTCCATGAGGAGCGGCCCGCTGCGGCGAGCCAAATGGCAATGAGCATAGGCGGTCTGTGCCGCGGTTCGGCTTCGAGGTGGCTGTAGAAGCTTCCCAAATGCCATGTTTCCGCTAAAAAGCGTGTCATGATTAAATCCGAGCTTGTTGATCTCCTTGCCGCGAGAAATCCATACCTCCACCGCCGCGATGCGGAGAATGCCGTCGACGCCGTCCTCGATGAAATCACCGGTGCTCTCGAAAGGGGAGAACGCGTCGAGATCCGGGGTTTCGGCACCTTTGTCGTGCGGCATCGTCCGGCGCGCTCAGGTCGAAATCCCCTCAACGGCAACGCGGTTTTTGTTGAGGAAAAATGGGTGCCGTTTTTTCGCGCCGGCAAGGAGATCAAGGATCGTCTGAACACGGTAGAAAAGCCGTGTGGCAAGGAATAATCGTTGATCGAATATTCAAGACACGTGTTCTGCGATGCCCTTCCCGAGGACGTTCGTGAGACGGTAGAGATGATGGCGCTGGAATTTCTATCCGAAACCTGGCCCGTCCGGTTTGTCGCGCTGCTCTCGATGCTTGAGGACATGGCAAGCAAGGTCGAAGAGGTCAACCGGCGCTATGTGGTCAACAACTGGGTTGCCATCGTCAGCGGCCTGCTCGAACACCTGCCACGTGATCTGGCGTCGCCGGAGTGCCTCGCCCTGATGCGTCACAGTGTGCTTGACCGTTTCCGGCAAAGCGCCACTCAACAATCGCCGGACGTGGAGCAGCAAAACGAATTTCTGCGGCGCGAATATCCGCAGTGGTCGATCGTTGAGGATCTGATCCGCGATTATGAAATGTGGGCAGCGAAACAATCGCAGATAAAGCCCAACTAGCAGCGGAGAAATATATGCCGACAGGCAAGGTCAAGTGGTTCAACGCCACCAAACGGTTTGGCTTCATAGCACCCGATGATGGAGGTCCGGACATCTTTCTCCATCTGAGCAGCATCACCGACCCTGCGTGTCCCACGCTTCAGCCCGGTCTGCGGCTTCACTATGTTGTCGAGCACAGGGGCGGCAAGGTCACAGCGAAAGACGTGCGCCCCGCGCCGGATGAAAAGGCCGTGCACTGCGCTCCCGTTGCACCGCCTCAAGGCGAGGAAGCATTCAGCGATGCATTTGAGCGGGAATGGGGTCTGCGGCGGGGATAGACCAAGTCAGCAGCGTACTCTTCGACTCTGGCGGTTCGCTGCGAAAATCTTGGTTTGCAGCGTTGCCCGGGTGACTGGCATAAACGGGTTCAGTCGGGAATTGGGCATGGAGGTTGAGCGCGTGGGTGTCGAAATAGCAGTCAGAGACGCGACGCCGGGTGACCGGGAGGCGATAACCTTGCTTCATGTCCGCGTCAGCCAACGAGCATATGCTGGCATGCTCCCGGCAGATTATCTGGCGGATGTAATGCCTGATGAAAAAGCTCGCCTCTGGAAGAAGCGCCTTTCGCAGGGCTTAGACCCTGAGAGATTGCGTGTGACCCTGGCACATATTGACACGGAACTGGCGGGCTTTTCGTGCTTCCTGTTTGATCAGGAAACGCAGTTCGGAACATACCTCCATAATCTGTATGTCGACCCCGCTTATCAGGGGAAAGGCATCGCTCACAGCCTGCTGGCGGCGGGTATTCAGCGGTTTTCACCGCGACAGAGAAACCGGCCTGTCCACCTGCTGACTTTGGCCGACAATCATCCGGCGCGCCGGTTCTACGAGAGAATAAATGGCCAGATCATAGAGGAAAAACGAGGCGTGATGGCCAGCTATCCGGAGGTGCTTTTCGTCCGATACCAGTGGCGGAGTGCAGACGAAATGCACGACAACAACTTCAATCTGGCACGAAAAACCTGAACTTCTGGCGGCGCAAAAGTCGATCAAAAATTCGGGCACGTTCGGGAAGTTTACAGCACAGGACAAAGTCAGGGGCATGCGTCTGTTCACTCTCATTATAGCGACCCTGGCTATTTCTCTTTTTCAAGCAGGGACCAACGCTCAGTCATCTCGAAAACAGTTCACGGTCCCGACAGACATCGGCGGCGTTTTGGTTGGGAGCTTCGGGGACTGCGCCAGTGCAACCTGCCCTGCCATTCTGATCTTGAGCGGTAGCAGGGCGGGTGGGCGTCAGATTATGACGAGATCGGGCGGGCAGTTCCCGGGCACGCATCGCGTATTCTGCGCAACGGTCGCCGGACCGGACTTCCGCCCTTCAAAGCGTGGTGACCTATCTCGACGGTCAGCCACGCCACGACCGGGTAACATATCGAGCAAAACTCGGGAATTTTGTGATAGGGAGCGGCGGCTTCCTTCCAAGATGGAGTCTCGTCCAGCTTGAGATTGACAAGTAAAAGGCTTCTGCGCACAATTGGTGCTCGGTAGATACAGCCTGCTGCTTGCGCCCCGTCGGGGTATGGTGAATGTATCGAGCCACTTATGGCTCCCTTTGCCCGAACGAACGGGTCAGCAACGCAAGCCCCTGACACTCTCCGTTCGTTTATGCAAAGGATCATCTCATGCGCGATTTCCGCGATGCCAAAGCTATGGCGAAAACGCTACGTGAAGCGCTTCACGCTAAATCTATCACCTTCACCAACAGTGAGAGCCAGGAGCTAATTGCTCGAATTCTTGGCTATCGAGACTGGAACGTATTGGCCGCAAGGATCCAAGCGACCCAGTCGTCGACAACCTCGGCCCAGGCTAGCACGCCTTTTCCAGTCGGGGTAAACATTCCCATCGTTCCTATGCGGGACATGGTCCTGTTTCCCCACATGATCTCGCGGATTTTCGTGGCGCGCGACAAAACTCGGCAAGCCGTGGAACACGCTCTCGCTGGTGATCGGCGTGTTGTCGTTCTCGCCCAGAGGCATGGTGCCGACGATCGTCCCGCCACTCTTGATGCCCTCCATCCGGTCGGCGTAATAGCAAACGTGGTCGATCGCCAGACACAGGCGGACGGGGCTCTCAAGGTCACCGTCTGTGGGCTTCAGCGAACAGGCATCGTCCGCCTTACCGATGGCGAGTTCTTGGCGGCGGAGGTTACGCCGATTGAAGAGCAGGGCGGCCAGTCGGAGGAGGCCGCTGCTCTTTCGAATGCGGTTCTCGATGCCTATCAGACCTACGCCGATGTCGATTTTTCCGCGCTTCCGCCAGGATCCAAAGCCCGTTTCGGCCTGCCTTCGATCGGCGATCCGAGCCTGTTGGCTGACACAGTCGCCCCGTTGCTATCGACCAGTATCGAACACAAGCAGCAACTCCTGGAAACCAGTGACGTGGTGACTCGACTCAAAAGACTAATCGCGTTGATGAGCGCTGGTCGCCCTAAAGCTGTCGCATAAATAATGAAAGGGAGCATCCAGCCGTTGCGCTGGGTGCTCTATCCCGCTGCCACAGCAACGGGCCACTTTAGGATTTGGGAGGACACAAGGTGGCGCTCACCAGCGAAATCGCCCCCTATGACAGTCGGTGGCGTGCTCTATTTTCCGCTGAGAAAGACCGGATTGCACCAAGCTTCGGTGTCGAGCTTGACGGGATTCATCACGTAGGGAGTACGGCCGTCCCTGGCCTGGCCGCAAAACCTGAAATCGATCTCCTGGTTGAAGTCTCAGAGCATCGAAATGGGACTGCTTGTGACGATTCCATGCGAGCTTTGGGCTATGCCCGGGGAAAGGACCTGTCAGAAGGCCACCATTTTTACCGTCGCGATGCCGATGGTGTGCGAACACATAAGGTGCACGTCTGTATCAAGGGGCATTGGCAGATAGAGCGAATGCTCCGTTTTCGCGACCTTTTGCGGAATGATCCCATTATCCGACAGCAATACCAGGATTTGAAACTTCGACTTGAGGCCGACAATCGAGACGGTATTGGCGAATATCTTGCACGAAAAGCTCCCTTCATCGATGCCTTGATGGGACCGGAGCCTTTGCCGCGAGATTCATAAACCTTTGCATCGGAGGTGTTGCAGATTTTTGCATTTGGCGGGAGCATGCCGTTTAATGACAGTCGATATAAAACGGGACTGCATCCATGCACGACGAAATCATATCCTGGCGCCGTGATCTGCATGCCAACCCGGAGCTTGGTTACGAGCTCCCTCGCACCGCATCCTTCGTAGCCGACAAGCTACGCACTTTTGGCTGCGATCAGGTTACCGAGGGGGTTGGGAGGAGCGGCGTTGTTGGCGTTCTCCACGGCCGGAATCATTCTTCCGGCAGGGTGGTCGGTCTACGCGCCGACATGGATGCGCTGCCTATTCACGAAACGACAGGACTTTCCTACGCTTCTACGACGGAAGGCCGAATGCATGCTTGCGGGCACGACGGACACACGGCGATGCTGCTGGGTGCTGCAAAGGCGCTGGCAGAAACACGCAACTTCGATGGCACCGCCGTTCTGATCTTCCAGCCAGCGGAGGAAGGACAGGCCGGCGCGAAGGCGATGTGCGACGACGACTTGATGACACGCTGGGGGATCGAGAGGGTATTCGCCCTTCACAACGAACCGGGCCTGGACGTTGGTCGTTTTGCCACCCGCACCGGCCCGTTTGGGGCTGCCGTGGCGAGCTTCAAGATAGCGGTCGATGGCAAGAGCGCCCATTCTGCTAGTCCTCAGGCTGGCGTTGACGCGCTGCTTCCCGCCGCCAACATCCTCATTGCCCTGCAAACCGTTATTGCGCGCAACGTCCACCCGCTCAAAAGCGGCGTGATCTCCTTCGGATCGTTTCAAGGCGGAAAGCCCGGAGGAACGTTTGTCGGATCGAGCGAGCTGCGTGGCCTAGCCCGCTGGTTCGAACCGGAGGTTCGAGACACCATGCATCGACGTATTATCGACATTTCGGAGGGTATCGCAGCGTCCTACGGGGCGACTGCGACATTGACATTCAGAAACCTGTATCCCGCAGTGGTCAATCATCCAGCCGAAACAGCGTTGGCTGTGAAGGTTGCCCGTACCGTTATGGGAGAGGATTCCGTCGATCCCGACCACTCGCAGCTCGTGGGCTCGGAAGACTTCGCATTCATGCTCGAACAACGGCCTGGAAATATTGCGCTGCTTGGCAACGGCAGCACGGCGGGGCTGCATGACCCCGCCTATGACTTCAACGATGCAGCGATCCCCTATGGGGTCGCCTACTGGACGAGATTGATCGAAGCATCCATGCCGTTGCAGAACTCCTGATTTTGAAGCGCTGCAAAAGTCGGAATAACATATCGAGCAAAACTCGGGAGTTTCGCGACAGAAACGATGTTAGGAAAAGTCCATGTCAATTACATTAGAGGCAGCGATAGAAAAGTTACAATCGACGAATGATTGGGAATGCTTTGACGACAAACCATGGAGCGAGGCAGACATTGCTGATTATGAAAGAAAAACCAATCTAACAATACCCAATCAGCTTCGAGCGATTTTGACGCGATACGGCTGGAACGGATTTGCCGAGCCACACCTCCACGCAAATTTTGTTGCCGCATGGGACAACGGCACAAAGTCTGTACATGAAAGCCAAGTTCTCGTTTCCGATAAGGAACACCTTGAAACCATGTACCGCATGTTTTGTACTGACGGTGATTGGCCAATCCAATTCACGCCCCAGATGGTATTTTTTGGCACGGCAGACGGGGGCCATGCCTATCTGCTGATGGATGGAAAGAACCCGGGCAACAATGCCGTATATTTTTGGGAGCGTGCGACCGATCCATTCGGAACAGGCAACAATGCGCGCGGCATCGCGAAGGTCGCCGATACGCTCTATGAATTTTTCTACAATCTAAAACCGCGCGAAGAGCTCTGAATGGCATAAGTGAAATACACATTGGTCGCAAAATGTGTCGCAGGTTGCGGGAATTTGCGACATAGGGGAGCTCGCCTTGAAAGCGCCACGTCTGTCGTTAGGCAAGTGCCGGCCGGCTCATTATTGACAGAGAGACACGTTATTTATGAGAAGAATTCTACGCTATATCCTCATAGTAATTATCGCTCTCTCCGCGTTCATCTTTCTTAACAACACGAATTTGTTCACGCGCCGTCCAGATGGGGATGATCCGCTTGTCCTCGCGCATCGTGGAATCGCGCAACGTTTCGATCCAGCCGGGGTCACCAATGATACCTGCACAGCTTCCCGCATCCTGCCGCCGAAGCACGGTTATCTGGAGAACACGATTGCTTCCATGCGGGCAAGCTTCGAGGTCGGTGCTGACATTGTTGAGCTGGATGTTCATCCCACGACAGATGGACAATTCGTGGTCTTTCACGACTGGACACTGGATTGCCGCACCGACGGCCATGGCGTCACGCGCGAGCATTCCGTGGCCGATCTCAAGAAACTTGACATAGGCTACGGCTACACCGCCGATGGTGGCAGGACATATCCGTTCAGAGGCAGCGATGTCGGCATGATGCCGACTCTTGCCGAAGTGCTTCAGGCTTTTCCTGACCGGCCCTTCCTGATCAACGTGAAGAGCAACGATCCCGATGAAGGATCGAAACTGGCGACGTTCCTGAATGCCCTTCCGCCGGAGCGACGAGCAACCGTCATGGCTTATGGCGGGGATCGGCCGATCGCAGCCTTGCGCACCGCAGTTCCCGGCTTGAAAACGATGTCTCGTGCTTCCCTAAAGGGATGCCTGCTGCGTTACATCGCTTATGGATGGACGGGCGCGATGCCAGACGAATGCCGTTCAACGGTGGTGCTCGTCCCGATCAACGTGGCCCCGTGGCTTTGGGGCTGGCCTGATCGTTATCTAAATCGGATGGATTCAGTTGGAAGTACCGTGTTCGTTGTCGGCCCCTATCATGGCGGCGATTTCTCGACCGGGATGGACAGTGTTGAAGAGCTCTCTCGGCTGCCAGAGAACTATAGCGGCGGCGTTCTTACCAACGAGATCGAAATGGTCGCCTCATGGCTTCGATCGCGAAAGTGACATGCGCGGGAAGTTAGCTTCCGCGACAATCCTTTGTCGCGGAAATCCTGATTTCCGCGAGTCTAGCCGGAGTCCCCGATGTACAGGGTGATCAAGCGGACCAGCTCTCTCTGCATCGCCAAGTCATTGATGGCACCACGCCGAGCCGCATTATGTATCACCCCGTCAATCGCGTCCGAAATCACGCGGGAGGCGACATGATCGTCCGGATTAGGCTGGCGCTTCCGGTATGTGGCAACGGCCTCAGCGTAGTAGGCAAGATATTCAATCTCGAATTCGCTGTGCGGGTTTCGATACTCTTCGAAGCTGGGAGCTTCGTCTAGCAGCACGCGGTGCAGACCCGGATAGGCGCTGTGTGCCGCGACCACGGCCCGAACCAGTTGCGCAGCGAACTCTGCCGGCGATACCGCGTCCGGGCGGACTCGTCGCATGACCGCCATGCTGTCATCAAGATGGCGGTGGCGGATCGCATCGACCAAGGAGAGCTTGTCGGGGAAATACTGATAGAGGGACCCGATGCTGACGCCAGCCAGCTCCGCGACCCTGTTTGTTGTGAAACCGGCCCAGCCTTCATCACTTAGAATGCGAGCGCCGGCCTGAACGATCGTTTCCACTGTTGCGCGGGAACGGGCCTGTCGTGGCTCCTTGCGCATCACGGATTGCTGCTTTGCAATGCGAGTAGACAAAAACCGATCCCCGTAGAAAATGTGAAAGACTTGCTCACATTTGTAAACCTCGAAAGGATCGGTGGCAATGAGCACCTTGCTCCAAACACTCTACGGCTATCACGCCTGGGCCAATGTCGATTTATTCAATAAGCTGGAAAGCATTGACCCCGAAAAAAATGGGGCGGAACTGCGAACCGCTCTCGGGCTGATCAGCCATTATTATGTAGTTTCTCGGATATTCGCCGGCCATCTGCAAGGCGTTCCGCATGGCTTCACGTCGGATAATCTCGAAGAAACGCCGGGGCTAGTTGAACTGCGGGCCGCCGTCATGTCCTCCGACCAATGGTATCTCGACTACCTTGGCACGGTCTCTCCCACGACGCTTTCCGAGGCTGTGGCCTTCACCTTCACCGATGGCGACAAGGGCTATATGACCCGCGAGGAAATGCTGACCCATGTTGCCTTGCATGGAGGCTATCACCGAGGCGAGGTTGGCCGGGTTCTTTGGCAACTTTCCATCACCCCGCCCTGGGACACGTTCGCTGTCTATCTTCACCAGGCCCAGCCTGCGCGACGACAACAGAGCAAAAGCACGCTCGTTCCCGCATAAATCGAACGGATTCTCTATCGGGCGAAAACTGTCGTAGAACTCAGTCGCGAAAGTCTGACTTTTGCACCTGATTTTTGCGACAGAAATTCGGCTGTGTTTTCAGCGCCGCCAATTTTGTCGCGAATATTAGGAATTACGCGACAGCGCGGCGACGATCGGCAATAGCTCGCTCGATACCGGGCGCGGCATGATTTCCAAACCACTGAATCAGCTTTTGGATGTCATCCCCCGCCGGGGATGTATCGCCTGCGCTGATCAGTTCCGCGCTTGCCTGTGCCATGGCAACGAGAACGCGGGCCGCCTCTGGCACGTAGGGAAGGTCTGCCGCTTGGTCGTGGCGCTCGCGGATGATCTGATAGCGAAGGTTCTCCGGTAGTGTCCAAGCACTGACAAGAAAATCGTGAACGCTGACCTGCTGCCCTCCAACCGCGATGGTCGCGTCTCGGTCGTTTTCAGAATAGCCGGCCGCCTCGATCCGTTCACAGGCATCGATCGCCGCACCCATCATTTCCCGGATCAGATTCCAGTCGGTTTTCATGTGGCTCTCCTTCTTTGCAAAACTCCCGATTTCTTTTTCAGTTTTGCGTCTGACATTTGCGACGACACAAAATGCGGAATTTCGCGACAAGTTTCTGCAACCAAGCTAAGCCCGACTTTCACCCCCTCACTGCCGCGTTTCAGCATCTTTGCCACGTAATGTGAGAGGATGGTTCAACGGACGGTTCTTCCGTTACGGCTCGACAGTCGGGAAGCCGTGGTCTCACGAGTGTCACCGCATTTCTTGCATTTGAGCTAACTCCCTGGTTCCATTTTCAGCAATATCGAACACTCTGTCGGCCATGCCGCTGCACGGCCTACACCTAGCTTCACGCCGCCCAGCATCACCAATTTTGTCGTGAATAGCGGGAATAAAACCGGAAGAAGAGAAAGTAAGAAACCCTTCTCGCAGATCGGCCGTCTCGTCGCCGCTGTCGCTCAACCGCTCCCTCCTCAACCCAGCACGTCGTTCTCGCAAGGCTTTGCCCCGCTCGCCCTGACGGGCAGGGCCGCTCGGGGGCAGTTGCGCCGGTCCGTCCGCTCCGCGGTCCGGAAAGTGTCTTCGCAAAGAAGTGAAGGCAGGAAGGGGTGGCGATCCGCTGCCCCGAAACCCGGAAGGAGCAAATCCCATGCAGATCCTCAAACTCGATCCCCGTGCGCTGAAGAACAATCCCGATGACGCGCGCCGCTCGAAATCTTCACCGCAGGCCGATGCGCTGTTGCTGGCGACGGTCAAGGCCGTTGGCATCATCCAGCCGCCGATCGTCGCGCCTGAAACCGACGGCGGAAATGGCTATATCATTCAGGCGGGTCACCGGCGTGTCGCCCAGGCGATTGCCGCAGGTCTTGGGGAAATCGACGTGATCGTCCGAGAGGCGGCCAACGACAACGGCGCCATGCGCTCGATGGTCGAGAACATTGCCCGTGAGCCGCTCAATCCTGTCGACCAGTGGCGCGGCATCGAACGGCTTGTTGCCCTTGGCTGGACCGAGGAAGCGATCGGCGTGGCGCTCGCCCTGCCGGTGCGCCAGATCCGCAAACTCAGGCTTCTGGCCAACGTTCTGCCGGCCATGCTCGACCATATGGCGCTCGGTGACATGCCGAACGAGCAGCAGCTGCGAACCATCGCCGCCGCGTCGATCGAGGAACAAAAGGAAGTCTGGAAGGCCAACAAGCCTAAAAAAGCTGAGCGCGCCGACTGGTACAACATCTCGCGTGCGCTTTCGAAGACGCGGATGTTCGCGAAGGATGCGAGTTTTGGCGATGATCTCGCTCAGGCCTACGGCATCGAATGGGTCGAGGACCTGTTCGCGCCGGCCGATCAGGACAGCCGCTACACCACCAATGTCGAGGCCTTCCTCGGCGCCCAGCAGGAATGGATGACCAGTAATCTTCCGAAGAAAGGCGCGATTGTCGAGGTCAATAGTTGGGGGCAGCCGGAACTGCCGAAGAAGGCCGAGCGCATCTACGGCAAGCCGTCGAAGTCCGATCATGTCGCCATGTATCTCGACCGTGACGGCAAGGTGCAGTCCGTCGCCTTCCGCATGCCCGAGGACAAGAAGAAGGGCAAGGATGGTGCTTCCGCCGGTAACGATGCGGGAGGAACAGTCGATAATCCGGTCATCGACGCACCGAAGCCGCGCCCGGACGTCACCCAGAAGGGTCAGGACATGATCGGCGACTTCCGCACCGATGCCCTGCATGAGGCACTCGGCCGCGCGCCAATCGAGGACGACATGCTGATGGCTCTGCTCGTCCTTGCCTTCGTCGGACAGAACGTCCGCGTCGATTCCGGGGCCAGCGACAGCGTGTACGGGCCGAAGCACTTCCGGCGCCATGCCGCCCAACTGCTCTCCGAAGATGGCAAGCTCGCCTTCGACATGGAGACGGTGCGTGTTGCCGCCCGCTCGATGCTGATCGACGTGCTGTCATGCCGACGCGGCATGTCGAACAGTGGTGTGGTTTCCCGAATCGCCGGAGACGCGATCGGAGCCGACAGCTTCCTGCCAAACATGGGCTCGGAGGATTTTCTGTTGTGCCTGTCGCGGCAGGCGCTCGAGGCGGCTGCAAAGGAGGCGAATGTGCTTCCGCGCCAGAAAGTGCGCGAGACCCGTGCGGCTCTGGTCGATCACTTCAGCCAGGAACGCTTCATCCACGCTTCCGCGCTCTTTGCTCCCGACCGGCAGGACATCGTTGATCTGATCAAACACGGCGAGGCTGTCGACGATGAGGACGAGGCCGAAACCGGGACGGCGGACGTCGAGGAAAAGCGCATTGAGGAAGAGGGTGCCGATCCCTTCGAGGCTGAGGACGATCTTCCCGGCACGTCCGATCATGGTTCCGAGACCGGCGAGCCGGACGAGGACCAGGACGCTTACGGGATCGCGGCGGAGTAGCCGCTTCCATTTTTTCTCCGAATGAAGTCCCGCCGCCGATGGTCTCCATCGGCGGCGGTTTTGTTCCCAACACCCCACAAAATTCATGGAGAATTAGTATGACGGCACATCTCGCATTTCTGGCGCCGATCGGCTCCATCCTCAAATGGTCCGACGGAACGCCTCGCCCGCCTGAACGGCATCGCAAAAAGCTGTCCGCCTGGAAGACCAGCAACAGCTCCGGCCGGCTGATCCGCAAGCAGGACGCGCGCGCCGCCGGGAGCATCGTCCTGCCGGCAAACGTTACGCTGCACGAAGGCGATTTTGGCGGCGGCGGTGTCATCACCATTCGCATCCACCGCACGTTTTCGCTGGAAACCAGCCTCACCTTCAGCGTTGTCGAACGCCCTGGCATCGGCAGTTGCCGTGTGTTCGGCCGAGCCGGCGATCATGCCGAACTCGTCCATCTGGCTGTGAATCGGCAAGCCGCGGAGGAATGGCTGTCGCGACACGGTTATCCGTCCGCTGTTCTGGAGGACGTGACGGCGGACGAGATCGCCGCCGATGTCGTCGAGGGGAGGACCGCAGCATGAAGGACTCCACTCCTGAAACGGTCGGTCCATCCAATCCTGATTGTTCAGGGGTTGAATTTGGAAGAAGTGCGGACGGAATGCCGGTTGCTCGCGTCGGTGACTTGGTCTTCGCCATGGTGCCGGCGCGCGACGGTCAGTATTTTCTGGCCTCCGCCTGGCGCGTCACGCGACCATTCGTCGATCTCACACGGGGCGACTTCTATTCTCATCACGGCAGGATCGAGGATGAGCCGGCGTTTCATGCGCGGATGCTTGAACAGATCGAGCATAGCCGCGAACTGGTTCGCCTTGCGCGCAGACCGGCGCGGATCCATTGCAACACACCATGGGGTCCGTCGCAGGGCGCCACCATCTATGCCGAAGGTGTGATTGCTCACACTACGGCGGGACATGGAGGCTTCAAGCTCTCCGGAAATCACAATGCGCAAGTCCATCCGATGTTGCGGTCGGAGGACGGTTGGTACGAGGAGGATTCCGCTTGGGCGGCTGTCGCGGTAGCCTTTCCCGACCTGTTCACCAGGTTCGAGCAGCGTTGCGCGGCACGGACGCTCAAGGATTGGGAGCCCGACGCGTGGGAGACAATTTCCGGGACACGCCTTGCACCCGGTGAATCCCACACAAAGGATCGAGGCGCCTTCGAGCAGCAACATGCCAACGACTGGATCGTGATCTCCGCGCTTCGCTCGGACCATCACCCTGGCATGACGGAGGTAATCGCCACGCGTGGTGGCAGGTGCGACCACGGCGTCGAGGAGCGGCGCTTTCTGGTGCCGTCGGCGGACTATAAGGCGGGCTGCTTCGGCTTCGTCATCGACGAGACGCGGCGCGCGGTTTACGAAGGCCCATCGAGCTTCGCGTCATGGACGGGGAGGGATGTGGCATGACCTCGGTCGACCATCATATGGCACTGCGGCGCATGGAAGATGCCTGCCGGCAGACGCGGCATCAGATCGACATGATCGAGCGTCAGATCATCCGCAAGATGACCGCCCTGATACAGTCGCTCGGCCGGCGCAGGCCCGGGTATCGCCGCGGCAAACCGCCTGAGCGGCACGCGTTCCTCAATCGCTATCGGACCAATCTTGCCGCCATCACCGCCGAGCGTCAGCCGGAGATCGATGCACTCTCACGAAAGCTCGCGCGGCAGGAAGCGGCGATCGCGTCATTGCGGGCCCGTGCACCTCTGCCTGGCAGCGTTGGTCAAACGGGGGTGCGAGCCGACGGTTATGTCCGGCGCCTGTGATGACTGGGCAAGCCGCGGGCGGAGGGCGGGTCGGCTTTGCCTGGCGCAGGCATTGCTTGGTTTCCTCTCCTCTTCGGCATCCGGGATCTGTTCCCTGGCTGTTCCGTCCTTCGGTTTCGTGGCGGTCTGAACCGGCGCCCGTTCGGTTCAAGGCCGCTGTCGCGCCGCGGGGCGGCCGGTCATGCCGCTCTCGACAAAGCAGGCACGCGGGCTTCGCAAGGGCTTGGGCAGCCCCGCTTGACCGCATGCCCGCTTCGCTCGATCTGGCCTGCCCGGACCCTGAACCGCCCGGCTTTCGCCGGTTCCTTTCGACCGCACCGAAGGACAGAACGGCCAGGGGGCCGACGCTTCGGCGAAGAGACAAGGAAACCACCATGGCAAAGCCCGCAACCCAATCCCGTCAATCAACCCGCCCATCCGCCCGCGTCGTGCCGCTGCGCAAAGGCGCCACCCTCGAAATGGTCCGCCTCACATGCCCCGATGAAACCCAGGCGCTCCGGATCGCCGAGAGCTTCGGGACCGCCATTCTCGACAGCGACGGCATCCGTGACATGCACGAGCGCCTGATCGTCGAGACCGCCACCGCTCTTTGCGAGGGGCTTGGCGAGCGGGCAATGCAGATCCATCTGCAGCGCATCGTCGGCGCCTATGTCGGATCGGCCCATGGCGCCGGCCAGTTCTACTCCCGCGCCGTCACCGAGGCGCGGGACGCCACCGCCAAGAGCGCTGCGGATGCCCGCGACGAGGATCTCGACGGTCCGGTCGGCTATGACAGCGCCGCCCAGCGCAAACGCGAATTCGCGGCCGACATGGGCATCCAGGCACATGCGCTCAGAATGGCGGCCGTCGGCGCTGTCGCAGCCTATGAGCAGGTCGTCGGCGAAACCTGGAAGCCCTTCGACCGGCCGGTCGAAAATCCCGGCCAGACGCTCGACCGCAAGGCGGCCGCAGCCCAGCTGTCAGCCTTCGAATAACAGCCATCACGGCGGGGTTCCGGCCCCGCTGTTTCACGTAGACGAGGGTCAGCTCGAAGTCACAGGGACCCGTGCTGGCCAGCGCGCCGGATCTACGACGGGACGCGGCGGTCAATGCGTCGACAGAAAGTCTCAACCTCGACCGCGCCGTCACGAAGATTTCGTCGGCTCCCGTGCGGCAGAAAGTGGTCCCGCTGGCGAAGCCCTTGGCTGCGTACGAAGATGGGTAATCTGTCCATTGCTACCCCGTCCCGTCTTCGGTCTGCCGGGCCGATGGTTTCGCGCAAGGGCTTCGCCCTCCTCCACATACGTTGCGGCGCGTTCCGCGTGCGCTCATCCCTGATCTCCCCGGCTTTTGACCGACGTGACGGGGTCGCGACGGTCGCGACCTCCGAAAGCGAAGGTTGAAGGATATGAAAAGAAAAGAGCAGGGCGAACGCGCCGATCTCTATGCGAGGATCACTGACAAGATTGTCGCGGATCTGGAAAACGGCGTCCGGCCGTGGATGAAGCCGTGGTCGGCCACAAACACGACCGGACGGATCACCCGGCCGCTGCGGCACAATGGCGAAGCCTATAGTGGACTCAACGTGCTCCTGTTGTGGTCGGAGAGCACGGCGCGGGGTTATTCTTCTCCGACATGGATGACGTTCAAACAATCGTTCCAACTTGGCGCCTCGGTCCGTAAGGGCGAGACCGGAACGACGGTCATCTATGCAAGCCGCTTTACCAAGACTGAGACCGACGGCAATGGCAGCGAAGTGGAACGGAATATTCCGTTCCTGAAATCGTACACGGTGTTCAACGTGGCGCAAATCGACGGCCTGCCTGACCACTATCATGGCGCACCCGAACCGGTCCTGAGCCCGTTCAAGCGCATCGGTCATGCCGACGCGTTCTTCCGCAATACCGGCGCGGTCATCCGGCATGGCGGTAATCAGGCCTTCTATTCGCCGGGCAGCGATATCATCCAGATGCCGCCGTTCGAGAGCTTCAGGGATTCTGCTGCATACGTTGGAACCCTCAGTCACGAAAGCTGCCATTGGACGGCGCATCCGGCCCGTGTCGGACGCGACCTCAGCCGGTATGCGAAGGACAAGAGCGAACGCGCCCGCGAGGAATTGGTCGCGGAACTTGGTAGTTGCTTCTTGTGCGCTGACCTCGCGATTGTTCCGGAACTTGAGCCACGTCCTGATCATGCAAGTTACCTGGCCTCCTGGTTATCGCTGCTCGCCAATGACAAGCGGGCGATCTTCCAGGCAGCTGCGCATGCGCAACGCGCTGTCAATTATCTGCACAGCTTGCAGCCGGTGTCAGCTGAGGACAGAGAGGCTGCATGATGAACGTGAGTTTTCCCTTCTGGTTGCTCCGATCACGGTCCCAGGTCTACGATTGACCGCATCGGCGGCAGAAGGAAACGCCTGCCGCCATTCAGCAAGCGGCGATGTTTGCCTCTGGTCGAGGTAAAACGCCTCTTTTGTGATGGTCGCTCTGATCTCTCCGGCGGGTTCGCGAGGGGACGGGCCGGGAAAGCCCGCCTGCAGATGGAGCAGCGATCATTGATCTGGCATCGCGCGGGTGGATTTCCGAACAGCATTTATGGCTCTCGGGTCTGGTGGAACGGCTCCAAATTGGCCAACGCAGTACGCAGGATCGCCGATAGCATTGCGGTGTCCTGCAAGTTTGATATCACCGGGATTGGCTTCCAGCAGCAGATCAGCCCGCAGTTTGGGCATGACCGGTGCGAGAGGGCGACGACGCAATGCATCTGCCCGGAAGGCGGCAGGCCGGTTGAGATCGAGAGTGGGCCGGCAGTTCGAAGAGTTGTCGTTATCAGTGGTGAATTCTGCCGATGACGATCAGCGCCATTACGCGGTCCATCGAGGTTTAGAAATCCGGCGCGGCCAACGCGACCTCGATTTGACATGTCTGATCGAGAACCGGCTGCGCCTCGATCGTTTTTCCGCAACGGCCGTTCCCAGCCTTTTTCCGCCGCGCGCCAGCGCGCTTTGCATCGCGAAGCAAAAAGCCTGTGCCCGTCCGCCCTCCACTATGTTCCGGCCCTTGCCCACCCCGTTGCGCTCACGCAACGGGGACCCCGGAGGGTGCGGTCCGATCGTGCCCGATCAATTCGACAGTCATCGAGGACGCGATGGTCGCGGCCCGATCAACCCGAAAGGATCAAGACAATGGCAGTCATCGGCGAGTTCACCACCAACGGCAACACCATCCTCGGCCACGTACGCACTCTGACGGTCTCCATGAAGGCCCGCCTGAACCCGATCGAACGCACCTCCCGCGACGCTCCCGATTTCCGGATCATGTCCGGAGCGGCCGAAGTCGGCGCCGCCTGGAGCCAGGTTTCCGGCGACGGCGAACCCTACATCTCGGTCAAGCTTGACGATCCGAGCTTTCCGGCCCCGATTAACGCGGCCCTGTGGCCGACCGAGAAGGAAGGCGACTACACGCTGGTCTGGAACCGCCCGAAGCGCGACGCCTGATCAAAGACGAAAGCCCTGCCGGAAACGGCGGGGCTTTTCCTTGCTGAAATCAAGAAGGAACCGGGCATCGAGCCCGCTTCCTTCTTCCGGTCGCGTTACGGAGTGGTGGGGTCTGCTCAGAGTGACCAATCGTGCCGTGAGCAAATGCCGGCCTCAAGGACTTCGCATGGCCCCCCGATTTTGCTTCCGCTCCGGTTCCCTTCGCTCCAACAAAACCGGCACCCCACTCGCCGCCTCCGGCGGTCGCTGGCGCGATCCCTGACCCCGTCATTTCCTCACGCCCCGCGGCGTCATCTTTCTCAAACGTCAAGGAGATGACGATGCTGCTGGAACAACACATCGAAGAACTGCGCCGCGAGATGAATTGGTGCCATCCGGACGAGCGTCGCCAGATTGCTGCGGAGCTGGAGCTCGCTCTGGCCGAGCTGGCCGTCATCATGGCCGAGCAGGACGGTTCCATCAACGCCGTGCCGCCCTTCTGAGGGCGGCATTCAGCCGCGATGCAGCACCACCGTCCGATTGCCATGAGGCGCAATGCTTTCTCCGCGTCCTTGTCGAGGACGGCCATCGACTATCGGGGATCGTGCATCCCACGCAGCCAGGCAGCAACCTTTTGTCACCAGAATTTCCCCCGCCGCTGGCGGCTCCTCGCGGTCCAAAATTCCGGTGTCGAAAAGGTCCTCCACTGTCGTTCCGGCCAGCCGGTGCAGCCTGCCTTTCCGGTCTGCATCTTCTCCCCGCGATAACCGCAATCGACAAGGAGAAACCGCATGAAACGTCTCGCACAATTCCTCGCAGCCACCGGCTGCCGACTTCGCGTCCTCGCAAAGGTGATCTGTCACTTCTTCCGGGGTGGCAAGCTCGCCCTGAAGCTTGCGATCAAAATCTCGTTCTTCATCGAGGTCGATATCAGCTTCGAACGCGACGGTAAGCAGCGCCGATGACACTCCGCCGGGAGCCGCTTCAGCGGCTCCCCTTGACGGTTCAGCCTACGCCGTTGCAACTCACTTGTTCAGGACATCCTTCAGTGCCTTGGCAGGCTGGAACGTCAGCTTCTTGGCAGCGGCGACCTTGATGGTGGCACCGGTGGCCGGATTGCGAGCCTCACGCTCCGGCGTATCCTTGATCTTGAACTTGCCGAATCCGGGGATAGATGTTTCCACTCCGGACGTGGCTGCCGTCGTGATCGAAGCGAAGACGGTTTCGACGATCGCTTTCGCCTGGGCCTTGGTCAGGCTCTGTTCGGATGCGATCTTGTCGGCGATTTCATTGGTTGTCGTCATTATGGTTTCCTCGTTAAAGACGGAAAACCTTTTCAGCCGATCCGGACATTGTCATGCGGCGATGTCGGGGCAGTCGCGCTCCTGCCAGTGTTTCCACAGCTTCTTGCCGGTTGATAGCCTCTTTTTCTCTTCAGTAGCACCAGTTCGAGAAAGCGTGAGATCGCGTCTTTGTCAGAGCCGAAGACCTCGGTCATCTCCCCGCCCGCACTGCCGATCCGTCCCCAGCTTCGCACCACGGCTGTTTCTCCAAAAAGGGTTGGCCGGATCGCAAGCGCGTAATATCGGGCCATGTTCCTGTTGGCGTCGATCCTCTGGCAATAAAGCTGGTAGTGGTGTGTGCCCATGCCGCATGATCGGCGATGCTCACGCTATCGTCCAACGAGACTTATGAATCGAAGAACCGCTTCCGATTCATTTCCGTTATGGATGGCAGTTAGCGAACCGGCATTCGCCGGCCGGGTGCTACTCGCTTGAGCTCACGGAGCCCGTGGCCGGTCTCCGCCTACGGTGACGCCCCCTTTCGCAAGCCGGTTCCACCGGCGCAGGGTCACGCCTCTGGCGCGGACGCCGATAACGACGATGGCCACAAGAGCAGCCACGAAACACAGCCTTATCGGTCTCATGGTTTCGCCGGACCGGCTACTGTCGGTGCGCCGGGATGGAACCTGTTCTCGCCGACGCAGGCTTTCATCTCGTCGCGCCGGAACCAGATAGCGCGGCCGCATCGAAGGGGTGCATTGCCCGAGGTGAAGACGATCTGTTCGTCGCCGCGCATGCGCAAAACCTCATGCGGCAGGATCAGTGGACGGCGGCTCAACTGCTTCGACCGCGACCGCGACGATCCCTTCATTCCGGACGATCTGTTGGTCTGGTCGACCTCGACGGTGGTGTCGCCGCAGCGCTTCGAGATGTAGTCGGCCGTATCGGGATCGTTGATCGCCGCAAAGGAAATCCAGGATGCGGATTCGAACCATTTGCTCGTCGCATCACGCCCGCCATAAGCCTCGCGCATCTGGCCCAGCGACTGGAAGATCAGCGTCAGCGTTATGCCATATTTGCGACCGGCATCGCGGGCGGTTTCCAGGATGCGCAGGTATTCGAGACGGGCCACCTCATCGAGAAGGAAGAGTGTTCGTCCCTTCACATTGCCGTTGCGGTTATAGATCGCGTTGAGCAGCGAGCCGATGATGACTCGCGCCAAGCCGGGATGCGCCTCCAGAACCTTGAGATCGAGCGCGATGAAAATATCCGTTCCGCCCTTTGCGAGCTCGTCGGTCGAGAAACTGTCACCGGACACCAGGGCTGCATAGTTCGGATACGACAGCCAGTGGGTTTCTTTCACCGCATTGGCATACACGCCAGAAAAGGTCTCTGGCGTCATGTTAACGAAGACTGCAACGTTCTCGCGCACAAAGGTGGAGTCAGACTGTTCGTAGATTCGCGTCAGCCGTTCTCTCAGTTTAGGCTCGGGCTCCGAGAGGTTGGCGCGGACACGGCGCAGCGTCTGGTCCTTGGCGTCGGTATGTCCCCACAGGCAGACGTCGGCGATAAGCGCGGTCAGGAGCTGCATGGCGGACGCGCGGAAGAAGTCGTCGCGTGCCGAAGCCGCGCGTGCATTGTCTGTCATTATCCACGTGGCTACCGCAACGATATCTTCTTCCTTGGTACCACCGAACCGGCCGATCCAGTCGAGCGCATTGAAGCCGACACCAGACGCGGTTGGATCAAGCACGATCACCTTGCGGCCGGCCTGACGCCGATGTTCGGAAACCATCGGCGCGACCTCGCTGGACGGATCCAGCACAACGAGACCGCTGCCCCACTTAAGCGCGGTCGGTATCGTCACCGAGGTCGTCTTGAAGCCGCCGGAACCGGCAAAGACGATACCATGCGATGAGCCGAAGGAACCGTCGAAGCATAAGAGCGGCGACTTGCCGCCGGCGCCCCAGCTTGGCGGTTCATTGGCGCGAAACGGCATCGCCGCCACGCCATCGCGATCGACACGGTATCGCTCGCCGATGACGATGCCGCCCGGTTCGGGAAAGAGCTTTGCGGCTTCGGGCATCTTCATCCAGTCCGCCTCGCCGTGGACCGCGCGCTTTCCACCAATCCGCCGTGGGCCGCCTGCCGCAAACGCGGCATTACCTTTGATCGCCACGCGCACAGCAAAGACGCCACTGACAAAGGCGATGCCCGCTCCGATCATCGTCGCCGGGTCGGTGTAGGCCAGAACCGATTGTCCGGCTGCCACGTCGCCAGCGATACCCTTCAGTCGAATTGCTTCGCGCATGATCGCAACAACAATCACTGCACCACTTCCAGCCAATACGCTGGCGGCTGCGGTTTTGATGTTCGGAGAGCCGTTGGTGGCGAACAACGCCATGACCCCGATTGCCGCAGCCGCGATATAGGGGAGGGCGAGGCCGGCGCGTCCCAGCATCAGCTTCGTCGGCGCGGATGTGCCTAGCGCCGCCAGCCGATGTTCCATTCCGAATGTCATCAACATCGCCGCGACCATGATAGCCGCCGGGAGTATCAGGAGAAGGAGCTTATTCGCTGTCATCGCCAAATGCCTCCGCGCCGATCGCGGTCAGGCGCGACTTCTCTGTGTCGTCGCCCTTGATCCGGTTGTTTGCATCGATCAGTAGCCCGAGCAGAAGAGCGCGTTTCTCGTAGCGCAGCCCGGCCTTTACGATCAGGCCGCCGAGTTCGATTTTTTCGCGCGTGTCCTTCTTGCGCGCGTCGCTCGTCATCGCTTTCGCCATCCGCTCAAGCCTCGCCAGCGCTGCCCGTATCCGTGCCAGACGTGAACGCCGCCGGTGTTTCGCCGCCGGTTCGGCCGTCAACGGAGCTTTTCTTGCCGGTAGCAGCACCTTTGCCTCCGCGAAACCGTTTGGCGATCTCCTCTAAGGTTGCCTGAAGTTCTGTCTCGTCGATCTCGATCTCGCCAAGTCCTGCCTTCAACGCAATCCGGCCGATGCGTTCGGCCTCGCGTGTTTCGGCCTGTTTCAGCTGGTCCTGCAATCTGGCGATTTCTTCCCTGATCCTGGACGATGGCTTCTTCATTCCGGTTGCTTCCTTGAACTCGTTGGGTGTTGGACTTGCGACGCCCAGATTCTCCCGGTTGAGCCCGAATTGAAATCTGCAGATCTGCAGATCGCCAGAGGCGATGCTTTTGTGGATGATCCCGCCGTTCCGAAGGAGCGGTTCCAAGGGCGCAATTATACGTCGCGGTGCGACGTGTTGCTTCAAAGCCCTAGCGGCCCCGGCTACGCCGCCGCTCCCGACGAACATGGTTTTAACCAGGAGCATTCGTCGCCGTGGCCATCGCCCATTTCTCAGCCAGTATCGTCAGCCGCAGCTCCGGCCGCAGCGTCGTGCTGTCCGCAGCCTACCGGCACTGCGCGAAGATGGACTACGAGCGGGAGGCCCGCACCATCGACTACACCCGCAAACAGGGTCTGCTGCATGAGGAGTTTGTGCTTCCAGCCGGTGCCCCGAAATGGGTTCGTTCGCTGATCGCCGACCGCTCTGTCGCCGGTGCGTCGGAAGCTTTCTGGAACAAGGTCGAGGCTTTCGAGAAACGTTCGGATGCCCAGCTCGCCCGTGACCTGACGATTGCGCTACCGCTGGAACTGTCTGCCGAGCAGAACATCGCCCTAGTCCGTGATTTTGTCGAGAAGCACATCCTTGCGAAAGGCATGGTCGCGGACTGGGTTTATCACGACAATCCCGGCAATCCGCATATCCATCTGATGACCACCTTGCGTCCGCTGACCGAGGACGGGTTCGGGTCGAAGAAGGTTGCCGTTGCTGACAAGGACGGGCAGCCGGTCCGCACGAAAACGGGAAAAATCCTCTACGAACTATGGGCCGGCTCGACAGAGGACTTCAACGTTCTCAGGGACGGGTGGTTCGAGCGGCTGAACCATCATCTGGTGCTCGGCGGCATCGATCTCCGTATCGACGGCCGTTCTTATGAGAAGCAGGGCATCGAGCTTGAACCCACCATTCATCTCGGCGTCGGGGCGAAAGCGATCGAACGCAAGGCGGAGAGCCAAGGTATCCGCCCCGAACTGGAACGGATCGAACTGAACGAGCAACGCCGCGCCGAAAACACCCGCCGCATTGTCAAGAATCCTGCCATCGTGCTCGACCTGATCACGCGGGAGAAGAGCGTCTTCGACGAGCGCGATGTCGCCAAGGTTTTGCATCGCTATGTCGACGATCCCGCCGTTTTCCAGCAACTATTGATCAGGATCATCCTGAACCCGGATGTCTTGCGCCTGCAGCGTGAAACGATTGATTTCGCGACCGGAGAGAAGTTGCCGGCGCGTTACTCGACGCGAGCGGTGATCCGGCTGGAAGCTACCGTGGCGCGGCAGGCGATGTGGCTGTCGAACCGGGAGGGGCATTCCGTCCCTGAGGCGACGCTGAATGCAACGTTCCAGCGGCATCAGCGGCTGTCTGAAGAGCAGAAAACCGCGATCGAGCGAATTGCCGGTCCAGCGCGAATCTCGGCAGTCGTCGGTCGCGCGGGCGCCGGCAAGACCACGATGATGAAGGCGGCGCACGAGGCATGGGAACTGGCCGGATACCGTGTCGTCGGTGGCGCGCTTGCGGGAAAGGCGGCGGAAGCTCTGGAGAAGGAAGCAGGCATCGTTTCCCGCACGCTCTCCTCATGGGAACTGCGTTGGGGCAGCGGCCGAGATGTCCTGGATGACAAGACCGTCTTCGTCATGGACGAGGCCGGCATGGTCGCCTCAAAACAGATGGCTGGCTTTGTTGATGCCGTCGTCAGGGCAGGCGCCAAGATCGTTCTGGTCGGCGATCCCGAACAGCTCCAGCCGATCGAGGCGGG